>JAHZDG010000017.1:582-17330 GCA_019422485.1 Alistipes sp. | reverse complement strand
AAATGACCGACATCGGCAATCACCATCGGGGGTGTCGGGACAAAAAAGTCGTTATAACGTAAATCGGCAGACAGATACAGATCGGCGCCCGAACGCAACGCCTGCCGGATCAAAGATCCTCCGGCTCCGGTACACAAGGCAATCCGTTGTACCTGATCACGACACAACTCGCTGTGACGAATGGCTCCGACCGACAAGCGTTGTTGCACCTGTTTCAGAAAATCCCGCGTCGGAACCGGAGCCGGCAAATGACCGACTACCCCGAACCCGGCTCCCGGAAAATCGATCCGCGGATCCAGCACTTCCATTTCGGTCAATCCCAAGATTTCGCCCAACCGAAAGCTCATCCCACCCGGTGCACTGTCCAAAGAGGTGTGAGCCGCATAGAGAGAAAAACCTTCCCGCACAGCGCGAGCTGCAATCCGTTGCACATAATCAGCATCGACCAACTGTCGGAGCGGATGGAACAACAACGGGTGGTGCGAAACGATCAGGTTGGCCCCCAAGGATTTCGCCTCATCCAGGACCGCTTCAGTCACATCCACGCAAAGCAAAATACCGGCTACTTCCGATTCATACGAGCCGATGTTCAGCCCGCTGTTGTCATACTCCTCCTGCAGAGTCAAAGGAGCAAAATGCTCGATCAACGCCGCGACCTCTTTTACTTTCACGGTTCGTATCTATTAAAACAGCGTTTGTTCAATGATTTGCATCCGTCTTCCGGTCGGCACCGCCTCCTCCGAAGCCTCAACCTGCACCTCCCGATCTCCATTCGACACCTCATCCGAGAAGTCTGAACTCTCGCCCAAAGCCTCGCTCTGGACTTCCGACGACACCAATTGAGGGGTCACATATTCCGGGAACAAAGGTTGCTCCTGAGGGATAAACCGTTTCGGTTCCGAATCCGATTCCGTGGATGCACCGGCCCCTTCTTCGGCTGACACATACTGTCCGGCATCAAGGGATTCTTCCGACAGTTCTGCGGATTGCGAAAGCGTTTTCTGCGCTTCATCCGGACCCTTCCCAGTCGCTGAAACCTCCATTCTCTCCGTTTCAACGGGTTTGTTCCCCTCAACTGCCGGTTCAGACATCTCTTCTGCCTCCGCCGTATCCGCAGAGGCCCATGCATCGTCTCCGACAGCCCAATCGCTCTCCGGTTCGTCATCCACCCGAATCTCGTTGGCCCGGACATCCGACTCTTTCAGCTCCTGCCGCACCTCGAGCAACAGCGTCCTGATCGCCTGCAACCGCTCAATGATCTCCAAATTTCGCTCGAGACCTTCCCGATTCTCTTTCAGACGCTTTTGCGCCCCGGCCAACGTCATGCCGTTCTCCTTGACCAGGTGATAGATCAACTTGAGGTTGTCCACATCCTGCTGGGTGAACAAACGATTGCCCTTTTTGTTTTTCTCGGGTTTGAGAATGGAGAACTTCTGCTCCCAAAAACGAATCAACGAAGGATTGACGTCGAACATCTCCGACACCTCCCCCATCGAATAATATATTTTCTTGGTTTTGCGACCGGTCTCGCTCATAAATCTGCGTTCCAAATGCAGAGCAAGGTACGAAATACAAACGGTTTTCACAAGTAAAGTAAATTATTCTTGCTACCTTTGCCTTTCGACAAACTCGATACAGCATGAACCCGATTATCGTAGGCACCGTCATCGGAGGACATCAGCTCGGTCGACGGCTCGGCTATCCGACCGCCAACCTGAGCATTCCGGCCGACTTGGCCGTCGACAACGGTGTTTGGGCCGCCCGGGTCACCGTAGAGGGCCGGACCTACGGCGCCTTGGGATATGTGGGTCGCAAACCCACGGTCGATCAGGACGGACAGCGCGTGCTGGAAGTGCATCTGCTGGATTTCAACGGAGATCTCTACGGTCGGAGTATCCGTGTAGAACTGCTCCAATACGTACGGACCGAACGCCGCTTTGCATCGACCGAAGACCTGCTGCAACAAATCGACCGAGATAAACAAGCCATCATCAAAATTCTGACATCATGTGGATAAATCAGGAACTTCCGTATAAGGTCGCCGACATCGACCTGGCCGGCTGGGGACGCCGGGAAATCGAAATCGCCGAAAAAGAAATGCCCGGTCTGATGGCCGTCCGTCGCAAATACAGCGCCTCGAAACCGCTGAAAGGCGTACGCATCATGGGATCGTTGCACATGACCATTCAAACCGCCGTACTGATCGAAACCCTGGTCGAACTGGGGGCCGATGTTCGTTGGTGCAGCTGCAACATCTTCTCGACCCAGGACCACGCCGCAGCCGCCATCGCACAAGCCGGTGTACCGGTATTTGCCTGGAAAGGCGAAACCCTGGAAGATTACTGGTGGTGCACGGCCATGGCCATGAGTTTTCCCGGAGGTCTGGGACCCCAGTTGATCGTAGACGACGGAGGTGACGCCACCCTACTGATTCACAAAGGCTATCGAGGCGAAAACGACCCCACCAGCCTGCAATACGAACCCTCCAGTCATGAAGAAGCCGTCATTTTGGACACCCTCCGCCGTTTGCAGCAGGAAGATCCGACCAAATGGCATCGCACGGTAGCCGATTGGAAAGGGGTTTCGGAAGAAACCACCACCGGCGTACACCGTCTTTACCAGATGCAGACGCGGGGCGAACTGCTCGTTCCGGCCATCAACGTCAATGACTCGGTCACCAAAAGCAAATTCGACAACCTGTACGGCTGCCGCGAATCGCTGGCCGACGGTATCAAACGCGCTACGGACGTCATGATCGCCGGGAAAGTCGTCGTCGTATGCGGCTACGGGGATGTCGGGAAAGGTTGCGCCATGAGCATGCGCTCGTATGGGGCCCGGGTCATTGTCACCGAAATCGACCCGATCTGTGCCTTGCAGGCCGCTATGGAAGGTTTCGAAGTTCGCACCGTGGAAGACGTGCTGGACGAAGGGAACATCTACGTCACCACGACCGGCAACTGCGACATCATCCGCATTGAACACATGGAACGCATGCGGGATCAGGCCATCGTCTGCAACATCGGCCACTTCGACAACGAAATTCAGGTCGACAAACTGATCGCCTACCCCGGCATCGTCAAAACCGAAATCAAACCCCAAGTCGACAAATATACCTTCCCGGACGGGCACTCGATCTTCCTGCTGGCCGAAGGCCGACTGGTCAATCTGGGCTGTGCCACCGGCCACCCCTCGTTCGTCATGAGCAACTCGTTCACCAATCAGGTGCTGGCTCAGATTGAATTGTGGACCAAACCGCTTGACGTAGATGTATACCGCCTGCCCAAACAGTTGGACGAAGAGGTGGCACGTCTGCATCTGGATGCACTGGGGGTTCACCTGACCCGCCTGACGCCCAAACAGGCCGCCTATATCGGAGTGGACGTGGACGGACCTTACAAAGCCGACTTTTATCGTTACTAAACCTTCGGAGAGATGGTCAGCTATCTGCAGGTCGAAGGGTTAAGCAAATCATTCGGGGATCTGACGCTCTTCGAGAATCTTTCGTTGAGTGTGAGCGAGGGACAGCGCATCGGTCTGATCGCCCGCAACGGATCGGGCAAAACCACGCTGTTGAACATCATCGCCGGTAAGGAAGACTACCAAGCCGGACAGATCACGTTTCGCCGCGACCTGAAAGTCGCCTACCTGGAACAGGATCCCCGCTATCCGGACGGGACCACCGTGCTGGACGCCTGTTTTCTGAGCGACTCGCCGGCCGTAGCGGCCATTGCGGCCTATGAACAGGCCTTAAGCCAGAATGACTCCGACGCACTGCACGAAGCCATGGCCCGCATGGATCGGCTCGATGCCTGGAACTACGAATCCCGCATCAAACAGATCCTTTCGCAACTGCGCATCACCCGTTTCGACCAACCGACCCGTGAACTGTCGGGCGGCCAGATCAAACGCGTAGCGCTGGCCAATGCCCTGATCACCGAACCCGACCTGTTGATTCTGGACGAACCGACCAACCACCTCGACCTGGAGATGACCCAATGGCTTGAAGAGTACCTCTCCCGAGCCCGACTCAGCCTGCTGATGGTCACCCACGACCGTTACTTCCTCGACAGGGTCTGCACCGACATTGTGGAAATCGACCACCGTCAGACATATCTTTACAAAGGAAACTACAGCTATTACCTCGAGAAGCGACAGGAACGTCTCGACGCCGCTGAAGCCAAACGGGAAAGCGACCGCAACCTCTACCGGCAGGAGTTGGAGTGGATGCGCCGCCAACCTCAGGCCCGAGGCACCAAAGCCCGTTCCCGTATCGAATCGTTTTATGAGCTGGAAGAACGTCTGCGAAAAGAACGTGAAAAAGGTTCGGTCCGTATCGACGTCAAAGCCTCTTACATCGGCAAAAAGATTTTTGAGGTCAAAGGGCTGTCGAAACGTTTCGGTGACAAGGTCATTCTAAGCAATTTCGACTACACTTTCGCCCGCTACGAGAAAATGGGCATCGTCGGTGGAAACGGCACCGGGAAGTCGACCTTTCTCAAAATGCTGATGGGTCAGATCGCTCCCGACAGCGGCACGATCGACATCGGAGAGACGGTACGTTTTGGATATTATTCGCAGGAAGGGATCGCCTTTGACGAACAAGCCAAGGTGATCGATGGAGTGAGCGACATCGACGAAAACATCGAACTGAATGAAGGGCGTAAAATGACCGCCTCGCAATTCTTGCAATATTTTCTGTTTACGCCCCAGACCCAACATAATTTCGTGGCTAAACTCAGCGGGGGAGAACGTCGCCGGCTCTACCTGTGCACCATTCTGATGCGCAATCCGAACTTTCTGGTGCTGGATGAACCGACCAACGACCTGGACATCATGACCCTGCAGGTGCTCGAAGAGTACCTGAAAGGATATGGAGGCTGCCTGATCGTCGTTTCTCACGACCGCTATTTCATGGACAAGGTGGTGGATCACCTGTTGGTTTTTGAAGGAGAAGGACGCATCAAGGATTTCCCGTCAGGCTACAGCGACTATCTGCAATGGAAGAAACTGAAGAGCGAACAAGAGGCAGCTCAGGCGGCACAAACGACCCGTGAATCGACTTCCAAATCGACAGAAAACACCAAACCGACCCGTTCGGAATCCGGCACCAAACGCAAACTCTCTTTCAACGAAAAACGCGAGCTGGAACAACTGGACAAACAGATTCCCGAAATGGAGGCCGAAAAAGCGGCGCTGGAGGCAGAGATGAGCAGCGGAACGCTTCCGATCGAGGAACTGACGGCAAAATCCCTGCGCGTAGCCGAATTGATCGACCGCATCGACGAAGCCAGTATGCGCTGGCTGGAACTCAGCGAAATCGGCTCCTAATCGGATTTTCGGAGGCCGCCGTAGAAAGGCAGTCTCTACGAAGAGATCTTATTCCCTCTCTTTACAGAAGTCATCCATTCCAAAATAATCGGGCGATCCCAATACGGACCGCCCGATTTTATAAGAATTAACCTCTTAGCATTTAAGGCTCAACCGTTCCCTGAATCGGTTGCAACCGAACCACATAACCGCCTCCGGGACGCAAGGTGATTTTCCAACGATCCCCTGGTGACACTACCCGCAAGGTGCGCACCACCGCATCATCCACCCCTTCACGATCCGCAATGACCGTCGCCATCATGGGGGCTTTCAGATCATCGAACGGCAGCTCGATCGACGAAGTTTCCTCTCCGTTGACCACCCCGATCCAATACTCTTCTCCGCTCCGCCGCGCAAAAGCGGCCACTTTCCCGATACGGCTGTCCGGCAGAACCCGGGTTTCATCCCACACCACCGGCAAATCTCGCAGCAAATCTTCCACCGGACTATTCAGGTAATAGATATAATTATCGGCAAAGTGCGTCAAAGGCGAGAGATACACAATCGCCTGCGCCAATTCATGCGGCCAGGTATAGCCCAACAACTCTTCGGGCACAAAAGCCGTCGGCGTAAAATCAGCCGGTCCGGCCAGCAAACGAGTAAACGGCTTGATCGCATCCTGATCTTTCGGCATTACCCGGTCATAACGACTGATATGAAACTCGTGGCCCCGCACCGCTTCCCGTGTCAACTCGTGCGGCCATGTCCGACGCAAGCCCGACGGCTTGATACATCCGTGAAAATTACACAACAACCGCAAGGCATACGTCTCCTCCAAGGCATCTTGATACCAACGGACAATCGCAGGCGTCGCTTCGGGAATAAAGTCGATCTTGATCCCTACGGCCCCCGTCTCTTTCACCTTTTCCAAATAGGCTCGAATGCTGTCCCGGGTCCGCATCTCTTCGGAATTGACCCACACGATGCTCTCCACCCCTTTCGATTTTCCATAATCGATCACCTCTTTGAGGCACTGCCACTGATCTTTACCGGGTTGGCGCCACATCCGCCACCCATCATCGATCAGATAATATTCCCAACCCAGACGTGCAGCCGCATCATACCATCCCGCCTGATCTTCCATCCGAGGCGAGCCGACACTCCACCACTGCCACAGCACCCGACCGGGACGTATCCAGCTGAAATCGAGTCCGGGAGCAGGAGCTTCGCACAAATTGGTGACCAAATCACAATTGACCAATTCATTGAGATCATGGGCCACCATCATCGCCCGCCAAGGAGAAACCACCTCTCCGGATGCCATCCACCCTTCGGGGGTCGACGGGAAACAAGCCTCTACCCCATCTTCCACACGACGCACCACCATATCCGGGAATGTCCGACAATCAGCCTCCGTGATCGCCAAGAAACGACCTCCGACCTCCAGGGTCAGCGGAACCGTCATCACTTGCCCCATGGGAATCTCTCCAAAAGACGTTTGTTGATGGAGTTGCTCATAATCCAACGTATAATTCGACCAATAAGCCTTGGCTTCCGCCGGTAACGTCCAACCCGTCCGATCGGCTTCGATGCGGACATTGCCGCGACCGGGCACCCGATATCGGAAAGCCACGCCGTCGTTATATACCCTCACCTGCAACACATACGCCCGACCCGATCCTTTTAAAGGAATGGAATATTGCCGACAATGATTGCGGGCTTCCGCATGGTGACCGTAAATGGGATAACGTTCATCGATCAACGTATCTGTCACCGTTCCGTTCGTCTGCACCCGAAGACCCAGATCACGACCGTCAATCACCAGTCCCAAGCTCGATGAAGACAACACCGTTTCACCTTCCTGTTCTACTCGATAACACAACGGTTGAGAACGATCATACGAAACAATCACGCGTAAGCTGCCATCCGGGCTCTGGCCCATAATCTCCGTACCCGAAGCCACCATCACGCCCAACAGGCAACAACTTACCCATCCGAAAAACAGGCCTATTTTCATACTCTATTCTATTTAGGAATCTTCTTGCAGCAAAATCCGATCCGCCGCAAGTCATCAGATCTTTTCCGTCAGCTTTTGCACGACCCGGAAGTTGTTGAAAAACTCCTTGGCAAAAACTCGAATTACATTGTAGGACGGTATCGCCAACAACATACCCAACACCCCAGCCAAACTCCCGGCAATCAGAATCACCAGAAAAATTTCCAGCGGATGGGCCTTGGCCCGATTGGAGTACAGCACCGGCTGCAGCACAAAATTATCGACCCCCTGAGCAAAAAGAATCGTTCCGGCAATACGAACCACTACCCCTAACGTAGTCACCTCATAGATACCGCCGCCAACCACTCCGATTAAAATGCCGATCGCCATCCCGATAATGGGACCCAGGTAAGGAATCACATTGAGCACGCCCACAATCAATCCGATAATCAAAGCTGTCTGCCAGGCAAAACCCAACAACAACAATCCCAACGAAACGATGACGGTCATAATGCTGGATTCGGTCACAATCCCCGTAAAATAACGGATCAACAGATTCGTAATGGAATCCAAGGCCCGCGTAATGTTTTCCTCATATTTTTTGGGGAACATGATGATCACCATGTTGGAGAAAAGGTTGCTCTCCTTCAAAAAGAAAAACGTAATAAAAGAGATGGAGAAAGCGGCTACGACAGCTCCGCTCACCGTACTGACAATCGAAGACAAAAGATGGTTAATCACATTCAGATCGAACAGCGGAGTAATCTGACGGGAGATGGCCTCAATCAACGAAAAGTCATTTTCATGCAAGGAAAAGACCTTTTCGATAAAGTGTTCCAAGACCGAGAGCGGTTCCTGAAAAGATTGCACGACATGCGTAATATCCAGGGCAGAAAATTGTTTGATTGTCTGGAAAATAATCGGCACAAACAGCCAAAACAGACCAATCAAAATCAACCAAATCAGGGTTAAAGTCAGCAGTGCAGCCGCCCAACGCGGCACTCGAATACGCGCTTTCCCCACATGCAGGCCACTGAGGAAATTGGTCAGCGGTTTTCCCAAAATCGCCAACACGGCCGCCACCAGAATATAAATGACAATATTACTGAAATACCATACCAGAAAAAGTATGATAGCCGTTACGGCAGCTGCCACTATGTAGCGATATATTTTCGACATCCCCGCAGGGTATTAATCGAGTGCAGGACGGAATGACTCCGCCTATTTTTTCAGACGGGCGATACAGCTTTGCGAACCGGTCACCTTATCCCCCAAGCGAACCTGAACGTCAGCGTCCACCGGCAGATAAATATCGACCCGCGACCCGAACTTGATAAATCCGCACTGGCTGTTCTGGGCGACCGGCTCTCCGACCCGTGCATACGAAACGATCCTGCGCGCTACCAGTCCGGCAATCTGACGGAACATCACCTTGCGTCCGCCCATGTCCACCACCGTCGTCGTCCGTTCGTTATCTTCCGAAGACTTCGGGTGCCAAGCCACCAGGAAACGTCCGTGATGGTGCCGGAAATATTCCACCGTTCCCGCTACCGGGAACCAGTTGATGTGCACGTTCCAAATAGACATGAACACCGACACCTGCAAACGACGTTCGTGAAAATATTCATTTTCCTGCACCTCTTCAATGGCGACGATTTTACCGTCGGCCGGAGAAAATACGATATCGGGATCCGTATACTCCGGACGGGACGGACTGCGGAAAAAGGCCGAAACAAACAGGAAAAAACCTATGGCGATCAGGCTTACGGCCCAGACAACAATGCCCGAAAAAAGCCACGCACATAAAGCCACCAGAACGATCAGCAGCAAAGCCGTCGTTCGGATGATGCCATATCCCTCTTTATGAATCTTCATGACAGATCGTTGGGTAAATATTCGACACCCGGACATCGAGTCCGAGCATCCGTATCGTTATGCAAAGATAATCAAATAGGTGAAAATAAAGGGTACCGCCATAAACAAAGCGTCGAAGCGATCGAGAAATCCTCCATGTCCCGGCATCATCTGCCCCGAATCTTTCACCCCTACCGAGCGTTTGAGCATCGACTCAACCAAATCACCGGCCACACCCGACAGCGCAATCACCACGGCAGCTCCCAACCACAAAGCGATCGACATATGTGCCAGATGGGCCAACAAAACGCCCACCCCGGCCGCACAGAGAATTCCTCCCGCAAAACCTTCCCAGGTTTTTTTCGGCGAAATCCGTTCGATCATTTTATGACGTCCCAACATCATGCCCAGCAAATAAGCCCCCACATCGTTGGCCCACACCAGCACGAAAACATTCAATACAATCAACGGACGGTAAATCACATAGCCATACATAGCCGGCTGTACCGGCATATAAGCCAGCAGCGCCATCGGCAACGCGATATAGATAATTCCCAGCACCGACCAGGCAATGTTGCCAAACGGGTTCTCCTGCTTACGGTAGAGTTCCGACACAAACAACAGGGCCAGCATTGGCAACAAGGCCACGAAACAGATCCCCGGCACTTTGTGCAATTTGACAAAAAAGGCCAACAGAATCAACAGACAACCGATCAGTGTCGGCCATATTTCCAAAGGTCGGACGCCCTGCAGGCCCGCCAATTTATAAAGTTCAAGCATGCTGCCGATGCAAATAATCACCAGCAACGACAGAAAAGCATACGGCGACAAAAAAATGCAGCCCAACACCACGGCCAGGAATACAATCCCGCTCAGGGTGCGTACCACCAAATTGTTATGCAACAGGTTGCTCATCGGAAGTAGAGTTGTTCGGTTCTTCGTATTCTACATTCATCTCTTTAGGGGCCTCGCCGGGACGTTTCCCGAAAATTTTCTCAAGATCCTCGGCAAAGATCACTTCACGTTCCAGCAACAATTCGGCCAATCGGGTCAAACCGTCACGATGTTCTTCCAAGGTCCGCAATGCCCGGGTATAAGCCCCTTCGACCATCGCCTTCACTTCGGCATCGATTTTTTCAGCCGTATTTTCGCTATAAGGTTTGGTCAGCGACATGTCTGACTGACCGGTCGAATCGTAATAGCTCAAGTTGCCGACTTCATCGCTCATCCCATAATAGGCCACCATCGCATACGCCATTTTGGTCACCCGCTCCAGGTCATTGAGCGCCCCTGTCGATACCTTGCCGAAATTCATCATCTCAGAAGCACGTCCTCCCAGTATGGCCGACATTTCGTCCAGCATCTGTTCTTTGGTCGTGATCTGGCGCTCTTCGGGCAGATACCAGGCCGCACCCAAGGCCTTCCCTCTCGGGATGATCGTCACCTTAATCAGCGGATTGGCATGTTCCAACACCCAGCTGACCGTTGCGTGACCCGCTTCATGATAAGCAATCGTCTTCTTTTCGGTCGGGGTAATGATCTTGTTACGACGTTCCAACCCGCCTACGATCCGGTCGATCGCACTCAGGAAATCTTCCTTCTCGATCTGAGTTTTGTTGTGACGAGCAGCAATCAACGCCGCCTCGTTGCACACATTGGCAATATCCGCCCCCGAGAAGCCCGGAGTCTGTTTGGCCAGGAAAGCCCGATCGAGATTCGGATCGAGTTTCAGGTTTTTCAGATGCACATTGAAAATTTCGCCCCGTTCTTTCAGGTCGGGCAATTCGACATGGATCTGACGGTCAAAACGACCCGCACGCATCAAGGCCTTATCCAGAATATCAGCCCGGTTCGTCGCCGCCAGGATAATCACCCCGGCATTGGTCCCGAAACCGTCCATCTCGGTCAACAACTGATTGAGGGTATTTTCCCGTTCGTCATTCGATGAAAAACCGGCGTTCTTGCCACGAGCCCGACCGATCGCATCAATTTCATCGATAAACACAATACAGGGAGCCTTTTCCTTGGCCTGACGGAACAGGTCGCGCACCCGCGATGCCCCTACCCCGACAAACATCTCTACGAAATCCGATCCGCTGATCGAGAAAAAGGGGACATTGGCTTCTCCGGCTACCGCCTTGGCCAACAAGGTTTTCCCCGTTCCCGGAGGGCCTACCAACAGAGCCCCTTTCGGAATCTTACCTCCCAAATTCTTGTATTTTTCGGGGTTTTTCAGGAAATCGACAATTTCCATGATCTCCACCTTGGCTTCTTCCAGACCGGCCACGTCCTTAAACGAGATATTGACCGAAGAATCCTTGTCGAACATCTGCGCTTTGGCCTTCCCTACATTGAAAATACCGCCCTGAGCACCGCCCTGACCGCGAGACATGCTCCGCATGATGATGATCCAAACCACAATCAGAATCACGAACGGCAAAACCGAACCCAAAAAGTCGCTCCACATATTCCGGCGACTTTCAAAACTCAGCGGCACATTCTGTTTGGACGCGGATAGTGTACTTTCAAAATCAGACTGAAAATACTCCAACGACCCGATATTAAACACAAACTGAGGTCCTTGTTTAGCCAGAGACTTAAACTCTTTTTCCTGCGTATAGGACTCCAGTTTTTCGGGCTTCAGATAGACTTCAGCCACCTCCTTATTGATAATGTCGATCTTTTGGACGTCCCCTTTGGCGATCATTTCCTTGACGGTATCCCAGTTGGTTGTCTGAGCCACGTCACCGCTTCCCAGTACACTCCAAGCCAACAGCATAATCGCAATAGCCGCCCAAACCCAATAAATATTGAATTTCGGTCTCCCTCCCAATCGCGGAGAAAGATTGTTTTGATTCAAAGCCATTTTTACTTGTTCCGATTAATTAGCATTGCATCCTTTAAACGCATAAAAGCCCCCGAATCGTATCACAACTCCTCATCATAATGCGTGGCCGGAGCATCCCCCCACAAGGCATCGAGCTGATAAAAGTCGCGCTGTTCGGTCTGGAAGATATGAACCAGTACATCGCCGTAATCCATCACGACCCAAACGCTGTTACCGAGGCCTTCCACACGCCAAACCTTTTCACCTAACTCCTTGAGCACCTTTTCTTCCACACCGCGGGCGATGGCTTCCACCTGCGTGGTCGAATCCGCGTTGCAGATCACAAAGGCCGGAGCTACCGCCCCGTCAAACTGGCTCAAATCCAAGGATACAATGTTCTTTCCTTTTTTATCCTGTATCGCCGAAGCGATGGTCTCAATCAATTTACTCATACGTATTTCGCATTTTAAGAGGATAAAGATACAGAAAAGATCGCAATTTCCGGCTTTATCCCCCAAATATCTTATGGATGCCCCTATTTAGCCGCCGAAATGATCGACTCCTTGAGCGCCGCAATCAATGACCGTTTGACATAGGTCCGACGAACCGCAATGGTGATTTTCCGGGAAGTCGCCCCTTTGGCCAAGGTCTTGATCTGGGCATGTTTCTCTTTGGGAATGAAATCGATCACCATCTCCGGAATAATCGTCATGCTGGAGGTGTTATCCACCAGGCGCATCAATGTCTCCAACGACCCACTCTCAAACGAATAGGGTACGCTGATTTTGCGCTGGGCCTGACACAGTTCAATCACCTGATCCCGCAAACAGTTTCCTTCGGAGAGCAGCAACAAATGCCGCACATCGATGTCCTCGATCCGGATATTGCTCCGCTCGAACAGCGGATGCGTGGTCGAAACATAGGCATAAAACCGATCGTCGAACAGTTCCTCTTCGACAATTTCGCCCGGTGAGGTACCCCCGGCCAGGATGGCCGCATCGAGCCGATCCCGATTCAGAGCATGAATGATCTCCGAAGTCATCATCTCCCGAATCTGTAACTCGACTTTCGGATAGCGCCGCATGAAATCCGGAATGAACCGATGCAACAAATAGGGAGCAATGGTCGGAATCGCCCCCAAACGCAAAACACCCGACACTTCCCCTTTCAGATCGTTCACCGACTCCTTCACCCGGCGGAAGGCGCTGATCGCTTCCCGGGCCTGGGCCAGCACCACCTGACCCGCCTCGGTAGGGATGACCGGTTTCTTACTCCGATCCAAAAGAATCACCCCCAGCTCCTCCTCCAGGTTCTTCACCTGCATGCTCAACGAAGGCTGGGTCACATAACACTTTTCGGCCGCTTGCGAAAAACTGCCGTAATTGGCTACCGCCAACAAATATTCCAACTGTACAATGGTCATAGATAGGGGTGGATCGAAACCGGAGGTTCTTGGTTTTCTGCACTTTTCCGCAAACCGACCCTTTCGAATCCTTATAGTTTACAGCAAAGATCATCAAAAAAAACTATCCGCAAAAATATTTGCATCAAAAAAGTATCCGGAAAGTCTATTTCTGAAAAAGACGCCCCTGAAACGTATCCCGTTCCCGAAGTCGGCGTTCGAACATCGCCAATAACTGTTCGTTACGCACCAGTCCCCAAGTCGGTCCGGCCTGATAACGGGGCGGTGCCTCGCCCGCAAAACGTTCCACCACCAATGAGGGACGCAAACGCTCTAAAAGATCGATGAAAAAATCGATATACTCATCCATGGCAAAAAACGTGTAGTGTTCCGGATGAGCGGCATAATCGACAGCCATCGGGGTCCCTTTGAAAATCTGCAACTGATGGAATTTCACCGTATTCAACGGCAGTTCATTGATGCGGTCGGCTGCAGCCATCCACATAGCGCGATTCTCGCCCGGCAACCCCAAAATGAAATGAGCCCCGACATGCAATCCTCTCGCGGCGGTTTGCTCCACGGCCCGTCGAGCCGTTTCGAAATCGTGTCCCCGATTCACCCGACGCAACGTCTCGTCATAACAGGACTCGATGCCATATTCGATCGCAATATAACGGTCCTGCGCCAGGGTTGCAAAAAAATCCAATTTCTCTTCATCCATGCAATCCGGACGGGTGCCGATGATCAGCCCGGCGACTTCCGGCAATTCGAAAGCCTGCAGAAAAACCTCCCGCAAACGGTCCAAAGAGGCATACGTATTCGAAAAAGATTGGAAATAGGCCAGGTAGCGATCGGCCTGCCGGTAACGATTGCGATGAAACTCGATGCCTTCCTCCAACTGCTGCCGAACACTCTTCGTGGGCTGACAATAGGACGGGGTAAAAGCATCGTTGCTGCAGAATGTGCAACCGCCTACCCCCAACGTACCGTCCCGGTTCGGGCAGGTAAATCCCGCATTGACCGACAACTTCTGCATACGCCCCCCGAACTGGCGGCGGAAATAGTTGGAATAGCTATTGAAACGTCTGTCGTCTCCCCAAGGATACATGCTCAGCAGGCTTTGAGGGCCTCGATAAAGCCGGGGAACTGGGCCCAAAGATGCTCGGTCTGCAACCACAGTTCCCGGGCCAAGGCCTCTTTAGAAGGATGTTCGCTCTCGATATCCTGTAAATATTCGGTCGATACCGCATGATCCTCCGCCGTAAATTCACGATAGAAGATCGGGAAATTCTTTTTGAAATAGATAAATTCTCCCGTCGGGATGCAACCGGTCTTACGAAATTCGCTCCACATTTTCAGAATCTCTTTTTCGGGATATTTATCGCTGATATCGTTGACCACCTCGTCGAACAGCTCATACTCTTCGAGCGCCACATAACAATAGGCCAACGGTTTGGTGATCTCCAAATGATCTTCCGGATCCAGATCAAGCAACATCTCCATCATCCCGGCAGCCATTTCGAAATCCCCTACCAAGAATTGATCGATCGAACAATCACCGATCAGTTTCAACACTTCACGACTCGCATCATCGTCCCAGTCGAGCACCACCTCGTCTTCGTCGGGAATCAGATCCATCAGCTTTTTGAAAGCATCATAACGCATATTGCATGCCTTCTCAAACTCCCCTTTCCGTTGACATACATGCGAATGGTGTAATATCGCCGAGAAATCATACTCTGCTCCTACCGTTTCGGGATAGGAAATGACATACATATTTTCAGCGGTCGGAACGAAACGTGGGGCTGTGGTCATTCTGAAAACGAATCGATTAAAGTGAATACAACCGTATAGCGAAAAGTAGACGCAAATGTAGTATTTTTTAAAGAATTATCGGCCGTTCCTCTCCAAAAAATACAACTCGTTTTCCCGTTTCCGGTTAAATTTTCATGCCTCATTCCCAAATTCCAGGGTCCAATCCCTGCAGA
This sequence comes from Alistipes sp., assembly GCA_019422485.1. Classification (GTDB taxonomy): domain Bacteria; phylum Bacteroidota; class Bacteroidia; order Bacteroidales; family Rikenellaceae; genus Alistipes_A. Next base: position 1,956 of record JAHZDG010000017.1, on the reverse strand, counting down.
TCGGGCCGCCCGCATTTGGGCTTCCGTGAAAATAACCCTATTTTTAACAGGATTATTTGTCTTCTTTTTTGTTTTGACCATGAATATCGAACCGATCATTGACCTGATTCACAAACACTACCGCCCGGAAGAGTATCCGACCTTACACGCTCAAATCGAACTTTGGCGCCAGACCCGCCCCTTGGCCGGATACCGGCTTCTGGATGCGACTCCGCTCTACCGAAACACCCTGGTCAAACACCTCGCCCTGCTCGCCGCCGGAGCTGAACTCTCCATTGGACTCTCCGACGCTATCCAACACGATCCGGCCATCGCCGAACTCATCCGAACGGCCGGACTGCTGCTTCTACACGCCTCCAGTTCCAAACCTCATGCGTTCGACCTGATTCTGGATTGTGCCGGCGCCTTCAGCCGTTGGCCGGCCTCCATCGGCTATGTCGAACTGACACGTTCTGGAGTGGCACAATATGCCGACAGTACACAACCGGTCTATGTAGCCGACAGCGGCCGCATCAAACACATCGAAACCCTTTTAGGAACGGGAGAAAGCTATTTCCGGGCGATGGCCCAACTGGGATACCACGACTGGAAAGATCGTTCGGTCGTGATTTTCGGAAGCGGGAAAGTAGGCAGCGGCTTGATTCTATACGCTCACCGAGCCGGAGCGCGCATTACAGCCGTTACCGATCCCGCCACCCTGACTCCTTCGATCCATGCCTATGTAAACGAGGTGATCGACTATCGGGATCCTGTCTCCATCGGTCAGGCGGTCCGCACCGCATATGCAATCATTACCGCAACCGGTCACCCCTCCGTTTTCCAACAGGGATGTCCCACGGAGGATTGGCAGGCCTCGGCAGCCCTGATGGCCAACATGGGTGTGGAAGACGAATTCGGACCCGCAATCCCTCCGGAACGGGTGCTGAATCGGAAAGAAACCCTGAATTTCATTTTAGAAGAACCGACTCACCTCAAATACATCGACGCCACCATGGCTCTCCACAATGAAGGGGCTCTCTATTTGCTGAACCACCCGGAGGCCCACGGGCTTATCAATCCGGATCCGGAAACCGAAGAGCGTTTACTTCATATCAGTTGTGCGCAAGGAATTGCCGGCGATGAAATCGCCCTGCTCCTTTCCCCGATGTCCCGAGAATTCTAAATTTTATCGTATATTTGCTTGATAATCTCTAAAACAACTGCCTATAAGAAAATAACCTTCTGCAACTAACGATCCATTTCGGTCACTGACCTTCCAGGCAGGCTGACCACAACATAAAAAGCGTTAGCTTTCATTCTTGCTTTCTGAAACTTCGACACTTTCATTAAGTCTAACAAGAGTAAAGCCTTGACGCTCACGTCTCATGACGTGGG
>JAHZDG010000017.1:0-572 GCA_019422485.1 Alistipes sp. | reverse complement strand
TTATTCTTTTATTTGTTAGACAGGTAGTCGAAGGCCTCAGAAAGCGAATAGAAAATAGGGTCCACGTTTTTTATGGTTTTTAGGCAACTCCTTTAAAAACCAGCAAATTCCATCATCATGAGACTACCAAATTCTTTCCCTCACCTCTCCCGCTATTTTCTGATTCTGACAGGCTCTCTTTCCTTACTATTCATCGCCTGTCAAGATCCCGAACCCCGTACCCTGCAAGAAAAACTCTTTTACGACGAAGGATACAGTTACGGTTCCTTAGCCCGAGAAGCCCTGCTAAACGGCAAAATCGACTCTTCCATGAACGCAAAAGAATTTATCAACCGATTAAATGGTGAGAGTGAAGATCGCAGACCCCTTCACGAAGAGAGTTACTATTTCAAAAAAGGCTATCAGGATGCCTATCACGGACTCCCTTCTCTTACTCGATTTCCTGCACAAAAATAAACCGTTCCTTTAACTGGAATTTCAGATATTCCCAGCATAAGGATCCTAAAAGAAGGATTCCCACGAGTTCTTCTATGAAGTGAGATCCCAGGAGCAGATCAGAGGATGTGGGAGAA
>JAHZDG010000016.1:44631-52406 GCA_019422485.1 Alistipes sp. | reverse complement strand
AGTCTTTCAAATTGGCTTGCTGACCGGTCAATTCATTGAAATAACGTTCTCGGAGCTCGTCGTACGACAAGGTCTTCGGGCCGCAGCTCACACAGCACCAAACGGCCGCTCCGACAACCAAAAGGCCGCGAAGGCCTCGAAATGGTTTCATTGCCATGATTTGTTCAGTTCGTTTAGGATTTTATGTTTTTGTTTTATGGTTTTCTGTCATCCCCGCTCTGTCTTCATCGAGAGGATTTCCGCCTCGACGTTCGGATATCCCGGCAGACACTTCCCGGTGCCACTTCCCGGTGCCACTTCCGGAATCATTTTCGCTGTCACACCGCATGAATCACCTCACGTCAAATTTCCACCCATTCCGGTCTAAATCCCCGTCCATACAGAAAGGCTACTTTTTCAACTTCACGGCCTGGGTTTGACCCAAAGTTCCGGAGAGATCCACCTGCAGTTTTACTATCGGCGTGGTCGACAACACCGTCACCCGAGGATTGTCCAACAAAACCGACTCGACCGCCCGTTCTATCTCCAGCGTCACCGGCTCATTCTGTTTGTGGGTAGGATCGCTCAAGCCGATCCACAACTCGTCTTCGGTCTCCCGCAGAATCACCGAAGCGGGAGCACTGACACTTACCCCTGCCTGCGGCAGACTTCCCGCTTCCCAGAAGTTGATACCGGTCACCCCTTCGGTCCGATGCCGTACGGCCTGCACCTGCGGGGTGTTGGCCAGGACACTGACATTCGGATTGCGGGCATACAGCATCGTCTGTTCCAGATTGCTTCCCGGAAGCAACACATAGGCATAGGTGGCCTCCCGCGGATTTTTCCCGTGGTCGATCCACATCGTAAAGTAATCCTTGACAATCGGGGTTTTGTCTCCGTAAGGCTGGCTGATTTCATACCATGACCCCGTCCGGGTTTCCCGCAAAAGATGAACCCGTGCCGGTTCCAGGAAATAATACCCTACCGAGGTTCCCTCATCCGATCCTTCGAAATGCACCCAGCCGGGATCCTCCGTCGAGAGGCTTTCGTTCTGTGCCAACACCGGCACACCTTTCAATTCAAAGCGATACCGCATCGAATCGTTGAGTTTGCGGTTCTCCACGATGGTTTCGATCGTACGATTGTCGCGACTTACGATACCGGCTCCCAGGCAGACGATCTCGTCATCCACCATGAACCACGATTTTTTGGCCTGCAGGGTGCTTTCAAAAGCCTTGAGCGCCATGCCCGCCATACCGAACTCCCCGAACAACGAGCTGCCGCCCACCCAACTTTCGGGACTTTTATAGCCGTCGGCATAGAGCAATCCCGGGGCAAAAGGCAGGGTTTCGGCCTTTCGTTCACGGGTATCCACCGTAGTGCCGGGCATCCGATAGGCATTGACCGTCGGCCAGAAGTCCTCGCCGAACTGCCGCAAATCTCCGTCATACAGATAGGTCATCCCATCGCCGATGTACCAGGCTTTGAGGTTTTCGCCATTGATCGTTTCATAGTTTTCGATGCGTTCCGAAGACATCGCCAATCCCAGGGCAAACCCCGGCCGGACATGCACCACGCGATCCATCGCCCCGAACACCTTATTCAGCGTACCCGGTTCGGCCGGTGCCACCCGTTTATCCTCACGCAGCACCCGGGCTTCACTCACCAGATAGGTCGGCATGTCCAACAGCAGATCGCGACAGGTATCGGCCAGCATATGGGCCTTGATCACCGAGCGCAGACGGGCTTTTTCGGCTTCGGGGGCCACTTCCGAGAGTTTGAACATCGACACCAGAATATTATGTCCCGCAGCCCGGTCGCCATTTCCTTTTCGAGAGATCTCGCGACCGCGCACCATATCCATCATTGCGCCCCGATACAACAGGGGTTCATACCCGTTGCGAATCCACTCAAACAACATCTGCTGGTATTCCTGAGGCACTTCCCAAGGCGAGTCATGCACCATCGGAATCACGCTGGCCATGTGCGACAGCATCGAAGCGCCATATCCCCCGTTGTAGGGATGCCACTGGTGCTGCACGAACGAACCGTCCTGATAAAAACCGTCCTTGGTCGTCACATAGACGAACTCGGTCGACAGCCCGTCGATCGCCATCTGGACCTGATCGGGGCGTTCGGCGATAATGCCGCGCAGGGCCATGTTCCCGCACTGCCAGATTTTATTGGCACCGGTCGAAGCTCCTTCGAACGTCACGTTCGGAGCGTAATAATCCATGGCAGCCAGGTAATTGGCCCGCTGCTGAGGGGTCAGATCGTCGTACAAGATCACCAAAATATTATTGAGCGTCATAGGGACGCCGATCACCCATTCCCACCAGTTGTGATACATGGGGATGCCCGGGTTGTAGCGATTCTGGAACATCCAGTCCAGACCGGCAATCACCTCCCGCAACAGGGAGTCATTGCCTTCGTACCGCGAGCCGGGGGTATAATAGGCCCGGGCCATCGCCTCCAGCCGTCCATAATCCATGGTCAACGACTGTGCTTCGGCAAAACGATCACGCGAATCGGCCCACAGGTAATTCCTGCCGGGGGTTCGGTTCAGGTCGTTCCAATAGGTTGCCACGGCCTGGTCGGCAGCGGCGGTACGAGCGGCAATCAGGCTGTCCGACCGATCCACTTTGGCCGGCAACAGCGTCCGCCGATAGCGCAACCGCATATCCTCGAACGAAAGGTTTTTGCGGGAACATCCTCCCAACAAACCGCCCAGCAGCACCAGCAGCCAGAACGAACGTTTCACGATCGCAAAGTATCTGTTCATAACTTCAACTATAGATATTTCGTCACTTTTCCAGTTTCTCATCAGGCAAAAGAAGATTCTTTTCCGGATGTCGTTTCGGGAGCTGCCGGTCCACCGCCCGCATTCCTTACAACGCAAAGGTCACCTGAGCGGTGCGACCCAGTTTACCAGCCGTCTGAACACGCAGTTTGAGCGGCGAAGTCGACAGAACTTCCACATCGGGATTTTCCGTCACGATCTCGGCTACCGTCCGATCCACGGTCACTTCCACCCCTTTGTCATTGATCTGCGTGGGATCGCTCACCCCGAGGGTCAGTTTGCCATCCTTTTCCTGCATCACCATCGAGCAGGGGGCATCGACACTCACCCCAACCATCGGCAGCGCTCCGGCTTCCCAGAAATTAATCCCGGTCACCCCATACGCGTCATGACGGACAGCCTGTACGCGAGCCTCGTTGGCCAGCACCGACACGGTCGGCTGTTCGGCATAACGAGCCGTCTGTTCGGCCGACCGGCCCGGCAACAACACATAGGCATAGGTCGCTTCCCGAGGATTTTTCCCATGATCCATCCAGAGCGTAAAATAGCTCTTCGTCACATCGGGCATATTCACCGCCGCATAGTTGATATCGATCCAATTGCCGGTACGGTCTTCGCGCAACAGGTTTACGGCGGTCGGCTGCGGGAAATAATAACCTACGGCCGTTCCTTCCGTCGTCCCGGAGAAATGCGCCCAATGAGCGGCCGGCGCTTTCATCTGGCCGTTTTGAGCCAGCACCGGCTGGCCGTCCAAGGTCATCACATATTGCGCATCGGCATTCAGCTTCCGATTTTCCACCGTGGTTTCGATCGTACGGCCATCCGTACTGTTGATACCAGCCCCCAGGCAAACAATCTCGTTCCCAGCCATAAACCAGCTCTTCTTAGCTTCCAGCGTGCTTTCATACGCGTCGAGCCACATCCCGACAGCCCCATACAGACCGTCGATCGAAGCACCGCCCACCCAACGTTGCGGGCTCTTGTATCCGTCGGCATACAACAGCCCCGGAGCCAACGGCAAAGTTTTGGCTTCCCGCGTCCGGGTATCCACGGTCGTCCCGGCCAGCCGATAAGGATTGACCGTCGGCCAGAAGTTTTCGCTGTATTGCCGCAGGTCGCCATCGAACAGATAGGTCATCCCGTCGGCCGTATACCAACCCTTGAGGTTTTCGTCATTGATCGTCTCGTAATTTTCGATACGCGCCGAAGACATCGCCAGCCCCAGGGCGAAATCGGGCGTTTTGTGTACCACGCGATCCATGGCCGAGAACTGTTTGTGCTGGGTCACAGGCGTAGCCGGCACGATGCTTTCATCGGCCATCATGGCCCGATAATCCGCCACCAGATAGAGTGGAATATCCATAATCAGGTCGCGGTACGTATCTTCCAGAGCCTGTTGTTTTACCGCACTTTGCAGGCGGCTGCGTTCCGGCTCGGGGGCGCTCTGCGAGAGCATGAACATCGACACCAAAATGCTGTGTCCGGTTCCGCGGTCACCGGCACCCGGACGCGACACTTCCCGACCGCGCACCATATCCATCATCGCCCCGCGGAACATCAACGGTTCATAGGCGTCATGCACCCAACCATACAACATATTGACCTGTTCTTCCGGCACTTCCCACGGACTGCCCTGCACCAGGTTCACCATCTCCGTCAACTGCCCCAGCAACGAACGGCCATACCCGCCGGTATAAGGGTGCCACTGATGCTGCACGAACGAACCGTCTTCATAGAAACCGTCATGCGTCCGCACAATCTTGAATTCGGTTTGCAGTCCATCCACGGCCATCCGGATCATATCCGCATTGTGGGCCAGGATCCCGCGCAAAGCCATGCTGTTGCACTGCCAGATCTTATTGGCGCCGGTCGAAGCCCCTTCGTAAGTAACATTGGGGGCATAATAGTTCATGGCTTCGATGTAATTGTTTTTCTGCTCTTCGGTCAGTTCATCGTAGAGCAGCACCATCATCTTATCGATATTGAGCGGGGTTCCGATCACGAACATCCACCAGTTGTCATACAGCGGAATCGACGGATTGTAACGATTTTCATACATCCAGTCCAACCCCTCGATAATATCCCGTTTCAGGGTATCGTTTCCCTGGTAGCGAGACCCTTCGGTAGCCCAGGCCAAAGTCATCGACAGCAGTCGGCTATACGGTATCAACGTGCTGGTCGAAATGCCTTCGCGGTTGCAATCCTCCCACAACCAAGTCCGGTCAGCCGCTTTATTGAGGGATTTCCAGCAGGTTTCCGCCGTCTGATCGATCCGTGCGATCCGACCGGCGACCACGCTGTCCGAAAGATCCAACGGGGAGCGCCCCACGAGGCTTTCGCGGTAGCGCAAACGCATATCATCAAAAGAGAGTTGTTTTTGATTGCCGTCCCCACAGGAAACCAGCAAGGCGACTGCTGCGCAGAGCGTCCACAAACCGCTGCGCAGAGCAGAAAAGACAGAAGTCATAAGTTCAGGTTATTAGTCGATTTTGATTAAGCTTCACAAAAATACATTTTTTCCGGGAAAAAAGCGTTTTTACGGGGGAGCATTCCTTTTTTCCATCCGAAATCCCGCTACACTCCGTTTTCTTTATACCCATCTCTCCTGAAAACCCTGTTTCAGCCCCTATCTCTCACCTTCCCTACCCTGCCAACCGTCTCCACCCCCCAGTGTAGCACCCACAAAAAAGAGGTCTCCTGCATGGAGACCTCTTTGTCTTGGAAAGAAGCGGACGGTTAGTCGAGTTTTTTCACCCGGATGTTGCGGAACCATACGTTGTCGCCATGGTCCTGCAAGCCGATGTAACCTTCCTTATTGTCACCGCCGCAGTTCATCAGCAATTCATAAGCCTGCGGGTTCTTTTCCTGGCTAAATTTGCTCTTATCCAGCATGGCTTTCCATTCCGGCGTCCAGAGGTGATATTCCACCACGGGTTCGCCGTTCTGGTAGTGAACCACGGTACCCTTGTAGACCATGATTTTCGCCGTATTCCATTCCCCATACGGTTTGGCGTTCTGAGGAACGGCCGGAATCATGTCGTACAACGAAGCCGACTGGCGATTGCCATCCACACCCAGTTTGGCATCGGGATGATTATCGTTATCGAGCACCTGATATTCGGGAGCCGAATAGTAGCTGGGCGTTTCGGGCACTTCCTGAATCATGTAGAAAATCCCGCTATTGGAGCCTTTGTCCACTTTGTATTCGAGTTCCAGTTCGAAGTTCCCCAATTTTTCAGCGGCGTAGATCAAATCGCCCCCGTTGCGGGCACCGGCTTCTCCGGCTCCCGAACCGTTGATCTTAATGGCACCGTCTTCGATCGTCCAGGCCCCGGGCACGGTATCTTTGTTATAACCGCGCCAGCCGTTAAACGTCTTGCCGTCGAAAATAGTGATCCAGCCCTCTTCTTCCACCGATTTGGTTGCCGTACTGTCGGCATCGGATTTTTTGCTGGCATTGCCACCGCAGGAAGCCATCAGGGCTATCGTCGCTACGGCGCTCATCCAATAACCAAATTTTTTCATATCGATTTTTCAGTTGTTAAATTGATGATTCGGTTTAGTGATTATTTCGGCATATCGACCAGTTTCCACCCTTTCCGATAGTTGTGTTTGATCAGTTCCTGTGCAAACTGCTGGGCATTGATCGGATCGGTGTAGGTCTTATTGAAGGACGGGTGTCCGTCGTTGATCGAGAACCCGTCTTTGATCATGATCTTGATCGTTTCGTCGGGAGAGATGTTGGTGAACTGCATATTTTCGCCGTCCCATTCCAGGATCTTGTTCAGCCCCTGCAGACGCACGGCCAGCACACCCATCACCACCATTTCATTGAACGGTCCGGCTTCGCTGAAGTCTGAAGCCGTTTTGACACGGTTTTCAGGCGACTCTTTGCAGGCGCGCACCCAGTCCATCTGGTGATCGCTGTTGGGCACCACGCGATTGCGGGCAGGCACTTTCGGTTTGCGACCCGACACCAGCCATGGATCACGTCCATAGCAACCGCATATCAGCGTATCCTTCGTTCCGTAGAAGATCACACCTCCACCGGCGTTATTGAGGTTCGTCCCGGCAGGCAGGTTATCCGGGCGAGGTGGCTGGAGGCCACCGTCGTACCAGCTCACTTCCACTTCGGGCAGATTGACATTGTAGATCGAACCCCGTTCGGGGAACGTCAGTTTCACGATCTGAGCCGAAGGCGCGCAATCGGTCAACAGAGCGGTCGAGCTACCCTGTACTTTGGTCGGGTAACCCAGCTTCAGGCCTTTGAACACCGGATGCAGAATATGGCAGGCCATATCCCCCAGGGCACCGGTCCCGAAGTCCCACCAACCACGCCAGTTCCACGGCTGATAAATTCCGTTATAAGGACGCATCTTGGCCGGGCCGATAAACAGATCCCAGTTCAAGGTATTGGGAATGGGGTCGACCCGATCGGGGCGCATCAGACCCTGAGGCCAGATCGGACGGTCGGTGAACGTATCCACACGGGTCACTTCTCCGATTTCGCCGTTCCAGATCCAGTCGCAGGTCTGGCTCACGCCGACATCCGACGAACCTTGATTTCCCATCTGAGTAGCCACTTTGTATTTGGCTGCCAGTTTGGTCAACAAACGAGATTCGTAAACACTGTGTGTCAACGGTTTTTCGACATAGACATGCTTACCGAGGGTCATGGCGTCCGAGGCGATCAAACAGTGCGTATGGTCGGCGGTAGCCACCACCACGGCATCGATATCCTTGTTCATCTGTTCCAACATCACCCGGTAATCCCAGAAGCGGCGGGCTCCCGGATAACGTTCGAACGTTTTCTGTGCATATTTCCAATCGGTATCGCACAAGGCGACAATATTTTGGCTTTCGAGTCCCTTCAGCACCCCGGCCCCACGACCGCCGACTCCGACACCGGCGATATTAAGTTTATCACTGGGAGCGGTTTTGCCCACTTTTTTACCGAGCACCGAACCGGGAACAACAGTCAATCCGGCGGCAGCGA
>JAHZDG010000016.1:0-44621 GCA_019422485.1 Alistipes sp. | reverse complement strand
CGACCGTACCCACGGCGCTGGTGCGAAGGAAATCGCGACGGCTAATTTTTTCTGCCATGTTATTGATTCTTTAGGTTTCTATTCAGGTTATCGTACATAAGGAGCGGCGTTCAGGAATGCATAGCTTTTCTGCACATCCTTTTCGGGCGTGGAGTCATACCGTTCCACTTCCACAAAATAGGATTCCATCCCGCTGTTATAAGCCGCCTCGAAAATCGGAGCAAAATCGATTTCGCCGCTGGCCCCGATGGCGGTTTCATCCTTGATATGCAGCAGCGGAATCCGTCCCAGGTATTTGTTGATGTAGGCCACCGGATCCACACCGCCCTTGGTAGCCCAATACACATCCAGTTCAAACATCACGTTATTGGGATCGGTATTGGCCATCATGTAATCGAAGATCACTTCACCGCCACGTTTTTCAAACTCTTTGGCGTGATTGTGCAGCCCGAAACGCATGCCGCGAGCCTTGGCCAGTTCCCCCACCTTATTGAAGTAGTCGCAATAGAGTTTGATATCGTCCAGTTGATCGCCGATGGGATAAGAGGCCTGTACGACATAATTACAGCCGGCTTCGGCCTGTGCATCCAACGCCACACGCCACCAGTCGAGCACTTCACGTTCGGTTTCCTTGGAATAGTTCGATCCGAGGTGAGCCCCCGAAACCTGCATACCCAGGTCTTCGACCATTTTCCGGAATTCAGCCGGGGCATATCCATAGAGTTTTCCGTCTCCATACCCGGCGGTTTCCAAGATAGTATAACCCATATTCGAAACCTTCTTCAGGGTTCCGGGTACATTTTTCTTCATCGCATCGCGCAGGGAATAGAGCTGCAGACCGATGATTTTCTCCCCTCTTTCACGGGCCGAGACCGAATCCACCAACAGGCTTCCACCCACCAGAGCGCCGGCGGAAGCGAGCAGGGATCTCTTCAAAAATTCTCTTCTATCCATAGGTTAGGTTTTATGTTTTAGGAAGACTTTGGTTCCGAAAGTCCAATCAAGGTACGGGTTAGGTTTTTCAGGGGTTACCTGCGGTCGATAAACGGTTCGGTCAGCGGATCCGTCCGAACCAGCCATCTAAACAAAATTAAAGAAAATTATTGGATTATACCAAAAAAACTATGCCGATTTTCCAGCGGTTCTCCAATCGGCTTTTCAGCTTATCTCCGCAGCCCCATGGATCCATCCGCTCTGTTTTCCAGACTTCTATATTCCCTTCTTCGACACATTTCCTCACCGTCCCCACAGTCTCCTCCAAATAAAGCAAAAGCCCGCATCACTTGATGCGGGCTTTTGCAAAAACGACTCAAGGTCTTATTTGATTTCTTTAAGGTTTTCGGCAATCTGTTCGTCGGAAAGTGTGTAGTTCTGCAAGTCCCCCGACAGGAATTTATCGTAGGAAGCCATGTCGATCAGACCATGACCCGACAAGTTAAACAGAATCACTTTTTCTTCGCCGGTTTCCTTGCAACGATTGGCTTCGCGGATCGTAGCGGCGATGGCATGCGAAGATTCCGGAGCCGGGATAATCCCTTCGGTCTGGGCGAACAGACATCCGGCGGCAAAGCTATCCAGCTGGTCGATGTCGACCGCTTCCATCAGCCCGTCTTTGAGCAGCTGGGAAACGATCACCCCGGCACCGTGGTAGCGCAACCCTCCGGCGTGAATGTGAGCCGGCGCGAAATTATGACCGAGAGTGAACATCGGCAACAGCGGCGTATAACCGGCTTCATCCCCGAAGTCATAGAGGAATTTACCGCGCGTCAATTTGGGACACGAAGCAGGTTCTGCTGCCACATAGCGGGTTTTACGCCCCTCTTTGATCGTGTGACGCATAAAGGGGAAGCACAGTCCGCCGAAGTTCGAACCCCCACCGAAGCAGGCCACCACCACGTCAGGATATTCTCCGGCCATTTCCATCTGTTTTTCGGCTTCCAGTCCGATCACCGTCTGGTGCAGGGCCACGTGATTGAGCACCGAGCCCAGAGTATATTTGCAATTCGGCACCGTCGTAGCCAACTCAATGGCTTCCGAGATGGCGGTCCCCAGCGAACCCTGATAATTGGGATGGTCGGTCAGGATTTTACGGCCAGCTTTGGTCGACATCGAAGGCGAGGCGGTCACCTGTGCCCCGAACGTCTGCATGATCGAGCGGCGATAGGGTTTCTGTTCATAGCTAACCTTCACCATGTAGACCGCCAGTTCCAGACCGAATGCCTTGGCCGCATAAGACAGGGCGGCCCCCCATTGACCGGCACCGGTTTCGGTCGTAATGTTGGTAATGCCTTCTTTCTTGCAATAGTAGGCCTGCGCCAAGGCTGAGTTCAGTTTATGAGAGCCTATCGGGCTAACGCTTTCGTTTTTGAAGTAGATATGAGCCGGAGTTCCCAGCGCTTTTTCCAGACCATAGGCACGTACCAACGGCGTACTCCGGTAGTTTTTATACAGTTCACGCACCTCTTCCGGAATATCGATCCAGGCATCGGTCTGATTCAGTTCCTGATGCACCAGCTCTTTGGCAAAAATCGGATAAAGATCTTCCGGTTTTAGCGGTTCACGGGTAGCCGGATTCAGGGGCGGCAAGGGTTTGTTGACCATGTCGGCCTGAATGTTATACCATTGCGTCGGGATCTGATCCTCGGGCAAGAAATAGCGTTTAATTCGGTTGCTCATCGTTTTCAGTTATTAAAAATTATACATTCATACTCATTCTCATCGAGAGGCAGGATCGGCAGCTCCGGTTTTCCCCAACCTTTTCGAAAATACGCTCCTCGGCATCGGGCAATTTTTCGTTGGCCTTCGTCGATCGTCTGGCCGCCTTTCGGGGCTTCGCCGCCGGCCTTCATTCGGCCGATTCCGATCGAGAGGAGATCACCGCAAAGCAGGGCCCATGTTCGCGGCATTTCCGGAAGGCGGAGTCAGCATGCGCCGAACAGAACGGCCGGTAAAACAAACAAGGGCTGTCGTGAGTTCGACAGCCCTTGTTCGGATATATGCAATCTTTCGGCACAGGTCAGCTACTCACCCTTTAGATAAGTTGTGAGCGCCACCACCAGGTATTTGCCGAAAAGAGATTCATCGTTTGCGTTTTCTATTTTGTTTCCGGTAGGCGGGATATCCTCCCCCTCTCTTGATTGCAAATATAAAAACTATTTTTGAATATCACACCGGTTCCGGCCATTTTTTCATCCGACGAGCACGAAATTTTTCGCGACAGACTCTCTGGCCCCGTTTCCCTGACCCAAAGCCTTGCAAGTCTTTTTCAAGAGAGCCGGGAAGCGTCCCCTACCGCTGCGACTCAGGTTTATTCCACTTTATCGTACACCAGTTCGAAATCATCCACCCACATCTTACTATCACGACTTCCGATATAGTAGTCCCCATAACGGGAAGCAGAGCATACTATTACAATATGAGTCGGCACCAGATTCGTCGCGTTGTAATTGAGTTTGATCGTAAACTCCTGCCACTGACCGATTGTCCGATCAAGCACCAATTCACCGTAAGCGATCACCGCCGGACTCTGCGGATTAAAGAAGGTGTTCTTATCACGCGTGTCGACACAAATCGGTACCTCGGCCGTTCCCAACACCTGACTGCCTTCCGGTTCCAGTGAACAGAAACCATATTCTTCGGGCGTCCAGGTTCCCAAAGCCACATAGATAATTCCGCTATCCGGATCTCCCTTGGAAATAGTAACACCGGTCGGCTGAGTAGTTCCCACATCGGTAACCGTTCCCTGGTTGTATTTCACCCAACCTTTCAGGGCCACCGGTCGTTGCGTAAACGGCCTCCCGAACCCAACAATTCCATTTGTTCCTCGCGTCGTCACATATTTGCCGACAAAGAGGTTACCGGATGCCAATTTACCGATCCCGGCTATCCCTGCCAGCTTGGATTCGAGCTGAGCGGCATACATTCCGCTGCTGCCCGGACGCGGATCGGCCACCTTGTCGGTCAGGGTCGCATTCGCAATCGCAGCTCCCGGGTTACCGGTTCCCCAATAAGCCTCAGCCAACGAGGGCCCCGGATAGACAATATCCTTTTCCACACACCACTGCTCGAAGCCTCCATTGGTCAAAGGAGTTTCCGAACCGGTCGTGACCGTTTGAACTTCCGATTCATCCTCTCCGGAATAGGCCACCAATTCATAGGCCTGTTCCGGTTCGAGCCCCGACAGACAGGTCGAGAAAGCCCCACCCGACACCGTCACCTGATCCGACGGGACGGTAATCCAGTCCGCATCGTTCTGCTTCCGGTACCGGAACCCGAGTTCCGTGCCGCTGCGTCCCGACGCATAGAGCCAAATCAGACGGGTCCAGGCATCGACCTGCGTAAACTCGGCGGTAATTTCGGTCGGGATCACATACAGCGACCACTTCTCTTCGAAATCATGATAGCGAATCGTCACCGTCCGGTAGGTCTCGAACGAAGTCAGGGTGCTGGGATCCGGATCCATGGTGGTAATATCTTTCGGACCGAGTTTCAGTTCCGTAATCTTAATGTTGTTCATATCGGTCCCTTCAGGGACATGAACCGTTGCCGTATGTTTTTCGACATCAAATTCCGCCGCCCCGATTTGCGACTCAACCGTAAAGATGCGTTCGATCGGCTGATCGGCCTTCAGAGTCCATTCATACTCCTGATAGAGCGACAGGGTGATGGTCAGATCGCTCTGCAGGTCAAACTCCCCGGAGAGAGGAACCGAAGCCGTAGCGCCTTCGGTAACGGATATCTGCGTGATCGGCACCCGACTGATATCGGTGGTTTCATCGAGATGCAAGGTCACGACCCGGTTCTTGGTGTCGATGTCGGACGCCTCACAGGTAAACCCCTCTCCCTTCACCTCCAGGATATTGAGTTCCACGACCGGATAAGGCAGGTCGTTTTTGATGCAGGAGGGCAGCAAGAACAGGGCGATATAGCAGAAATAACGACAGATTTTGTTCATCATACCTTACAACAGAATATTGAGCCCGATCCGGATGTTGAGCAAATTCAAACGGAAACGCATCTTGGCAGCATCTCTCTGACCGATGACATTGCCTTCGTTGTCCGTCTGTTTGATTTTGGTATACTGCAGCCCGCCCAGCCCAAAGGAGAGGGTACTGCATACATTCGGGAAGATAAATACGGCACAACCCGGATTGAACGAGAACTTATATTGTTGCGTGTTGCTGCGGGTATATTTAACCTCCTCATTAGATTTGTAAGAGAAGACCATATCGCCGTTTTTATAGGAGAGTTCCAGCTCGGCGAACAACCCGAAATGGCCTTTGGCGTCAATACCGGCATAAGAGCGCATAAATATCCCGGCCGATGCCGCATTGTTGGTCAGATGGAGGTCCGACAGCGAGATGTCGATATCGTTCGACGACCCCAGATTTACCCCCAGGCTATTGACATCCCCTTTGGTTTTGGAGTAGCCAAACCGCAGCCCCACACTCAGGTTGTCTTTAATGAAATAACCGACCGAAGGATTGATCGAAAAGACGCTCCCGCTGAAATCCATGTTGTCAAGCACCAACATGAAATCGGTATCGTCACTGGAGATCATCCCATAGGAGACGGTCAAGCCGACCGCTACCTCCCGTTTAAAGATAAAACGATTCTGATTGATCTCCCGGTCCATTCGACGTCGGGTCGGCAGAAAACGCGCGCGTTGGGGGGCTTTCGCCATCGAATCCTGTTTCATCGACAAAGAGTCCTGCGGCAACGCATTCTGCAAAGAGTCTGCGGAGGCCCCCATTGACAATGAATCCCCGGCCAAAGAGAGCTGAGGCAACGAATCCAACGACGGCATCGGTCTATCGAGCGGCACCAAAGCCGAGCGATTCCGGCGACGCGAAGAATCGGCCGAGACATTCCGTTTCCGTTTTTCCCGATCCAGTACTACCGAATCAGCATCCTCGAACCGATATTCGAGGTCTTCATTTTTTACCAGCGTATCGGATGCGGCCATCACCGTCCCCAGCGTATCCGGTCCAGCAAGCAACACCTCTCCGTTCGTCCCCAAAGCCGCCGTATCCGCAGCTTGCCGGGGATCTTCGGCCACCACCGCCTTCAGGTCCGACGGTCGGGCTACCGCCCCGACCTCTCCGGCCGAACTCAGGGCGAGGATACCCCAGCCTATCAATATATATGTACGTACTTTACTCATAGCTTTTCGGTTAGAGATAGAAGGCCACACCTATCCCGATGGAAAAAATATTCACTTTAAAGTTCATCATACTGGACTTTCGGGTTCCGACCGTCACCTGATTGTGGATCTGCCTCACTTTGCTGTACGTGACCCCCATAATCCCGACATTCAGTTCGATAGCCATGTTATTGGTCGCAAAGGCCACCAGCCCGGGCGTAATCCCCAACGACCAGTGTTGCCCGGTTTCATAGGTTCCCCGCACCGGACTTCCTTCGGCGAATTTGGCCTGCGAGCTCCCCATGGACAACTGCATTTCGTTGAACAAGGCGAAACGTTTGCTCTGCCCCAGCGGAATATACTGACGCCACACGAACGAAGCCTGATAAGTATGTTTAATGGAATAAAAGGTATCGATTTTCAGGTCGATTCCGGTATCCTCATCGCCGAGCTGGATACTGCCGTTATCGATCGACTGGAAGGTCCGGGAATAAGCAAACCGGGCCCCGATCACCATGTTATTTCGGAAGGCATAACCCAACAAGGGCGACACATTAACCGAATAGCCCTGGGAATTAATCCCTTCGACCACCACAAAGGTATAATGATCGTTTGAGTGGGTCGAAAACGAAGCATTGACCCCGGTCACCCACTGACCTTGTGGCACGAACATGTTCGACATCGAGGTCAAACCTCGTTGCCGCTTGTGTTCCCGAATCGAATCGGCCGTCAGTTCTTCAAATTTCGGCTTGTTCTTTTTCTTGTTCTTGGACCCGATCACGCCCCGACTCAAGGGCTGATCCAAGGCGTATCCGGAAGCGGTGTCCCGGGAGAAGGAAAACTCGGGCATCGATGCCACACCGTCGAAGACCAGCCGACTATCGGCCGATTCGTCACTTTGCTCTCCCAGGAGCAACGTATCGGCCGCCGCCACCGTCTTACCGGTCTGATCGTCAAACCGAAAGTCAGCGGCCCGGAGACACCCCGCCCCGATAACATACAAACCAATGAAAAAGGCTATCTTTTTTTTCACTGCAGAGTTTATTCGTAAACAAATTCAATATCATCCAGATAAAGCGTCGTTCCTGCCGATCCTTCAAAATAATCTCCCCGATAACTAGCCGAAGCCGTCAGGATCAACACATTGGGTTTTTCCGCCGCATACTGGTCCCGATACGTGATCGGAATCTCAACCATCGTCCACTCGCCTTGCGACTGTTCGATCATCAGGTCACCGTAACCCAGGATATGACCCTCCAAAGTCGAGGGATTTTGCTTGTCCGTATACAAAAATTCATCGCTCGGCTCGAACGTAGTAGCCGCCGTATTGCCTGTATTGACAGCATGATAGGTACAACCGGCTTTGGTCATATTCGTCAGACAGACAAACACCCGACTCTTATCGCTCCCCACCAACGATCCTTTATACCAAATCCGCAGCGCTTTGGGTTTGGCATTGAACGTGAAGCTCCGTCCCATATGCACCGTTCCGTTGGTTCCGGACGTTCCGCCGAAAGCCCCGACAAAAATATTCCCCGCCGCCAGTTTCGTAATCCCAAACAGTCCCACTTCCCGGGAAGCCAACTGAGCAGAATACTGTCCTGACGAACCCGGACGCGGATCTGCCGCCCGCGTCGTGACATTGTCATCGGCACTTAAAGTCGTAGATCCGGGATTCCCCGTACCCCAGAACTCCGTTCCTCCAGCCGCATAAGGATACCAAGGTTTCCCGTTCTGGTGCCACTCTTCGAACCCGGCATTGGGTAACTGCACGCCATCTTCTGTCGTCAGGGTCGCTTCCCGTCCGCTGTCCGCCCCATTTTCCAGTACCTGGCATTCATAAGTGTGACTCGGTTTCAGACCGGTAACCTGAGCCGTATAAGTATAGCCATCATCGCCTTTCTTCGCCGTTACCGTCATCCAGTCTCCTTCGCCCTGTACGCGATACTTCATGGAGACCGTTGCAGCATCCGGATTGGTCACCACCGCACTCAGATCGGCCGTTCCGAACCACAAATCCTGGGTGACGACTCCCGGAGCGGAAGCAATCGCAATCCGCGTCGTGGCCGAGCTGGATACCAAAGCGTTATCGGATATTTCGAAATCGAGCGACTGAATGCCCCCGGGCAATTGACTCAAGAAGTCCGGAGTCAACGACAATTTTCCTTTCGTGGCATCGGTGGCCGTATAAGAGACGCCCAAGGCTGCCGTTTCGGGCACCACATCGCCATCACGCAACACTTCATAAACCGTTCCCGTACTCTTCACCGTCATCTTCAACCCCGACAACGGATTGATCGAAGCCACATCAAAGTTGACCGGATCGGCATAATAACCGGCAATTCCTTCGATATCGAATCCATCTCCGATCAGGGTCGGCTCAGGACTGAAGACAAAGGAATCGTTCTTCTCTTCCTTATACTCCTGTACCTTGACCGAAACGGTCAGATAGCCGTCCGGGGTCTTCGAATAGGTAAAATTCAGCGTATACTGCATCCCGTTCTGAGGCTGGTCGATCTGTCCGGTTTTCGTATTATTCTGGTTGATGGTCGGGTCGGAACTTTCTCCCGTAAAGCCCCAACTCAATTTCGACACTCCCTCCGGCAAGAGGAAAAATCCAGTCGTATCGCTCGTATAATGCAACGAAGGGACCCGATTGTTTTCGGCATCCTCCATCGAGAAGTTATCCGCAGCACTCACATAAACCTGATAACCCTGATCGAATTTCTGCGCGACCGAAGCATCGAACTGTACCCGCACGGCGATATTGGTGATCTTACATGCCACCTCAACGACTTTGGTTTCCTGTTCGGCCAGATCGAAGGAAGTTTCACCGGCATAAGTTTTATCCGTAAAAGTCGCTTCACTGCCATTACCCGCTTCGACCACGACTTTGTAACGCCCCGCGGCCAGGTAAAGATCATCCGGCACCAAAGTAGCCGGTTTATATTTACGGATCAATCCTTCGGTCGTTCCTCCGGCACCATCCGATTCAACCTTATAAATCCACAGCGTACTGACAGTCCAGGGATATTCAATATCCGTTTCGGCCTTCGTACTGGCCGACAACTCTTCCTCCCCGACCATGATTTTCAAGCGAAGATTTCCGCTCTGTTCCGGACCCGGTTCGGGCGACTCTTTCGCACAAGCCATCAGTCCAACGAGCAACATCATCATTCCGATCCGCCGGAAACTCTCAACCAATCTCTTCATAACCATCCTATTCTTGAGGAACATTCAGCATAATGGTTTTCACCGTCACTCCTCCGGCATCGGTCACCGTCAATTTAAAGTCGCTGTCGCCGGGCCCCAGGATCTTCAACAGGGGCATGAATTGCGAAATGTCAAATTCCAGATTTTTTTGACCCGCCACATCTTCTCCGGTGGGGAACTGCAAATTTTCCAACGGAGTCTTATACTCTCCGGGGTTCACCAGATCCATATGAGTCGCCAAGCCCAATCCCTGCAATTCGGAAGGGGTCAACGTTTCGCTGATGATATCCACCGTAAAGCCCACAATACCCGTTGCGGAGGTAACCGAAATCTTCACCTCGGGATCCGTATCGCTAATCGTATACCGAGTATCGAAATCATAGGTAAATGTCCCGGCCTTATTGGTCCATTTGAGTTCCGGCGCCGAACCTACGGTTCCGCCTTCGGTCACCCGAATGTCCAACGAAGTGTAGGAGGTCCGCCCCTGTATATCGGTCACCACGATTTTAGCGGTATGAGTTCCTTTATACCCGAACAGGGCCGTCATCCCCGGATCGGTCACCGTGACGGTCAACACACCCGTCGCACTCTCTTCCTGAATCAGCAGATAAGCACTCAAGTCCACATTTTGCGGCCAAATCGACACCGTCTGATTGACATATCCGGCCGCACTCAGCGCCGCCAGGAATTCGGCATTGTCCGAAGCAAACACCAATTTGGCCGAACGTACCGTCACCCCGCTCTGCGGCGTCATCACCACCCGCAGGTTTTGGTTCCATTTGCCCAACAGCTCGTCGAACATATCCTGGCTGATAGTATACCCTTGAGCGATATCGGCCCCGTCGAGGGTCACCACCGGAGAGTTCGGATCGGACATATCCTCATCCGGAATCGTTTCTTCTCCGATTGCCGACAGAAACTGCATCACATCGACATCGATTTTTTCATCGTAGACCCAATTTTCGACGCTCATCTGGAACTCGACATCGCCCTGAGTAGCCCCCACGACATTAATCGAGATCTTACGCCATTGTCCGGCCTGACAATCGGAGATTTCGCGCGTCCATTGGATCGGCACATATTCCGGAGCTGCATTGCCTGCCGCTTTATTATAAGCTCCGGAGAGGGTCACCGTGATCGTATTGGAACTTTCGACCGCCTTGAAATAGCCTTTCGCCTCGTCATTCATCTGCTGGCGGCCATAGACCAACTGATTTTCTCCGATCGACAGGGTAACAGTCAGGGCGTTGCCTGATTATCCGGAATAAACAGACTCTGCAGGTCCGGAGAGATCGCCACCGTCGTTTTGATATTTCCCAACGTGCACACCAGATCGTCCACCGTAGTTTCGGTCTCTTTGACAATGGTTTTGGTCACCGAGCCCACATACACCGGCATATCCCAATTCGCATAGTTCGTACCCGCCACATAGTCGGCATAATCCGGAGATTGAGCCGAGATGGTATAAGAACCGGGCTGCAAAGGAATTTTCTGATTTTCGGTTTGTTTCAACTCCCCATATGTATATTGCAGCTCATCGGAAGTTTTATCGTTGTGGATCGTCACCCGATAATCGTCCCCGGCATCGACCAGCGAAGCAGCCCGAGTCTGAGCCCCCTTTGTCGCCGTTTCTGTCCCTTCCGTCGTCGTTTTTGAGACCGGTTTTCCGGCAGCAAGCGCCGACTGTTCGGTTTCAGACGTAATCACCTCATCATCCGCCACTGAAACGGTCAGTCCCGAGGTCACCAAATACCCCATACCATCGCTTTCCGAGCCTTCACCCCGCAGATACCACGGGGTTTCATCCTTACATCCCGCTAACAGGACCCATCCAACGATCCCTAAAATGCGTAACCAAGATTTTATCATATAATTACCTGTTTTTCTACTGTAGGACTACATGTCCGGATTTAAGTCTATTTCAATGGTTTCGATCGCAATGGGCGTATTGTCTATAGTCACGATCATCCCTGCATGACCGACCGTCCCGGCATCGACCCGAATCGTATGCCAGGTACGGGCCACGGTCATTCCGATTTCAGTTTTTGGAAACTCGACCTGCACCCCGTTGGTTTTGGTGGCGGTTCCACTCAGATAGAGTTTGGTCGAAGGTTTCACGAAAATCGGGGTTGACTCGGTCGAGGTCCGCGTCGTCTCATCCCCACTGGAGAGATCGCTCTGATAGCCTGATTCGGTATGTATGCTCACCTGATATTCGCTGTAATAGTTCTTGAACCAATCCGACAGTTCAACGGTATACACTGAATTGGCCAACGAATGCACCACACGCTGGGAAACCGTCGTTCGTGCCACCACCGTACAAGTGGACGATCCGGCAAAATAAGCGGCCTCCGGACCTTCGGCATCGGGATCCCCGTACGAGAATTCAATCGTATAATCTCCCGGATTGAGCAAAGGCTGATCATATTCGGCCATCGTTTCATAATGGCATTCAAACGAGGAATTGCAACCACACATATGCATCTCCATCTGATTGACAGTAGGCAGGCAGGATGCGGGCAATTCCCGGGTTGCCGGATCGGCTTTGGTTCCGGCTGCGGCCACCGACACCTGGGACGAAACCGAGCAGTCGAATACGATCGAACCGCGCTGCGTCTCATCAGGAGTGGGCGCGGGCGACTTTTCACAAGCCCCGAGCGCAAGGCCCAATACGGCAAGCCACATATATTTTCTGACAAATTTCATAATTCCCTGTTTTTAAGGCACGATCGACACCCGAATATTATCGAGATAAACATAGGTATAGCCGGCTGTAATGGTTGAAATTCCTTGTCCATTCACACGGAACGAGGCTCTCCAGGAAAGGCGGTGCCGATTGGTGCACCCCGCTACCACAAACTCCCGCAAATAAGGAATATTCGTATAGCTGCCATCCGTACCGGGTTCTTCTTCATGAACCACCTGTTCGATCGCATTATCATCACCATTCACGGCACCGGTTTTTGTATCGATACCGAACTCGTATTTCGAATACATGACAGTGGTTTTCCCGAAAATGGTATTCCCATTTTGTTTCGTGCCGCTTACATTATACTGTACTCGCAACGAGACACTCGCACCGTCTTTCAAACCGGTCAGCATCGGAGTATCCAAACGTCCCCGATGGTTATCTCCACCATCCGGATCCGTCAAGACCGATGACCCCAAGTATCCGAATATCATACCCGCGGCATTGGCCTGCAGTCCGAAACGCGACCCCGACCACTCCGGCAAATTATATTCACTCAACTCTTTGGTATCGTTATTCCGATCCGTACCGCCCGCATTGCTGAAATCTTCCGCCAACAGATAAGGTACCGTCAACGACAGAGCGGTATGTTCTCCGACCGTAAAGTTTTCAAGGGTCTTCTCTTCCGACACCCGCGCATGTTCCGAATCATAAGTAATGGTCAATGGGGCACTTTGCATCGCCGAGCCGTTATCGATGCCGTCGTATTCGTTATAGAACCCGAGCGAATAGAGATTCTGATCGTTAATCGTAAAGGTCTGAGTATTGGTCCCATTTCGGAAAGTCGCCCCCTCGGGTGCAGTCACGGTAAATGACTGCGGTTCCTCACCCAGGTTGTTGCCCTCGATCGAGAAATCGATCCACGTCACCGGCAACTCCGTCGGAATCGTCAGGTTGATCGGGGTAATACGCCCCTTTTCGAGGGTCTTTTCAATAGGCACGCTGAGCGAATGGGACTGATAGCCATTTTCATCATAGGCCGTAAAACGCATCTCGCCCGAGAGCGTACCGGGACACAAAAAAAGCCAGACATAATTTCCATCCGTCGCATCTTCCTCCGATTCATCGAACGGTCGCGGCAAAACGGCGGTTACGACATTTCCGCCCGAAGCGAGGGTCGGAGCCGCATTCGGGTCGGCCAGATCCACCGTCATTTCCCCAACCACGGCAGAAGGAAACTCCACCCGCAACTTACGGATCGAAGTTCCCCACTGATTCCGTCCCGTCGGCACCTGAATCCGCATCACATGACACTGATGCACAAAATTCATGGTCAGGGTCTGCTCCCCACTCAGTCCGGGCTGCGCGATCAGCGGTTCGGCCACCATAACATCGAGATTGCCCGTATAATCTGCTTTCGGTCCCCCGCTTTGCCCATCATAGGTACCGTCCTGTTCAGCGGGCAGCAAATAGGTGGCCCGTGTACCTTCCACCGAAGCAGGCCGCGGGAAGGCAGCATAATAGTCATAGGAACCTTCGGTCAGTGCCTCCATTTGCGCAGCAAACGTAGACTTCGACGGTGCATATTGATAACAATAGAAACGTTGTTCACCGCTCAGGCTGCCCGAATTACCGGTGGTATTCCAATACAGAGAGATCGTATCCCGCTCCGACCAATATACTTTATTGAGCTGATCTCCCCCGATAAATGTTTTGGTAGCGGGGGCCGAGGTTCCGGTCTGTGTGACTTGCAGCCAGACCTTCACCCGTTGGTTGACTTCGGGCATATCCCGTTTGGCAGAAGAGCAGCCTCCCGCCACCCAAGCCACCGTCAACGCACATCCCCACACGATCAATCGGGTAAAATTCTTCATATTGTCTTTTGTAAATCCTCGAAAATCAGGAACAAAACCCTGGTTTATGTTCAGATTTTCCTTTCTTTTATGCTGTGGGAGCAACGAATGTTCATCCCACCCGAAAATCCGTCCTATGTTTCCTATAACGGAGTCGCCACCGAAAAGTTACAAGTCGACGATTTTCCGGAATCTCCCAACAACGACAATCTGCTTCATCAGCCTCAAAATCAACGGATCAAACCTCTCTCAGTTCACACGAAAATCTTCGCTAAAACATCCCATCTTGTCGTCGAAAACACGTGCTTTTTGGGGAGATTTTCTCCTTTTCGGGGTCCGGGTTCCCGATCTGCGCACCTTCTGACACTAAATAATAAAAAGCCGGTATCTGAAAACAGATACCGGCTTTTCCTATTAAAGTTCTATCGTGTTATCGATTCTCGCGATCCGAAGGTTTAAAAATCGAAAAACGGGATAACAACCGATTTTTGCGGCTCAACATCAGCCCTTCGATCCACAACAACCCCAGCGCAATCCACAGCAATGTCGAAAACTGTTCATCGAAATCCTCAAAAATCCGGGTGGTCAGATCTTTCTTTTCCACCTCATTGATCTGCTTAATGATCTCATCCAGTCCCAGGCTGCGATTCGTAGCCCGGATATATGAACCTCCGGTCGAAACGGCAATCTGCTGCAAGGTATTCTCATCCAGCTTGGAAACGACCATGTTTCCCTGTTCGTCCTTGATAAACTCCCCGCCGATCGAAATCGGAGCTCCTTCGGGGGTTCCGATCCCGATGGTATAGATTTTGATTCCTTTGGCGGCAGCCGCTTCGGCCGCTGCGATGGCATCGTCTTCATGGTTTTCCCCGTCCGAAATGATGATCAGCACCCGGCTGCCTTCACTGCCCGACGAAAACGAGTTCGCCGCCAGATCGATGGCCGCTCCGATGGCCGTACCCTGACGCGACACCATATCCGGCGAAATGCTATTGGCAAAACTGCGGGCAATCACATAGTCCGACGTAATGGGCAGCTGCATATAGGCGTCGCCGGCAAAGACAATCAACCCGATTCGGTCTTCGGTCAGTTGTTCGGTCAGTCGACTGATCGCATATTTGGTCCGTTCCAGACGATTGGGTTCGAAATCCTGAGCCAGCATACTGTTGGAAACGTCCACCGCCAACATGATCTCGATCCCACGACGGGTCTCTTCCTTGAGTTTACTGCCGAACTGCGGTCGGGCCAGCGCTCCGACAATCAATCCCCAGGCAATCACAAAGAGAATGAATTTGTTCCGCACCCTGCGAGGGGAGGCTTCGGGCATCAGTTCCCGGAGCGTATTCCGGAGACCGAAGCGATCCAAAGCCTGACGGCGGCATCGCATCGCATAGAGATACAGTATCACCAACAGCGGCAATACCAGCAGCAAATAGAAATATTCGGGAGTCGCAAATCTGAACATCTTCTTCAGGCAACAATTTCGTCATTACGCATCGGGGAACTTTTTCCCGGCGGATGTGACCGTTCCCCGAAGGTCCATCCGGTTTTCGGTATTTACGGAATCCGTCTCAAATAGAGCGTCTTCAACAAAAATTCAACTAACAACAACCCCAACGCCAACAAGGCAAACGGAGCAAAACGTTCGTCATAATGGGTAAAGTTTTCCACTTCGACCTTCGTTGTTTCCAGTTCGTTGATTTCGTCGTAGATCGCTTCCAGGGTCGCTTTATCGGTAGCCCGGAAGTAACGGCCTCCGGTTTTGTCGGCAATCTGTTGCAGCACCTCTTCGTCGATCTCCACCTTCATCGGTTGGAAAGAGATATTTCCCCACATATCCAGCATCGGATAAGGGGCCGTTCCCACGCTGCCTACCCCGATGGTATAGACCCGAATCCCGAGACTTTGGGCAATCTCGGCGGCGGTCAGGGGAGCGATCTGTCCGCTGTTGTTCACCCCGTCGGTGAGCAGGATCACCACTTTGCTTTTCGCCTGACTCTCCCGCAGACGGTTCAGGGCTGTGGCCAAGCCGTTTCCGATGGCGGTTCCGTCCTCGATGATACCGCTCTTCACCCCTGCCAGCAGGGTCAGCAACGACGCCTTATCGGTCGTCAAAGGACTTTGCGTAAAGCTTTCCCCTGCAAACACCACCAAGCCGATCCGGTCATTGGGACGGTCGTTGATAAAACGGGCAGCCACCTCTTTCGCGGCCGTAATCCGGTCAGGCTGGAAATCCCGGGCCAACATACTGCCCGAAATATCGAGCGACAAGACGATGTCGATCCCTTCGGTCGTGCTGTTGGAGTGGCTTTGGGAGCTTTGTGGACGAGCCAGCGCCACAATCAGTGCCGCCATGGCCAGACACCTCAACACAAAAGGCAAATGACGCAGGTAATACTTCAGCGAATGGGGCAATTTTTTCACCCCATCCACGGTCGAGATGCGCAGGGTAGCCCCGCCCTGACGACAGCGATAGATATAATAGGCCACCCAGGGCACCAACACCCATAACAGCCACAACAAATGGGGATTGACAAATCTGACTATATCCACGGAATTCGATCCTAATTGCGTTCTTTACTCTAAACGTTCGGCACCCGGAGCATCCCGGCGTATCCTTTCGGGGAAGAACAGTCTTTCCGTTTCCCCCGGAGCGACCCTTCGCGAAAAACCGGACTACCAGTTTTTCCCGGATCGTCCCACAGCCCGCACCTTCTGGGCATCTACCTTCTTTTTGGTATTATCCTCTGCCCCCTGTATGGCGTCCAGCATCTGTTCCGCTTCCTGAGGGCTCATGCCGCCCTGCTGCGGAGACTGACCGCCCTGTCCGGGCTGTTTCTGCGAGTCGGGATTCTGAGAACCATCCTTGGAATCATTCTGATCCTGATTTGGATTCTGATTCTGATCCTGGTTCTGATCCTGATTATTCGGGTTCTGACCCTGGTTTTGGTTCTGGCCTTGCTTCTGATTTTGGTTTTGATTTTGGTTCTGGTCCTGATTGTTCTGACCGCCGCCACCGCCACCATTCTTATCCTTATCCCGCAGCTTCAGAGCATAGGCCAAATTGAACTTCGCCTGCTGATCGTCGGGATTGCGTCTCAATGCATTTTTATAGGCTTCGATCGCCTCATTCAGTTTCCGTTGCTGGAAATAGGCATTCCCTTCGTTGAAAAACGCCCCTGAGGCATATTCTCCCGCCAATGAGTCCCGAGCCGCCGCACCGGCCGCTTTGGCCGCCTCTTCATAACGCCCCTGCTTGTAGAGCGCTCCCGCCAGGTTGTTCGCCCCCTCCACTGAAGAGGGTTTCGCCTCCAAAGCCCGCAAATAGAAGAGCTCGGCTCCGGGATAATCGCCCTTATCATAGCGTTTGTTGCCCTGACGGATCTCTTTGCGTTCGGGGTACTTCTGCGCCGACACCGTACCGGCCACCCCTCCCAGCAAGAGCAACAACCCGATCACTTTCCATCCCTTCATGAGCGTACCTCCTTTCCTTCGTCCGACTGAGGTTTTTCGGCCGGTTTAGCCGCAGCCGTCAGTTTGTTGACGGGGGTCGTCGTTTCGGTTCCTTCGGGCCCTTCCACCGTATCGCTGCCCAGCGCCTGTTCGCGTTCGGACTCTTTGGTCTCTTCCACGAAGTAATAGGCGTCCTGATAGGCATCCTCATTCTGCTGGGCATCGGGCACATACTTGGCAAACTTCACGAAATCCGACAACGGAAGCAGATTTTCGATCCGCTTGCGGGAGCGTTCAGAGAGCTCTTCGTTCCGCAGTTTCGCCAGAATTTCAGCCGACGTATACTCCATCGCCCGGAAGCCGTAGCGACGCTGCATATAGGCTCTCAGAATATCGGTCAGGCGCGTATAATACTGTTTCTGTTTCCCGCTCTGCCACAGTTTCTGGGCATGCAGCTTTTCCAGCGACTTGATGGCCGCCACATGAGGCGGATCCTCCGGTGCCGGAGCGCCACCCAACAGAGGTTTGCGCTGCAGGCGCCGGATCAACACATAGGCAATGGCACCCAACACGATCAGCCCCAACAGAATCCGCAACAGATAGCCGCTGATCTCCCCGAAACGCAACGGGGTTTCGATCGGCGGTTTGATGTCATAGATTTGCTGGGTCGTGGTATCGATCTCGATGGTCTGCACGGTCAGCAGCAGCGAGTCTTCCGACCACAGCGTATCGACCAGGTTCTTGTCGATATAGAGCAGCGGGAAACGGCCCATCCGATAGACCGCCGGTTCGAAACACGTCAGCTCGTATTCGCGTTTCAGCTTGAGGCGACGTCCCTCCTGAGCGAGGGTATCCACCGGCCCTTCGCTCACGATTTCGATCGAATCGGCCAACCGTCCGTTATCGAACGTCGGGAACTCCACCACCTGCATCAGGTCCTTATCCACCTCCACACTCAACTGGAAGCGATCGCCCAACAGAATGCTGTCGGTCGAAAAATGGGCCCGCACCCGAGGCGCATTGCTATTCCGACGCGACGAGTCGGTCGTCACATCGGCCGCCGCATTTCGAGTCTGCGTCTGATTCGCCCCGCTCTGTGCCGTCAGATCCGCCGGTCGGCTCAGGCACAGCAGGCCGCACACACAGCCCCAAATTCCTATGGTTCGGATTCGATTCATAAATTCGTTTCTCCGTCTATCTTGCTCGCCTCTTCCGAGGCCTTTTTATTATCTGTCTGGTGCTTTCTTCATCCTTCTCCCCCTCCTTCTCCCTCTCACATTTCCCCGATCATCCTCTCCCGCCGGTTCTTCCCGCTTTCGTTTTTCATCCGTCCCCTTCCCGGTGACGTTGCCGCGGTCTTCGTAAAACCGGCAACCGCCCCTGAAAAAAGACTTAGCGTCGCTTGAAAAGTTTCATCAGCGAGGAGACGTAATCTTCACCCGTGGCGACCATCACATTATCCACCCGGCAACGATTCAGCGTCCGGCCGATCACCTCCTGCATGCGGTTCCAATGGTCGGCATAGGCCTGCCGAACGGTTCGCGAAGAGGTATCGATCCACACCCGCTCCCCGGTTTCGGCGTCCTGCATCTCCAGCACCCCCACATCGGGCAGTTCCACTTCCCGGCGGTCATAAATCCGAATGCCCACCAGGTCGTGTTTTCCCGAAGCGATCTTCATCGCCTCTTCGAAACGGGCGCCCTGCTGTTCGTCCACATCCATGAAGTCCGACAACACAAAGGCCGTACAACGTTTTTTCAGGATATTGGTCAGGTAGCGCAACCCTTCGCCCACCGATGTTCCGAGATGCTCCGGTTTGAAGTCGATCAGTTCGCGGATGATCATCAGCACATGGGCACGTCCCTTTTTCGGCGGAATAAATTTTTCCACCCGGTCACTGAAAAAAATACACCCAATTTTGTCGTTGTTCTGAGAGGCCGAGAAGGCCAATACCGCCGCGATCTCGGTGATCATGTTTTTCTTGATCTTGTCGGTCGTCCCGAACAGACGCGAGCCGCTGACATCCACCAACAGCATCATGGTCAGTTCGCGCTCTTCTTCGTAGGTCTTGACGTGAGGAGAACGACTGCGGGCCGTCACATGCCAGTCGATGTCGCGGATGTCGTCCCCCACCTGGTATTCGCGCACTTCGCTGAAGGCCATCCCCCGTCCTTTAAAAGCACTGTGGTATTTGCCGGCGAAGATTTCATTGCTCAATCCCCGGGTTTTGATCTCGATCTTGCGGACCTGTTTGAGTATGTCGTTGCTGTTTTCGGTCATGGTATCACGGAACAGAAATCACTATGCAGTCTTTCCCGACGCACCGTCCGCTCCCGGACCAGCGGTCGTAGGTCCCGGAGCCAAAACAAAAGGAAAGCCCCGAATTAGGGCACTTCCACGTTATTCAAAATTTCGGTAATGATCTCTTCGGTCGAGACATTTTCGGCTTCGGCTTCGTAAGTCAGGCCGATGCGGTGACGCAGCACGTCGTGACAAACGGCCCGCACGTCTTCCGGAATCACATACCCGCGGCGTTTGATGAAGGCATAGCTCTTGGCAGCCTTGGCCAATGAAATGCTCGCACGCGGCGACCCGCCATAACTGATCAGCGGCACGAGTTTCTGGAGGTTGTATTCCGAAGGTTCACGCGTGGCAAAGATGATGTCCACGATGTATTTTTCGATCTTTTCGTCCATATAGACGTCATGCACCACAGCCCGGGCCTTCATCACATCTTCGGGCGAGATCACCTTATTGGGCTGAGGCATGCCGCCTCCGTCGAGGTTCAGGCGCATGATGTCGCGTTCTTCCTGTTTCTTGGGATAGGTAATCAGCACCTTCAACATGAAACGGTCCACCTGGGCTTCGGGCAGCGGATAGGTCCCTTCCTGCTCCAGGGGGTTTTGCGTCGCCAGCACCAGGAACGGCCGAGGCAGCGGATAGGTCGTATCGCCGATGGTAACCTGCTTTTCCTGCATGGCTTCCAGCAGGGCGCTCTGCACCTTGGCCGGAGAACGGTTGATTTCATCCGCCAGGATAAAGTTCGCGAAGATAGGACCTTTCTTCACCACGAATTCTTCGGTCTTCTGGGAGTAGATCAGCGTACCCAGCAGGTCGGCCGGCAACAGGTCGGGCGTAAACTGAATACGGCTGAAACGGGCATCCACCGCTTTAGCCAGCGTGGTGATGGCCAAGGTTTTGGCCAGACCCGGAACCCCTTCCAACAGAATATGTCCATCGGACAGCAAGCCGATCAGCAGGGTATCCACCAGGTGTTTCTGGCCGACGATCACCTTGCTCATTTCCAGATTCAGCGTGTCCACGAAAACGCTTTCACGCTCGATCCGTTCGTTGAGTTCCTTAATATTGATTACCTCACTCATAGGTTATTTCGGTTTTAGAGTCTTTTCAGGTCGGGTGAGCAGCTACACTCCCCTCGATCGTACTGAGCGAACGACCGTCTTGCAAATTTATTATATTTTTTGACAAATCGATAGTCTTTTTCCGCTCTTTGCAACGATTCGCACACCACCCTCTCCCGCAGAGACGATTTCCGTCTTTCTTTGACGCTTTCTCTTTTCCCCACCCCCGCAGATGCCCGAATCCTCCCGGCAATCGTTTCCCGGGACGATTTCTTGCCGGTTCCGATTTTTCTTCCGTTCCGCCGTAAAAAGACTTATCCTTGGGACTCCTTTCTCCCGAATCACCATCCCGACCCGTAACAAATTCAGACTCAACGACCGGTCAGAATTTCTTCCCGGCACGCCTTTCCGAAGTCGTTTTTTCCGACCCGTTCCGATTGCGTCTTCGAGCAAAATAGGCTACCTTTGCGTCGGCTGTGCGACGGCCGCTTTTACGCAAAAGCGCGCTTTCCGGCCCACACCTCGAAACCCCTCTTTACCGTGAACAACGATCTGCTCCAATCCCTCAATCCCGCTCAACGGGATGCCGTCATACACTATCAAGACCCCTCGCTGATCATCGCCGGGGCCGGCTCCGGCAAAACCCGGGTGCTCACTTCGCGTATCGCCTACATGCTCCAGGAGGGCGTCCCCGCCCACCACATCCTGGCCCTGACCTTCACCAACAAGGCCGCCCGCGAAATGCGCGAACGTATCGGAGGCATGATCTCCCCGGTATTGGGTCGCGGGCTCTGGATGGGGACTTTCCACTCGGTATTCGCCCGTATTCTGAGGGCCGAATCCGAATTACTGGGCTATCCGTCGACTTTCACCATTTACGATGCAGCCGACGCCAAAAACATGGTCAAGCTGGCGATCCGCGAGCTGGAACTTGACGAAGACACCTACAAACCGAACAACGTCGCTTCGCGGATCAGCCGCGCCAAAAACAACCTGGTCACCCCGGAAGCCTACGAAGCCAACGCCTCGCTGCAGGGGGAAGACCGCGAACTGAAGATTCCGCGCTTTCTGGAAATTTACAAGCTCTACTGCCGCCGCTGCCGCGAAAACGGAGCCATGGACTTCGACGATCTGCTGTTGATGACCAACATTCTGTTCCGCGACCATCCCGAAGCGCTGACCAAATACCAGGAACAGTTCCGCTACATTCTGGTGGACGAGTACCAGGACACCAACTTCGCCCAGTACGTCATTGTCCGCCGGCTGGCCGAACGTTACGGCAATGTCTGCGTGGTGGGGGATGATGCACAGAGCATCTACTCATTCCGAGGGGCGAAGATCGAAAACATCCTGCGTTTCCAGCAGGATTTCCCGAACGCCCGGATCTTCAAACTCGAACAGAACTACCGCTCGACCCAGACCATTGTCAACGCCGCCAACAGCGTCATCGAAAAGAACCAGCGTCAGATCCGCAAGAAAGCCTTCTCTTCGGGGGACGAAGGGGAGAAGATCAAGGTCATGAAGGCCTATACCGACCGCGAAGAGTCGGCCCTGATCGCTTCGGACATCTATGCCACTGTGCGGAGCCGGGAGGTTCCGTACAGCGAAGTGGCCGTCCTCTACCGCACCAACGCCCAATCGCGTGCGCTGGAAGAGGCCCTGCGCACCCGCAACATTCCCTATAAAATCTACGGAGGCTTTTCGTTTTACCAGCGCAAGGAGATCAAAGACCTGCTGGCCTACATCCGACTGGTGATCAACCCCCGGGACAACGAAGCGTTCCGACGGGTAATCAACACCCCGGCCCGCGGAATCGGCGACGTGACCATCGGGCGCATTGCGGCAGCGGCCGAAAGCCACGGCATCAGCCTTTGGGAGGCCGTCAGCACCCTCGATCCGGCCTCGATGGAGCTGGCCGGAGCCGCCGCCAAAAAGGTGACCGCCTTTGCCACGCTGATCGGCGAGATGTCGGCGGCCCGTGCCACCATGGAGGCCTATACCCTTGGGCTGGAGATCGCCACCCGTTCGGGACTGATCGGCGTCTACAAAATGCAGCAGACCCCCGAATCGATCAGCGCCCTGGAGAATATCGAAGAGTTGATCAACTCCATCCGGGTATTTGTAGACGAACAGCAGAAACTCAGCGAAGAGACGGGCGAACAGGTCCAGGCTTCGGTAGGCATCGAAGAGTGGATGCAGAACGTCGCCCTGCTCACCGACATGGACACCGACAAACCCGAGGACCAGAATAAAGTGACCCTTATGACGGTGCATGCCGCCAAGGGGCTCGAGTTCTCGTATGTCTATATTGCCGGTCTGGAAGAGAACCTCTTCCCCAGCCTCATGAGTTTGGGAAGCTCGGAAGGACTCGAAGAGGAACGCCGGCTGTTCTATGTCGCCCTGACCCGGGCCAAAACGGCTGCCGTACTCACCTTTGCCGAATCACGCTTCAAATGGGGTGAAATGTCGTTCAGCCGTCCGAGCCGCTTCCTCAGTGAAATCGATCCCCGTTATCTCGACATCTCGTTCGACCTCAACACCCCGGATGACGAAAGTGACGAAGAGAGCCCATCCTACCGTCGCTCCTACGCCTCGGACGGAGGCCGTTCCGGAGGTTCCGCCTATCGCAACGAATCCCGCTCCTATGGCGGAGGCGGAGGCGGATCCTATCAACCGGGATCCCCTTACGGCCAACGTCAAGGAGGGAACGATTCCGGACGCACCTATGCTGCCGGACACGGCTCTAACGGTTACCGCCCGGGAAGCGGCAACTATGCCGGGGCACAGCGCCCGACAGGTAGCGGTTCCGGACGCGGCGGCTACAATCCCCGAGGCACGAGCTACGATTCCGACAAGCCCCGCACCTATTATCCGCCCCGGGAAACCCAACAGGTCAAACCGCTCCAACCCGACGGACGTTTCCGTTCGATGGGCGCCTCCCGACCTGCACCCCATACGGGCGTTTCAGGCGCATCCGCTCCCGGATCCGTTTACGGAGTCGGGTCCCGTCCGACCGGGGTATCGGCTCCTGTCGGATCGCCCCCCACCGGGTTTTCAGCCGCTCCGGCCGCCTCTGGAGAATACGCCGTCGGCATGCGGGTCGAACACGCCAAATTCGGGGCTGGCGTAATCACCGCCATCGAAGAGTGGACCAACGACGTCAAACTAACGGTCGATTTCGGCCCGGTAGGCACCAAAGTGTTGTTGAAAAAATTTGCCCGACTGCGGATTCTCTAAATTCGCCCCGTCTTTTATAAAACAACAGGATCATTCTCCCTGTACCAGAAACATCACCCGATCGACATAAAAAAGCCCGGAGTCCTTTTCCTCCGGGCTTTTTATGAAATCATGCTGAAATCGGCTTCGCGCCGACTTCGATAGCGGGTAGCCAACTGGCGCAACAATTGATTTTCGGGACGTTCCAACTGCGGATCGTCCGCCAGAATCTGTTCGGCAGCCTGACGGGCCAGGGTCAAAACCTGCCCGTCCTGTCCGAGGTTGGCGATTTTCAGATCGAACGCCAACCCGCTCTGCAACGTCCCGCTCATATCCCCGGGTCCCCGCAACTTGAGGTCCAGTTCCGCCAAACGGAATCCGTCATTGGTCTCGACCATGGCCGCCAACCGTTTGCGAGAGTCCGTCGAGAGTTTATCGCCGCTCATCAGTATACAGTAAGACTGTTCACCGCCCCGACCGACACGTCCCCGCAGCTGATGCAACTGCGAGAGTCCGAAACGTTCGGCGCTCTCGATCACCATGATCGTGGCATTGGGCACATCCACTCCCACCTCGATGACCGAAGTCGCCACCATGATGTGCGCCACTCCATCCTTGAAAAGTTTCATGCCGTACTCCTTGTCGGCGGCCTTCATCTTGCCATGCACGACTACCGTCACATATTCCGGCGGCGGGAAAGCCTGGGTAATACCGGCATAACCGTCCTCCAGGTCCTTATAATCCATCTTCTCCGACTCCTTGATCAGCGGATAGACAATATAGATCTGACGCCCCTTCCGAATTTCGTTCCGAATGAAACCGAACACCTGCAAACGGTGTGAATCACGATAATGCAGTGTTTTGATCGGTTTGCGGCCCGGAGGCAGCTCGTCGATCACCGAGACATCCAGATCCCCGTACAGGGTCATGGCCAGCGTCCGGGGAATGGGCGTAGCCGTCATCACCAACACATGGGGCGGACGGTCATTCTTGCTCCACAAGCGGGCCCGCTGTTCTACCCCGAAACGGTGTTGTTCGTCGATGATCACCAGCCCCAGATTCCGGAACTGCACCCCGTCCTCGATCAGGGCATGGGTTCCGATCAGGATATCCGTTTCGCCCGACAACAAGGCCGCACTCAGTTCTGTCCGTTCTTTTTTGCGGGTCGAGCCCGTCCACAAACGTACATTCACCGGCAACCCCTCCAGCATACGGCTCAAGGTCGCATAATGTTGATTGGCCAGAATTTCGGTCGGAGCCATCAGACAGGCCTGATAGCCGTTGTCGCAGGCCAGCAACATGCTCATCAGGGCGACCAGCGTTTTGCCGCTCCCGACATCGCCCTGCAACAGGCGGTTCATCTGGTGACCGCTGACAGTATCCCGCCGGATTTCGCGGATCACCCGCTTTTGGGCTCCGGTCAGCGGGAACGGCAGCTTCTCCTGATAAAAACGATTGAAACGTTCGCCCACCGACGAAAACAGATGCCCCTTCAGACGCTCGATCCGACGTCCCCGTTCGAGCAGAATACTGAGCTGAACCCCCAGCAACTCTTCGAACTTCAGCCGCAGCCGAGCCTCTTTCAACAAGCGTTCGTTTTCCGGAAAATGGATATTGCGCAGGGCGTCTTTGAGCCCGATGAGGTGATTTTCCTGCAAAATACGGTCCGGCAACGTCTCCCGCAGATGATTTTCGGCCAAAGCCCATGCGTTGCAGACCAGCGTATAGAGGGCCTTGGTTCCCAAATGTCCATTATTGAGTCGTTCGGTGGTGCTGTATACTCCCTGCACGCCATGAACCGGACGATTCTGCTGCGAAAGGGTCGACTCCACCTCGGGATGGATCAGATTCAGCTGCCCGTTAAAAAAAGTCGGCCGACCGAAAATCACATATTCCCGACCCTGTTCGAGTCGTTTTTCGATCCAGTTGATCCCCTTGAACCACACCAGTTCGGCCATGCCCGTCGCATCCTCCACCAGCGCGATGAACCGTTTTTTAGCCCCCGACCCGACATGCTGAAAACCCACGATCCGAGCCTTGAGCTGCACGTAGGTCAACGACTCATCCCTGATTTCGGCGATGGAATAGATGCGGCTGCGGTCGAGATATCGAAACGGGAAATAATAGAGCAGGTCGCCGATGGTCTGCACCCCCAGCTCCTTGCGCAACAGAGCGGCGCGTTGTTCGCCCACTCCGCTAAGAAATTTGATATCATTCTCCAATACGTTGGCCATATCGTTCTCCGTTTCGAACCATGCTTCCCAAAGGCCGGTTCCCAGCCTCGATTTCATTGTTTTTCTGGTTTACAAGAGACAGACTACCGCCTGCACCCAGCGCCATACCCGGCCTCCTACACCGACAGGGTACCCAGCCTTTGCAGTTTCACCGGGCCAAATCGAAATCTGGGTAAAGATAGGAAAAAGCGGAGAATATTCTTCCTCCGAGCCTTCGATCTGCCGTCGAGCGCCTGCTTTTCCGATCAGCCCGAAGCATCGGAATCCTCCTTTAATCTCCATATTTTTCCACTCCTCTGGTTCCGTATATTTTCTTATCGAAACTCCATCCTTAAAATAACATAACTCAATCTTTAACAAATACTTCCAACTATTTACAGAAAATCCAAAGGAGCTTCTCGAGGCTCTGCAGATATGATTTATTTTGTATTTTTGCTTTTGTTAACATGACGCGTCCGACCGATCCGTTGTATACGCCTCCGAGATGACCGTCACCCCCTAACCAAATCGGATAGAAACTCATGAAAAAAATGACCTGGAAACATGGTTTACTAATGCTGTTAGTCGCTACGGTCAGCACCATTGGAACGCCAGCCTGTGCATTTTCCGCGACGCTTGTTCAGTCTGTTTCCGGACAACAAACCGTTGCCGCTACCCAGCCCGATACCGCATCCGCACCCCAACTGGGGATCGCTCCTTTACAAGAGGTGATCGATGCGATGACCCTCGAAGAAAAAGTCTATCTGCTGGTCGGAGCCGGCACCAGTGCCACTGACCTCGAAGCCGCCATCATCGGCCAAACCCGCAAACTGGTGCCGGGAGCCGCAGGCACCACTTTCCCAATCGAACGATTGGGCATTCCGGCCATCGTTTTTGCCGACGGCCCGGCCGGTCTGCGCATTTCTGCCAAACGCGACAGTACCGACCAAACTTTTTATGCCACCCAGTTTCCGATCGGTACTCAACTGGCCGCCACCTGGGACACCGCCCTGGTACGACGTGTAGGCTTGGCCATAGGGAATGAAGTACACGAATACGGAGTCGACGTGCTGCTTGGCCCGGGGATGAACCTGCAACGCAACCCCCTCAACGGCCGGAACTTCGAATATTATTCGGAAGACCCGTTGCTGACCGGAAAAATCGGCGTAGCCATGGTCAAAGGGATTCAGCAACAACATGTCGGCGTGTCGATCAAACACTTCGCCGCCAACAACCAGGAAACCAACCGCCTCAACAACAGCTCAATAGTCGATCCCCGCACCCTGCGAGAAATGTATCTGCGTCCGTTCGAGATCATCGTCAAGGAGGCCGATCCCTGGACCATCATGAGCTCCTACAACAAACTCAACGGCACCTACACGGCAGAACGCGTCGATCTGCTCACGACCGTACTACGGGACGAATGGGGCTACAAAGGAGTGGTCGTTTCCGACTGGCTGGGAGCAGACAACACCTTTCGGAATGTCTATGCGGGCTGCGACCTGCTCATGCCCGGCCTGCCCAAACAACGAGCCGAGATGCTGGAGGCAGTCCAGCAAGGACGTCTCTCAATAAAAGACATCGACCGCAACGTGCGACATGTATTGGAGTTGATTCTCCGATCGCCTCACTTCGCCCGTTACCCCTTCTCGAACCAACCCGACCTGAAAGCCTCTGCCGCCATCGCCCGCGAAGCTGCCTCTGAGGGTATGGTGTTGCTCAGCAACCGAGATAATACTCTGCCGCTCGCCTCTTCGGTCCGCAAAGCCGCTCTGTTCGGAGTATCGTCTTATGATCTGTTGCCGGGAGGCACCGGAAGCGGAACGGTCAACAGCGCCTACACGGTTTCGCTCGACGAAGGACTGGCCGCCGCCGGCATTCGTCCCGAAAAGAAACTGCAACAGACCTACCGTCAATACATCTTTGACGACAAAGCAGCCCTGCCCGCTCCCAAACGCTGGTGGGAACACCATATCCGTCCGCAAGCACGCCAAATGGTGGTTTCCGACGCTGAAATCGCCCGTCAGGCCCGCACCCAGGATGTTGCGGTCATCACAATCGGACGAATCTGCGGCGAACTGTTCGATCGCATCGTGGGTACGGACTACTATCTGTCCGAAGTGGAACTGAGTTTGATTCGCCGCGTGAGCGACGCCTTTCATGCCGTCGGGAAAAAGGTGATCGTTGTGCTGAATATCGGGGGGCCGGTGGAAACCGCCTCCTGGAAAGCGATCCCGGACGCAATTCTGGTAGCCTGGCTGCCAGGTCAGGAAGGAGGGCATGCCATTGCAGATGTTCTCACCGGTAAAACAACACCGGCTGGCCGGCTGCCGATGAGTTTTGCCATGCGTTACGAAGACGACCCCACGGCCGCCAACTTTCCGCATCGAGAAGACCTGGATATCGAGGTGTTCCACGAATCGCTCTCGACCAACCACACGCTGCCTTACACCGGCACCAAAAACCTGGATTATACAATCTATGAAGAGGGCGTGTTCGTCGGCTACCGCTATTTCGACACCCGAGACGTAGAGGTTTCCTATCCGTTCGGTTATGGCCTGAGCTACACAACCTTCACTTTCCGGGATATGACCCTGACCCGCGAACCGGACGGATTCCGGATCCGTTGCACCCTCACCAACACAGGGAAACGGCCCGGCCGAGAAGTCGCCCAACTCTACGTTGCCGCCCCGGGAAAAGACATGCCCAAACCGTCCAAGGAGCTGAAAGCCTTCGCCAAAACAAAACTGCTGCAACCCGGCGAAAGTCAAACCCTCGAACTGTTCCTTTCGAAAGAGCTGCTGGCCTCGTTCAATGCCGAAACGAATCGCTGGCAGATCGAAGGCGGGACCTACCGTTTCCTGATCGGAGCCTCCTCTGCCGACATACGCCTCCAGACGACCGCCGAAATCGAAGCCGCCGACCTAAACAAAGTCCATCCGGTGCTGCAACTTCCCGATCTCGAAACACTCTCCGCACCAAAAACCGCCACCAAAGCCGATTCAAAATAAGTCCTTTCGGCGGAGCACCAAACACCAAGAGCCCCGGGTTTTCTAATCCGGGGCTCTTCTATTTGAATCTGCGGTTTGAAAAACTTTAAGACAAAGGAGGATCTTGCCAGACTCCGTCTTCCCGCAACAGTTCGATCAGTTCATCCAAGGCCTCTTCCTGCGGAATGTTGCGCCGTACCACCTCGCGACCCCGGTAGAGCGTAATGCGGCCCGGCCCCGCTCCGACATATCCATAGTCAGCATCGGCCATCTCACCGGGACCGTTGACAATGCACCCCATCACCCCGAGCTTAATGCCGGTCAGGTGCGACGTGCGCGCCTTGATGCGTGCCAACGTGCGCTGCAAATCGTACAGCGTGCGCCCGCAACCCGGACAGGCAATGTACTCGGCCCGAGAAATGCGTACCCGTGCCGCCTGCAAAATACAAAGGCCCAAGGCATCTATCTTTTCCGGCGTAATCTCGTCGCTCGGCGTCTCGTTTTCGATCCACAACCCATCGCCATAGCCATCCAGGAAGAGCATTCCCAGATCGGCCGCCGCCTTCACCTGCAACGTTTCCAGCGACTGTTCCCGATAGGTGCGTTTGATGATGACCGGATTGTCTTTCCCCAACGCCTCCATGCGCAGGAAAAAAGCCCGCTGCTCGGCAATACCGTGCGGATGATCCGTCGTCAAGACCACGATCCGATCTTCCGGAATGCGATCCACCCCCGCCAAATCAGTGACATACACCGACGAACGTACCTCTTCCGGCAATTCACTCCACAGACAGGGAGTCTGTCCTCCTCCGACGGGCCCGATCGCCCGCGAGCGTCGAGGCTGATATTCATAGGGATGATATAAGGTCTCATCAACGGCCGGAATCGCCGGATGACCGGCCCGGTCCGCCAGATAGTCGGCCAATATACGGGCCACCGGGATCTCCCGTTCGGGCGCCTCTGTCAGCGACACCCGGATCGTATCGCCCAGACCATCGGCCAGCAAGGCCCCGATACCGACCGCCGATTTGACCCGGCCTTCCATATCGTCTCCCGCCTCGGTAACCCCCAGATGCAACGGATAGCTCATGCCCCGTTCCCGCAAGGCCGCCGCCAGCAGACGATAGGCATGCACCATCACCCGCACATTGCTCGACTTGAGCGAAACGACCACCTGATCGAAATCGCGCTCCCGACACATATCCAGGTATTCGAGCGCCGAAGCGACCATTCCCTCGGGGGTATCGCCGTAGCGTTCCATGACGGCCGGGGCCAACGAACCGTGATTCACCCCAATACGCAGAGCCACCTTCCGACGACGGCAACGAGCGATCAATTCATCGAACTGTCCGCCGCGATCATTGAAGTTCCCGGGATTGATCCGCACCTTTTCCACATGCAGCGCGGCTTCCAGCGCGGCGGCCGGCTGAAAATGAATGTCAGCCGCCAACGGAACCCGACAGCCCCGTTCATCCAGGCAGCGACGTATTTCAGCCAGGTTGGCAGCCTCGCGCCGTCCCTGAGCGGTCAGGCGAACCAGTTCCCCGCCCGCCTCCGCAATGCGCAGAATCTGTTCCGTACTGGCCTCCGTATCGTTCGTATCGGTATTGGTCATCGATTGCAGGCGAACAGGATTCTCTCCCCCGATTCCCAACGACCCGGCATAAACAGCATGGGTCGGACGACGATGATAAACAGTCAGTGAATCACAATATTTCTTCATTCTTTCTTACTTTATTTCCACAGATTTTCAGGGCAAGTGAATCGGTTCGCACACCCCTGCCACTTTCCCGGCACCTCGGACAAGCGACTTTCCGCAACAAACGCCCGAGGCTCCTCCAACAAAAGTACACAAATTTATCAACCTTTCTGAACGAAACCTACCCAAGAAACAAACTAACGGCCGCTTTCTGGCGGCTCCATCGTCATTCGGCTGAAATTGTGCAGCTTCTCTCCCGACCGTTTCGACCTTTCTGGTTTCCGCCTCCAACGGCTCCGGGGGCCTCCCGCCGACAAAGGCAAAATTATGCAAAGTTCATCGGGAGACGCTGTGTTTTACGCCGTTTTTTCCTTATTTTTGCCTGAAATATTCGGAGCCATGAGAACTTTTATTTTAATCCTGACGGTCCTGCTTGCCTGGGGGCAACTGTCGGCCCGGGAAGTGGTGAATATCAACCGAAACTGGCGATTCTTCAGCGACAGCGAAGGCAGCAGCGATCACGCCGCCGTGGTCAACCTGCCCCACAGCTGGAATACCGATGCCCTCAGCGGAAAGAAAGACTATTTCCGCGGAGTGGGCAACTATATGAAAGACATCAATATCCCCGCCCAATGGGAAGGGAAACGAGTTTTTATCCGGTTCTACGGCGCCGCCAGCGTAGCCACCCTGATGGTGAACGGCTATCATGTGGGCGAACACCGGGGGGGGTATACCGCCTTTACGTTCGAACTGACCCGTTTCCTGAAATACGGACAGAGCAACTCCCTGTGGGTGATCGTCAATAACGCCCCCCTGATGGACGTCATGCCCACGGCCGGCGACATCAACATCTACGGCGGACTGTATCGCGATGTGGAACTGATCGTTACGGAACCGACCCTCGTTTCCGTAACCGACTACTCCTCGGACGGCATCTATCTGGCGCAACGCCGCGTGTCTCCCGAACGGGCGGAAGTCGACGCCATGATCCATATCGACGGCCGCCACGACCAAAACCTGATCGTCTCCCTGGCCGTTACCACTCCGCGGAAAGACACTGTCGTTTATCAGGCATCGAGATTCCGTGTCCCGGCCCAAGGCAAAGGCGCCCTGACCATTCCGATCGTCATGGAACGCCCCACCCTATGGAACGGAACGGAAAACCCCTATATGTATAACGTACAGGTCAAACTCTCCGAAGATACCATTACCCTCGACTCGCTGGCCGTACCGCTCGGATTGCGCTACTTCAGCGTTGACCCGATCTCCGGCTTTTCGCTCAACGGACAGCCCTATCCGCTGCACGGCGCCGTCTATTATGAAGACCGGGCAACGGTAGGCCCCGCCCTGACCTCCTACCAGGTGCAGGAAGACGTGGACCTGATGACCGAAATGGGGGTCAATGCCGTACGGGCTGCCGACTATCCGCACAGTCCCGACTTCTATACCGACTGTGACCGTCGAGGACTGATCGTATGGACTGACCTTCCGTTTGTGGGTCCGGCCTACCTGACCGACCGCGGGTACATCAACACCCCGAGTTTCCAGGAAAACGGACGCCAACAGTTGCGGGAAATGATCGCCCAACGCTACAACAACCCCTCGGTACTGATGTGGGGGATCTTCTCGAAGCTCAATGCGCGCGGAGACGACCCGACGGCCTATGTTCAGGAGTTGAACTCGCTGGCCATGGAACAGGATGACTCCCGGCTGACCGTAGCCACCAGCAACCAGGACGGCAACATCAACTTCATCACCGACCTGATCGTCTGGGATCAGATCTTCGGATGGAAAGAGGGACAACCCTCGGACGTCAAAATCTGGCTCGACCAACTGAAATCCAACTGGAGCAGCCTCTGCTCGGGATTGAGCTATGGGGCCGGAGCCTCGATCTATCATCAGGATGACTCGCTGTACCGCCCTGACTACAACGGAAACTGGCACCCCGAACGTTGGCAGACCTATCTGCATGAAGAATATTATGCCAACGTCAAAGACGCCTCCTTCCTGTGGGGTCTTTTCGTCGCCAACATGTTCGACTTCGGTTCGGCCGGCAACACCTCCGGCGAAGGTCGGGGGGTCAACGACCTGGGACTGGTTACCTTCGACCGGAAATATCGCAAAGACGCCTTCTACTTCTATAAAGCCAACTGGAACCAAACGGATCCGTTCGTCTACATCGCCGAAAAACGTTGGGATCGACGCGTCACCCGCACCCAGACCATCACGGTCTTCTCCAACGCAACGCAGGTCGAACTGTTCGTCAACGGAGTCTCGCAAGGCACCAAAGTGCCCATCAACGGCACCTTCACCTGGGAAGGCGTGGAACTGGTCGATGGGATGAACAGCCTGGAAGCCCGCAGCGAATCGGCCATCGATTACGCCGAAATCGAAGTCGCTTACGACCGCCTCAAACACGGGATCAAATAGGTCCCGGCCCGAAGCCTCCCGTTGTTTCCAGCCCGGCAACCGACATCCGCTTTCTAAGGGGAGTCAGCCCTGACCGGAAACGTTGAAGGGGTCGAAAACCGCTCGACGGAGGAGCCCCGATATCGACAGAAGCTCAACAATAGAAGAGGCTGCGTCAGACAGCCAGGCTAAACGCAAGGGAATGATGAGATGAAGGAGACACCGAGTTAAAGGTCAAGCCTGAATCCATCACAACATCCCGACAGATATTTGAAATGATTATGCCGGTACAATATTACCGATACGATAAACCCTTTACGCTGGAAAACGGAGCCACATTGTCCGAACTGACCATCGCCTACCACACCTTCGGGACGCGACGGGAGGACAATGTGCTGTGGGTATGCCATGCCCTGACGGCCAACTCGGACGTGGCCGACTGGTGGCCCCATACCGTCGAACCCGGCAAATTCCTCGATCCGGACCGCTATTTTACCGTGTGCGCCAACATCCTCGGTTCGCATTACGGAACCACCGGCCCGCTAAGCCTCGATCCGACGACCGGAAAACCTTATTACGGCACCTTCCCGGTGTTTACACTGCGGGATATCGCACGGGTACACCTGCTGCTGGCCGATCATCTAGGCATCCGGCAGGTGCGGGCCTTGATGGGTAGCTCCATCGGCGGGTATCAGGCCCAGGAAATGGCCCTGTTGCGCCCCGGATTCGCCCAAAGCCTGATCCTGATCGCTACGGCTGCCCGTAACACCCCCTGGACCATCGCCTGGAACGAATCCCAGCGAATGGCCATCGAAGCCGATGCCTCCTGGGGTGAACCTTCCCCCGAAGCCGGAATCCGCGGCATGGGGGTCGCCCGGTCGATGGGCCTGCTCAGCTACCGCGGCTGTGCCGCCTACAACGCCACCCAACAGGAGTTCGACGATCCGGACAAAACCGAAGGATTCCGTGCCTGCTCCTATCAACGCTATCAGGGAGAAAAACTCTGCCGGCGATTCAACGCCTATTCCTACTACCGCATCTCCCAGGCCTTCGACTCCCACAACGTCGGACGAGGTCGGGGCGGCGTGGAAAAAGCGTTGGCCAGCCTCACTCAACCCGCGCTGGTGATCGGTATCTCCTCCGACCTGATCTTCCCGGTCGAAGAACAACGTTACCTCCACGAACACCTGCCCAACAGCCGGTTCGAAGTGATAGACTCCTCGTTCGGCCACGACGGCTTTCTGGTCGAACACCAACAGTTGGACGCCCTATTGGGCCCGTTTATCCAGAGCGTCTAAACTCCTCTTCGAGAATAGTTCAAATTAAATAATAATAGACTTTATATAGCGCTATGAAATTTTCCTCTTCCTTAAATGTGCTGCTATTGGGATCGGGCGGTCGCGAACACGCCTTTGCTTGGAAAATCGCTCAAAGCAAAGCCGTCGCCAAACTCTTTATCGCTCCCGGAAACGCCGGTACGGCCCAGTGCGGCACCAACGTGGATATTAACCTCAGCAACTTTGCTGCCGTCAAGCAATTCGTGCTGACCAACCACATCAACCTGGTGGTGGTGGGTCCCGAAGAACCGCTGGTCAAAGGGATCGTCGACTTCTTCCGGGAAGATGACGCCATCCGCAACATCCCGGTGATCGGTCCCTCGGCTGCCGGAGCCCGTCTGGAAGGCA
The DNA here is from genome assembly GCA_019422485.1 of Alistipes sp. GTDB lineage: Bacteria > Bacteroidota > Bacteroidia > Bacteroidales > Rikenellaceae > Alistipes_A. The sequence continues at coordinate 9,697 of JAHZDG010000016.1, read as the reverse complement.
GCAAGGACTTTGCCAAAGCCTTCATGAGTCGTCACGGCATTCCTACGGCCGCTTACCGCAGCTTCACGAAAAATACCCTTGAAGAAGGGTACGCCTTTCTGGAAACCCTCAAAGCGCCCTATGTCCTCAAAGCCGACGGTCTGGCAGCCGGCAAAGGCGTGCTGATCATCGACTCGCTGGACGAAGCCAAAGCCCAGCTGAAATCGATGATGGAAGGGAAATTCGGGACTGCCGGCAATACCGTCGTGATCGAAGAGTTTCTCTCGGGGATCGAATGCTCGGTGTTTGTCGCTACCGACGGACGCTCGTTCAAAATCCTGCCCGAAGCCAAAGACTACAAACGAATCGGAGAAGGCGATACCGGTCCCAATACCGGAGGCATGGGAGCCATCTCACCCGTACCGTTCGCCGACGAGGCCTTCATGACCCAAGTGGTCGACACCATCGTCCGGCCGACCATCGAAGGCCTGAAAGCCGACAAGATCGACTACAAAGGCTTTATCTTTATCGGCCTGATGAACGTTCAGGGCAAACCCTACGTCATCGAATACAACGTCCGCATGGGCGACCCCGAAACCGAAGCCGTGATGCCGCGTATTACCTCGGACCTGATCGAAATGTTCGAAGGAATCGCTTACGGCGAACTGGACAAATATGAACTGACCGTCTCTCCGATGACGGCGGCTACGGTCGTGTGCGTGTCGGAAGGGTATCCCGGTTCCTACGAAAAAGGCATGCCGATCACAGGGCTCGAACCCTCGAACGACAGCCTGATCTTCCACGCCGGAACCGCCTTCCAGGGCAAACAAACCGTCACTTCCGGAGGCCGGGTATTGGCCGTGACCTCGCTGGGCGAAAGCATCTCCCAAGCCGTAGGAACCTCGCTGGAAACCATCCGGGAAATCGATTATGCCGGGAAATATTTCCGCAGCGACATCGGTCAGGACCTCATGCACTGGAAAAAATAGATCTAAAGCCGCTTCCTGTGGAAAAGGAAGCGGCTTTACACTCTCTTTTACCCATTTACCCGGGAAGTTTCCCAAACCGACACCCCACAGATCAATACGTAAAAACAAAGTACGATGGAAAAAACTTATTGCCAAAGTTGTGGAATGCCCATGGGTACGGCCGATCACGGAACGATGGCCGATGGAACATTGAGCCCCGATTACTGCCATTTTTGCTTTTACGAAGGCGCTTTCACCGCCGACATCACCATGGAGGAGATGATTCAGGAGTGTGTCGGTTATGCCGAATCGTTCCGGGATGAAAATGGGAATACCTACACCCGGGAAGAGGCCATCGAACAAATGCGACAGGTTTTTCCTCATCTGAAACGCTGGAAAGAAGCGGATTCCACCGCTCCCGTTCCGGCTGAAGACGAAGAGGCATAACCCCGCTCCCATCGGTCAAGCCCCCGTGACCCAATCATAGGGGAAGACCGCATAAAACACTGTCACACTCTCTGCTTCAGGGTACGACTGATCGTTCAAGGCGGGGGATGCAGCATGCTCGACACGGGATATTGGTAATGCCCCCTCCGAAAAAGGTGGTTTGACGATCACCCTACCCCACTGAGAACGGGAAGGCACTCCATACGTGCCCGAACGGCTCCGAAACCACACACAAAACAAGACACAAAAAGATGCCCGTCGATTTGACACGACATAGCCTGGGATGGACACTGCTGATGTTCACCGGTCTGACCGCGCTGTTCTGGTTACGCAGCGTGGCGGCTCCGCTGCCCGAAATAGACGCCCTATCGACTCAAATGCCGCTGGGGGTCTGGATCGACCGGCTGGGGCACTCCCTCCCGCTGTGGGGTAAGAATCTCTGCATCGTACTGATCGTCTTCTGGAACAGCCTGCTGCTGACTCGCCTGATGAGCCGCAACATGCTGGTGCTCGAACGGACCTATCTGCCCTTTGTCCTCTATCTGTTGGTCGCCTGCGGTCTGTCATTCGGCCGGGCCCCGCTGGCCCCTTATGTCGCCGCCGGATTGTTGGTCTCGGCTTTCGATCTGATGATCGGCTCGTTCCGTCGCGTGGTAGTCTACGCCAAAAGCTTCGATGCCGCCCTGCTTACCGGACTGAGCATCCTGGTGTATGGTCCCGCGTCCATCTACGCCCTTCTGCTCCCCTTCTCGCTCATCCTTTTCCGAAAAGACTGGAGAGAATGGCTCTCCTGCCTGACAGGTCTGGTACTTCCCTTCCTGATCGCCTCCTATATCTATTGGGGTGTGGGGGAACCCTTCCCCTATTTGGCCGAACTCTGGCTGCAGGAAGTACAGGAACGGCTCTCCGGTCCGTTCTACTGGCAACAAAGCGCCGAACTCTTATCTTCAGCCTCCCCGCTCCAAGACTCCCAGACACCCCTCATCCTGATGATCACGACCTGGGCACCCCTGCTGATCGTATCCCTCGCCGCCCTGATCGTAGTCATCAGCCGGGGAAGAAGTATGCGGACCAGACCCTATAAGACCTATCTCTACTTCCTCTGGATTCTGTTCTTCTCCCTGATCCTGCTGCTTACCCCCGGCGGCTCCATGACCGACCTCCCGCTACTGGCAGCTCCGCTGGCCATCATCATCCCCAACTTCTTTACCCGATTCGGAGGTTGGATCGGAAACCTGGCCTACCTCGTCCTGCTGGGAACCATCGTCGTCTACAATCTGTGGCTGATCGTGGCGCATTAATCCCCCTCAACACCTTCCACATCATCGCCTCTCTCCGTCCGATCGGTATCCTATCGGATGGATAGGATCGTCGTTCCGGCCGATCCGTCCCTTTTCTTCCCTAAAAATCGAACATTTCAAGCAGATTTTCATTATTTTTCGAAACTTTCCGACTCTTAGGCCGTTATATAAATGTGGTCTGATGTTTGCCGGCCGATGAAAAAGAGCATTCCGGCTGACAGAGACAAGGCCGGAAAGAAAGGGCTGAGGGATTCCCCTGCAAGTACAGGGTCCCGATGGGATGGAGAAGCCAATGCGGACATCAAACCACTTGTGCCGGTCGCGTGCCTTCCCCAGGAGTTCCGCCCATGCAAACCGGCCCAAGGGCCGAAAACAAAATTGAAAATCATGAAAGGATCGATCATACCCGTCTTCAAGAAATGGTGGCTAATCGCAGGGCTGTTTTTGCCCTTTGCCTTGGCTGCCCAACCGACCGAATCGTCCAAGGAAACCGCCTTTGCCGGAGGCGAACGACTGGTCTATGCCATCAGCTACAAGGTCGGCATCGTCCACTCCGATGTGGCGGAAGTCACCTTTCAAACGACCCTCGAACGATTCGGCACGCAAAAAGCCTACCGTATCGAAGCCAACGGAAAAACATACCCCTTCTTCAACTGGTTCTTCAACCTGGACGACACCTACATCAGCCGGCTCGACGCAGAAACCCTGCGGCCGCTGGACCTGCAGATCGAAATCCGGGAAGGGGGATACCGCGTCTCCAGCGGCTATCACTATGATTGGCCGCAGAAAAAAGTATCGACCTTCTTTTTCAACCACAAACGGGCCGACAGCTCGCACCACGTCATGACCCTTCAGGAGGGCAGTTTCGATGCAGTCGCCCTCTTCTTCAACCTGCGCTGCGAAAACATCGACCTCTTCAAAGAGGGAGAAAACCGTACCCTCCACATGGTTCTTTCGGATACAATCCGGACCATCCGCTATCGCTTTGTAGGTCGCGAAAAGAAAAACATCAAAGACCTCGGTAAATTCAATACCCTCAAGTTCGTCTGCCAACTGGCCACCAGCGACGGCGAATCATTCAAAGACGGAAGTGAATTTACCCTCTGGATCTCTGACGACAAAAACAAAATCCCGCTCTACATCGAGTCCCCCATCCGGGTCGGTTCGATTCGCGGACGTCTGCTGCACGCCGAGAAATTGAAATATCCGCTCGAAAGCATGATCCGATAGGACATTCCTCCGCAGATCGGCAGGATCCCTGAAAATGCACAAAAACAACCGCCCCATAAGGAGCGTCTGGAGGATTTTCGTATCTTTGGAGAGTCTTCAAAAATCAGCTCATGAAAAAGCTCATCGTGCGATTGATCCTGTGTCTGTGTGTTCTGATGATGGGAAGTGCGCTGTCCGCCCAGGAAGGAACCTATGTCGTCACCCGTAAGGCCGACAAAATCCCCGTCTATAACCACGATAACGAAATTATCGGATACCTGAAACGGGGCGACAAAGTCTTTGTCACCCTCTTCCACCAGACCCTGCCGCAATCCGACGGCTCGACCTCCGATCCTATGACCATCGTGGAATTTAACGGAGAAGAAGGTATCCTCCACCTTGAATCCCCGGACTGGATGAAATGCCTCGAAACAACGGCCATTGACCCCGATCAGTTGGCGGAAGCTGGCGACCCGGCTTTGCCCGAACAGTCGGCCGCCCTGATCTTCGGACTGGCATTGGGCAACCTGCTGTTGCTGCTGCTCGTCGCCAAACCCCTCAACATTATCACCTGGCAGGTCCGCGACCGTCTGAAACGAAAAGGAGTGGCGCTGACCATCGGGGTTCTTACCCTGGTGTGGTGTCTCCTCGAACTCTATATCGTCTACTCGCTCGACGACCCACTGTGGTTCAGCCGATGGAGAGAAGTCGGGATTCTCAAAATGCTCGGGGGACTCGCCGGTATGCTGCTCTGGGTCTTTATCCAAATCGCCCTGCTGAACTGCGTCGTGGCCGGACTCGCCGGTATGCAAAGAGCTAATTTCCGCTATTTCGATTATGGAATGGCGCTGATCGTCACTTTCGTAGGAACCTGGCTCGTCCTGATCCTCGACACCTGGAAAGTAGATTGGAAATTCGAAGCTCAGCTCGGAATCGCCATCGCCGTAGTGCTCTACCTCTGTTTCAGTCTCCGTCACGTACTCCGCCAACGCGCCTGGCTGAGTGCTCTGCTGATCCTGCTGATCGTGCTCAGTGGCGTGCCCCTGATCTGCTATGTTTCCCTGGAGGCCTTTAGCCGAATCATGGAAATCGTGATGTGGATCTTTATCGCCAATGTCGTCATCCAGGGACTCAGCAGCAAACGCTTCGGAGGTATCCCTTCGGAAGGAGACGAAATCGTACAATTCTTCGACTACGAAAATGGCGTTACCCGCCATCTCTATAAAGACGGACCCAACGGATATGTCGACTTCTCGGACGGATCGCGCTGGGGGAAACGGGGTAACTCCGGCGACTTCAACCGCTTCTCATAAAAACATGGAAATCCACGAATTCAATACTTTCAAATTCTTCCGGAACTATTTCCAGATACCGGCCCGCATCCCTCTGCAATGGTGCCTGATCCGGGAATCCTCCAAACTGGGCGATAACCTCCGGCTCGGCATCCTGCTGAAAGGGACCGACCGATATATCGACGTGGCCATGAGACGCTTCTTCCAAACCATCGACTGCCCCCTCATCAAACGGGAATGCTTCCCGGCCCAACGGTACGCCCGAAAGAATGATTATACCTACATCTCCGAAGAGGGTTGGACGCTGACAAAGTCCAAACATTATATCCGAGATATCTATTTCTGCTCGATCTTCTCCGAAGAGTTGATCAAAACCAGATTGTTATAAGGGATATTTTTCTATCTTTGCGCATGTGAGAAACCTACCTACGTATGGAAAACTATAATGACAATTACGACCCCCGTTACGATAACTACGGAAACGACCCCTACTACCAGGGAGATCCCCAACAGAAATCGATTAAGGGTCTGAAAATTATGATCGTGATCCTGGCGCTGATTCTGGCCGGTTTGTCCGTCATGTATTTCACCCAAGTACGCCAGATGAATGCCGTCTTCGCGGAAGAACGAGATACGCTGACCAGCCGCCTGACTCGCATGCTCGGCCAGTACGACAGCCTCCAAACCGAAAACGACACCATCAGCCAGCACCTCGAAGCCGAACGATTCAAAGCCGACTCCCTGCTGGAACGACTCAAAAACGAACGCAGCTGGAGCCATAAAAAAATCAAAGATTACGAAAAACGGTTGGGATACATGCGGACCGTCATGGAAGGCTATATCCATCAGATCGACTCCCTCAATACCCTCAACCAAAAACTCGGCTCGGAAAACGTCAGCCTCCGGAAACAGATCACCTCGGCCCGCCTGAGAGCCGATATGGCCGAAGAAAAGGCATCGGAACTGAGTACAAAAGTGCAGAAAGGAGCCGTTATCCGCGCTCGGGATATCGCCCTGCTCGCCCTCAACAACTCGGATAAAGTCGTCTCGAGAGCCAACCGGGCTGCCCGTCTAAGAGTCGATTTCGTGCTGGTCGGCAATGAACTTACCACCCCCGGAGAACGAAACGTTTATGCCCAAATTACTGGCCCCGACGGATATATCCTCGCTAACTCGAGCAACGACCTGTTCGACTATGAAGGCGATATGATCACCTACTCGGCTACCCGTCAGGTCGACTACCAAAACGATGACCTGTATGTCAGTCTCTTCTATAACGGCGCCGGTATCACGGCCGGGAAATACAGTGTCCGGATCTTTATCGACGGACACCTGATCGGGTCCAACGAAATTATCCTGCGCTAAGGTCTGCCTTTGTTAGGGGGCGGACATGATAATCTTTTCGCACGCTCCCTCTTCCATAAAAAAACGAAGGCCGCTTCTGTTCGGAAGCGGCCTTCATTTTTTATGTTCGTATTTGCCTTTGTGCTGGGTTCGGTTTTCCTACCATACAATGGGAGATTGGCCGTGGGCCACTAAATAGGCATTCGCCTGCGAAAAATGACGACACCCCATAAAACCCCTATGGGCCGACAAGGGCGAAGGATGCACACTCTTCAAAATACAGTTCCGGGACGGATCGACGATCGCCCCCTTGCGCTGAGCATAAGCCCCCCACAACATATAAACAATCCCCTCCCGATGGCTGGCAATGGCCTGTACCACTGCATCGGTGAACTGTTCCCAGCCCCGACCCGCATGAGAGGCCGCTTCATGAGCACGAACCGTCAAGACCGCATTGAGCAACAAAACCCCCTGTTCCGCCCAACGATCCAGATTCCCGCTGGTCGGATAAGGTGCCCCCGTATCGGACTGAACCTCCTTGAAAATATTGATGAGGGAGGGCGGAAACGGGATCCCGTCATTGACCGAAAAACAGAGCCCGTTGGCCTGGCCTTCTCCGTGGTAAGGATCCTGGCCGATGATCACCACCCGGATATCGTTCGGGAGGCATTTATCCAGCGCCCGGAAAATGTTGCGTCCCGCCGGATAAATGCGTCGGGAGGCATACTCCTGCTTCACAAAATTCACTAACTCCGCAAAATAAGGCTTCTCGAACTCACCCCCCAACAGGGCCTTCCATTCCGGTGCAATCTTAACCTCCATAACGATTCTATTTCCTTCAACAAACCCATACTCGGGTTCTTCTACAAAGAAACAAATAATTTCGGGTTTTCCGGGCCAGTCTGCCGGAAAACCCGCCGAACCATGTCCAATTTCCCGGTATTACCCCAGTGTTCCTATCGGCTCTCCATCTCCGTTCCTTGACCAATCCCGGCCCTTGCGGCTCCGGCAACGGATCGATCCGCTCCCATACAAAACTTGGCCTGAATGACTCGTGCATTCAGGCCGGGTTCGATGGTTCGTGCCCATTTTATCGCATGGAATTCATCCGGATACTCGCCTTGACAAAAGCCAAAGCCCGAATCTTCTCGATCGGAACGTCCTTATCGGCATGGTGCGGGTTCTGACTCACCAGCCGGACATACCCCGGCCGATCCGACTTTTGCAGATATTTTACCGTCACATACTCCTCGCCGTCTATATCGATCGACAACAAATACATATCCCCCCAAAAGACATCTTCGATGCTGTGCAACTGCTTGTACAGCACAATGTCTCCGCTCTTGAGCAAAGGGTACATGCTGTCCCCGACCACATAAATCGCCCCGTCACAACGCGGCAGATTGGGAATATGAATATAATCCACCGGCTCGACATGCTGTTGCTCCAAGAACAAAGGAACCAAACCCGCCGTCCCCTCTATATTATACAACGGAACGCTCTGCATCGGCATCGGACGATCCGTGGCCCGAAGAAAAACCTCCTGCGGCCGATGCTCATTGAACATCGGCCCCCGGCCCGTTTCCAACCACGTCGCATTGACGTTCAATTCTTGAAGAATGATATGTTTGTTCCGCTCCGAAAGCGCCGCCCGACCCGTCTCGATCATCGATAACGCACTCTTGCCGATCCCCAACTTCATCGCCAACTGCTCTTGCGTAATATTCAACTCTTTACGGATCATCCGCAGGCGCTTGTTAATATCCAATTCCGGCATATTTATCGTCGTTTTAGCTCCGCTGTTTTGAAAATTCAATTATTGAACTTATATTTGTATTACAAAGTTAAATCATTTTTCTTTAACGGGCAATTTTTCAGGGAAAAAACGGATTTTTCCAAAAACGAAGAAACCTTTCCAACCCTCTACCCGCTACTTTTACACCCACTCTTATTCCATGCCCATGATCACTATCGATGAATTGACCTACAAAAACCTGGCCGAACAATTAGCCGAACAAATCCGTGAATCCCATTTCTTCAATGGAAGAATCGCCTGCTCCGCCGAAAACTATACCGCCGAATTGAGCTGCTCCCTGATCATATACCGAGATCCCCAATCCTCGAAATACCTCAGAAATTGCCCCGTCTGGTGGGAATTCTACCCCCAAACCCCAAACGGCGATTCCGAAAACGATTTCGATTGGGAGGTGCTGAATCAATTCTTGGATCAGATCCTCAAATAACCATAGGAAGCGCACGGAGCTCGGTGAATCCCCTTCTGTTCAGAAAATCAACCCGGCTCCGGGTGGTAACCCGCCCTCCGGGAGGACGCTCCCTCAAAACCCCCCCTCTCCCCTCTGTCGATTCCGCTCTGCCTGCCCCGGGGACGCCCCTTTGGAATCCGATATCGCTCCATCCCTCTGACTCAATCGGCCGTATCTCCTTCTCAGATCCGACTCAGGTTCAGGCTCCTTCGCCCTCAGAGTGAAGCCGGGGAGAGCGTGCGCTCTTTTTATCCCAGTCCCTCCTTTCCAACGAGCTGCGCGCCCGTCTAATCCCTCTCAATATGAATCCAAACTACGCTCCCGAGCCCTACGGTCCGAGCGACCCCGCTGTGACCGTTCCCGAAAACCCCACCTCCATCCCCATGAGAGATCAAGTCCTGTTTCCCCCGTACCCTCCCCTCAGAACCGACATCGAACCGCTGAAAGAAAAAATCCAACAAAAAGCATTGTTGGGACTGGCTCAATGCGCCCGGGGATATGTCGCCTGCGAAAAAAAAGAGACCTTCGAAATCGGTCCCAACGGAGAAAAAATATTGCGGGGTACGGTCGTAACCCGTAAACGGGTAGGACCCGATTTAGCCGCCATTCAATTTATCCTCACCAATCTCAACCCCACCGCCTGGCAACTCAAACCTTCCGCCGTTTCTCCCCCGGTTGAAGAGGAGCCCGATCTGTCGGAACTATCCGTCCAAACCCTCGAAGAACTCGCAGGCTGGATTCAGAAAAACGCCGTCGAGAAAAAAACAGCCCCCAACCGTTTTCCCGCTCCAGATCGTCACTCTTGCGCCGAAGCCTCTCAAAAAGAGCCGTCTTCCGCCCCCTCAGATCTTCCTATGCAAAAAGATACACCCTCCTCTTCTACCCCTTCCATA
>JAHZDG010000015.1:49755-54728 GCA_019422485.1 Alistipes sp. | reverse complement strand
CTTCCATAACGACCTCATTCCCTTCCGCAGATCTCACTCATGAAAAAAACGAACGCCCTCACTCCACGACCGACCACCACTCCATCGAACCCTCAGTTCCCGAAGACGAAAGTGTCAAACAAGCTGTCTCCGGCCGTAAAAGCCTCTGCCGGACAAGAAAATCATCCGCATCGGCCCTCAACACTCCCTCTCAACCCGCCACATCCCCATGCACCCTCGTCCCACACGCCCAAAGAGAACTCCCGCTCTTTGCGTCACCCGCAACCAACCTCTCAAACAAAGACGAAACAACCATCCGTCTCCCGTCGGGCCACCCCGGCCCAATGTCCTAGCCGCGATCAGGCGGCCCGCGAACTCGCTCGACGAGCATTTCCCTATTTCGTCCGCATAATTCAACCCTCCCTCAGTCTCGAAAACTTTCACCAGACCTATTATCAGGTACTGGAGGCTTTTGCCCGGGGGAAAATCCGCCACCTGATCGTTACCATGCCCCCTCAGCATGGAAAATCCACCGGTTCCTCCTGGCTGTTGCCCGCCTATCTGCTGGGACTAAATCCCTCGCTGAGAATCGTCCTCGCCTCCTACAACCAAACCCTCGCCGGCCGCTTCAACCGCCGCATTCAGCAACTGATCGATACCCCCCTCTATGAACGAATATTCCCCGCTACCAGACTCAAAGCCCCCGGGAAAAATGCTCCGGGAGTGATCCGCAGTCGCGAGGAGTTCGATATCAGAGGACAAAGCGGTGGATTGTTGGCTGTGGGTCGGGAAAGCGCCCTCACCGGAAATCCTGTCGATATTCTCATTCTGGACGACCTCTACAAAGATGCCATGGAAGCCAACTCCCCCCTGGTGCGCGAAAACGTCTGGGACTGGTACAACAGCGTCGTCAAAACCCGCCTCCACAACCTCTCCCAAGAGCTGATCGTCTCGACCCGCTGGCATGAAGACGACCTGATCGGAAGACTCGCACAAGCGCAACCGTTCCTGAGCCTGAACGATTTCTCTTCTCACTTTTTGTCAAATGATTTCAAGAAAGAAACACAACCGGCCGTCCCAGATACCAAGAATAGCCATCCGGTTTCTTCCGCCGAACAGGAGATGTCCGGTGCGGCCCCGTCTGAAGCCCATTTATCCGACGAAGAGAATCCCGAAAAATGGTATTGTCTCCATTTCGAAGCCATAAAAACAGGTCTTCCGACCGCGCTCGACCCAAGACAGGACGGTGAAGCCCTCTGGCCCAAACGACACTCCCTGCCCCTGCTCCAACAGAAACGGAAACTCGACCCGCTCTGGTTCGAAACACTCTACCAGGGAAAACCGACACCGGCCGAAGGTCTGCTGTACGGTCCAGCCTTCGAAGTATATGAACAACTTCCGGAGGTTCTCGTCAAAAAGGGTAATTACACCGATACGGCGGATATGGGAAAAGATTTTCTCTGCTCGGTGTGTTATGCCGTGGGGGCTGACGGATTGATTTATGTGACAGGGGTGGTCTATACCGGAGATCCTATGGAAATCAGTGAACCGCAAGTGGCCGAACTGCTTGAAAGCAACGAAACCCGTGTGGCCCGCATCGAAAGCAACAACGGGGGACGTGGTTTCGCCCGCGCCATCGCCCGCAGAGTGCCTCACGTTCGGGTGGAATGGTTTCATCAATCCCGCAACAAAGAGGCCCGGATTCTCTCCAACTCGGCTACCGTACTGAAAATGATCAGAATGCCGGCCAACTGGTCCCGGCGATGGAATCAGTTCTACAACGATCTGGTCTGCTACCGACGCCTCTATCGGGCCAACCTGAGGCACGATGCGCCCGACGTATTGACCGGAATCATCGAAACCGAAATCGCCGGAAACGGAACCAAGAAAATTCAGGCAGTAGGCTTCGCTGCCCCCTCAGGACGGAAAAGATAAGCCCAGGGCGCCGCTTTCCTCTCGCTCAAACTCATTTGCCTGCCGGAGACCTTCAGCCCCGCAAAGCACCTTCTTTTGACGCTCCCGATCCTGTGGATACCTTCCTACATCTATGGGCGCTGAATCTCCGGTTTCAGCAACGGGGCTCCCTGATGCAACGCACGAGTTCCTCCCTCTTCCGACAGAACCGACAAGGGAGTACGACCCGATTCCTCAGCAAGGAGCTCTCCCTGCGTATGCTGATGACGATATTGGGCCGGCGTCAGGCCATACTCTTTCTTAAACAGTTTGATAAAATGGGACGTATTGGGAAAACTGCATGCCTGTCCAATCTCCGACACCGATTGGTTCGTCGAAATCAACAGCAAACGCGCATGCATCAACCGCTGACGTACAAACCACTTATGAGGCGGCTCGTGAAAATGACGACAAAACTCCTTCTTGAACGAAGTGAGACTCCGATGACATTTCTGCGCCAGATCCTCCACCGAAATATCCTGGAAAATATGCTGCATGACGATCTGTTCAAAGTTTTCCTGGGTCAGATCCGTATTCCCCAAAATCTTATTTTTGAGGCAGGTCCCCGATTGCGATAAAATCAAATAGATCAATTCCGTCGTCTTGATGATTTCGGCCGTTTCGTCCTGCTCGAACAAATCATCCTTCAGATACGAATTGATCGATCCGAAAAAATTCCGCAGGGTACTCCATGCCGGCATCCCTACATGCGACTGATTTTCACACTGAGGACAACTGTGATCCCGACGGATGTCCAACTGATAATTCATGCTCAATTGACTCAAAATACGCGACAGCTGCTCGGAACTGTAAAAGAAAACAATCTGTTCGAAAGATCGACCCGCCTCAGGAATATCCTCCGTATAGTGGTTGCCCAATCCCAAATAAAAGACATCCCCCTGATTCACCAAATGACGAACATCTCCATAATAAATATATTTGCGCCCGCGAACCACATACCCTATACAATGACGGGTCAAATGGTGGGACTGAATCCCGTTCCGTTCCTGCTGAACATACTTAACAATCATGGGTTGAGAAGTTTGGGTGGTTGTAGCCGTCATATCTTTCGAATTTTATCGTCAACAAAAATTCAAATATATCTACTATAATAAATGCACAAAATACTATAAAACAAACATTTTGCGCTTATCACAAATGTAAAATATAAAATCTAAAATTGCAATATATTCCTATTTTTTATACCAATAAGATCAAAACTATACGCTATTTAACAAAGAACAATACCCAGGAAAGTTTCACGATACCCAAAAGCACCTCTCGGCATACAAGAAATCCGGTAAAACATCCCCATGGGAGCAACTTTCGCCAAAATTTGCTACTTTTATCTGTTGTATCGAAACTTTCCTCTATGAAACCCAAAGAAATCGCCGAACAACTCGCCTTCGACCGAGAACACCTCTGGCACCCCTATACCTCCATGAATAACCCCCTGCCCGTACAACACGTGGCCCGCGCAGAAGGGGTCTGGATCACCCTCTCCAATGGAACCCGTCTGCTGGACGGCATGTCCTCCTGGTGGTCCGTCATTCATGGATACAACAACCCGAAACTCAACGCAGCGCTCGAAAACCAACTCCACCAAATGGCGCACGTCATGTTCGGAGGACTGACCCATGCCCCCGCCGTCGAATTGGGACAACGTCTCGTCGCCATGACCCCCGAAAAACTGGAAAAAATCTTCTATTGCGATTCGGGCTCCGTCGCCGTGGAGGTCGCCGTCAAAATGGCCCTGCAGTTCCAACATGCCCGCGGAGAAAAAGGCAAAAACCGACTGGCAACCATCCGAAGCGGATACCACGGCGATACGTGGCACGCCATGTCGGTGTGTGATCCCGTCACCGGTATGCACTCCATCTTCTCGGGGCGCCTGCCGATCCAATATTTCGCGCCGCGCCCTGAAGTGCGATTCGGAAAGGATTGGAACGACCAGGACTTCGAGCCCATGGCCCAACTGATCGAACAACACCATCAGGAATTGGCCGCCGTCATCCTCGAGCCCGTCGTACAAGGAGCCGGAGGCATGTGGTTCTACCACCCGGAATACCTCCGAAAACTGCGCGAATACTGCGACCGCTACGACCTGCTGCTGATCGCCGATGAAATCGCCACCGGCTTCGGACGGACCGGACGAATGTTCGCCTGCGAATGGGCCGGAATCACTCCCGATATCATGTGCGTCGGGAAAGCGCTTACGGGCGGATATATGAGTTTCGCCGCCGTACTGACAACCGCCGATGTCGCCAACACCATCTCGGCCGGAAATCCGTCGGAACTGATGCACGGTCCCACCTTCATGGGGAATCCGCTGGCATGCTCCGTCGCCTGTGCCTCACTAGACCTGTTGCATGAAAACTCGCCACTGGATCGAATCACCGAAATTCAAAAACACCTGGCTCAAGGATTGGAACCGGCCCGAAAATTGCAAGGTGTTGCCGATGTACGAACATTGGGAGCTATCGGCGTAGTGGAAATGAAAAACCCCGTCAGCGTGGCCGAAGTACAAAAACGGTGCATCGAAGAGGGAATCTGGTTGCGTCCCTTCGGGAAACTGGTTTACATGATGCCGCCTTACATCATCAAAGACCATGAACTCGAACGCCTCACCGGGGCCACATTACGGGTATTGGAGACCATCGGATAGTCCCCAGAAAACAAATTTTCAGAAATAAAAACACCGAAACAACCGACCAAAACCCGCAAGTGGAAACCGATACCCATGGGGCTGAGCATCGGAGTCATCCTGACCCTGGCCGCCATGATCGTCGTTCTGAGCCTCGAAACATTCGCCTAGGGCCGCCGCTCCGGATGGAGACCTCACCATGGAAAACAAATTCAGGGGACAGTGTGCTGTCCCCTGAATTTTATACAAAGTCTACCCTAAAACGGCTTGATTTCAGGTTACTCGGAATATCGAGTAAGAATATTCGGGGCATCTTTCAAGGAGTTGAACATCCAACGAGCCAACAACTCGGCCCGCTCCCGATCCCCCAATTGCCACGCAACTTCCGAAGCCCGCA
>JAHZDG010000015.1:27404-49745 GCA_019422485.1 Alistipes sp. | reverse complement strand
AAAATGGATGCCGAGGCCGAAACATTGAGACTCTCGACAAACCCACACATCGGAATCCGCAGAAACGCATCGGCTGAGGCCTTTACCTGCTCGCTGATCCCTTCATGCTCCGTCCCGAAGACCAAAGCGAAAGGACCGGCCGACACATCAAACGTCTCGGGCGTAAAATCACCCGCATGAGGCGACGTAGCCACAATCCGGTACCCCCGTTCGCGAAGCCCGGACAACATCTCCGTCGTCGAAGCAAACGAATGAATGTCCACCCACTTATCGGTTCCGCGTACAATCCGGGTGTTGGGCGAAAAACGGCAAACCTCTTCCACCGCATAGAGATTCTGTACGCCAAACGCCTCACAAGTCCGAATCAAAGCACTGGCGTTCTGCGGATGAAACGTATTCTCGGCACACACGCACAAATACCGCGTACGCATCGACAAAACCCGTTCCAGAGCAGTCGCCCGCTCCGGCAACATGAAACCTGACAAATACTGAATCCGACGAGCCAGCGACTCGTCATCCAGTTGCAACAATGCGGTCAACGATCTATTGGCGGTACTTTTCATCCTCTTCCAACAATTTCATATAACTGATATAACGCGAGGCACTGATTTCACCCCGTTCCACCGCCGCTTTCACCGCACAATCCGGCTCATGGGTGTGGGTACAATTGTAATACCCGCATTGCGGCGCCCAACGGAAAAAGTCCGGGAAATAACGCCCGACCTCATCCCCGCTCAAATCAATCAAACCAAAACCTTTGATGCCCGGCGTGTCGATCAGCCACCCGCCGTTCATCAAGGCATACATCTCCGAAAAAGTCGTGGTGTGACGCCCCCGGTGGTGATAGTCCGAAATCGCCCCGATCCGGGGATGAAGCGTGGGATCCACCGCCCCGATCAACGTCGACTTACCGACCCCCGAATTGCCGGACAGCAGCGAAACCCTCCCTTCGAGACGCTCCCGCAAGACCGACACCCCAACGTCCGAAGCCGCCGCCACCTCCAGGACCGAATAGCCCACTCCGGTATACGTATCGAGGAATTGAGCCCGCTTGTCCTGCAGCTCCGGCGTATCATAGAGATCGATTTTGTTCAGCACCAAGGTCGTCGGCACATGATAGGCCTCGGCCGTCACCAAAAACCGGTCGATAAACTCAAAACTGGTTTCCGGAAAAGCCAAAGTCACCACCAGAAAAGCCTGATCAATATTGGCCGCAATGATATGAGACTCCCGAGACAAGTTGGACGAACGGCGGATGATATAGTTGCGGCGATCGTGAATCTGCGTAATGACTCCGGTCTGTTTCGGCGTCTCGGCCGCCAGATTCTCCGCACCAACGACCTCCGAATCCGAAGACACCGCCAAGTCCCCGGCAACTCCGGTCTCTGCGGGAAGGTTCTTCTCCTGCCGACCTTTACGCCGCGCCTTCTTACGGCGCGACCGGTCTCGATCGGCCAGTAGCTGAGGATTCAGGCTCTCCAAATAATAATCGACCCGGTCACCCACCACCACCGGATTGGTCGAACGACGCCCCTGCAACCGAATGCGGCCGCTCAACCGAGCTTCGAGCCGTTCGGATGTCTGCAGATCGCATAACGTGTACCAACTTCCGGTACTTTTGATCACCAGGGCCTCGCGGGTTTGTCGTGTATCGTTATTCATCGGCTTCAGATTGTGAAGAAGAAAATATCTCCGGCCAAACCATGGCCTTCAACTCCTGCAAATAAGGGAAAGCCATCGGAGCCACTTCGCTGAGCGGCTTATAGAGACGGGAACGCTCCAGGGTTTGCGGCGAGACCCACTCCTTGGACTGATTGAGCGGCAGAAACGCCAGCAACAACACACTCAGCAGCAGCGCCATCTTGAGAACCCCCAAAACAACACCGCCCACGGCATCGAAAGGTCCCAGACCGGCAAAACGAAACAGTCCCCGAAGCAATCGCCCCAACAACGCCAAACCGATCATGACGCCCACCAAAATGGTCAGAAATCCCGCCGCTGTCGCCAACGGCTCCTCCAGACCCATCCATCCGCCCAACACATTTCCAAAGTGCCAGGCCAGCCACACCCCGGCAATCAGGCCGATCATACCTCCCAACTGGGCGGCAATCCCTTCCCGAAAGCCACGGTAGGCCGCATACAACAACGGCAGCGCCAATATGCCATCCATCCAATTCATCCGTGTATCTGGCTACGAAAATTTCAAAGGCAGTCCGGTCTTTACCGTGCGACACTGAAACGCATCCGTGCCTCCACGCCAACCGCCCGCCACACTTTCCGTGACGAAGATAGCGATTTTATTCGAGACGCCCGCCCCTCTCTCCCCGGCAACCTTTCTCTGCATGTAGCCGTCCCATCCTCCTTCCCGCCATCGACGAATCAAAAATGCCTTTAGAAAATCGCTCTTCCCCAGGAATTGCACAACCCGAATAATATCCGTACTTTTATTTTTATAAAACCTCGTATACTCTCCTAATACACTAACCGCTATGAAAACCATCTGGCAATGGGGCCTGTGGCTGGGTATCATGAGCACTTGGTGTTACGGCTGCCAACCGAACAACGCTCAACCCAATATCTATTCCGACCGCTTCGAACAGGCCCAATTTCGTGAACCGGAGAATACTTTCCGGGCTGTTCCTTTCTACTCCCTCAACGACTCGCTGGATGCCGACGAGCTCCGGAGACAACTCCACCTTTTCAAAGAGGCCGGTTATGGCGGCGCTTTTCTCCATAGCCGCATCGGTCTATTAACACCCTACCTGGCCGACGAATGGTTCGATATGATGAAAATCGGAACCGAAACCCTTCAACAACTGGGCATGGATGTCTGGTATTACGACGAAGACAAATGGCCCAGCGGCTTCGCCGGCGGAATCGTCCCCAGAATGAACCCTGATTTCCAGGCTCGCTGTCTGATGAGGGTCGAAGCCGACCGAAAGATCGAAGCTCCGGACAGTGTACTTTTCCAAGATGCCCGCTACCAATACATCGCCCGCGTCGATCCGATGGGCCAACCCTGGTACAACGGCACCAGTTGGGTCGACCTGATGAATCCGCAAATGGTACAGGCATTCATCGACTGCAGCTTCAAGCCTTATGTCGACCGTTTCCAGGGGCAGCCTCATGCCATGGGCATCTTCAGCGACGAGCCCCAAATATCGGCCCAGGACCGGGGATATCCACATGACGGCATGGTCAGTTACTCGCCCGTCATGGAAAAAATCTTCCAGGAAAAATGGGGTTACGCTCTGAGGCCGGTTCTTCCTTCTCTGTTCGATACCGTGGGAGACTGGAAGAAAGTTCGGCTCGACTATTATCGGACGCTGGCTTACTGCATGGAACAGGCCTTCAGTAAACCCGTGGGCGACTATTGTGCCCAACACGGCCTGATCTGGACCGGACACTACAACTCCGAAGACAATCCCGTGGGCAACATGCTCAACGAAGGAAACCTCATGCAGCAACTCCGACACATGCAACAGCCGGGAATCGACGCTCTGGGCCTGCGCTACAACACCGTGCATTGCGGGAAAGTGACCACTTCGGTCGCCAACCAATACGGGTTACGCCGCCGTCTGAGCGAACTGTTCGGGATCAGCGGACACAACATGTCGTTCGAAGACCGAATGTGGATCACCTCCTGGCATACGATCATGGGGATCAACTTCATGTGTCCGCACCTGTACCTTTACAGCATGAAAGGATCCCGCAAACGCGATTTCCCGCCAACCATCAGTCACCAACAGCCCTACTGGGGTTACAACAAACTCTTCGAAGACTTTTCGGCCCGATTGTGCTACTTCGCCTCCACCGGGAAAACCCGCGCCGAAGTCTGCGTTCTCAACCCCATCGAATCAGACTATATCGCCCCCACGATCGATTCGGCCCGCCAACAAGACGGACGCTACGAACGTCTGTTAAATGCACTGATGGGGGCGCATGTTAACTTCGATATGGGCGACGAACAGATCATTTCAGAAATAGCAATGGTTCGCGACGGTCGGTTCGTGATCGGCGAGATGGCCTACCCCGTAGTCCTTCTGCCTGAAATGACCACCATCCGAGCCTCCACCTTGCGCCTGCTGGATGAATTCCAAAAAGCTGGAGGCTCCGTCATGGTCTGCGGCAACTACCCTCTACTGGTGGATGCTCAACCTAACCCGGAAGCATTGGCTACCTTAAAAAGCTATGCTCCGCAGATTACTATCGAAGAACTGAATACACAACTTCGGCCGGCGACCCAACCTTTATTCTCCATTTCGGGAGCATCGGCCGACAGTATCTGGACCCACCTGCGAGAAGTCGAAGGAGGAAATACCCTGCAGCTCTCCAACACCTCCCGAACCGGAACCTTCCGACTGGAAGTTCATTGGGGAGACCCCTCTCAATCCGTAAAATTGTGGAATCCCGTCAATGGGAAAGTGCTCGGCCTCGAAGCTAAGAACGGAGCTTATACCCTGGAGTTCGCACCGGCACAGACCTGGATCCTTACCTCGGGACAACCCTCGGAAGAAGCCTCGGTCGATGAGCCTTATCGTCTACCGGGCCAACGCACCGACCTCTTTACGCTGAATAACACCTGGCAAGGAAAGAAACTGGACCCCAATGCCATCACCCTCGACTTTGCTCGCTTCTCGACCGACGGCGGAACCCACTGGAGCGCTCCAGAACCCGTGCTGGCATTCTACTCCCGGACCGCTGTCAGCCAGCCCTACAACGGCCCCCTGCAGCTCAAATATGAAATCGACATTGACGACCTTCCGACCTCCTGCTCACTGGCCATGGAACAGCCCCACATGTACGAACAAATCACCGTCAACGGGCAACCGGTCACCTTCACCTCTGACAGCTATTATGTAGACGCTTCATTCCGCACCCAGCCCATCACCTCATTGCTGAAAAAAGGCCATAACGAGATCATTCTCTCGCTGAACTACGTATCGGCTATCCCCGACAGTTACGACGCCATCGAGCGCTATGGCAGTGAAATCGAAAGCATCTATCTGGTGGGCGATTTCGGCGTAACGGGGCACCCCGACGGCGAACCACTGGCCGATACCTGGCGAAACCGTCAACCCGGGTTAAAAGCCAAAGCCCCGGTTCATCGTTTCGACACCTTCGTACTGAATCATGAACCGACTCAGGTGAGCGGGAATCTGACCCTTCAGGGCTATCCGTTCTATGCCGGTCGGTATGCCCTGACGCAAACCTTCGACTTAAAGGAAATCGATCCGACCAGACGTTATATACTGACCTTTCCCGGATTTGAAGCCATTCTGATCGAAGTAACCGTTAATGACAAAACGTTACCCGTACTCTTCGCCAATCCCTGGGAAGTCGATCTGACCGAAGCCCTGCAACCCGGGCAAAACCAAATAACGCTGACGCTGACCAACGGATTGCGTAACCTGATGGGGCCTCACCATAACGTAGGCGGCGAATTTTCGGAAGTAGGTCCCGCCACCTTCAGCGGCAGCAACGATTGGCCCAACATCCTGCCGGGCGATCCAGACTGGTACGACGTCCGCATCTCCGGGAAACCCCGCTTGTGGCGCGACACCTATCACATGATTCCGTTTGGTATTCTTCAGCCGCCCGTTTTGCAAACCGAAACGAAAGACTAATTTTTCTGGTATCTTTCAGAGCATAAAAAAGTCCGGTCTTCAAACGACCGGACTTTTTTATCACATATTCACGACGAAAGATTCCTTCTATTCTTCAGTTATTTCGCGGAGGAAGTGCCCGTAACCGCCACAACAGAATACAAAACCGAAGGAATGTATTTATCGACTCCATTGGAGCAACGTACCAACGAGTCCTCGTGTTCCGCCATCCGAGCCCGCAAGGAAAGTTCCTGGCGACGACGCATACGAATCGGATGGTCCAAATGGAAACAAATCCCGCCCAGGCGCAAGAAACGTTGTTCCACACCGGAATGAATCAGACGAACCGCCAGTTCTCGTTCTTCATAGCCCCAAACGGACAGATCTTCATTATAGGCATTGACACGCAACAGATCATCACGCCAGAAAGCCATATTGCCATCCTGCAAAGACAACGAATCCACCGGCTGATAATGATTCGACAGCCATTTCTGTAAGAACGGGAAACGATAGGCCGCACTCTGCCACAAACAAGCATAGAAAGGAATGTGCTTCCGATTCCGTTTCAGATAGACGCGGGTAGGTGTTTTAGCGATCGAAGCGCGGCTCCCACACACAAAACTTCCCCGTCGAGCCACCCGCAAATGGTCTTCGATAAAGTGACGACCTAAAACCAAATCCCCATTGATTTGAATAATATAATTCCCGCAGGAAGCCGCAATAGCCCGATTCCGAATGACACTCAGACGGAAACCCTGATCTTCCTGCCAAATATGGCGAACCGGAACCGGCAGCCGTTGACGGAAAGATTCAACAAGCGCCCGAGTTTCGGGGCCCGATCCATCATCGGCAATCAACACCTCGCAAGGCATTACACTCTGGCGTGCCACACTGCGCAAACAAGCAGACAACAAACGGGTATTATTATACGTCGAAATAATCAACGAAGGCCGAATACGCATTTTCATAATTAAAGGCCGATTAAATCATCACAAACAAAAGCCTCTTGCACCCCGCATCTACGCGAATCGTTCTCACTATATGAAGGAGATGAAAAACCGGAGGTAAATGTTGCATACCTCCGGTGACAAATAGGCTTTTTTTGAAAAATCCCAATAAAGCCGTCAGACGAAATCAGAATTCAGTGTGGCAAAAGCGACCTAAAAGGAAACAGGGATAGAGTGCCGAACATCGGTCGCGAAAGAAATAAAAATGGGTTAGTAGTACGGTTCATTCCGATTTCTATTCCTAAGGTAAACATTTTCATTGCAAAACACACACTTTTTCTCAAATAACGTCAATTAATATTTATAATTACTGAAAATCAATATTTTACATTTATTCGTATTTTGAATAAATCCTCAATTTGCGCACATTATTCGAAAAAACGAATTTTTCAGCATTCCCTTTTTCCTCAACAAAAGCCCCTCAGCAACAGATAGAAAACGAAACCATCCCGCTTTCTTTTCCTATCCCTGTCCAACACTAAATTTTCTGTGCAAAAAATCTCTTCTTTCCTCAAAAAGCCCCCTTTTTCTCCTGCTCCGACCCTGATTAACCCATATGACTAACCAACACCATCTATTTACGACCGAACAAAAACACGCCCTTCATCGGAATCCGTGCTTTTTTATTACATTTGTAAGCCGACAATCGACGTCGGCTCCTTTTTACCAACCTATACACTAAACCCGTCAACATGAAAAACCAATATGTCCTGGGCGTAGATATCGGCGGTTCACATATCGCCTGCCAGGTGGTCGATCTGACCGAATTCAAAACCCTCGAAGAAACCTATACCGAAGTAAAAGTGGCCGAAACCGAATCGGCCCAACACATTCTGGACGCCTGGAACCAGGCCCTCAAAGCTTGCATCGAAAAAGCCGGGAGCCGTTCCATCGAAGGGATCGGGGTGGCCATTCCGTCACCGTTCGATTTTGCCGCCGGTATCGCGATGGCCGACCACAAATTCGCTTCGCTCAAAGGGATGAACATCCGCAACGAGCTGAGCAAAATCACCGGCGTAGATGCCTCTCTGATTCGCTTCACCAATGACGCCGCTGCCTTCGGGATGGGAGCTTGGCGCGTAAACGGCAGCAGCGACAGTCACCTGATCGGGGTCACCCTCGGTACCGGTTTCGGAGCCTGCTTCATCGTGGACGGCTGCTATGCCACCTATGGCCCGGGCGTACCCATCGGCGGTGAACTCTGGAACTACCCCTTCCGGGGCCAGATCGCGGAAGATTTCGTATCGACCCGCTGGTTCGAACAGCGTTTCGCCGAAGTGACCGGCATCAAAATCACGGGTGTCAAACCCATGGTGGACTATTATCATCAGGGAGAATACACGGTGGCCGTCAAAGCGATCTTCGATCAGTTCGCCCGCTCGTTCGCCGAAATCATGATGCCTTTCCTGGTGAAATTCCGCGCCGATGTATTGGTAATCGGGGGCGGCATGGTTCTCTCCGAAGAGTTCTTCATTCCGCAGATCAAACAATACCTCAGCGAACAAGGGGTCAATGTGGCTATCTGCACCCAACCCGACACCACCGCTTCGATCATCGTGGGAGCTGCCGCACTCTGCGCCTAACCACCCTCATCTACCGAACAAATCCCGACAGGAAATTCACGCCTGTCCAACCATAAAAAAAAGACGTTCCGAAAATTCGGAACGTCTTTTTTATTCACTGTCGATCAGTCTATTCCTGGATAGCCAGTTTCAGCACCTCATCATTGGTCTTCACGTAATGGAAGGTCAACCCTTCGACATATTCGGGCTTGATCTCGCCGATATCCTTGCGGTTGTCCTCCGAGAGAATAATATCGGTGATTCCGGCCCGTTTGGCGGCCAAAATCTTCTCTTTGATCCCGCCCACAGGCATCACCCGTCCACGCAGGGTCGTTTCGCCCGTCATGGCGATCCGATCCTTCACCGGACGCCCCGTAAAGGTCGACACCAGCGAAGTCACCATCGTAATCCCCGCACTCGGTCCATCTTTGGGTATTGCCCCTTCCGGAACGTGAATATGAACGTCGTTCTTTTCAAATTTTTCCGGATCAATCCCCAGTTCCGGCCCGTGAGCTTTCACCCACTCCAGCGCAATGGTGGCCGATTCCTTCATGACGTCACCCAGGTTCCCGGTCATTGAGAGCATGCCCTTACCCGGCGTCAAGATCGATTCCACATAAAGGATCTCACCACCGACTTCCGTCCAGGCCAAACCCGTTACCACGCCGACAATGCCGGCGATTTCATACATTTCGTTCGAGAAACGCGGCACCCCGAGAATCTTTTCCACATCCGCCGCCGTCACTTCCGGTTTGAACGTTTCCCCGAAGCCGATCTGTTTGGCCCGGGTACGGACGATCTTGGCGATTTGCTTGTCGAGACTCCGCACGCCGGATTCCCGGGTATAGTCAGCAATGATCTTTTCAATCACCTTGGGAGCGATCTTCAACTCCTTCGACGACACCCCATGCGCTTCAAGCTGTTTGGGCAACAGGTGCTTGCGGGCGATCTGAATCTTGTCTTCCAGAATATAACCCGGAATATTGATCATCTCCATACGGTCTCGCAACGCCGGATTGATATTGGCAATGTTGTTGGCCGTGGCAATGAACAGCACCTTCGAGAGGTCGTACTCCGTATCGAGGTAGTTATCGTGGAAAGTGGTATTCTGTTCCGGGTCGAGTACCTCAAGCAGAGCCGACGACGGGTCACCGTGATTGCTAACGGTCACCTTATCGATTTCATCGAGGATAATCACCGGATTCGACGAACCGCAACGTTTGATGGTCTGAATAATCCGGCCCGGCATGGCGCCAATATAGGTTTTACGGTGTCCCCGGATTTCGGCTTCGTCATGCAGCCCACCCAACGAAATTCGTCCGAACTTCCGTTTCAGTGCCGAAGCCACCGATTTACCCAGCGAGGTTTTCCCCACTCCCGGAGGACCGTACAAACAGAGAATAGGCGACTTCAGATCCCCTTTCAACTTAATGACAGCCAGGTGTTCCAAAATACGATCCTTGACCTCTTCCAGGCCGAAGTGATCGGCATCCAGCCGTTTTTTGGCCCGGTTCAGGTCGAGATTGTCGGTCGTATAGTGATCCCACGGCAGATCGAGCATCAGCTGCAGGTAGTTGAGCTGCACGGAATATTCGGCCACCGCCGGATTCATCCGTTCGAGTTTGCCCAACTCCTTGTAGAACAGATCGCGGGTTTCGGCCTTCCATTTCTTTTTTTCGGCCTTGGCACGCAGTTCTTCAAAATCGCGGTCGGCCGGATCGTCGCCCAACTCATCCTGGATGGTCCGCATCTGCTGCTGGAGGAAATAATCGCGCTGCTGCTGATCGATATTTTCCTTTACCTTGGCCTGAATTTCGTTCTTCAATTCCACGAGCTGCTGTTCCCGAATCAGGATCTCCAGCAGCCGACGCGCCCGAGCCAACAGACCGGGAGCCTCCAGCAACCGCTGACGATCGGCATCGGGCAGGTCCAGGTTCGAACAGATGAAATTGATAATGCCCCGTTTGCTGTCGATGTTTTTGATGGCAAACGAAGCCTCTTTCGGCATCTGAGGCGATATATTGACAATGTTCAGCGCCACATCCTTGATCGAATCCACCAGCGCTTCGAATTCGACACTGCCCCGTTCGGGCACACTATCCTTCAGCACCGAAGCCGTTGCCTTGAAGTAGGGTTCGGAATGGGTGAACTCTTTGATTTCGATCTTTTCCAGACCGTGCAGAATGACCGTCAGGTTACCGTTAGGCATTTCCAGAATCTTCAGAATCCGGGCTGCCGTCCCCACCCGATACAGATCATCGGGGCCGGGCTGTTCCACCTCGGACTCTTTCTGCAAAACGGCCCCCAAAAGTCCCTGAACACTCTCCACGTCCCGAATCAAACGCATCGAGCGTTCACGTCCCACCGTAATGGGCGTAATCGACCCCGGAAACAGCACTGAGCTGCGCAGGGTCAGAATCGGCAGATTTTCAGGAATCTCTAGGTTCTGAGCCATTTCTTCATCTTCACCGGTCATGATCGGAATGACCTGGTGGCGTCCTTCGAGCATATCTGATATACCCGAGAACTCATCTTCTTTTTTATATTTTTTGTTCATTGTGTATCCTTCGGTTGAATCTACAAAAATACGTTTTTTTCGGTTCCCTCCGGAAACTTACTTCCTTTCCACTTTGCAGAGACCTTAATTTATTTATAAACGCAGAATCCGATATATTTATTACCTTTGCAAATCGACCCCCAACATGGTGTCGCAACAACCGTTCCGACCCCCTGCACCGGGTCAACGGCGAGGAAAGGCTTTGAAGGGAAATCAAACCTCGTGCCGCAACCTCACATCGCCCGATCTGGCAGATTTTTGGCCTGATTTTCGGCCATTTTGTCAGTCCCCGGACGAAAACCCCAACTCAACAGAAAAAATTGACAACAAAAAATAGCATCTACTATGGAAATGGCAGCCAAATACACGCCTCAGGAGATCGAATCCAAGTGGTATGACTACTGGATACGTCACCGCTTCTTTCATTCGACACCCGACGAACGCGAGCCCTACACCATCGTCATCCCGCCTCCCAACGTGACCGGGGTGCTGCACATGGGCCACATGCTCAACGAAACGATTCAGGACGTACTGGTCCGCCGCGCCCGCATGCAGGGTAAAAACGCCTGCTGGGTACCGGGAACCGACCACGCCTCGATCGCTACCGAAGCCAAGGTGGTGGCCAAACTCAAGGCCGAAGGGATCGACAAAAGCCAGCTCACCCGCGAAGAGTTTCTCAAACACGCCTGGGCCTGGAAAGAAAAACACGGCGGCATCATCCTCAACCAGTTGCGCAAACTGGGAGCCTCCTGCGACTGGGAACGTACGACCTTCACAATGGATCCGGAAATGAGCCGCAGCGTCATCAAGGTGTTCGTCGACCTCTACAACAAAGGGTTGATCTACCGCGGTGTGCGTATGGTCAACTGGGACCCGGCCGCCCTGACCGCCCTCTCGGACGAAGAGGTGATCCATACCGAATCGCAGGGCAAACTCTACTACCTGCGCTACCAGATCGAAGGTTCGGACGAATACCTGATCGTCGCCACCACGCGTCCTGAAACCATTTTGGGGGATACGGCCCTGTGCGTCAACCCCAACGACCCGCGCTATCAGCACCTGCCTCAGGATGCCCGGGTGATTGTTCCGCTGGTCGGCCGCAGCATTCCGGTAATCCGCGACACCTATGTGGACATCGAATTCGGTACCGGTGCCCTGAAAGTGACGCCGGCCCACGACGTCAACGACTACATGCTGGGTGAAAAATACAACCTGGAAGTCATCGACATCTTCAACGATAACGGGACCCTCAACGCCCACGGCCGCCAATACGAAGGCATGGATCGGTTTGCCGTGCGCGAACAGATCGAAAAAGACCTGGATGCCGCCGGGCTGCTCGAAAAGGTTGAAGCCTACACCAACAAAGTGGGCTATTCGGAACGCACCCATGTGCCCATCGAACCGAAACTTTCGATGCAGTGGTTCCTGAAGATGGAAGAGCTGGCCAAACCCGCCCTCAAAGCGGTGATGGACGACGAAATCCAGCTGGTGCCGGCCAAATTCAAAAACACCTACCGTCACTGGATGGAAAACATCAAGGACTGGTGCATCTCGCGTCAGTTGTGGTGGGGTCAGCAGATTCCGGCCTACTACCTGCCTCAGGGCGGCTATGTCGTGGCCGAAACGCCTGAAGAAGCCCTCCAGCTGGCTCGCGAAAAGAGCGGCAACGCCTCGTTGCAGTTAAGCGACCTGCGACAGGATCCCGACGTACTGGACACCTGGTTCTCGTCGTGGTTGTGGCCCATCTCGGTGTTCGACGGGATCAACCACCCCGAAAACGAAGAGATCCAATACTATTACCCGACCAACGATCTGGTCACCGGTCCCGACATTCTGTTCTTCTGGGTGGCCCGCATGATCATCGCCGGTTACGAATTCCGGGGCGAAAAGCCCTTCTCGAACGTCTATCTGACGGGGATCGTCCGCGACAAACTGCGCCGCAAGATGAGTAAATCGCTGGGCAACTCTCCCGACCCGCTCGATCTGATCGACCAGTACGGAGCCGACGGTGTACGTCTGGCCATGCTGCTCAGTTCGACGGCCGGTAACGACATTCTGTTCGACGACGCACTGTGTGAACAAGGCCGCAATTTCGGCAACAAAATCTGGAACGCTTTCCGACTGGTTACCTCCTGGAAAGTGGACGAAAAGGCCGTACCCACCCAGAGCAACAATACGGCCGTAAGCTGGTTCGCCTGTCTGTTGAGCAAAACCCTGCGCGAACTGGAAGCCGACTTCGACGCTTACCGCATCTCCGAAGCCCTGATGCGAGTTTACCGCCTCTTCTGGGACGAATTCTCGGGCTGGTACCTCGAAATGATCAAACCGGCCTACGGACAGCCGATCGACCGTCCGACCCTGGAAGTTACCCTCACCTTCTTCGACGAACTGTTGCGCATTCTGCATCCGTTCATGCCGTTCCTGACCGAAGAACTCTGGCAGCAAATGGCTCCGCGCGAAGACGGGGAAACGATCATGTTGCAGGAAATTCCCGCACCGCTGGTGGAAGATCAGAAGGTACTGGATCGCATGGAACTGCTCAAACAAGTGGTCACCCACCTGCGCAACCTCCGTAAGGAACACAACATTCCGAACAAAGAGGCCCTGACCCTGCAGGTGATTCCCGACGAAAACTATCACGAAACGTTGGCTCCGCTGTTGATGAAGATGGGCGGGTTGTCTCAGATCAACATGATCCAAGAAAAACCCTCCGACGCGCTGTCATTCCGGGTGAAGACCACCGAATATTTTGTTCCGCTGGCTGCCGGGGTGATCGACGTGGAAGAAGAGCTCAAGAAACTGAATGCCGAACTGGAATACCAGGAAGGGTTCCTGGCCTCGGTCATGAAGAAGCTCTCCAACGAACGTTTCGTACAGAACGCACCGGCCAAGGTGGTCGAAAACGAACAGGCCAAACGCCGCGATGCCGAAGCCAAAATCGCCGCCATTCGCGAACGACTCAAACAGCTGAGTTAATCATCGGCCTCAACACCTACAACGCAAACGGGCGTCTTCCTGAAAAGAAGACGCCCGTTTACATTTATATAATAATCGACAAATTGCACATCCTTATCCATGCGCCCCAAGGAGTTATTCCTCCTCCGGTTGAACCGGCGACTCCGACTGACACGATGGTTCCGGCTGTACCGGTTGTCTTTTACCGCGCGGGCGAATCACCCGCAACGCCCCGGCCTCACAGGTGATATGCACCGGGAAACGAGGTCCGGCCTGCCCATCGATATCGGTATTCTCATCGTTGTACGAATTGATGCGGATATCCCGGGCCTGAATATGCACCACCCCCGGCGGATAGTTTCCCGACAAAGAGCGCAACGGCGTATTTCGTTTGATAAAGTGGAAAATCGTCCGAATCGTTTCGATGGGGCTGTCCCCCTTGATCACGATCACGTCCAGCAACCCGTCGTCGATCTCCGACAAATAGGCAAACCTCATCTGTCCGGCCGTCCGACCATTGAAGACGAAAAAGATCAACGATGAACCCTCATATTTCCCGGCCTCGGTTTCGATGCTCACATGCATTTTGCGGAAATTGGGCAACTCACCCAAACCTCCCACATAATAGGCCAGTTTCCCGAAGGTATTTTTCATCACGGTCGGTGTTTTCTGCGACACATCGGTGAAAAGCCCGCAACTGAACACATTGACAAAATATTCATCGTTGGCCTTTCCGACATCGACCCGCTGTTCATACCCTGACAGAATCCGACGACAGGCCTTATTCAGATCGGCCGGCACGCCCAGAATATGGGCGAAATCGTTGGCCGTCCCCGTCGGCAAAACCGCAATCGGAATATCCAGTCCACGCTGTTTCATGAAATTCACCACGTAGTTGATCGTCCCGTCCCCACCGGCAATCAACAAATGGTGATAACTCTCATCTACCCCGTCGAAAATCTGTTCGGATTCCTCATCCCCGAAGTTCAGACGATAAGGATGCAGACTGTAGCCTTTCTCCTGATAAATCGCAATGATCCGGTCGAGCCATTCGGTAATGAGGGTCTCCCCCGACGAAGGGTTGTAAATAAACCGTACTTTTTTCATGGCAGGTAAGTTAAAAAGCGAAGGGATATGATTAGGGTTGAGGCAAAATTCGTTTTTCCATGCCGGGGGTCAGGTAGGTGCGCAGATTACCCTGTTCATCCGACCAAACCAGATAGGCCTGCAGTTCGGGATGGCGTTCGAGCATCTGTTTGCTCTGTTCCAGCCCCAGAATCATACACAACGTACCGTAAGCATCGGCCTGCGTCGAAGTCGGAGCAATCACCGTAGCCGACAACAGATTGCTGATGACCGGTTCGCCCGTCAGCGCATCCACCGTATGCACAATTTTGCGGCCCAGCGAATCGGTGTAGAATTTCCGGTAATTGCCCGATGTCGCCAAACCCACGTCGCTGACCGAGATACGTTCCTGAAGATCGGCCCCCGGAATGATATTTCCTTCCACCGGACGGTCGATCCCGACCCGCCAAGGCATGCCGTGAGCATTCAGTCCTTTGCAGACGATCTCACCGCCGCCGATCTCCACCAGGTAATCGGTCAGCCCATACCCCTCGAGCAACGCACCCAAACGATCGGCCGTCGCCCCCTGGGCAATGGAATTCAGATCGAGCTGAATGCCCGGATGAGCTTTATGCAGCCGGCCCTCTTCGATCGAGATTTTTTCATAGCCGACCATCTGCATCAGCGAATCCACATTGGGCTGTTGAGTCGGTCCGGTTTCGGCAAACCCATAGGCAGCGACCAAAGGCTTCACCGTAATATCGAAACGGCCTTCACTCTCGCGACTGATCTGTTCGGCCTCGCGAATACAGTCGATCAAAAAGGCATCCAGGGTATCAGTTTCACCCCGATTCAGCCGACTCAGAAGCG
Source organism: Alistipes sp. (assembly GCA_019422485.1). Classification (GTDB taxonomy): domain Bacteria; phylum Bacteroidota; class Bacteroidia; order Bacteroidales; family Rikenellaceae; genus Alistipes_A. The sequence continues at coordinate 34,123 of JAHZDG010000015.1, read as the reverse complement.
ACTGGGGATCATAAAGCGATACGGAGTGTTCGATCTCGGCAAGCAGGGTGTCGATCGTCGGTTTCAGGTGTTCATACGAACTGTCAGCCACGATGACGATATGATAGGTTCCCCCCTGTGCAAAACCATCGATCACCGTTTGCACACGTGCTTTTTCCGAACGGCAAGCGACCAAAGCGCTCATCGCCAGACCCATCCACAAAATCGTTTTCAAAAGGAACTTCCCAGCGCCGAGACAGATTCCTAGCCGTTGACTCAGATCGATTTTCATAACATCTTTTCAGGTAAGGTACACATTCACGCCGCCCGCAAAACACGAGCCGGAAAGACAAAAATAGGTATTTTTCCCGGAAAACCGACTTTTCATTCAGGAGATCCTCTTTCATCGTTTGCCTTGCAAACATCTCGAGACAAGCCTTTTATTTCCATAACCACTCCTTGCACCGAGCCATCCGCACAAAGAGTTCCGCCTCCAAACCGTCCTTCCGAGTCTCTCTCTAACGAAAGAATCGTTTTCTCGCGTATTTTCTCGAGATTTTTTCGTTACTTTGTAACCGTTACAAGGAAGACGGGGGTGCCGGATTCCAGCAGAGAGGGGAAGATCCTGCGGACAAACCGCAATCAACCCAGGGGACAAGAAGAAGGGATAACATGAATTTCCCACATTTCGGTTTGTGCCATATGGCTCTCTGGCGGCTGAGATTATACCCCAAGACCTGATACGGATAGTACCGTCGGAGGGAGTTTTTCCAAACACACACCATTCGCTATCGGCCTGGCTTCCTGCAAAACCCTACCATTATGGAAGTTATTATCAACGGCCGTCCGACATCCACCCAAGCCCGTACGCTCGCCGAATTGATCGCCTCGCAAGGCATCGACACTAACGGCATTGCCGTCGCCGTCGGATCTCGAGTCATTCCCCGCGCCCAGTGGGAAACCACCCCGTTGGAAGAAGGGGCTGTCATCACTTTGATTCGAGCCACACAGGGAGGATAGGTCATGGACACATCACTGCTCAATACACCGATACTGATCACCCTCCCCGAATTGATTCCCGGAGAGGCCGCTCTGATTGTGGCCCTGCAGCAAGCCGGAGCCGGCATTATCCATCTGCGTAAACCGGGTGCCGACCCGAACCGACTGACCGCGCTGCTGGACGAACTGAAAGCCGCGGGTGCCGACTTCCAACGGCTCACACTCCACGGTCCGGAATCCCTGGCCCGACGTTACGGATTCGGGGGTATCCACCTCAAAAACGACGAGCTGGATCGACGGGCTGAGGCCCTGTCTCAACATCGTGACACGAAATCCTCCCTCGAATCATCTACGCTGCGCTTGAGCGGTTCGGCGCACAGCTGGGACGAGGCCCGGCGATGGGCCCCGGTGGTCGATTATTTGTGGCTGAGCCCGCTCTTCGACTCCATTTCCAAGGTCGGATACCGCAGCGGTATCGATCTGACCGAAGCCAGCCGGTGGCTGTTGAACGCCCGACAACCCCAGGACACCGCAAACACCAACGACCCAACTCGCTTTCCCTACCCCGAACGCATCGTGGCTTTGGGAGGCATTTCGGCCGAAAACATCGTTCGTGTCCGCATGGCGGGTTTCGGCGGAGCGGCGGTTTTAGGCGATCTGTGGGCCAAAGTCCCGATGCAACCCCCAATCGCAGAAGGGGAAACCGTTCTTTCATCATCTACGCAGTTGGACGTAACCGAAACCTTAGCCCGTTTCGGACGCCTCAACCGTCGGTGGAAAGCAGCAGGAGGCACTTTACAACTAATCTCAGACGGAGACCTGGCCGTAGCGTCCGCCTTTTTGGCCGGAGGCGGACGCTGGATCCAACTCCGCATGAAAGAGGCCTCGGCCGATGAAATCACCGCCCGAGGCCGGGAATTGGCCGCATTGTGTCGTCCCTACGGGGCGGTGCTGTTGTTGGACGACCACCCCGAACTGGTTGTGCCGGCAGAAGCACAGGGCGTTCATTTGGGGAAAAACGATCTGCCCCCCGCCGAAGCCCGACGTTTATTGGGAGAAGGAGCCATCATCGGATCCACCGCCAACACCCTGGAAGACATCGAAGCGATGAATCCCGAGGGGACCGATTACATCGGACTGGGCCCATTCCGCTATACGACCACCAAAAAGAACCTGGCCCCGCTGCTGGGAGCCGAAGGCTATCGGCGCATCCTGACCGAACTCCGTTCCCGCCGGCAATATTGGCCGATTGTGGCGATCGGAGGCATCGAACCCGACGACATTCCGGCAATTTTGCCGTCCGGAGTCAATGGACTGGCCATCAGCGGCGCCATCGCCCGAAGCGCCGATCCTGCCGCCACGACCCGCCAATTCGTCGAAGAAATCGCTCAATGGCGGCTCAACTGGGAAGCGTCTCCAACGGATCAATAAGCTCCAACCGGGACTTCAGAGACCGCCCTGACCCCTGATCGCGGACGAAGCGACGAACGACATGACCGCTCCGGATCCTCCGCCCCGATCCTCTGCATTTTACAGCAAATACGCGAACCGAAGCTATTTCGATTCATTTTAAAAAACATACATAAAACATACACTATGAAACCTTTAGTCATTGCCGGCAAGACCTTCGGCTCACGCCTGTTCGTCGGAACCGGAAAATTCTCCTCTTCGGAAGTGATGAGCTGCGCCATCGAAGCCAGCGGCAGCGAACTGGTCACTGTAGCCCTCAAACGCGTGGAAATGGACAACCCGCAGGACGATATTCTCAGCCACCTGAAAAGCCCGAAAATCAACCTGCTGCCCAACACCTCGGGGGTTCGCAACGCCAAAGAAGCCGTTTTCGCCGCCCAATTGGCCCGGGAAGCCCTAGGCACCAACTGGATCAAACTGGAAATCCACCCCGATCCCCGCTACCTGATGCCCGACCCCATCGAAGTGCTGCAGGCCGCCGAAGAACTGGTAAAAGACGGATTCATCGTCATGCCTTACATCCACGCCGATCCGGTGTTGTGCAAACGCCTCGAAGAAGTGGGCGTGGCCTGCGTGATGCCGCTGGGTGCCCCGATCGGCTCGAACAAAGGATTGGAAACGCGTGAATTCCTGCGCATCATCATCGAACAGAGCAATGTTCCGGTAGTGGTTGATGCCGGGATCGGAACCCCCTCTCAAGCCGCAGCCGCCCTGGAAATGGGAGCCGACGCCGTACTGGTCAATACGGCCATTGCCGTAGCCAGCGATCCGGTCGCCATGGGGAATGCCTTCCGTCTGGCCGTCGAAGCCGGCCGCATGGCCTATGAAGCCAAACTGGCTCCGGTCGGACACGAAGCCTCGGCCACCAGCCCGATTCTCCCGCTGTTGGACGACCTGTTGAAAAACTAAACCACATCCGCATTCCGGCCTTTCGCCTGACGAAAGGCCGGGCGGTTGACCGGCTCCGCAACCCGTTTTCAACGTACGGATGCCTCGTCGAGATTTCGGACCTGCGTTCGGCTTCCGACATCACCCTCCACGGCATGTTCCGCCCCTCGCCCCATGCCCGAATCGCGGCAAACAACCGGTCAAAACCCGATAAAACACGACCAGAAAATGACATTTTACGATACCATACTTCCCTACGACTGGGAAAAAACGCGGGAGATGATTGTCTCCAAGACTCCCGCAGACGTGGAACGCGCCCTGAGCGCCGGGCGCATTACCATGGATGATTTTGCCGCACTGGTTTCTCCTGCGGCCGAAAACTACCTGAGCGAAATGGCCTCCCAGAGCTACGCCATCACACGGCGCCGTTTCGGTAACGCCATTCAGTTGTACGTTCCGCTCTACCTGTCCAACATCTGTCAGAACCAGTGCATCTACTGCGGGTTCAACTGCACCAACAAGATCCACCGCACCATCCTGACTCCCGAACAGATCCACGCCGAAGCGCAGGCCATCAAACAAAACCCCTTCCAGCACATTCTGCTGGTTACCGGGGAAGCTCCTCATTCATCGAGTCTGGAATACCTGGCCAACTCCATGAAGATCATGCAGGAATATTTCCAGCAAATTTCGCTGGAAGTGCAACCGCTGGATACCGACGAATACGTCTACCTCAAACAGTTTGGTCTGCACGCCGTGTATGTCTACCAGGAAACCTACAACCGGCTGCGCTACCCGCGCTATCACCTCCGTGGACGCAAAACCGACTATCGTTACCGTCTGGAAACGCCCGACCGGTTGTGTGAAGCCGGGGTACACAAAGTCGGCCTCGGCAACCTGATCGGTCTGGAAGACTGGCGCACCGAAGCCTACTTCACGGCTCTGCACCTACGCTACCTGGAAAACCGCTACTGGCGCACCAAATATTCCATTGCCTTCCCCCGCCTGCGTCCTTACGAAGGCGAAGACGGCTTCAACCCCGATCATCCGGCGACCGAACGCAACCTCACGCAACTGGTTTGCGCCTACCGTCTGTTGAGCGAAGACGTCGAGCTGTCGCTCTCCACCCGCGAAAGCGCTGCCTACCGCGACAAGATCCTGCCGTTCGGCATCACGGTGATCAGCGCCGGATCGAAAACCACACCGGGCGGCTACACGGCCCCCAGCCACGAACTGGAACAGTGGGAAATCAACGACGGTCGCACACCGGCACAAGTGGAAGCCGCCGTACGGGCCAAAGGTTTCGACCCCGTATGGAAAGACTGGTCGATGTTCATGCAACAGGAAATGATCGACCCCAACGCCACACACGGAGTCCGCGCCTAACGGAAAACAACAGGCCGAACGCAGACGGATCTTTTATCCGAAGCGTTCGGCTTTTTTGTTTCGACAAAAGCGTTTCCTTATCTTCATCTCAAAAACTACTTGAACGAATGAGAATACTGATTCAACGCGTGACCGAAGCTTCGGTCACCATTGCCGGAGCACTACACAGCTCCATCGGACGCGGCATGCTGGTACTGGTGGGCATCGAACCGTCCGACACCCCCGAAGATATCGAATGGTTGTGCGGCAAATTGATAAAACTCCGTATCTTTGACGACGAAGCCGGGGTCATGAACCGATCCGCCGAAGAGACCGGAGCCGACATTCTGATCGTCAGCCAGTTTACCCTGCACGCCTCGACACGCAAAGGAAACCGGCCCAGCTACATCCGGGCCGCCCGTCCCGAAGTGGCTGTTCCGCTCTACGAAGCCTTCATTCAGGCCGTCGAAAAAGTCGCCACCGGGAAGGTCGCCACCGGGGTTTTCGGAGCCGACATGCAGGTCGCACTGGTCAACGACGGTCCGGTCACGATCTGGATCGACTCGAAACAAAGGGAATAGTCCCGCCGACGCGAGCCTTACCGACCCTACGCTTCGCCGTACCAGACCCGAAACGAACACACACCAGCCCCCGACGGGAAAGGATTCTGCCCCTTCGGACAGTACGGTTCCGGTCGCCTTTCGGAGAGTCTCGTTTCGGAACTCTCTCCGGTGAGATTTTCGACCCGCTTGCATCGGAAACCCACAGGTGTACGACCCGACCTTTTTGAACCATGGGCTAATTTTGCGAAAAACATCGACTATGAAACCGAATCTCAGACAACTGTTTTTGGAACACGTCGGACAAACCTCCGATTACCCGATCATGCTGGAAGTCGAACGCGCCGAAGGCGTCTGGCTTTACGGACCCAACGGTCAAAAATGGATCGACCTTATTTCGGGGGTATCGGTCAGCGCCGTCGGACACGGCAACCCCGAAGTGATCGAAGCCATCTGCCAGCAGGCTCACTCCCACCTCCACCTGATGGTCTACGGTGAAGTGATCCAATCTCCGCAGGTGCGTTACGCCCAACGCATGGCCGAATTGCTGCCCGGCGGACTGGATTCGGTCTATTTCGTCAACTCCGGCAGCGAAGCGGTCGAAGGGGCCCTCAAACTGGCCAAACGATACACCGGTCGCACGGAGATGATCTCCTTTCAGAACGCTTACCACGGCAGCACCCACGGATCCCTGAGCGTCATGGGCGGCGAAGAGTACCGCAACTCCTACCGTCCGCTGCTGCCCGACGTACAACAGCTGCGATTCAACAACTTCGACGATCTGTCCCGCATCTCGACCCGAACGGCCTGCGTCATCATCGAACCGATTCAGGGCGAAGGCGGGATCATGTTGCCTGCCCCAGGCTTTTTACAGGCCCTGCGGGAACGGTGCAACCAAACCGGCGCCCTGCTGATTTTCGATGAAATTCAAACCGGTCTGGGACGTACCGGTACGCTCTACTATTTCCAACAACAAGGCGTCATTCCGGATGTACTCTGTACGGCCAAAGCTTTCGGCGGCGGCATGCCGTTGGGAGCCTTCATTGCTCCGCTGTCTATCATGCAGTGCCTGAAAACCAATCCCGTGCTGGGACACATCACCACCTTCGGCGGACATCCGGTTTGCTGTGCCGCCGGGCTGGCAGCCCTGGAATACACCCTGCGCGAAGGCCTGATGGAACAGGCCGAAACAAAAGGAGCCCTCTATGAACAACTGCTGAGTGCCCATCCGGCCGTTCGCCAGATTCGTCGGGCCGGGCTGTTGTTGGGGGTCGAATTCGAAGACGCCGGACTATGCGCCCGAGCCGTCAATCGGGCGGTGCAAACGGGCCTGCTCACCGAATGGTTCTTGTTCCACGACACTGCCCTGCGCGTAGCCCCGCCTCTGACCATCACCCGGGAAGAGATCGAACTGTCTTCACAGATGCTGCTCGAAGCCATCGACTGGGCGGTCAGCCA
>JAHZDG010000015.1:27081-27394 GCA_019422485.1 Alistipes sp. | reverse complement strand
TGCCTTCCGCAGTCTAAACCGGGACGTACAAACCACGACTGCACTCCGTTGACCCGTAATTAACCCTCACCGCCAGGGCCGTTGCCGTGTCAGCGGAATCCGTTATACCCGGAGCCCATCCCTACCCGCCTACAAACACGAAAAGTTCCCCGATACATTTCGTACGCAAACCGCCGGGAAGAGATGCGGATTTTCCTCCAAATTTGTTTACATTTGTGAACATTTCTCAATACTGATATACAACAAGACCATGGAAACAGTTTTAAGCGGGATTCGCTCGACGGGACAGTTGCACTTGGGCAACTATTTTGGG
>JAHZDG010000015.1:4014-27071 GCA_019422485.1 Alistipes sp. | reverse complement strand
ACACGAAAACCGTTGCTTTTTCTTTATTGCCGACTATCATTCACTGACCACTCACCCCGATCCCACGCACCTGCATGACAATATACGCACCATTCTGGCCGAATACCTCGCCGCAGGTCTCGACCCCGAAGTGGCTACACTCTACATCCAGAGTGATGTCCCCGAAGTGGCCGAACTGTCGCTGCTGCTGAGCATGCACGCCTATGTGGGCGAATTGGAACGCACCGCTTCCTTCAAGGAAAAAATCCGTAAACAACCCAATAACGTCAACATCGGTCTGCTGAGCTATCCGGTGCTGATGGCCGCCGACATTCTGTTGCACCGGGCCACCCGCGTTCCCGTGGGCAAAGACCAGGAACAACACCTGGAACTGACCCGTCGTTTCGCCCGCCGGTTCAACCAGATCTACGGAGTGGATTTCTTCCCGGAAAGCCAGCCCTATAACTTCAACCGCGAATTGGTCAAGATTCCGGGTTTGGACGGCAGCGGCAAAATGTGGAAATCGGAAGGCAACTGCGTTTACCTGACCGACGACGAAAAGACCATCCACAAGAAAGTGATGAAGGCCGTGACCGATTCGGGTCCCACCGAACCCAACAGCCCGATGCCGGAAGTGATCGCCAACCTGTTTACGATTCTGCGGGCCGTATCGACCCCCGAAGTGGTGGCCGAATACACCGCCAAATGGAACGACTGTTCGATCCGTTACGGCGACCTGAAAAAACAACTGGCCGCCGACATCAATACCGCCGTGGCTCCCATCCGCGAACGCTACGCCGAAATCGTAGGCGACGAAGCCTACCTGTCGAAAGTAGTTCGCCAAGGGGCTGAAAAAGCCCGTGCCAGCGCCGACGCAACGCTGTCGCAGGTACGAGAAATCATGGGTATTCGGAAATTCTAACGGAGGTTTGCCAGCGTACCTTCTGCCGATCCGACGGAAGGCGCTTGGCGACCAACAGAAAAATAAAATCCGTATAAGAATCAAATAACTGATTGGGCCATTTTTCGAGGCGACACATCACGGAATCCGCTGACATCGTCCCTCTCCAAAACCAGCTACCGCCGTGAGCGAGAAACTGAACCCCAAAAAACTGGGACGTATGGAGATTCTCTACCGATTCTTCATCGTTGCCACCAAACGTCTGTCCGAGAAGCAATTAATGATGCTTCTGGCTGTTGTTGTGGGTTTAATCGCCGGATTCGCCACCTATCTGTTCGAAGGCACCCTGTATCTGGTGCGGCTGGCTCTGACCAGTTGGTTCGCTGTCGATACGGCCAGTGTATTCTACTTGTTCTACCCCATCATCGGGGTGATTCTCGCCTCGTTATTTGTCCGTTACATCGTTCGAGACGACATCAACGAAGGAGTGACCCGAGTGCTGTATGCCATGAGTAAAAAGGGCTCACGGCTAAAACTCCACAACACCTATTCGTCCATCCTCTCCAGCGCCGCCACCATCGGTTTTGGGGGATCGGTCGGACCCGAAGCCCCCATCGTACTGACCGGTTCGGCCATCGGTTCGAACATCGGCAAGTTCATGCGTCTGAACTACCGGCAAATCACCCTGCTGCTCAGTTGCGGAGCCGCTGCCGCTTTGGCGGCCGTCTTCAAGGCGCCGATCACCGGCGTGGTCTTCGTGCTGGAAATTCTGATGTTGGATATTACCGTATCGTCCATCATCCCGCTGCTGATCGCTGCGGTGACGGCCACCACCCTGATGTTCTTTCTCAACGGCTTCGAACCCGTCTTCAACATTGTCCTGAACAACGCTTTCGAGCTGAGCCACATTCCTTATTATATCGCTCTGGCGGTACTCTGCGGTGTGATGTCCTACTACTTCACCCGCATCAACTCCTCGATCGCCGGACGTTTCGCCAAACTCGAATCCCCCTATAAAAAATGGATGGTAGGCGGCGTAGTTATCGGGCTGTTGATCTTCCTGTTCCCTCCGTTGTACGGGGAAGGCTACGAATCAATGTTCGACCTGATGCACGGCAATGTCGAATCGCTGTTTAACAACTCGCTGTTCTTTAAATACCGCCATATCGGTTGGGTGGTCGCCCTCTATCTGGTGGCGGTAATGTTTTTTAAAGTGGTAGCCATGTCTGCCACCCTTGCTGCCGGTGGGATCGGCGGAACCTTTGCACCCTCACTGTTCGTGGGCGCTTTCACCGGTGCCTCGATGGCCTATATCCTCAACACCTTCCTGGGTTTCAACCTACCGCTGATTCCTTTCACGCTGGTCGGAATGGCCGGTCTGATGTCGGGCGTCATGAAAGCCCCCCTGACGTCGATCTTCCTGATCGCCGAAATCACCAACGGGTATGGATTGTTCGTTCCGTTGATGATGGTGTCGGCCATCGCTTTCGGGATCGGCTACTACCTCGAACCCTATTCGATCTACACCAAAAAACTCTCGCAACGCGGCGAATTGCTCACCCACAACAAAGACAAGTCCGTGATGGTATTTCTGCACCTCAAGTCACTGATGGAAACCGACTTTCATCCTATCACGATGGACACGACTTTGGGGGATGTCGTGGGGCTGATCTCCAAAGTTCGCCGCAACATTTTCCCGGTTGTCAGTCAGGAAGGGACCCTGCTGGGAGTGGTTCAGTTGGACGATCTGCGCAGCGACATGTTCGAACCGGAGAAATATCATTATAAAATAGACAACTACATGATCCCGCCACCGGACATTATCTACAGCAACGAACAGATATCCAGCGTTCTGGATGCTTTCGAGCAGTCAAAGGCATGGATGCTTCCCGTGGTGGACAAGGACAACAAATACCTGGGATTCATCTCCAAATCCCGCATCTTGGCCGCCTACCGGGAACAATTGGTAGAGCTAAGCGACGAATAGAGCCTCCAAACCTTTCTCCATTCTTCATTAACGCCCGGTTCGATCCTGTTCGTACGATCAAACTGCATCCAAAAGCCAAGTCAAAATTACTTTCTCTCTTTACCTATAAAATATCTTGCCCTAAATTTGGTTTATTTTATAAACTTATTTATATTTGAAAAAGCAATATCAGGTCGACCTTTCACCTTCTAAAACTTCCAACCATGCAAACCGAAATCCGTTCTTCTTCGACCATGACCCAGCAAAAGAGTCTGGAAATTATGGCCCAAATGATCGCCGCCACCCGACAGAAAATGGAACAAAACGGCAGCAAACAACTCTTGTTATGGGGTTATCTCTCATTATGCATGACGATTCTCGTATATGGGGGCACACAGGCGGGTTGGGGAGTCCACACAAACTGGTTGTGGTTCGCCATCCCGTTGATCGGCTGGCCCTGTTCGATGTGGCTCGAGAAAAAAGAATCAACTGCGATCACCACCTATGCCGATGGTACCAATAACAGAATATGGAGTCTGTTCGGTGGAATTTTAGGCATTTTACCCCTTCTTCTGATCCTTACCGGACAAAGCGACTGGATCCTGCGACTCGAAATGCTGTTCTTATCAACCGGCATCACCACAAGCGGACTTACATACCGTTCCCGCCCGTTCACAATCTGCGGTCTTATCGGCATGCTCATCGCCAGCCTGCTCTTCTGCGACCTGTCATGGAGTGCCGAAATCGGATGCATGGCCTTGATTTTCATCCTCACCCTGATCGTACCGGGACATATATTGAACGCTCAAAACCGAGATCATGTTTAAACCGCTCGATCCCTTACTACATTCCGAGTTGAGACTGGCCGTCATGTCAATTCTGATGACCGTCGAAAATGCCGACTTCGTGTTCATCCGCGAAACGACAGGAGCGACGGCAGGCAACCTCAGTGTCCAAATCGACAAACTGGAAAAAGCAGGCTACCTCTCTGTGCAAAAAACGTTTTGCGGCAAAAGACCCCGAACGATCTGTGAGGCGACCGCCAAAGGACGAGAAGCCTTTGCCCTTTACGTAGAAGCCTTAAAAAGTTACACAGAGCTTTCTTAACATACGATTCACTACACTCTTTTTCCTCTCTCTCAAAATAAACAGTCTGAGGGTTTGTCAAAAAACAAACCCTCAGACTGTTTATTCATCTTTTTCACCTCTCCGACACATAACCTTCAATTCTTCTCCTCCTAAAAAACGATCTACCCTCCCCCCGAGATGTTTCCCCGGTCGAATATCGACCCCGAAAAAACGGTTATCCCGAAATTTACACTATTTTTGCGTGAGATAATCCAACCGTACCGGACATGAATAAAACCTACTGGAGAGTACTGAGCTTCGCCAAGCCGATCGAAAAGTTCGCTATCCCCTACTTTTTCTTCACGTTGCTCCACGCGATATTCAACACCTTCAATTTCGTGATGATCATCCCGATCCTCAATTCGCTTTTCGATACGGACCGGATGCTGGAACAAGTCACGCAAATGCCCCACTTCGCCCTCAACATGGAGTATTTCGAAGGTTTGGTCAATTACCTGCTCTACCGGGTCTACGGAACCGATTATTCGGTGATGAACATTCTGGTTTTTCTGGCCATTTTCATCGCCTGCTCCTCCCTTTTGAGCAACCTGTTCCGCTACCTGGGACAGTGGACCACCGAAAACATGAAAATCACCACCCTCGAACGCCTGCGCAACAGCGTGTTCGATAACGTGATGGGCCTTCAGATCGGTTTCTTCAACAACGAACGGAAAGGAGACATCATCTCCAAAATTTCGTCGGACGTTCAGGTGGTTCAGTTCTGCATCACCAACACCCTGCAGGTGGTCTTCCGCGAACCGTTCCTGATCATCGGCTACATGTTCGCCATGATCAAGATCTCTTGGGAACTGACCGTTTTCTCGGGCTTGTTCCTGCCGGTTACCGCCCTGCTGATCGGTTTCATCGTTAAACGACTGCGCCGGTCGGCCAAAGAGGCCCAGGAAAATTTCGGAGAGATGGTCAGCCTGCTGGACGAATCCCTCACCGGTGTAAAAATCATCAAAGGCTACAACGCTACCGACTATATCAAAGGGAAATTCCACCGCATCAACGAAAGCTTCTCCCGCATTTCGCGTTCGATGGCCCGGCGCCAGCAGGCCGCCTCGCCCATGAGTGAATTTCTGGGCATTTCAGCGGCCGCCGTGCTGCTGATCTTCGGGGGCTATCTGGTGCTGGAAGGCAAGCTGGACGGGAGCGGATTTATCGCCTACCTGGCCATCTTCTCTCAGATCACCCGTCCGGTACGCTCATTCACCGATGCTTTCGCCAATATCAACCAAGGGATTGCGGCCGGCGACCGGGTACTGGCCCTGCTGGATGAAAAGAGCACCATCACTGAACCTTCGGACGCCATTGACCTGAACCACTTCCACGACAAGATCGAATTCCGCGACGTTTCGTTCGCCTATGACAACAAACCGGTCATCGACCACGTCAGCTTCACCATCCGCAAAGGCGAAACCGTAGCGTTGGTCGGTCCTTCGGGAGGTGGCAAGTCGACACTTTCGGACCTGATCCCGCGCTTCTGGGATGTCACCAGCGGTGAAATCCTGATCGACGGCGTGGACATCCGTCGCTACCGGCTGCACAGCCTGCGTGACAAGATGGGCATCGTGGCGCAGGAAACGATCCTGTTCAATGATACGATCGAAAACAACATCCGTCTAGGCAAACGCGACGCCACTCTGGCCGAAGTACAGGAAGCCGCCCGCATCGCCAATGCCGAAGGCTTTATTCTGCAAACCGAACAGGGCTACCAGACCAACATCGGGGACCGGGGCATGAAACTCTCCGGCGGCCAGCGTCAACGCCTGTCGATCGCCCGGGCCGTATTGAAAAACCCCGATATTCTGATTCTGGACGAAGCCACCTCCGCGCTGGACACCGAATCGGAAAAGCTGGTACAAGAGGCGCTCAATTCTTTGCTTCAGGGACGAACCTCGCTGGTGATCGCCCACCGGTTGAGCACGATCCACAACGCCGACAAGATCATCGTCATCGAACAGGGGCGCATCACCGAAGCCGGAACCCATCACGAGTTGATGGAACTGGGTGGTACGTATGCCCGTCTGATCGAAATGCAGCAACTCTCCTAATCGAACTCAAGAGATCTAAATCGAGATAACACCATGAAAAAACGTGTGGTCGTAGGGCTTTCGGGAGGCGTAGACTCCAGTGTAGCCGCCTATCTGCTCAAAGAACAAGGATACGACGTCGTCGGGCTGTTCATGCGCAACTGGCATGACACCACCGGAACCCTCGAAGGCGATTGTCCCTGGTATGACGATCATATGTTCGCCGAACTGACGGCCAAAAAACTCGACATTCCGTTCCACTTCATCGACCTGAGCGACGAATACCGCCGTCGGGTGGTGGATTACATGTTCGCCGAATACGGGCGTGGACGCACCCCTAATCCCGATGTGCTGTGCAACCGGGAGATCAAGTTCGATGCCTTTCTGAAAGCAGCCCTGAATCTAGGAGCCGATTATGTGGCTACGGGACACTACTGCCGACGCGAAGACATCCAGGTCAACGGACAAACAGTCCATCGCCTGCTGGCGGGCAGCGACCCGAACAAAGATCAGAGCTATTTTCTGTGCCAACTGACGCAGGAACAACTTTCGCGGGCCCTGTTCCCGATCGGCCACCTGCTCAAACCCGAAGTGCGCCGCATCGCCGCCAAACAAAAACTCGCTACCGCCCAGCGCAAAGACTCTCAGGGCATCTGTTTCGTCGGCAAGGTCGACCTGCCGGTCTTTCTGCAACAACAGCTCAAGGCGAAGAAAGGTGACATCATCGAAATTCCGGCCGACTGGCAGGGTTATGCCCAACGGCTTCCCATTCCGGAAGGTTTCGGAGCGGACGTTTCAGGGGACTTCCCTACCCAGGAACAGCTGGAAGCCTGGGCCGCCCCCTACCTGTACGACCCGACTGACGGTACGTTCGAGGGGCAGCATCACGGAGCCCACTTCTTCACCATCGGACAACGCAAAGGGTTGCAAGTCGGCGGGAAACCCGAACCGCTGTTCGTCATCGCAACCGATGTGCAGCGCAACATCCTGTATGTCGGCCAGGGCCAACACCATCCGGGTCTCTATCGCCGGGCGCTGTTCATCCTGCCGGAAGAGATCCACTGGATACGCCCCGACCTGGCCCTGACACCCGGGCAATGCCGCCGCTTCCGCTTCCGGATCCGCTACCGCCAGCCCCTGCAGGACGGCACCCTCTACATCACCCCCCAGGGTGGATACATCCTCTTCGATCAACCGCAACGCGGGGTAACCGCCGGTCAATTCGCCGCCTGGTACGACGAAGAAGAACTGATCGGTTCGGGAGTCATCCACCGCTAAACCCGCCAACGGTTCCGCCATCCGTCCCTTCGAACATTTCTTCCGGACAGAAGGGCCGCAAATTTCAAAGGGATCGTTTGCGAAATAGCCTCAAAAACCCTATCTTTGGGACGATTTTCGTGCGACCCTATCTTCGATGCCATCGCTCGAAGAACCTCCGCCCGAAATACCGAATCCGGTTTTATACTTAGCAAAATATCAACCGATTAATCTTAAAATTATGAGTCAGATTGTAAGCGTACACGCCAGAGAAGTCCTCGACTCGCGAGGCAACCCCACTATTGAAGTCGAAGTAACCACCGCCAGCGGCGCATTCGGTCGTGCGGCTGTTCCTTCGGGTGCCTCTACCGGCGAAAACGAAGCCCTCGAACTGCGTGACGGCGACAAAGGTCGTTATGGCGGTAAAGGTGTGCTGAAAGCCGTTCAAAATGTAAACGATGTAATCGCCAAAGAAATCATCGGTATGCCCGTTACCGATCAGGTTGGCATCGACAAAACGATGATCGCTTTGGACGGTACTCCTACCAAAAGCAACTTGGGTGCCAACGCCATCCTGGGCGTTTCGTTGGCCTGCGCCCGCGCAGCTGCCGACCTGCTGGGTATGCCCCTGTATCGCTACATCGGCGGTACCAACGCCAAAACCCTGCCCGTTCCCATGATGAACATCATCAACGGCGGTTCGCACTCGGATGCCCCCATCGCTTTCCAGGAATTCATGATTCGCCCCGTAGGTGCTTCTTCGTTCCGCGAAGGTCTGCGCATGGGTGCTGAAGTATTCCACGCTCTGAAAAAAGTGCTCCACGATCGTGGCCTGAGCACCGCTGTCGGTGACGAAGGTGGTTTTGCTCCCACCCTCAAAGGTACCGAAGATGCGCTGGAATCGATCATCGAAGCCATCAAGAAAGCCGGTTACAAACCCGGTCGCAAATGCGAAGGTGGCGATGTAGCTATCGGTCTGGACTGCGCTTCGTCGGAATTCTATGCTGACGGCATCTACGACTACACCAAGTTCGAAGGCGACAAAGGTGCTAAACGTACCTCGGCTGAACAGGTAGCTTACCTGGAAGAACTGGTTGCCAAATACCCCATCGACTCGATCGAAGACGGTATGAGCGAAAACGACTGGGAAGGTTGGCAGTTGCTGACCAGCAAAATCGGCGACCGCTGCCAGCTGGTAGGTGACGACCTGTTCGTAACCAACGTAGAATTCCTGAAGAAAGGGATCGAAATGGGTTGCGGTAACTCTATCCTGATCAAAGTTAACCAGATCGGTTCGTTGACCGAAACGCTGGATGCCATCGAAATGGCTCACCGTGCCGGTTACACTTCGGTTACCTCGCACCGCAGCGGTGAAACCGAAGACTCGACGATCGCCGACATCGCCGTAGCTACCAACTCGGGTCAGATCAAGACCGGTTCGTTGAGCCGTTCTGACCGTATGGCCAAATACAACCAGTTGCTCCGCATCGAAGAAGAACTGGGTGACGAAGCCATCTACGGTTACACCAAGATCTACCGCAAATAAGAGACGCTATTCGGGCTGTAGCCCGATCCATAAAAAACCGATCCATTTTGGATCGGTTTTTTTATTATCCTTATCCTCCCGACACAACACAAAAAAGCCCGCCAAAAAGGCGGGCCCTAAAACAGATTCAACGTATTTCAAATAGACTATGCTTCCGTCGTAATCACTACGGTGCTGTCGCCGTTTTCAGAAGAAGTCACTTTATACATAAATTCGTTCTCCTTTTTCACGTACTCATAGAAAGCAGCCATAGTAGTAGAAATATAAGGACGAACCCACAAAGAACCTATTCCCAAAGTAACAACACACAACAAAATCCATCCGATAAAGCTTAATAACAACCAGAAAAGGTCCATCTTGTAGCCATCCATCATTTCCATGCTGCGTCGGATAGCCTGTTCACCGCTCATTTCCGGATTGTCCCGCATGATATAGAACGTCATGCTATAGGACAGCAGTTTGATAATCCCCGGGATATAGAACAATAATGACCATAAAAATACATACACACAAAACAATACATATCCCCCCAGATAACGGCCATAATTGTGGAGGGGTTCGAGCACCGTTTTACCATCGAGAGGTTTCCCCTGGTAAACATCCAAGAAAATAAACTGATACCCGATAGCCAACACGCTAACAGCGAATATCGCCACCACAAACCCCACAAAAGGAACTAATGACGATAATAGCATCACCACGACATTAGCAACATAAAGGATTAATGAAATCAACGCTGCCTGACCCCACTGGTCCCGCAGAGTATCCCAAGCTTTCGCGCGCAATACAGAAGGTCTGAATGAATCCGTCATAATCATACATTTTAAAGGGTTGAGACTTGCTTCTATACCAAAGATATTCTTTTTACCCTTAAAATACAAGCTTTATGCCGGGGATTCCTTTTATCTGCTTTTAAGATGTTTGACGTTCAGAACCTCGTTCCTGCTATCTACAGGGATGGACACAAGGCGCCCAAAGGAAGATACTGCCAGGTTCGGGAAGTTTTCGTATCTTTGTAAACGGTAATTCGTTCGTTTCCATCCCCGGCAGGCCCCGACCGGAGGCCCGTATATGAACCGGCGCCGGCTTCAACGGGGAACGTCCGATCCCGCTTAAAATCGTTTGATATGGCTACCGCCCTGTTCGATCACGTCATTTTCGGCCCTGTTCACAGCCGCCGTTTGGGACTCTCCCTGGGAGTCAATCTGCTGCCCTTGACCAGCAAACTCTGCTCGTTCAACTGCATCTACTGTGAATGCGGTTGGAATCCGACACACCCCCAACGTCCTCGATTCAACAGCCGGGAAGAGGTGGCCACTGCCCTGCGGGCCAAACTGCAAGAGATGTCCACGGCCGGCACCCTACCCGATGTTATTACCTTCGCCGGAAATGGAGAACCGACGCTCCACCCCGATTTCGAAGCCATCATCGAAGATACCCGCGCTTTACGCGACGAATGGTGCCCCTCTGCCAAGATTTCGGTGCTGAGCAACGCCACGATGATCGGCCGCGATTCGGTCTACCGGGCCCTGCTGCGTGTCGACAACAACATTCTTAAGCTCGATTCGGCTTTCGATCAGACCGTTCGCCTGATCGACCAACCCCGCGGCCCCTATTCCGTCGCTGAAACCGTCGCTCACATGCAGAAATTCGACGGACAACTCATTCTGCAAACGCTCTTTTTAAGAGGGGAATATGGCGGACAAACGGTGGACAACACCACCGAAGAGGAGGTTTCGGCCTGGCTGGAACTCGTACGACGCATCGCACCCCGCAGCGTCATGATCTACTCGATCGACCGCGAAACCCCGGCCCAAAACCTGGAAAAAATCGGAGTTCCGGAACTGCAACGTATTGCCACACGTGTCGAAGCCTTGGGGATTCCCTGTTCGGTTTCCGGCGCTACGGCCGACCCGGACAGCCCCGACAAAATCAACCATCAGCAAAAATAAACCTGCATGATAACGCCTGAACAGATCAAGGAACTCGACAAACGTCGGGAAGCCCTCCATACTCACCTGCGCATCGAAGACCGCCGTCTGCAACTGGACGAGGAGCAAAGTCGCACTGAAGCGCCCGATTTTTGGGACGATCCGGCCAAAGCCGAAAAACAGCTCAAAAAGGTGGCTTCTATCAAATATTGGATCACGGCCTACGACGAGATCGTCACCGCACTGGAAGACCTGCAATTGATGCCAGAATTCGTTCGCGAGGGGGTCTCCACGCCTGAAGAGCTGGATGCCCAATACAAACACACCCTGGAGCTGATCGAAACCCTGGAAATGCGCAACATGCTGGGCGGCGAAGAGGATCGTCTGGGAGCCATCATGGAGATCAATGCCGGGGCCGGAGGCACCGAAAGCCTCGACTGGGCCAATATGCTGCTGCGCATGTACCTGCGTTGGGGGGAAGCCAACGGCTATCAAACGAAAATCCTCGATATGCAGGAGGGCGAAGAAGTGGGGGTCAAATCGGCCACCATCGAGTTCACCGGCGATTACGCCTACGGCTATCTGAAGAGCGAAAGCGGTGTCCACCGGCTGGTCCGCCCCTCTCCTTTCAACGCCAACAACAAACGTCAGACCAGTTTTGCCTCGGTCTTCGTGTCGCCGGCCGTAGACGACACCATCGAAATCGTCATCAACCCGGCGGACATCGAATGGGACACCTACCGCAGTGGAGGCAAAGGGGGACAGAACGTCAACAAGGTAGAAACGGGGGTCCGTCTGCGTCACTTGCCCACGGGCATCATTGTGGAAAATACCGAAACCCGCTCACAGTTGATGAATAAAGAGAATGCCATGCGGATCTTGCGTTCGAAACTCTACCAAATGGAACTGGACAAACGCATGGAGATCCAGAATCAACAGGAAGGGCAGAAGAAAAAGATCGAATGGGGATCGCAAATCCGCAGCTATGTGTTCGACGACCGTCGGGTCAAAGACCATCGGACGGGCTATCAGACCTCAGACGTTCAGGGGGTCATGGACGGCGATCTGAATGAGTTCATCAAAGCCTACCTGATGAGTTGCGGAGGAGCCGCCACACTGGAGGATTAAGCCGGTTCTGAGCCTCTATCCTATCAAAAAGCGGAATTTTCATCTACAGAAAATTCCGCTTCCCTTTTTCCATAAACAACGAAACGGGAGGCTGATACCAGCTTCCCGTTTCGTTTATAAAGGGCAGTCGAAAAAACCTTAGTCTTTCTTCGTAGCGGCCGTCTTCTTGGCTGCCGTTTTGGCACCCGAAGTTTTAGCAGCTGCTTTTTTCGGAGCGGCTTTCTTGGCGGCTTTTTCTTCGCCTTCAGCAGCACCTTCGGCAGCTACGGTTTCGGTAGCGGCGCTTTCGGTGCTCTTTTTGGCACGGCTACGACGCGTTTTGGGTTTGTTTTCGCCTACTTTGACCTCTTTGTTGTAGCTTTCGTTGAAGTCTACCAATTCGATGATGCAGGTTTCAGCAGCATCGCCCTGACGGAAACCCGTCTTGAGAATGCGGCAGTAACCGCCCGGACGATCCGCAATCCGCGGAGCGATTTCACGGAACAATTCCGATACAGCCTTTTTGTCCTTGATGTAGGAGAATACAACACGGCGAGAGTGGGTCGTATCTTCCTTCGATTTGGTGATCAACGGCTCAACGTACATCCGCAGAGCCTTGGCTTTGGCCAGGGTGGTGCTGATGCGTTTGTGCAGCAGCAGGGACGAAGCCAGATTGGCCATCAACGCCTTGCGGTGAGACGCCTGGCGGCCCAGGTGGTTGATTGATTTGTTATGTCTCATGATTAATCCTTGTCAAGTTTGTAGATTGATACGTCCATCCCGAAATGGAGGTTCAGGTTGGCCAACAATTCGTCCAACTCAGAGAGCGACTTCTTACCGAAGTTGCGGAATTTGAGCAGGTCGTTGCGATTGAAACGAACCAGATCACCTACGGTTTCCACTTCGGCTGCTTTCAGGCAGTTCAGGGCGCGAACCGACAGGTCTTGGTCCGAAAGTTTGGTCTTCAGAAGCTGGCGCATGTGCAGCACATCTTCATCGAACTCTTCGGCCGTATTGTTTTCCTCCAGATTGAGCGTGATCTTTTCGTCCGAGAAGAGCATGAAGTGATGGATCAGAATCTTGGCAGCTTCCTTCAGGGCATCCTTAGGATGGATCGAGCCGTCGGTCGTGATTTCCAGATTCAGCTTTTCGTAGTCGGTTTTCTGTTCTACACGGTAGTTTTCAACCGAATACTTCACGTTCTTGATCGGGGTGTGAATCGAGTCGATGGGAAGCAAACCGAATTCGGCATCAGCCGGACGGTTTTCTTCGGCGGGTACATAACCGCGACCTTTGTTGATGGTCAGCTCCATCTGCAATTTCACATCATCGTTCAGACGACAAATCACCAAATCGGGATTGAGCACCTTGAAGTTCGTCATGAATTGGGAGATGTAACCGGCGGTCAGTTCGGTCTGGCCCACCACGTTGACAACTACCTTTTCCGATTCAACTTCTTCGACGGTTTTGATGAAGCGTACCTGCTTGAGGTTGAGAATGATCTCAAGCATCCCCTCCATAACTCCGGGAATGGCAGCAAACTCATGATCCACGCCGGACACTTTCACAGTGGTGATGGCATAACCTTCCAACGAAGAGAGAAGGATACGCCGCAAGGCGTTGCCGACGGTCATACCGAAACCCGGCTCCAGCGGTCGGAACTCGAAACGTCCGAACGACGAAGTAGATTCCAGCATGATGACCTTTTCAGGTTTTTGAAATGCTAATATAGCCATAGTTTTGCTCCTCGATTATGATTTACTACTTAGAGTACAACTCAACGATCAGTTGTTCTTTGATGTTTTCGGGGATGTCGGCACGTTCGGGGCGCTGCAGGAACTTACCCGTCATGCGGCTGCCTTCCCATTCCAACCAGCTGTAACGGCTGTGGTTGGTGCCCGCGAGTGAATCCTGGATCACTTCCAGTGATTTCGATTTTTCACGAACGCCTACGCTGTCGCCGGGACGCAATTCATACGAGGGAATGTTCACTACGGCTCCGTTCACTACGATATGACGGTGAGAAACCAGCTGGCGAGCGGCGGCGCGAGTCGGGGCGATACCCAGACGGAACACCACGTTGTCCAGACGGCATTCGAGCAACTTGAGCAAGTTTTCACCCGTAATACCACCCACACGAGCGGCTTCTTCGAAGGTTTTGCGGAACTGTTTTTCTTGTACGCCGTAGATGGCTTTGGCTTTTTGTTTTTCGCTCAGCTGAGTCCCGTATTCCGAAACTTTTTTACGCTTGCGAGCGAGACCATGCTGTCCCGGGGGATAGTTCTTTTTTTCAAAAGACTTGTCCGCCCCGAAAATGGGTTCGCCAAATTTGCGGGCGATTTTCGTTTTTGGTCCTATGTATTTTCCCATTGTCAATAAATTTTGCTTGTTTTTTACGGTTCACTTCCGGCTTTTTCGGGTCCGGATCTTCGGCGCTCAAACCGCTGAAGATCCTTGAAAGATTCTCCCTTGAAGGAGTCTACTTTCCGTTTTCGGGAAATCCCGGGACCCTTGCCCAGCCTTATGCTGCAACGCCGAGGACAATCCCATCCTTTAGTGGGCATCCCATTGCAGCCTGGGTACCGCAGCGTCTAATTAGACGCGACGACGGTTGGGGGGACGGCAACCGTTGTGAGGCAGTGGAGTCACATCGATGATCTCGGTCACCTCGATACCGGCGCCATGGATAGTACGGATGGCCGATTCGCGGCCAGCGCCCGGACCTTTCACATACACCTTCACTTTGCGCAGACCCATGTCGTAAGCCACTTTGGCGCAATCCGTAGCGGCAGTCTGGGCGGCATAAGGCGTATTTTTCTTCGAACCGCGGAAGCCCATCTTACCGGCAGAACTCCAGCTGATGACTTCGCCATTCTCGTTGGTCAGCGTTATTATCACGTTGTTGAAAGTAGAGTGTACGTGTGCCATACCTTGCACGCCCACCTTAACCACTTTCTTTTTAACTGATCCTGTTTTCTTTGCCATAATTCTCTAAGATTACTTCGTTGCTTTTTTCTTATTAGCCACCGTTTTCTTTCTCCCTTTGCGGGTACGCGCGTTGTTCTTCGTACTTTGCCCGCGGACGGGGAGGCCCAGACGGTGACGAATACCGCGATAACAACCGATATCCATCAGGCGTTTGATGTTCAGTTGAACCGTCGAGCGAAGTTCACCTTCCACCTTGTAGCCTCCTTCGGCAATGGCGCTACGGATGGCGGCCACGTTTTCATCGCTCCAGTCCTGTACCTTGACATCGTAGCTCACCTGAGCCTTGTCAAGAATTGCGCGAGCCGTGCTCCGACCGATACCGTAGATATAGGTCAGACCAATCTCGCCTCTTTTGTTCTTGGGTAAATCTACACCAACTATACGTGCCATAAATCTTAGTTTGCTTAAATTGTTAAAATTACCCCTGACGCATTTTCAGCTTGGGATTCTTCTTGCAGATCACATACAAGTGCCCTTTGCGCTTTACGATCTTGCAATCCTCGCTTCTCTTTTTGATGGATGCTCTAACTTTCATTTTTCAGACATCGTTAATGAGACGCCCTTGTTTCGGTAGCCGGCTCGAAAGAAGGACAGGCCTCACGGCTCTCTCCTCTCGCAACCCCTGCTGGTTCTCCGACTTCTGTTCAGCAGACCGTCCAAAAGATTCGGATCAGTGCAGCGGTTGGTTTTCGACCGGGCCCTTAGCGGGCGACCCGTAAAATTACTTGTAACGGAAAGAGATACGTCCCTTGCTCAGATCGTAAGGAGACATTTCCACTTTCACCTTATCGCCGGGCAGGATCTTGATGTAGTGCATCCGCATCTTACCCGAAATGTGGGCGGTAATTACGTGACCGTTATCCAGCTCCACGCGGAACATGGCGTTGGAGAGGGCCTCGATAATGGTTCCGTCCTTTTCAATAGCAGCCTGTTTTGCCATACGAGTCTTACGAATTTAATGCTTTTTCGATCACCTCGAAATCGGTCAGCACATCCGGTCCGTCAGGTGTAATCGCCACGGCAAATTCGAAGTGTGCGGCAGGTTTGCCGTCTTTGGCGCGCACGCCCCAGCCGTCGCGGTCGAAGACCACATAGCGGCTTCCCATCGTGATCATGGGTTCGATGCACAGGACCATCCCTTTCTTGAGCAGAGGGCCCCGGCCGCGGGCGCCATAATTAGGCACTTCGGGCTCTTCGTGCATCCGGCGGCCCAATCCGTGGCCCACCATTTCACGCACGACGCCATAGCCGTAACTTTCGGCGTGCTCTTGCACGGCATTCCCGATATCGCCAATACGGTGGCCGGCAACAGCCTGAGCGACCCCTTTATAAAGAGCTTCTTTGGTTACTCTGAGCAGTTCGGCCACTTCGGGCGCGATCTCCCCAACAGCGAACGTATAAGCGCTGTCACCACAAAACCCCTTCATAAACGTGCCGCAATCGACCGAAAGGATATCTCCTTCCCGGAGAATGGCTTTCGCAGAAGGAATCCCGTGCACCACGACTTCGTTGATCGACGTACATAACGTATTCGGATAGCCGCTGTAGCCCAGGAAACTCGGTTCGGCTCCATGGTCGCGAATAAACTCTTCGGCGATGCGGTCCAACTCCAAAGTCGAAACTCCGGGTCGTACGTGGCGCCCCACTTCGGCCAGCGTCAGGCTGACCAACTGGTTATTTTCGCGAAGGATTTCGATTTCCTCCTGTGATTTGAGGTGTATCATTTTTTTAATTCATTCAAAACTCTTTGGGTTACTATCTGCGCCCCTGGATACGTCCGGTTTTCATCAGACCGTCGTAGTGGCGGAGCAACAGGTAGCTTTCGATCTGCTGCAGAGTGTCAAGAATAACCCCTACCAAAATCAACAGCGAAGTACCCCCGTAGAACAGAGCGAACTGGTTGTTGATGCCGAGCATCATGGCAAACGACGGCAGGATAGCCACGATCGCCAAGAAGATCGAACCCGGAAGGGTGATTCTTGTCATGATGGTATCGAGGTATTCAACGGTTTTCTTCCCCGGTTTCACACCCGGAATAAAACCGCCGTTGCGTTTCATGTCCTCGGCCATCATGTTGGGATTCACGGTAATTGCTGTATAGAAATAGGTGAACGCCACCACCAGCAGCGCGAAGATAAAATTATACCAGAAACCGGTGTAGTCGGCAAACGCGGCGGCGAACCCGCGAGTGGCGTCAAAGCGGCTGAAGAACATCGGAATGAACATCAGCGCCTGCGCAAAGATAATCGGCATTACCCCGGCGGCATTAATTTTAAGCGGTATATACTGGCGTACACCTCCATATTGCTTGTTACCCACGATGCGTTTGGCATACTGTACAGGGATCTTGCGCGTAGCCTGTACCAGAGCGATTGTTGCGGCGAAAACCAGGAACAACAGCACCAGTTCGACCACCAACATCACAAAACCACCGGTGGATTCGGTGAAGCGGGTGTTGATTTCAGCCAACAGAGCGTGCGGCAGACGAGCGATGATCCCCACCATGATGATGAGCGACACCCCGTTACCGATCCCTTTGTCGGTGATCTTTTCACCCAGCCACATCACGAACATCGTTCCGGCGATCAGCACGATGGTAGCGGCTACGGTAAACAGTACACTACCCCGGCCCAATACAAAGGCTGCATCAGGCAGTTGGGCATGCAGGTTGGCCAGGTAGGCCGGGCCCTGCAACAGCAGCACCAGAATGGTCAAGTAGCGAGTCCATTGGTTGATCTTGCGGCGACCGCTTTCCCCTTCCTTCTGGAGTTTCTGGAAGTAGGGTACCACGATACCCAGCAACTGGATCACGATCGATGCCGAGATATAGGGCATGATCCCCAGCGCGAAGATCGAGGCATTGCTGAACGCACCTCCGGAAAAGATGTTCAGCAAGCCCATCAACCCGTTGCCTTCAACCTGCGTTTGCAGCGCAGCGAGGGCTTCGGGATTGATCCCCGGGATCACCACGAAGCTACCAAAACGATATATCAGGATCAGGCCCAGCGTAAAGAGAATCCGATTACGCAGTTCCTCGATCCGGAATATATTCTTGATGGTTTCGATTAACTTTTTCATGGGTCGTTATTAAAGGATGATAACCTTGCCTTGTTGGGCTTCGATAGCTGCCGCAGCGCTCTTCGAGAAGGCATGTGCCGTCACTTCCAGCGCCTGAGTCAATTCGCCGCTGCCCAAGATTTTCACGCGGTCGTTTTTCGACACGAAACGTTTTTCGATGAGCGTATCTACGGTGATTGCTTTCAGCGACTCTTTCTTGGCGAGCTCTTCCAATACGGCGAGGTTGATCCCTTTATATTCTACCCGTTTCAGATTTTTGAAACCGAATTTAGGCAAACGTCTCTGCAGAGGCATCTGACCACCTTCAAAACCGATCTTTGACGAGTAACCCGAACGGGATTTGGCCCCTTTATGACCGCGGGTCGAGGTGCCACCGTAGCCGGAACCTTGGCCGCGACCGATGCGCTTCTCCTTTTTGGTCGACCCTGCTGCGGGTTTTAAGTTACTTAAGTCCATGTGTTTGTATTATTGCTTGTCCGGAGTCCGTAGGCCCCGGACAAATGGGTTCGTAATTACTTTACTTCTTCGACTTTTACCAGGTGCTTCACCTTTTCGACCATTCCCAGAATAATGGGGGTGGCATCATGCTCAACGGTAGCGTTGATTTTGCGAAGACCCAGTGCATCCAGATTTTTCTTCTGGGTGGCCGTAGCCCCGATGCGGCTGCGGATCTGAGTGATTTTCATTTTAGCCATGGTATCAGGTCTTATCCGTTAAACACTTTATCCAAAGAGATCCCACGAACCTGAGCCACGCTCTGAGCGTCACGCAGTTCGAGCAGGGCGGCGATGGTTGCCTTCACCAAGTTGTGCGGGTTGGACGAGCCTTTGCTCTTTGCCAACACGTTGCGTACACCTACGCTTTCCAGCACGGCACGCATAGCACCCCCGGCGATTACCCCGGTACCAGGAGCGGCCGGACGAATCATCACTAGTGAACCGCTGTAACGGGCTTCCTGTTTGTGAGGAATCGTGCCTTTGAGCACCGGAATTTTTACCAGGTTTTTCTTAGCGTCTTCCACGCCCTTGGCGATAGCGGCGGTCACTTCGCTGGCTTTACCCAGACCGTAACCTACGATACCGTTTTCGTTACCTACCACCACGATGGCCGAGAAGCTGAAGGTGCGACCCCCTTTGGTTACCTTGGTCACACGCTGGATGCTCACCAAACGGTCTTTGAGCTCCAGGTCGCTCGTTCTTACTTTCTTTATATTCGTATTCGACATAGCTGATTAAAATTTAAGACCACCTTCGCGGGCGGCGTCCGCTAACATTTTTACTCTTCCGTGATACAGGTAACCGTTGCGGTCGAACGCCACTTCGCTGATGCCTTTGGCGGCACAACGTTCAGCGGCCAGCTTACCCACCAGGGCAGCCACCTGAGACTTGTTCAGTCCGGCTACTTTGTCTGCCACTTCCTTGTCCAGCGACGAGGCCGACGCCAAAGTAACACCGTTAAGGTCGTCAATCAGCTGTACATAGATCTGCTTGTTGCTTCTATACACAGACATGCGGGGTTTAGCTGCCGTTCCGCTGATCACTTTGCGGATACGCATTTTAACCCGTGCTCTTCTTTCTATTTTGGTCAATGACATAACTGTACGATTTTACTATTTAGCGTTAGCAGATTTACCAGCCTTACGACGAAGCTGTTCGCCCACGAACTTGATACCTTTACCTTTGTAGGGTTCGGGTTTGCGCAGCGAGCGGATTTTGGCGGCCACTTGACCGATGAGCTGCTTGTCGGCGCTTTTGAGCGTCAGGATGGGGTTATTTTTCTTTTCGGTAACTGCCGTAGCCGTTACTTCCTTGGGAAGTTCCAAGTAAATATCGTGCGAATAGCCCAACGACAATTGAATAACTTGGCCTTGAACTTCCACTTTATAGCCCACACCGACCAGTTCCTGTTTGATTTCATAGCCGGTCGATACACCTACGACCATGTTGTGGATCAGGGCACGATACAGACCGTGCAACGAGCGGTGACGGGGTTGATTGGTCGGACGAGTGACATGCACTTCATTTCCCTCTACGCTCACCGTGATGTCAGAATCCACTTTCTGACTCAGTTCGCCCAGAGGTCCTTTCACGCTTACCACGTTAGCGGGCGATACCGTTACGGTAACCCCGGCGGGCAAGTTTACAGGCATTTTTCCAATTCTTGACATTATTCTCGCTTTTACAGATTAATAAACATAGCAAAGTACTTCACCGCCTACGTTTTCCTGGCGAGCCTTCTTGTCGGTCATAATGCCTTTGGAAGTCGATACGATGGCGATACCCAGGCCGTTGAGTACACGGGGCATGTCGGCGGCCGAGCTATAACGGCGCAGACCCGGACGGCTAACCCGTTTGAGGCCTTTGATGGCGTTGAGTTTGGTTTCGGGATGATACTTCAAGGCGATCTTGATGATCGGTTTACCCTTGGCATCCGCTTCGAGCTTGTAAGCCAGGATATAACCCTGTTCGTACAGAATACGGGTAATCTCCTGTTTCATCTTTGATGCGGGAGCTTCAACCACCTTGTGGTTGGCTTTCACCGCGTTCCTGACTCTCGTCAGGAAATCCGAAATGGGATCTGTCATGGTTAAAAAAATAGGTTAAATCAAAAAATTCAGGCGCTAAAGATACAAAAAATATCTTATAACGCATTATTTCAAGCGAATATTCGACATTTTTAGGCCTTTCGGGCCCAAAATGGAAGCTTTGTGCCGTGTAAAGGCAGGGTCACCCCCCGAAAAAGGAGGTGACCACGAACCTTTTTATGACACTTGCGCGTATCCCGATCGAGTCGATTTTCGTCTTGCGGTGTACCTGCTGACACAGGCGCGCTCACCTTCGGACGACCCGACCGAAATCGCTCTCACAAAATCCTACCAGCTGGCTTTCTTCACGCCCGGAATCAACCCGGCAGAAGCCATTTCGCGGAACTGGATACGGCTGATCCCGAACTGACGCATGTAACCTTTGGGACGCCCGGTCAGTTTGCAACGGTTGTGCAGACGGATGGGGTTGGAGTTACGGGGCAGTTTGGAGAGGCCTTCCTGGTCTCCGGCTTCTTTGAGGGCGGCACGTTTAGCGGCATAGCGCTGTACCAGTTTGAGGCGTTTCACCTCACGGGCCTTCATCGATTCTTTTGCCATAGTCTATTAATTCTTTTTTGCATTCTTAAACGGTAATCCGAACTCGCGCAACAGGGCGTAAGCTTCTTCGTCGGTTTTGCCGGTGGTCACGAACGTGATTTCCATACCCAGGATCTTGGTGATCTTATCGATATCGATTTCCGGGAAGATAATCTGTTCGGCTACACCCAGGGTATAGTTCCCACGGCCGTCGAATTTGTCGTTGATCCCTTTGAAGTCGCGGATACGAGGCAGAGCCACGGCTACCAGACGTTCGAGGAACTCATACATCTTGTTGTGACGCAGGGTTACGCGAGCGCCGATAGGCATTCCTTTACGCAGTTTGAAGTTCGAGATATCCTTTTTGGAACGGGTAACTACGGCACGCTGACCCGTGATGGCGGTCAGTTCTTCAACAGCCGTTTCGAGGATCTTCGTGTCACCCACGGCCTGACCCAGACCCTGGTTGATAACGATCTTTTCCAAAACCGGCACCTGCATGATGGTGCTGTACCCGAATTCCTTCATAAGGGCAGGAACGATCTGCTCCTTATACAGTTTCTTCAATGTAGGTTCGTAAGCCATTATTTAATCTCCTCCCCTGACTTTTTAGCGTAACGTACTAATTTTCCTTTCGCATCTTCTTTGCGGCCCGTGCGAGTCGGTTTACCGCTCTTGGGGTCGATCAGCTGAAGATTGGAGATGTGGATCGAAGCTTCCTGCTTTACGATACCACCCTGGGGATGCTTGGCATTGGGTTTGGTGTGTTTGGAGACCATGTTGACTCCTTCCACGATGGCGCGCTCTTTTTCGACCTGCACCTCCAGCACTTTCCCCTGCTGGCCTTTGCTGTCGCCGGCGATCACCAGAACCGTGTCCCCTTTTTTGATATGTAATTTAACTGACATTGTTCTTCGTTTTAAAATTACAGTACTTCGGGAGCCAGCGAAATGATCTTCATGTAAGAGTCACGCAATTCGCGGGCTACCGGCCCGAAAATACGAGTACCTCTCATCTCCCCTTGGTTATTCAACAACACGACGGCGTTGTCGTCAAAACGAATGTAGGAACCGTTGGCACGGCGGATCTCCTTCTTGGTACGTACGACAACCGCTTTCGATACGGTTCCTTTTTTAACGTCGCCCGACGGAGTAGCGCTTTTGACGGTCACTACGATCTTGTCGCCGATCGATGCATAGCGTTTGCCTGTACCGCCCAGCACCCGGATGCAGAGCACTTCTTTGGCCCCGCTGTTATCGGCTACCGATAGTCTACTTTCTTGTTGTATCATGGCTATTTAGCTCTTTCTATGATTTCTACTAATCTCCAACGCTTGGTCTTGCTCAGGGGGCGGGTTTCCGCAATGCGAACCGTATCGCCCGGGTTGCAGGTGTTGGTCTCGTCGTGGGCCACGAAAGTGGTGGTTTTGTTCACGAATTTACCGTAGATCGGATGTTTTACTTTCCGTTTCACGGCAACCGTCATCGACTTGTCCATTTTGTTGCTGACAACCACCCCGATTCTTTCCTTTCTGAGATTTCTTTCCATGGGAATTAACTTTTAACGTTTTGCTTTTGACCGAGTACTGTCAGCATACGGGCAATATCTCTACGGGTCTTTTTGATTACGGTGGTATTCTCCAGCGGAGATACGGCATGATTGAGTTTCATCCGTACGATTTCGGCCTTAGCGGCTTCGATGCGTTCCGCCAAGTCGGCCACGGTGAGTTCTTTTATTTCAGAAGTCTTCATCTCTAAAGCGTTTTTTCAGTGTAATCTCTTCTTACAATAAACTTGGTCGTAATGGGGAGCTTCTGAGCGCCCAGACGAAGAGCTTCCTGTGCCACTTCCAAGGGCACACCTTCAGCCTCGATCAGGATACGGCCCGGGGTCACCGGGGCTACAAACCCTTCGGGCGAACCCTTACCTTTACCCATACGTACTTCGGCAGGCTTCTTGGTAATCGGTTTATCGGGGAAGATACGGATCCAGATCTGACCTTCACGTTTCATATAACGTA
>JAHZDG010000015.1:0-4004 GCA_019422485.1 Alistipes sp. | reverse complement strand
GATGGCCTGGCGGGCAGCCTCGATCTGACGGCCGGTAATCCAAGTGGACTCCATAGCCTTGATCCCGAAAGAGCCGAAGGCAAGCTGAGCTCCGCGTTGTGCGTTACCCTTCATGCGGCCCTTCTGCATTCTTCTGAATTTCGTTCTTTTTGGCTGTAACATAATTCATTAACTTTTATGAAGTCCTACTTTTATTGTCTTTTGCGATCGCCACGATCTCCGCCACGGCGACGGCCGCCACGGTCATCACGACCTCCACGACGTTCACCGCGGAAACCGCCACCCTGACCCTGCGAAGGAGTGCTGGCCAGCGGTTGGAACAGATCGTAGTGTTTGTCATAGATTTCGCCGTTGCAGATCCATACCTTGATACCCAGCACACCCACTTTGGTGATGGCTTCGCTCAAGGCGTAGTCTACGTTGGCACGGAACGTATGCAGGGGCACGCGACCTTCTTTGTAGGTTTCGCTGCGGGCCATTTCGGCGCCGCCCACACGACCCGAGATCTGGATTTTGATCCCTTCGGCGCCCATACGCATCGTCGAAGCGATAGCGGTTTTAACGGCACGACGGTAAGAGATACGGCCTTCCAGCTGACGGGCGATGTTGTTGGCAACGATCACGGCGTCGGTTTCGGGGCGTTTTACTTCGAAAATATTGATCTGTACTTCTTTACCGGTCAGTTTGTGCAGCTCTTTTTTGAGCTTGTCCACTTCCTGGCCGCCTTTCCCGATGATGATACCCGGACGAGCGGTGGAGATGGTTACCGTAACCAGTTTCAACGTACGTTCGATAAGGATCTTCGAAATGCTAGCTTTGGCCAGACGGGCGCCCAGATATTTGCGAATCTTGGCATCTTCGACCAGTTTGCTCGAAAAATCTTTGCCACCATACCAGTTGGATTCCCAACCGCGAATGATTCCAAGTCTGTTGGCTATCGGATTAACTTTCTGTCCCATCTGCTTTCTGTTTTTTAGCTGCTTTTTCGACCATTTTATCCACCACGATAGTTACGTGGTTCGAACGCTTGCGGATCCGGTGTGCGCGACCCTGAGGGGCGGCCTGGATACGTTTGAGCATGCGGCCACCGTCTACGGTGATCGTCTTCACGCACAACTTGGTGTCTTCCAGACGTTGCCCTTCGTTTTTGGCTTCCCAGTTGGCGATTGCCGAGCGCAAAAGTTTTTCTAACTTGATTGATGCCGCCTTCTTGTTATAGCGAAGGATACCCAGTGCGCGGTTAACTTCTACCCCACGGATGGAGTCGGCCACGATGCGCATCTTCAGGGGCGAAGTGGGACAGTCCCGCAGAACGGCGATCGCCGTTTGCTTCTTCTGCTCCTTGAGTTGTTCGGCTCTGGTGCTTTTTCTTGAACCCATTTCTATATGCTATTTTTTCTTATTACCTGAATGACCACGGAAGTTACGAGTGGGAGCGAATTCGCCCAGCTTGTGACCTACCATGTTCTCCGTGACGTACACGGGGATAAACTTGTTGCCGTTGTGTACGGCGATCGTCTGGCCCACGAAATCGGGGGAGATCATACTAGCCCGTGACCAAGTCTTGATCACAGACTTTTTACCACCCTCGTTCTGGGCGATCACTCTCGCTTCCAGCTTGGGTTCGATGTATGGTCCTTTTTTTAATGAACGACTCATTACGCTACTATTTTTAATGTATTATTTCCTTTTTGACACGATAAACTTCGAAGTAGTCTTCTTCGGGTTGCGGGTTTTGTAACCCTTAGCCAGAAGACCTTTGCGCGAACGGGGGTGTCCACCGCTCGAACGACCTTCACCACCACCCATCGGGTGATCCACAGGGTTCATGGTAACCCCACGGTTGTGCGGGCGGCGACCCAGCCAACGACGGCGACCGGCTTTACCGTGCGATTCGAGGTTGTGGTCGGGATTCGACACGGCCCCGATCGTGGCGCGGCAGGTAACCAGTACCATGCGGGTTTCGCCCGAAGGAAGTTTAATAATAGCGAATTTGCCTTCACGAGCCAGCAGTTGTGCATACGTACCGGCGCTACGTGCCATCACGGCACCCTGGCCGGGATAGAGTTCGATGTTATGAATCACCGTACCCAGCGGAATTTCCGACAGGGGAAGCGTGTTACCTACTTCGGGTGCGGCGGCGGGACCCGTGCTAACGGTTTGACCCACTTTCAGCCCGCCCGGAGCCAGCATATAACGTTTTTCACCGTCCGCATAAACGATCAGCGCGATGCGGGCGGAACGGTTCGGATCGTATTCGATAGTCTTCACCACGGCAGACATGTTGTCTTTGTCGCGTTTGAAGTCGATGACGCGGTATTTGCGTTTGTGACCGCCCCCGATGTAGCGTACGGTCATTTTACCCGTGTTGTTGCGACCGCCCGTACTTTTGAGGGGCTGCAACAGGGATTTTTCGGGTGTCGACGAAGTAATATCGTCAAAGGTGCCAATCACTTTGTGTCTGGTACCCGGGGTCATGGGTTTAAACTTTCTTACTGCCATCTTCTTTAGATATTACTGTAAAAATCGATCTTATCTCCGTCCTTGAGCGTCACAATCGCTTTCTTGAAGTTATTGGCGCGGCCCACGAGCATACCGGCTTTGGTGTAGCGGCTTTTGATCTTGCCCATGTAACGCATGGTGTTCACGTCGGTGACTACCACGTTATACATCGCTTCCACGGCTGCTTTGATCTGGAGCTTATTGGCCCGAGGATCCACGATGAAACCGTAGCGGTTCAGCTTTTCGCCCTGAACCGTCATTCGTTCGGTTAAAATTGGCTTAATTAAAATATCCATTGTCTTAGTTGATTACAATCCAAACATTTGGTTAACGGCTTCAACCGATTCGGCAGCCATCACCAGGACGGCGGCGTTCATCACGTCGTAGGTATTGAGGTTCTGAGCCGGAACAACCTTCACGTTCTGGAGGTTGCGGGCCGACAGAGATACCGTCGTGTTGCTTTCGGGCAATACCACCAACATTTTTTTGCCTTCCAGACCCAGGTTCTTCGTAATAGCGATGAACTCTTTGGTTTTGGGGGCTTCCAGGCTGAGGGTATCCACAACGGTGATAGCTTCGCCTTTGGCTTTGTAAGAGAGTGCGCTCTTACGGGCCAGTTGTTTGAGCTTTTTGTTCAGTTTGAACGAGTAGTCGCGGGGTACCGGACCGAACACTCGACCACCACCCGGGAACAGGGGCGACAGAATGCTACCACAACGAGCGCCACCCGTACCTTTTTGCTTTTTCAGCTTGCGGGTAGAACCGGCTACTTCGTTACGTTGTTTGGATTTGTGAGTGCCCTGACGCTTGTTGGCCAGATGCTGTTTTACATCCAGGTAAATAGCGTGATCATTGGGCTCGATCCCGAAAATTTCGTCTTTCAGGGTAACCGTTTTGCCGGTCTGCTGACCTGCGGTATTCAAAATAGCTATTTCCATGGCTTAGTCTTCGATTAATAAGTAAGAACCCTTAGCTCCCGGAATCGAACCTTTTACCAACAGCAGGTTGTTTTCGGGGAGTATTTTCACAATGCGCAGGTTGAGCACTTTCACCTGTTCGCCACCCGTGCGGCCCGGAAGGCGTTTGCCTTTGAACACGCGCGAAGGATACGAGCTGGCACCCAATGAACCCGGTTTGCGCTGACGGATGTGCTGACCGTGAGTTTGACCACCCACACCGCCGAAACCATGACGTTTCACAACGCCCTGGAAGCCTTTACCTTTCGATATGCCGGTTACATCGACCCAGTCGTTTTCTTCGAATACGTCGACCGTAAACACATCGCCCAGGTTGACTTAACCTTCGATTTCGGTGAATTCGGCCAGTTTGCGTTTAGGGGTGGTGTTGGCCTTTTTGAAGTGGCCGAGCAGGCTGCTGGTCGTGTTTTTTTCGGGCTTTTCGTCATAGGCAAGCTGAACGGCTTTGTAACCGTCCTTTTCAACGGTTTTCACTTGCGTAACCACACAGGGACCAGCTTCGATCACGGTGCAGGGGATGTTTTT
>JAHZDG010000014.1:29786-59591 GCA_019422485.1 Alistipes sp. | reverse complement strand
AGAGCGCTTGCATGGCATGCAAGAGGTCACGAGTTCGAATCTCGTATTCTCCACCGAAGGGAAGGGCTGTTTCTGACAGCCCTTTTTTGTTGATAATCCTATCCGTTGTGCCTATGGAAGAGTCGATGAAACCTTGGTTGTTCGGAATGACCCTCGCTCGATTGGGGGAAGTGGTGGTTGAATTGGGGATGCCCCGTTATGCGGCTCCGCAACTGGCAGCATGGTTGTATGCGCGCTCGGCGACTTCCCTGGATGAAATGACCGATCTCTCGAAACGCCACCGGGCTGCTTTGGCGCAGCGATATCAAGTAGGCGGATTGGCTTTTGCCGGGGTGCAGTGTTCCTCGGACGGTACGAAAAAATACCTCTTCCCTACTTTAAAAGGGGCTTATATCGAATCAGCCTATATTCCCGATAAGGATCGGGCGACGCTGTGCGTTTCTTCTCAGTCGGGTTGTCGGATGGGATGTCGTTTCTGCATGACGGCCCGGCAGGGCTTTTCGCATCACCTGACCAGCGGGGAAATTCTCAACCAGATGCGCTCCATTCCGGAAGGAGCTACCCTTACTAATATGGTATATATGGGTATGGGGGAACCGTTGGATAACTGGGAAAATGTTTCGGATTCGTTGGAGATTCTGACTTCTCCCTGGGGCTATGGCTGGAGTCCGACCCGCATCACGCTGTCGACGGTGGGGGTCATTCCCTTTATGGAGAAGTTCTTGGCCCAAAGTAAAGTCCATCTGGCGGTCAGCCTGCATAATCCGCTGGGCGAACAGCGGCGAGAACTGATGCCGGTGGAGAATAAATATCCCATCGCCGAGGTGGTGAAAACGTTGCGGAAATACGATTTTACGCACCAGCGGCGGGTCAGCTTTGAATACATCATGTTCCGCGGATGGAACGATACGGCTGCTCATGTGCAGGCTTTGAGCCGTTTGCTGAATGGATTGAAGTGCCGGGTCAATCTGATTCGGTTTCATTCGATTCCGGAGGCTCCGATGGAAGGATCGGACGAAGCGACGATGATTCGCTTCCGGGACGACCTGACGCGCAAAGGAATTATTACGACGATTCGTGCTTCTCGGGGCGAGGATATCCAAGCGGCATGCGGTTTGCTATCTACTTTGGAACAGCAAAAACGGTAAAAACGAAGCGGGGAGGGTTCGACGGAAAATAAAGTGTCGATCCTTTCCGTTCCATACAAAGGGCATCCGTTCGGAAGGTGACGAACGGATGGTTTCGCAATGGTTTTATTTATATAAAGAAAAGAGAGATGAAGAAACTGATGATGATGGCGTTGTTGGCACTGTTTGCCACCACCACCCTTTCGGCTCAGAATAAAGGGGTTAACTTTGAGCAGGGAACCTTCAAGGAGTTGTTGGCGAAAGCCGGTGAAGCAGACAAATATCTGTTTGTGGATGTGTATGCCACCTGGTGTGGACCCTGCAAATATATGAGCGGTCGGGTTTTCACCCAGGAAAAGGTGGGCGATTATTTCAATAAGACGTTTGTGAACGCGAAGTTCGATGCCGAAAGGGGCGAAGGAATGACAATCGCTCGGAAATATCGGGTGGAAGCCTATCCGACTTTCTTGATTTTGAATGCGGAAGGCAAGGAAGTGGGCCGAATCGTTGGCGGAGATGATGCCGATGCCTTTATAAAGAAGGTTCAAGAGGTGGTCGCCAATATCCAATAACGGTAAATGTGAGTTATTCGAAGCGCGGAGCTATGCTTCGCGCTTTTTTGTTGGTCGTGGAGAGAATCTTGAGTTGGAGAGAGTGTGAGTTTAGGGCTTGGTGGCAGAACAAGAGTTATTTTGTATGAGGCGAGGTCCGAAGTGTTCTGTCGAAAAGATCCGGAGTGAGGAACGGGTCGGATGGCGTAAATGAATCAGGCCGATCTGTAAAGATCGGCCTGAGTATAGCGGTTGATTTGATCAGTGAGGTTATACCAGTTCGATGCCGGCTTCGTGGCATTCCCGGTACATGCTTTCGGGCCAGATACTGCTCTGGATCTCTCCGATGTGCGCTTTGCGTAACAGGTACATACACAGCCGCGATTGTCCGATCCCGCCGCCGATGGTATAAGGCAGTTCCCCGGCCAGTAAGCGGCGATGAAAATAGAGTTCGCTTTTGTAGGCTTGATCCCGCATGTCGAGTTGGAGTCGCAAGGCTGTTTCGTCTACGCGGATCCCCATGCTCGATACTTCGAAGGCGCTTTCCAGCAGCGGATTCCACAACAGAATGTCTCCGTTGAGACCGTGGTAACCGTCGCTGTTGAGGGTACTCCAGTCGTCGTAGTCGGCGGCCCGGCCGTCATGCAACTCTCCATTCGAAAGCGGATACCCGATACCGATTACGAAAACAGCCCCATATTTTTTGACGATGGCGTTTTCGCGTTGTTTCGGGGTGAGATCCGGATAGAGGTCCAACAGCTGTTGGGCGTGAATGAAATGAATCTCTTCCGGCAAGGTGGGTACAATCTGAGGAAATTCGACATACAGTTTGTTTTCAGTCACCTTGATCGCTTCGTAGATGCGGCGGACCGTCCGTTTCAGAAAATCCAGGTTGCGGTCTTCCTTGGCGATGACTTTCTCCCAGTCCCACTGATCGACATAGATCGAATGCAGATTGTCCAAATCTTCATCGGGACGCAGCGCATTCATGTCCGTGTAGATGCCCCGTCCGACGGGAACACCCATTTCCCCCAATTTGAGCCGTTTCCATTTGGCCAGTGAATGAACCACCTCGGCCTGGCGCTCACCCATCGCCCGGATGGGAAACGTTACCGGACGTTCGATACCGTTCAGGTCATCGTTGATCCCCGTTCCGGTGAGTACAACCATCGGAGCTGTTACCCGCAACAGGGCCAGCTGGGCCGATAAGTTGGCCTGGAACATGTCTTTCACATGTTTGATGGCCTTTTCGGTATTTTCGACGTTGCCGAGCAGGTTGCGATAGCCGGCGGGTTTGATTAAGGGCATGGGCGTGAGCGATTATTGAACGGTAATCAGGAAATAGTTCTTTTTGCCTTTCTGTACCAGCAGGTATTTGCCGGAGATCAGGTCCGATGCACTGACCGTAACATCGATACCCGTTACTTTCTCTTTGTTGAGCGATACCCCACCTCCTTGGATCAGCTTGCGGGCTTCACCTTTAGAAGGGAAGATGGCGGCCTGTTCGGTGCAGAGATTGACAAAGGCAATCCCTCCTTCCAGGGCTGATGCGGGTACGTCGAAACGGGGAACTCCTTCGAAAACCTGCAGGAAAGTCTGTTCGTCCAGACCGCGTAGGGCTTCTGCCGTGGCGTTCCCGAACAGAATCCCCGAAGCAGCAACGGCTTTTTCGTATTCGGCTTCGCTGTGGATCATGCAGGTGAGCTCCTTGGCCAGGGTCTTCTGCAATACGCGCAGGTGAGGAGCCTGACGATGTTCTTCGATCAGTTTCTCGATCGTTTCCCGGTCGAGCATGGTGAAGATCTTGATGTAGCGTTCGGCATCTTCATCGCTGACGTTCAGCCAGAACTGGTAGAACTTGTAAGGCGAGGTGTAGCGGGCGTCGAGCCAAACGTTACCCGATTCGGTCTTCCCGAATTTCGTGCCGTCGGATTTTTTGATCAGCGGGCAGGTCAGACCGAAGGCTTCCCCTCCCGTTTTGCGGCGGATCAGTTCGGTCCCGGTGGTGATGTTCCCCCATTGGTCGGAACCACCCATCTGCAATTTGCAATTCTTGTGCTGATACAGGTGCAGGAAGTCGCAACCTTGTACCAGTTGGTAGGTGAATTCGGTGAATGACATCCCGTCACCTTCGCCGCTGAAACGTTTTTTGACCGAATCTTTGGCCATCATATAGTTGACGGTGATGTGTTTGCCGATATCGCGGATGAATTCCAGGAATGAATAGTTTTTCATCCAGTCGTAGTTGTTCACCAGTTCGGCCGCATTCGGAGCGTCGGAGGTGAAATCGACCAAACGTGACAACTGGGCTTTGATCCCTTCTTGATTACGACGCAGCGTCTCTTCGTCCAGCAGGTTGCGTTCGAGCGATTTGCCCGAAGGGTCGCCGATCATACCGGTGGCACCCCCTACCAGAAAAATGGGTTTGTGTCCGCAGCGCTGAAAGTGTTTCAGAATCATGATGCTGACCAAGTGGCCGATGTGCAACGAGTCGGCCGTGGGGTCGATCCCCACATAGGCGGTGGTCATCTCTTTGGCCAGTTGTTCTTCGGTTCCGGGCACCATGTCCTGAATCATGCCCCTCCATTTGAGTTCTTCTACAAAGTTCATCGGATGAGAGTTTGTTTTTTAGGTCCGGGGTTTTCGGCTCTTTCGGCGCACAGGTCCCCGTAACGCGCAAAGGTAGTCAATAAAACGTTTTATCCCAATTCCGCCACCACAAAAGTGCTGCCTCCGATATAGATCATATCTTCGGGCCCGGCCAATTCGCGGGCTCGGGTGACGGCCTGCTGCACATGAGGTATCGTTTCGCCCTGCAGCCCGTAGGCGGCGGCCCGCTGGCTCAACTCCTGAGCCGGCATGGCCCGCTCGATGGAGGCCTGGGTGAACAGGTAGTGGGCCTCGCGAGGCATCATCGGTAATACCCGGTCGATCTCTTTGTCGGAAACGAATCCCAAAACCATATATAGCTTCCGGTAGGTTTGACGGTTGATCTGGGCCAGGGTTTCGCTCAATCCTCCTTCGTTGTGGCCGGTGTCGCAGACCGTCAGGGGTTGGTGGTCGAGAATTTGCCACCGACCCCGCAGGCCGGTCGAACGGGCGGCCTGGGCCAATCCCTGACGAACAGCGGCTTGAGGAATTTGCAATCCGCCCGCCCCGTTGAGCACATCCAGGGTTGTTAGGGCCGTGAGCAGATTCAGCCGTTGGTAGTCGCCCTGAAGATCCAGTTCGAGGGTGAACTCTTCGCCGTCCATGCGGCTGCGGACCTTGAATTGCTGGCAGTCGTCGCGATGAATCTGTTCGGTGACCTCATAGAGCTGGTCGGCGAACAGAATGGGAGCATGCAGCTCTTTGGCGCGGCTGATGAAGACCATTTGTGTCTCGAGTTGGCTCTGTCCAATCACGACCGGAGTCTCTTCCTTGATGATGCCGGCTTTTTCACCGGCAATTTCCGGCAGGGTATTCCCCAAAAATTGGGCGTGGTCACGGCTGATGTTGGTGATGACGCTCACCCGGGGTCGGATGATATTGGTCGAGTCGAGACGGCCTCCCATGCCCACCTCGATGACGGCAACATCGACCCCTTCCCGTGCAAAATGGTCGAAGGCCATAGCGGTGGTGGCTTCGAAAAACGAGGGACCGATCCGATCGATGGCTTCCCGATGTTGTTCCACAAAACGGATCACGGCCTCTTCGGAGATCATTTCTCCGTTGACCCGGATGCGTTCCCGAAAGTCTTGCAAGTGTGGCGAGGTGAACAGTCCGGTGCGGTAACCGGCTGCCTGCAGAACGGCAGCGACCATGTGGGAAACCGAGCCTTTGCCGTTGGTGCCGGCCACGTGAACGCTGGCAAAACGTCGATGCGGATCGCCCAGTTCGGCTTCCAGACTCAAGATGTTGTCCAGACCGGCTTTGTAGGCGCTGCCTCCGATGTGTTGAAAAACCGGCAGGGAATGATACAGAAAATCGAGGGTTTCAGAATAAGTCATGATAAGATAGCTGCTAAATTTCCGTGGCTTGGGCTCGGCAGGGGGAAAACCGTCATCCGGTCAGTTTAAGGTCGGATGCAGCGGTGCCCGGTTGCGGTGCTCGACGGGATGAATCAGTCGACGATATGTGATTTTTTGCGGATCCGGTAGGCCATGAAGTACAACAAACCCAGCAGGAAAACATATACACAAAGTCGGGCGATCTGATCCCCGTAACGGACGTAATAAGTCATGGAATCCTCGAGAGCGGCCTCTCCGGAAAGGGTGTCGCGGACATCCCAGCCCAGTGTTTGTCCGACTTCGCCCCGGGGCGAGATAAAGCCCGAAATGCCGGTGTTGGCGCTGCGGACGATGCTGCGACGGGTTTCGATGGCTCGGAGGCGGGCATAGGCAAAGTGGTTGCGGTACCCCGGGGTGTCGCCCCACCAGCCGTCGTTGGTGATGACGAACATCAGTTGGGCTCCGTGACGGATGAATTGTGCGAAATAAGCCCCGTAGATCGATTCATAACAGATGGCCGTTCCGTACCGAACTCCTGTGGGCGTGGTCTGTACCTGGCCAGGCGTTCCTTCGCCCAGCTGGCCCGAGATGCCTCCCAGTTCGACAATCAGAAAATCGAGGTGTCTGAGCAGGTTGTAATATGGCATTTTTTCGGCTCCGGTCACCAGAATGGCTTTGTGATGAACACCGATCGAATCGGTGGAGTCGATGCTCAGGGCGCTGTTGAAGTAGTCGAACCAATAACTGCCATCCTCGCTCGGGCGGGCTGTCGGGGTGGCCGCGGCTTTCGACGGATAGATGCGATACGTGGAAGCTCCGCACACCACGGTGCTGCTCGGAGAGTGGGTACGGATATAGTTTTGCAGCGAACGGATCGACGGTGAAAGAGCCCACATACCCTCTTGTGGGTAATCGGGCAGGGCGGTTTCCGGGGCTACGATAAAATCGATATCGCGAGGCGCTTCGGCCGTGAGCCGGAGCAGCAGATCGTTGATTTGCCGATCGCTGAGGTTAAATTTTTCGTGATAAGGGTCGAGGTTGGGCTGGAGAACCGTAACCCCCACCGTTTGCTTCGGGGTTTCGTAATGCCGATACAAAATACCCGAAAAGAGGGCCGGTAGCACGATCCATAAAGCCGGTGCCACCCAGCGGGTCCAGCGTTTACGTTGTTTGAACGCTTCGAAAATCAGCAAGTTGCTGACCAGAATCCAGAACGAACCGCCGAAAACCCCGGTGTATTCGTACCATTGGATCCAGTGGATGTTATGGGCGAAACCGTTTCCCAAGGTCAGCCACGGGAAAGAGATCTCGCCGATGGTATACAGGTATTCATAACCGATCCAGCCGCTGACCAACAGGGTGTAAGCCAGGGGGCGTTTGGCCCGTTTCCAGGCCGCGTGGTAGATGACCCATACTGCGGTAGTAAGGGCGGTGCCGATGATGACCGCAGCTACGATACCGATCCAGGCGGCATAGCCTACCCAGAAGGTTGTGGCCAGCCACCAAAGTGAAAACGTCAGCACCAGATAGGGCCACAATCGCCGAGGTTTGCCTTTGGGCCCGATTTGACCGTCCAGTTCCTGCTGAAGCAGCAACAACGGAACGAAAGCTACCAGTAAGGTTAGGCCGGGACCTCCCCACCAGGGAATCGACAATAACAGCGTACTTAACAGGGCATATAGAATGCGTCTTGCCATAATTTGAAGCGTTCGTTCCCGCAAAGATAAATTATAATTGTTACTTTTGCCCCATACAACTTATTTAAACCGGTCGTTCGTTCCCATGGGTTTTTTCTATCTCATCAAAGGTATTCTGATTGGATTCGTGGCCTCGATCCCTCTGGGCCCTGTTGGGGTGATGTGTATTCAGCGCACCCTGTGTAATAGTCGACGTTCAGGCTTTGTTTCGGGGTTGGGGGTGGCTTTGGCGGATTCGATCTTTGCGACGGCGGCCTTTTTTTCGCTGTCGGTCGTGATGAGTTTTGTGGAAAACAACATGGTGATTGTCAAGGCAGTCGGAGGAATTACCGTCATTATGGTCGGTATGGTGATTTTCCTGAAAAATCCTGTGGTGCAGATTCGTCGGAACCGGGCCGGAAAAGGAAGCTTGTGGAGCGATTTCCTCTCGCTGTTTTTTGTGACCTTGGCGAATCCGGCCTTTATCCTCATTTTTGTGGCGCTGTTCGCGGCCGTTGGGGTGAGCTCTGCCGGCCTTCCGTTGGGACAAGGAACGCTGATGATTCTGGGCGTTTTCTGCGGGGCTTCGTTCTGGTGGTTCCTGCTCTCTTCCGTGATCAGCCTGTTCCGGCATAAAATCCGGCCGCGCCACCTGCTGTGGATCAACCGAATCTCGGGTGCCTTGATCGTCCTGCTGGGCGCAACGGCCATTCTTTCCATCTTTATTCAATACCCTGTTATTCATG
This sequence comes from Alistipes sp., assembly GCA_019422485.1. GTDB lineage: Bacteria > Bacteroidota > Bacteroidia > Bacteroidales > Rikenellaceae > Alistipes_A. The sequence continues at coordinate 51,502 of JAHZDG010000014.1, read as the reverse complement.
TCTTGCCAGCCTAAGAAAATCATTATCGCCATCGATGGCTATTCGGCTTGCGGCAAAAGTACCTTTGCCCGCGAAATTGCTGCCCGTCTCGGGTATATTTTTATTGATACCGGTGCCATGTATCGGGCCGTGACACTCTATGGATTGCGCCGCGGAGCCCTGCATGACGGACAGGTGGATGAATCGGCTCTGGTGGCCTTGCTGCCGGAAGTGAACATCTCCTTTGCATTAAACCCGGAACGCGGGGCCAGTGACGTGATGCTCAATGGCGAAAATGTCGAACGTCAGATCCGTAGCCTCGAAGTGAGTGAGTATGTCAGCCGGGTCAGTCAGATCGGGGCCGTTCGCGAAAAGTTGGTCGATATGCAACAACATATGGGCGAACAGAAAGGCGTGGTGATGGATGGTCGGGATATCGGTACGGTGGTCTTCCCGAAGGCCGAGCTGAAAATCTTTATGACGGCCGATCCGGCCGTGCGGGCGCAACGGCGTTATGCCGAGTTGCAGGCCAAAGGACAAACCTCTTCCCTCGAAGAGATTGCTGTCAATCTGCGGGAACGTGACTATGCCGATGAACACCGGGCAATCAGTCCGTTGCGTCAGGCCCCGGATGCCCGTGTGCTGGATAACAGTCACATGAGTGTGGCTCAGCAGATGGATTGGGTGATGGGTGTTATCGACGAGCTTTGCCGTTAAAGACTTTTGCAGGCCGGTGGTTGTAAGGTGACTGTGGGAGCCGAAGATGGAGCAGGTCGCCGCAGACGGATCTGGTCCGACTCTGATCCGATTCTGATCCGACGGTGTAACAGCGCCTCCACAATAGCCGTGTAAAGGTATCGAATCCATAAAAATCCAAACGTGATGTATATCGAGATTGACGATCAGTCAGGATTTTGTTTCGGGGTGGTGAAGGCCATCACCAAGGCCGAAGAGTCGCTCCAGGCGGGAGAAAAGGTCTATTCGCTGGGAGATATTGTGCACAACCGGGTGGAGGTGCAGCGGCTGGAAGAGTTGGGCCTCGAGACGATTTCGCATGCCCGTCTCCCGGAACTGAAGGGTTGTACGGTATTGATTCGGGCGCATGGTGAACCGCCTTCGACCTATCGCATGGCGGAGGAACACGGAATCCGGGTTATCGATGCGACCTGCCCGGTGGTGGCCAAATTACAACGTCTGGTAGTCAAGGCGCATCAGCAGATGAAAGCCTGTGGCGGTCAGGTGGTGATTTTGGGGAAACGGGGTCATGCCGAAGTGGTGGGATTGACCGGACAGGTCAATTCCGATGCCTTGGTGGTCGAAAGTCTTGACGATCTCGAGGCCGTCGATTTTGCTCGGCCGATCTATCTTTTGTCGCAAACGACGCAGAGCCTCGCTTTGTTCGAGACCGTCAAACAGGCGATTTTGGCTCGGGCGGCCGATCCGGCTCAGGTGACGGTACATGACACCATTTGCCGGCAGGTCTCCAACCGCAACCCTCATTTGAAAACGTTTGCCACCCGATTCGATGTGGTCGTTTTTGTGTCAGGGAAGAAGAGCTCGAACGGGAAGGTGCTCTATCGCAGCTGTTTGGAGGCCAATCCTCGCAGCTATAATATCGAAGACGAACAGGAGCTGGATCCCGTTTGGTTTGAGAATTGCGGCTCGGTCGGGATTTGCGGGGCTACTTCGACGCCGAAATGGTTGATGCAGCGAGTGGCGACCCGCATCGAAGAGATGACTCGGTAGATAGTGACGGGAAGCCGATGCGTTTGGCACAGAGTAAGCTGTCGCGAAACGCTGGATGCGCGATGTCGAGGGGGCTTATTTAAAGGTATAATATTTCGTATACTAGGACATACATAGAGGGATAGACTCTTTTAAGGTGTCGTCTCCGGAATGAAAAAAGAGAACGTCTCGTTGTCGGTCGAACAACGAGACGTTTTTGTTATATCCTCTTTCTTAGTGATTTGAGTGGCGGAGAATCGGGCAGGACAAGCTGGATTTTAACAGTTTCTTTATATAGACTTTTCAGTCAGATAACACAAGGGAAATACATTTGCCGCTGAATTTGAGAAGTTGAAAATTAATCAGAAGAAGTGGTTATGAGAAAAATTTTACTTTTACTTTCTCTTTTGTTAAGCGTCTCGGGCTTGATGGCCCAGGACGGGGGACTGATTTCCGGATCGGTCGTGGAAAAAAGCTCGGGGCGTACGCTCCCGGGGGCTTTGCTGACTCTCGACAAGCTGAATCGTTACACTGTATCGGACAAAAACGGGTATTTCGAATTCCTGAACGTACCGGCCGGAGAGTATCAGATCGGGGTTTCCTATTTGGGGTACTATCCTACCTCCAAAGCGGTGGCCGTAACGACTGGAGAAAACATGAAAGTGGTTTTCGAAATGGAAGAAGATGCCAAAAATCTGGGAACGATCGTGGTGATGGGCGATATGATCCGCGGACAGGCCAAAGCCTTCAACCAGCAGAAAACCAATCGAAATATTACAAATGTGATTTCGGCGGACCAGGTGGGACGTTTCCCGGATGCCAACATCGGGGATGCCCTGAAACGTGTGCCGGGGATCACCATGCAGAACGACCAGGGCGAAGCGCGTAATATCATCGTGCGCGGTCTGGCCTCCGAACTTAACTCGGTGACCCTGAACGGGAACCGCATTCCGTCGGCGGAAGGCGACAACCGGAAGGTGCAGATGGACCTGATCCCTTCGGATATGATTCAGACCATTCAGGTGAACAAAACCCTGACTCCCGATATGGATGGGGATGCGATCGGGGGTTCGGTCGATCTGGTTACGCGTGCGGCATCGGGTCGCCAGCGGGTTTCGTTAACGACGTATGGCGGTTATAATCCCATCCGGGAAGGAGCTACCGGGGCCGGTTCGCTCGTTTACTCGAACCGTTTCGCCAAAGAACGGGTCGGGGTCGTACTGTCGGCTTCGTATATGAACAAGGATTACGGCTCGGACAATATCGAAGGCGTATGGGGACAGGACGATGCCGGGAATGTCTATCTCGAAGAGATGGATGTGCGCAAATATGATGTGCAGCGCATCCGTCGCAGTATCGGTCTCAATACGGACTGGAAGATCAATGACAACAACACCATTGCGGTGGATGCTATGTATAACTGGCGGGATGACCGCGAGAATCGTTATCGGACGACCTATCAGGATATCGAACCGGTATATGGTGATGACGAATCCATTACGGGTTACACCGGGACCATTTCGCGTGAAACGAAAGGGGGGATTGACAATAACCGCAACAAAAACCGTCGTCTGGAAGACCAGCGTGTGCAAAGTTATGCTGTGACGGGGACTCACCTGATCTCTCCGAAATTCGACCTGGACTGGAACTTCAGTTATGCGAAAGCCAGCGAAGACCGTCCGCATGAACGTTACATCGAATATGTGCAGGAAGGGGTGGCGATGTCGCAGAATTTGTCGAATACTTATAAACCCTATATCTCGGCTCTGGCTCAGAATCCCGACGCATTTGTTTTCGACAAACTGACCGAACAGCACGACTATACCGACGAAGACGAATATGCTGCTAAAATCAATGCTCGTGTGCCGCTGACAGCGATTGCAGGTCAGAAAGGCCGTTTGCATTTCGGGGTGCGCGCCCGCATCAAGAGCAAAGAACGGAACAATAACTTTTATGAATATACGCCCCTGTCCGACATGCCGAATTTGAGCGGCATGGGGACGGTGACCTACAACAAAGCGCTGATTCAGGGAGCGCAGTATGTACCGGGGACTTTTGTCTCGAACAGCTGGTTGGGAAATGTGGATATTTACAACCCCTCGTTGTTTGAAGCCGAAGACGATCCCTCGGAATACCTGGTCAGCAACTACAAAGCCAATGAACAGATCTATGCCGGGTATTTGCGTTGGGACCAGAACATTACGACGGACCTGATGTTTATCGCCGGGGCTCGTGTCGAACATACCCGCGTCGATTATAAAGGGGCTTACTCGCTCAACGACGATTATGAAAATACGGGGATGAACCAGATGAAAAACGATTACACCAATGTGTTGCCCAGCCTGACGTTGATGTGGAATGCCAGTGATCGGATGGTGGTGCGCGGCGCCTTCTCAACGGCCATCGCCCGTCCCAACTATTATACCCTGGTTCCGTTTGCGGATGTGAAGGCCGAAGACCGGGAAATTCAAGCCGGGAATCCGAACCTGAAAGCCACCTACTCTTACAATCTCGACCTGATCGGTGAGTACTACTTCAAGTCGGTGGGGATCCTTTCGGCCGGGGTTTTCTATAAGAACCTGAATAACTTTATCTACAACTATTTGGATGCCAGCTACACGACCGACAAGTTTGCGGCTGATTTCCCGGATCTGCCCAATCCCGTTCCCCAGGGCGAACAGTGGGAAATGGTCCGTCCGCTCAATGGGGATAACGTGGATATGTTCGGGGTCGAAGTCGCCTTGCAGCGTAAGTTCGATTTCTTCCAGTCGAAATTCCTGCGCAATTTCAGCCTCATGCTCAACTATACGTACACTTACTCCAAGACCCACGGCGTTTACAACGAAGACGGGGAAGAACGCACCGATGTGGAATTGCCCGGTACGGCTCCTCACATGTTCAATGCTTCGTTGGCCTGGGAAAACAGCCGCTTTTCGGCTCGCATCTCGCTCAACTGCACCGGCGGCTATCTCGACGAAGTGGGAGGCGATCCGTTTGAAGACCGTTACTATGACCGTCAGCTCTTCCTGGATGCAAACGCCTCGTACCGCATTTTCAAAGGATTCCGCATCTTTGCCGAAGCCAATAACCTGACCAATCAGCCGTTGCGTTACTACCAGGGGATTCGCAGCCGGATGGCACAGTTGGAATATTATCAGGGAACCTTTAACTTGGGTGTTAAATGGGACTTCTAACAGGACTTAACTTAAAAACAAGAATATGAACCGAATAACAACAATCACTTTCGTTACGCTGTTTTGTGCGGGAGCTTTGAGCAGCTGCCTGCAGACGGAGACGCAGTCTGTGCAGCAGGTGTCTTATGAACAACTCGATTCGCTGTTGGATGACAAATTCAATTTCATTGTTGCCAACGATTTGGGGCGGAACGGTTATTATGATCAGAAGATCATCGCCGAACGGATGGGAGAACTGGCCGAAAATACCGATATCGAATTTGTGGCGGCAGCCGGGGATGTGCACCATTTCGAAGGCGTGGCCAGTGTGAACGATCCGTTGTGGATGACCAATTACGAGCTGATCTATGCGCATCCCGAGCTGATGATCAATTGGTTCCCGGTGATGGGGAATCATGAGTACCGGGGTAATACGCAGGCGGTGCTCGACTACGATCAGGTCAGCCGCCGCTGGAATATGCCGGATCGTTACTACGCTCAGTCGTATGAACTGGATAACGGTGCCTCGCTGAAACTGGTTTTCATCGATACCACGCCCTTGATCGATAAATATCATCAGGAAGCCGAAGAGTCTTATCCCGATGTGGCAGAACAGAGCATCGAACGGCAGTTGCAGTGGATCGACTCGACTCTGAAGACTTCGACCGAAACCTGGAAAGTGGTGATCGGTCACCATCCTGTCTATGCTCAGACTACGAAAGACGATCAGGAACGGACGGATATGCAGCAACGGCTCGATCCTCTGTTGCGGAAATACGGGGTAGACCTCTATGTGTGCGGCCATATCCATAACTTCCAGCACATCAAACCGGCCGGCAGTGAAGTGGACTACGTGGTCAATACTTCGGGTTCGCTCAGTCGGAAGGTTTCTCCGATCGAAGGCACGCAGTTCTGCAGTTCGGAAACCGGTTTCTCTGTGGTTTCAGTTTCAGACAAAGAACTGAAACTGTATATGTTGGATAAAAATTGTCGTATTTTGCATACGGTAGATTGTTCGAAATAGATAATGGTTATCGGTTGGACGCCGGCATCCGGGAAATATTCCGATGCCGGCGTCTTGTTTTTACGGGGTAGCAGTGAAGGTGTTTCGGTTGAGGTCGTGACATAAAAAAGCCGGCTTTTATAAGCCGGCTTTTAAAACATTGGCAGGACTGGATTAGCCCAGATAAGATTTCAGCAATTTGCTCCGCGAGCTGTGACGCAACCGACGGATCGCTTTTTCCTTGATCTGACGGACACGTTCGCGGGTCAGCCCGAATTTTTCACCGATCTCTTCCAGGGTCATTTCCGAACCGCCGATCCCGAAGAAATATTTGATGATGTCGCGTTCCCGGTCGGTCAACGTAGCCAGGGCGCGTTCTACTTCGGTACCCAGCGATTCGTTGATCAGGCCGCGGTCGGCGATGGGCGAATCGTTGTTCACCAATACGTCCAACAACGAGTTGTCTTCTCCATCCGAGAAGGGGGCATCCACCGATACATGACGGCCCGATACACGCAGCGTGTCGGTAACCTTTTCTTTCGGAATGTCCAATTCCTGAGCCAGTTCTTCGGGTGACGGAGTCCGTTCATGTTCCTGTTCGAACCGAGCGTAAGCCTTGTTGATCTTGTTGAGCGAACCCACCTGGTTGAGAGGCAGACGAACGATACGGCTCTGTTCGGCCAGCGCTTGCAGAATCGACTGACGAATCCACCATACGGCGTAGGAGATGAACTTGAACCCTCGGGTTTCATCGAATTTTTCGGCAGCCTTGATCAGACCGAGGTTTCCTTCGTTGATCAAGTCCGGCAGCGACAACCCCTGGTTTTGGTACTGTTTGGCTACGGAAACCACAAAACGAAGATTGGCTCGGGTGAGCTTTTCCAACGCTTCCTTGTCGCCCTTTTTGATCCGTTGGGCCAAATCTACTTCTTCCTCTACCGTAATCAAGTCTTCCTTACCGATCTCCTGCAGGTATTTGTCCAGCGATGCACTTTCACGGTTGGTGATCGACTTGGTGATTTTTAGTTGTCTCATCGTATTTTTCTCAATTTATCCTTTGTTTCCGAGTAAGGAGAGCGGAACGGGATGCCCGTTCCGCCCTTCTGTCTAGTGGCGGGCGACAAGTGTGTCGCTCGGCGTTATTTCACGATCGAGTAGCTGACCATACGCCCGTCGGGATAAACTCCGTCGATGTATTCGATGGGCGTGGTGATGCGGTTCAGGTCGCTGATTGAACGTACAGGACGATCGTTGATGTGGGTGATGATGAACCCTTTGCGAACCCGGGCCTGTGCCAGAATACCTCCTTCATTGATGGAAAGTACCTGAACGCCACCGTCGATCTTGAATTCTTTCTTCGCTCTGTCGTTGATTTCGCCGAATTGGCCGCCCAGGGCGTCATAGGCAGAGACGATCTCTTTCTTAAGAATGTTTGTGTTCCCAGCCTTATTACGCAAAGTGACTTCAATTTGTTTCGTTTGACCGTCTCTTTTTACAGTCAGGGTCACTTTGTCGTTCGGACGGTGTTTGGCTACCTCTTCGAGCAACTGGGCCGATTTGTCGATCTTGATCCCCTGAATGTGGGTGATTACGTCTCCTTCCTTGATGCCAGCCGCATGAGCCCCGCCATCCGGTTCTACACTGGCAACGTATACGCCGCCGACTTCATCAATGCCCGTTTCCTTGCCGCGTTGTTCGAGGAAGACATCGTTGATTTCCTGGATCTGAACGCCCAGCAAAGCCCGTTGTACCACACCGAATTCCTTGATATGCATCACCACTTTCTTGACGATCGAGGTCGGAACGGCGAACGAATATCCGGCGAAACTCCCGGTCGGAGACTGGATCAGGGTGTTGATACCCACCAATTCCCCTTTGGTATTGACCAGAGCACCGCCACTGTTTCCGGGGTTGACGGCGGCATCGGTCTGGATGAACGATTCGATCCCGAACTGGTTGGGAATCGCACCCAGGTTACGGGCTTTGGCGCTGATGATTCCGGCGGTGATGGTGCTTTGCAGACCGTAGGGGCTACCGATGGCCAGTACCCATTCGCCCAGTCGCAGATCGTCCGAGTTCCCGAACGGAATGCTCGGCAGATCGGTGGCGTCGACTTTGATCAGGGCGATATCGGTTGAGGGGTCGGTGCCGATTACTTTGGCGGTGAAGCTGCGGTTGTCGGCCAGGGTGACTTTGACATCCGTAGCATTTTCCACTACGTGGTTGTTGGTCACGATGTAACCGTCCGGGCTGATAATGACGCCGGATCCTCCGCTGCGACGTTCCTGAGGTTGTTGTTGATAGCCTCCGCCCTGCGGAATGCCAAAGAATTCAAAGAAAGGATCGAATCCTCCCCGACTCTGACTCGAGGAACCCGGGATTTCCTGACGGACTTCGATATTGACAACCCCTTTGACGGCGTTTTCAGCGGCATAGGTCAAATCGGGATATTTGCCTTCTTCATAAGAGGTGAAGTGGTTGCCGGCCTGTGAGGAAAAAGCACCGACAGGGGCGGATGTATAGGTCGAAGGTTGATCCTTCTGAGTGAGTTGGGTGATGGTGTAAGCGGAAACTCCGCCTGCCAGCAGGGCCGCAGTGACGACTCCTGCAAATAATGAAACCTTTTTCATAGAATTAATAGTTAAGCAAATTTTAATCAATGTAAAAAGGTCAAATTATCTCATGCAATCGTGTTTTCTAATTCTTAGTTGAGTGTTTTGGTCTCGCGTCGGCGGAAATTCCGTTTTCGCGGGGTGGTTGGCAAAAGCGTTCGATTGGGAACTCTGTTTGCTGCGAGTACACCAATCAAACGCTTATAAACTTTCCAATATTGTATACGAAAAAATAAAAAGATTGTTTCGTCGCCTTTACAAACCGAACGCAGCGCGAAGTTTTTCGACGGCATCGAGTTTTTCCCAGGCGAAGAATTCAACCTCTTTGGTTACTTTCTGTCCGTTTTCGATCACTTCCACCGGAGCCGTATAGGGGCGACCTCCGAAATGACCGTAAGAGGCCGTGGCTTCGAAGATGGGATTGCGCAGACCGAACTGCGAAACAATCTTGCCGGGGCGCAGATCGAACAGCTGACCGATACGGCGGGCAATTTCTCCTTCGCTGATCGACAGACGGTTGGTGCCTTTGGTGTCAACGTAGATGCTCAGCGGTTCGGCGATGCCGATCGCATAGGAGAGTTGAACCAGAACTTCGTCGGCGATGCCGGCAGCTACCATGTTCTTGGCGATGTAACGGGCGGCGTATGCGGCGCTGCGGTCCACTTTCGAGCAGTCTTTGCCCGAGAAGGCTCCGCCTCCATGGGCTCCGCGACCCCCATAGGTATCGACGATGATCTTACGGCCGGTGACACCCGTGTCGCCGTGAGGGCCTCCGATGACAAATTTGCCCGTGGGGTTGACATGCAGGATGTAGTCGTCGCCGATCAGGTCGGCTAGTTGGTCACCGGCGCGTTGCAGACGGGCCTTGGTGCGCGGGATCAGAATCGTGCGCACGTCTTCTTTGATCTGTTCACCCATGCGCCGTTCGGCTTCCTGTTCGCTGAGCCCTTCGCCCGGACGGATGAAATCGTCGTGCTGGGTCGACACCACGATGGTGTGGACGCGCAGGGGTTTGCCGTGATCGTCGTATTCGATGGTAACCTGACTCTTGGCGTCGGGACGCAGGTAGGTCATCACCTTCCCTTCGCGGCGAATGACGGCCAACTCTTTGAGAATGACGTGCGAGAGAATCAGCGTCGCAGGCATGAACTCTTTGGTCTCGTTGCAGGCATAGCCGAACATGATCCCCTGGTCCCCCGCTCCCTGGGTTTCTTCGCTTTCGCGAACGACACCGCGGTTGATGTCGGGCGACTGTTCATGGATGGCTGAAAGTACGCCGCACGAATTGGCGTCGAACATATATTCGCCTTTGGTGTAACCGATGCGTTCGATGACGCGGCGGACCACCTGTTGTACGTCTACATAGGCTTCGGAGCGCACCTCGCCGGCTACCACCACCAATCCGGTGGTGCAAAGGGTTTCACAAGCGACCTTCGAGTGGCTGTCCTGGCGCAGAAATTCGTCGAGAATGGCGTCGGAAATCTGATCCGACACTTTGTCGGGGTGTCCTTCGGACACCGATTCGGAAGTGAATAAATATCCCATTTTACTACTTTTTTTAGATCGGTTTCTGTCGGGGCACACGATGCGCCTCGGTGGCAAAAACGGATCGAATGAATAAAATAGGGAAAAACTTAGCTGTTGTGAGGGAAACCAAATACTAGAGCAATTTTAGCATTTTTTTGAGTGGTTGCAAGCGGCCAAATCTTTCCACGGTAACGATATGTGGGGGCAAAGATACGATTTTTTCCCAATGTGGCTTCATTTTTTGAAGAACCGTTGAGGAACTTTTTCGAATGCGGTCTTTGTCCGGTCAGGAAGGCAAACGGAGCCTCGATCGGTTTTATTGTCGTATGCATGAAAATCCCCGGTCGGTGAAGACCGGGGATGTCAGGGAGTAGACCCTCAAAGTGATATTTTTACAAGGGCTCGGTTCAGGAAGTCCGCCGGAGCGTTATTCGGTCGGCGTACCGATGATAAACGTGGCACGAACCGCCGGCATGTGCAGGTCGAAGCGGGTGTAATCCGTGCCGTGCCGCTGTACATAGGTCGGGGTCGGCAGATCGTGGATCTTGCCGGTGTACGGATCCCATTCCTGCAGGGCCCATCGGCCGCGTAGTTCCACCGGTGTGGTGAAGGTGTCGTCGGTCGAGTTGGAGAAGAAGTAGATCTCCTTACCGTTTTTCTGTTTATGGATGTAGTTGAATACGCCGTTTCCGCTGTTGCGGGGGGTGTTGTCCAGGGTGTAGAGGTCGGCTTCCACTTTCAGCTTTTCGAGGGCTTCCTGCAGGGAGGCTTCGGTCGGATCGGGAACGAACAGCGCCATCCCTCCTCCGGAACTTCGGTGCACCGTCCCTTCGTCACGATGTTTGGCCGGCCCGAACAGTTCGTTGACGAGAGCCTGTACCAGCGAGTCCCGACCGTATTCGGCCGATTTTTCGGGCAGCATGGTAGTTGCCAGAATTTTACCACCCTGATCATAGTAGTCTTTGATCTGGAGCAGGGTTTCGGCCGAGAGAACCTGGCCGCCCGGAATGATCAGCAGCTCGTATTCCTGGTGGTTGACCTCGTTGAGCAGGCGCAGTTGGCCGTCCTGATGCATGACGCGGCCGTTGACCAGCGATTCGGGATGCACAAAGGTGAAGTCTCGGCGCAGGGAGTTGCTCAGCAGGTCGCTCAACCGGTGGAAATCGGCCTCCTTGGGAACATATTCGCCCCAGGGACGGTAAACGGCGATGTCGAATTTGTGGTGGGCCTGCAGCGAGGTGATCGGATAGAGCATCGCGATTTTCGAAACCCGGCGACCGCCCTGCAGCATGAAACAGCTGCGGGCCACAAAATCGCTGTATCGGGGCAGGGTGGAGGCCAGTCGCGGATTGTAGGACGAAATCACCGGCGGGATGTATACCTTTTCGGGGCGATTGTCATACCACATGCCGTGAGGCACCAGAAAGTTGATGCCGCGCGAGAACATATCCATGGCCACCCGGTAGAGCATCAGCGAATCCATGTCGGCCTTGAAGGCTCCGTTGACCTCGGCGCCCACCATCGGACGGTCGTAGAGGTCGGCGGCCGAACTGATCTGTTTGTGTCCGTTGCGGCCGTAACCGTAGTAGAAAATATAGTCGGCCAGAGGGATTTGAGTGTGGCGGTAGAATTTGAGCACATCGCCGTGCAGTTCGGTGGTGTTCATGGTATAGTTTCCGGGCGGATGACCGATGCTTTTGACTCCGTGTCGTTCGCACCATCGGGCGACCAAACGGGGATACCCTTCGGCCATCAGCTCGCTGCGAATGGTGTGGAACGCTACACGGGTGGCTTCGGTTTCGGGGCCGATATCGTAGAACAGCGCCGGGTAGTAGAGCGCGGCATTTTTACCGGTTTGCTGTTCGAAAATGTCGGTGATGGCGGCCGTCCAGGTCTTTTCCATGCCGTTGAACCCGATGTCGTCGTAGAATACACGCTGGATCACGTTCCCGAAATAGGGTGCGAACCGGCGGCCGTATTCGTCATAGTTCAGTTCGATGAATTTGTTGACGGCCACGGTGTCCATGTAATCCACCACGGGGCGGGCCTTGGGCTGCAACCCGATGAACATCACTCGCCAGGCCCCAAGCGGAACCTCCCAGGTGAGTATGCTGTCCTTGACTCGGTCACGCAGGTCGAACATTTCATAGGTGTTGACGTTCATGGCCGTGATGGTCATGACGCGTTGGGTCTCGGCGTCGGGCAGTTTCTGGACAAAGGTCGCGGGGCCTGTGATGACGTATTCGTCCTTGCGCAGCACCTTGCGGGTCAGTTCGGGGTACTCTTTGAGAATCTTGCCGCCCGCCCAACCGCTGGGAAAGTCGACATCATCGTACAGAATCAGCTCCATGCGGTTTTTGCGCGAGAATTCCAGCATGTCGCGGTAACGGTCGAAATACTCTTCGCTCAGGTAGGCCGGACTCATGCTCGATACCGGCAGGATGGAGATGCCTCCAAAACCGGCTTCGTGTTTGGCGCGATACATCTGCCGGGTAATGGTATCCTTGTTCAGCGGGCCGTTGAGGTGCCAGAACGGCATGGGCCGGTATTCATTGGCGGGTTTGCGAAAGCCGGCGACGTCTGGATCGGCGGCATACAATGTGCTCGAAAGCCATAGTCCGATCAGCAGTAAGGGACGGGTTAGATTCATAAAGTTCGTTTAATGTTTGTAGTCAATTCAGGTAAAAGCAGCCTCTCGGCTGTCTTTCATTATCATGAAGCCTGGGTGGGATCCGGCGGAACAGGGATGGATCAGAACAGTGTTCTGCGGATTGGCCGGGGCGACATGTTGCGGAAAAATGTATCCCTTGGGAACGTTACGGTCATTGAAACGAGCCGTAAAGGGTTCCGTACAAAAATAATATTTTTTCGGGAATGCGGTTTTGCTTCTTCCCGGATAGAGTGACAGCAAAGGGTGTGCGGGCGAATGAAACTCAGCCGGAAATGCGGCTTCGGGGGACGGTCAGGAGGCAGAAACGTTTTTGGGAAGGCAGGGTAGATCAATAAAAAACGCCAACGTTGATGATAACGTTGGCGTTTTAGTGCCCAGGAAAGGACTCGAACCTTCACGGCATCACTGCCACTCGCCCCTGAAACGAGCGCGTCTACCGATTTCGCCACCTGGGCATTTATCGTGACTTTCCGAAGAAAGTTAGGATCAAACTAATTAGAACTGTTGTAGTGGTGCCCAGAACAAGACTCGAACTTGCACGCCGTAAACCGGCACTACCCCCTCAAAGTAGCGTGTCTACCAATTTCACCATCTGGGCTCGATTATGTATCTATGCTGCAACGGGGAAAGATCTTGTTTTGGATTCAAAGGAAACCTGCAGATCGGAATCGGGTCCGCTTCTACAGAGTCTTCCTTCTACTAACCTAAAACTAAACCACTAACCTAAATGAACCTAAAATTTCGTTGCAAATATAGGACTTAATCTTGAACTCTCCAAACAATTTCAAAAATTTTTTAAATTTGTTTGTCCAGAGTGAAGAACGCCTTTCCTCAAGCGGAAAGTGGTGCAAAGGTAACGAATTTTACGGAACTGCAAAATAACCGGTGGATATTTTTAAACGTTTTTTCGTTTTCTTGGTGAATAATGCTATCTTTGCCCCCTGAAACGACGCAATGGGGCAACGGAAGGTGGTCGCGTGGGTTGAACAAACGTAGATCTCCAAGCTCTTTCCGCGGCTGAGTAGCGTCACAGTATAAACCCTTATTAATATTAAAGTATGGAAACCATTAAGATCGCTGGTGTAAAACGCAGCGCTTTTGGCAAAAAAGAGAGCAAATCGATTCGTAAACAGGGTCTGGTACCTTGCACCATCTACGGTAAAGGCGAAACCATCCACTTCAGCGTGGAAGCCAAAGCCCTCAAACCGTTGATCTACACGCCTCAGTCTTACCTGGTTGAATTCGACATCGAAGGCAATAAAGAAGTAGGCGTTATGCGCGAAGTTCAGTATCACCCCGTAACGGACAATGTACTGCACATTGACTTCTATCACGTGATCCCCGGCAAACCGATCGCTATCGATATTCCCGTTAAACTGGTGGGTAACTCTGAAGGGGTTAAACAAGGGGGTAAATTGATCCTCAGCAAACGTAAACTGCGTGTGAGCGCCGATATGGAACATCTGCCCGATACCCTCGAAGTAGACGTAACTTCGTTGGGTCTGGGTAAGAGCATCTTCGTAGGTGATCTGAAATTTGACAACATCACCTTGCTGACGCCGGCTACGACCGCTGTATGCGCCGTGAAGATGACTCGTGCCGCTCGTGGTGCCGCTGCCGCCGCTGCTGCTGAAGGTAAGTAATCGGAGTTGAATGTTCGGGTTTCTGCGAAGGTTCTTTCAAAAACGCTCTCAGACGAGCGTTGGACCTGAAACCCGGGAAAAATCAACCGAAGTGAAATATCTGATCGTTGGGCTGGGTAACATCGGTGCCGAGTACGCCGAAACCCGCCACAATATAGGCTTTAAGGTATTGGACGCTTTTGCAGAGGCGTCCAATACTTCTTTTTCTGCCGGCCGTTATGGGTCGATCGCCGAGGTCCGTTTGCGGGGACACAGCGTTTTGTTGCTGAAACCTTCCACTTATATGAATTTGAGCGGGAAGGCGGTTCGCTATTGGATGCAGACGGAGAAAATACCTCAGGAGAATCTGTTCGTTGTGGTGGACGATATTGCGTTGCCGTTTGGAACACTGCGGTTGCGAGCCAAGGGCAGCGATGGGGGACACAACGGACTGAAGAATATCAATGAAATGATCGGTTCGAACGAGTATGCCCGGTTGCGCTTCGGGATTGGCGGCGATTTTCCGAAAGGTCATCAGGTCGATTATGTATTGGGAACCTGGACCCCGGAAGAACGTGCCGAACTGCCGGAACGTGTTCGGCATGCGGCAGAGGCGATTCCGTCGTTTGTGACGGTGGGGATCGCGCGGACCATGAATCAGTTCAATACCCGTTCCTAAAGGATAATTAACCGGAGCCGAAAGATGGGAGTAACCGTTGAAAATAGTGTACGGATTGATAAATGGCTGTGGGCGGTGCGGATTTTCAAGACCCGCAGCGATGCGGCCGAAGCCTGTCGGACTAATCGGGTGACGATTGCGGGCAGCTATACCAAACCGTCGCGGGAAGTGAAGGTCGGAGATGTGGTGACGGTGCGTAAGACGATCGTGACCTACACCTACCGGGTGTTGGCGCCGGTGTCGAGTCGGGTGGGGGCGAAACTGGTGCCCGAATATGCCGAAGATTTGACGCCTCAGTCGGAACGCGATAAGTTGAATATCCCCAAAGAGACGATTTTCATTCAGCGAGATCGGGGAACGGGACGTCCGACCAAACGCGAAAGACGTCAGATTGACACCCTGATGGAAGAGTTTTATGATACCGAGGACGATGCTGAAGATTAGTCGGGGTGCGAACGCTGGAAGTTTGTCGGTAAAGTCGGACAAACAAACGAAATAGAAGAAAGGGCTGCCGGGAGAGGCGGCCTTTTCTTTTATTTGTCGGACGGATTTTTATATTCATACAGAAATGGGTATCTTTATTTTGCTTTGACTTGAGGGGAAGGTCGGAGACAATAAATCAGGGAATGCAGATGAACGGATGGCGGCATTGGAAACGCGAGTTGGGCGGATGGCTGAACTCTTCGCTTCGGGAGCGACAGCGGATTTTGTGGTTGCTGCCGTTGTTGGTGTTGCTGTGTCTGTTGTTTTTGTGGCAGGGGAAACCTCGGTTTGAACGGAGTTTCACCCTTTACAGCGATGCGGTGATCGAAAATCGTCCAAACGATCGGTCGGGAGTGCGTTCGTCTGAGTCTGCCGGAGTAATCTCAACGGGAGCTGAGGGCTCCGTGAAGAGGGTGTCGGAGAAGGTTTCGAATGTTTCAGATGAGCGGCAGTATGAGCTTTTTGCTTTCGATCCCAATACGATTGACCTCGACGGGTTGGTCAATCTGGGTTTTTCTCCTAAACAGGCGCAGGTGATTCTCAATTACCGTCAAGCCGGGGCGGTGTTCCGGCGTCCCGAAGATTTTGCCCGTTGTTACACGGTGTCGCCCCGGAAGTATGCGGAATTGAAACCTTATATCCGTATTGGAGAGGTGTATCGAAGGGAAACGAAGCGGGCTGATTCCGATCCGACGGATCAATCGGCAAGAGGACTGTCGTCCGAGGGACAGGGCGCGAAAACGGTTTCGCGATCGCATTTAGATTCTTCTCTTCGGAAAAATTCGAAGATGGGAGGGGCGGATCAAGAAAAAAGAGTGGGGAACGGATCGCCCGTTGCAGTGTCTGTGGCCAGGGAGCAGTCGTCTCGTATTGAACTTAATAGGGCTGATTCGGCGGCTTTAGTCGGGATACGGGGGATCGGACCGTTGACCGCCGGGCGCATTTTGCGCTATCGGGAACGTT
Source organism: Alistipes sp. (assembly GCA_019422485.1). Lineage (GTDB taxonomy): Bacteria > Bacteroidota > Bacteroidia > Bacteroidales > Rikenellaceae > Alistipes_A. The sequence continues at coordinate 35,065 of JAHZDG010000014.1, read as the reverse complement.
TGGGTGGATTTGTCCGGGCGGAACAACTGCTCGAGGTGCAGGGAATGATGAACGAAAATTATCAGATGATTTTGACACAAATTTTCGTGGATAGTAGTAAAATTCAAAAAATTGATATTAACTTTGCAGCCCCTGAGCAACTGACAGGACATCCTTATCTGCCGCCCAGGGTGTTGGATAAGATTCTTAAGAATAGACAATTGAAAGGGGGTTGGAGCAACGCCGAAGAATTAGTGAAACAACATATTCTGTCTCGAGAGCAAGCCGTGAGGTTAGCTCCCTATCTGCGTTTTGAAACGCGATAAATTCATTGCAAAACCCATTTTTAATTGTCAAACATCATAAATTTATTACCATGATCGTAATGCCTGTAAAAGAGGGAGAAAACATCGAAAGAGCCCTCAAGAAATTCAAACGTAAATATGAAAGAACCGGTGTGCTGAAAGAACTCCGTCGTCGTCAGTACTTTACCAAACCTTCTGTAGTGGCTCGTGAACAGAGACTGCACGCCATCTACGTAGAACACATGGATAAAGGGGAAGAATAGTCCCTGACCGATGGATGGCTTCTCGAACGAGAAGACCGGATCAATCGACATAAGAAAAGCCTGCTGAAATTTTTCGTAATTTTAGCAGGCTTTTTATATGGCTTCGGACCAAGGTTTCGTTTTATAGGTGTAGGGGTGGCTCGTTGATGGAGAAAAGCGACGGAAACCCGTACGGAAAACCAGACAAAGATGAATGCATTGGAGAATTTTCTGAACTATCTGGCGGCCGAGAAACGTTATTCGGCTTTGACGGTGCGTGCCTATGGGGATGATATTCGCCAATTTATGCGCTTTTGTCTGGCAGAAGGCGAAGGGGTGTCTTCGTGTGTTGAGGAATCGACCCGGGGCATGGATGTCGACGAGGCAGATCCTGCGGAACGGTTCGATCCGGCTTTGGTGGAAGCCAACGATTTGCGGGCTTGGATCATGAGTCTGACAGGCGATGAACATCGACGGGCCACAACCGTCAATCGGAAAATATCGGCCGTCAAGTCTTTTTATCGTTATCTGCGGGCCAAGGGAATCATTGAAGGTGATCCTTTTCTGAAAGTTTCGACTTTGCGAACGCCCAAGCGATTGCCCTCGTTTGTGGAACCGAGCCGGATGAAACGACTGACCGCTTCATTGATGCATCCTTCCGACGACTTTGAAATCGAACGCGATGCATTGGTGATTCTGCTGTTCTATGCGACCGGGATTCGGTTGGCCGAATTGAGGGATATTCGGGTGAGTGATTTCTCGGATCATTTCACTCGGCTGAAAGTCAGAGGGAAAGGCGACAAGGAAAGAATCGTCCCGGTTATCGCGCCGGTGGCTGCGAAAATAGCCGCTTATCTGCAGTTAATTCGGGAACAAAACATTTGTAAAACTGACATTAATTTATTATTTTTAACTAACGAGGGAAAGCAAATCAGCCGTAGCGAAATCTACCGGATCGTACATCGCATCTTGCGGGCGGCCGGAGTACAGGGCAAAAGTAGCCCCCACGTGCTGAGACATACTTTCGCTACGCATTTGCTGGATGCCGGAGTCGATATTCGAACCATCCAGGAGTTGTTGGGGCACTCGAGCCTGGGGGCGACCCAGGTCTATACCCACAACAGCATAGAACAGTTGAAACGAGTTTACAATCAGGCCCATCCAAGGGCCCAAAAAACGAATGAGGAGGAATGATTATGCAAGTGAAGATTCAATCCGTTAAGTTTGATGCCGACAAAAAACTTGTCGATTTCATCCAAGCCAAAGTGGACAAAATGGAACGGTTTATCGAGCGGGCGATCTCTGCGGATGTCATCTTGAAACTCGATAAAGATCATGAACAAGGAAATAAAGTGGCTACCGTGAAATTCGATGTGCCGGGGGCTGATCTGGTCGCCGAACGTCGCAGCAAGAGTTTCGAAGAATCGGTCGACTTGTGTCTGGATGCCATTAAAAAACAGGTTGAAAAATTGAAAGACAAATATAAATAAACCATCAGAGTGGTCCGGAGAGACCGCTGCGAAGAAAATGTTGAGTAAAGAGGGATGCTGAAGCATCCCTCTCCTTGTATGTGATATGTCGGAATGTAGGCAGGAGCAACTATAAACATAGGAAAAGCCCGGATCCTTGCGTGAAATCCGGGCTTTTTATTGGCGTGAAATAGGAATGGCCGTAGGGACAGAGGGGCTATTTCCCTTTCAGAGTGTGGGTGCCTGCCGTGAGAGGAACGACTTTCCCGGAAGGAAAGATCATCTCGGCAGAGGTGCCGTCGGGAACCGTAGCTGTTACGGTCAGGGTTTTGCCGCGGCGAACGATCGAAACGTGAATCGCTCCCTGATGACAAGGAACCGTAGCCGAGGCTTCGGTCAAGGACCCTAATTGTGGGGCAATGCGGAAGGTCTTGAATCCCGGAGAGGTGGGGGCGATCCCGCAGACGTATTGGCTTAGCAGCGTCAACGGTCCGCCGCTCCAGGCGTGATTATTGCTGTTGCCGTCGGTGGGCGTGCTTTTGAATTGCCATACCTCGAACAACGTGGAGTAGTCGTAACTGAGCATGTTGGCATAACGGTCGTGCATGCGTTGTAAGGCCAAATCCGGTCGATTCATCCGGAACAATGCCTCGAGAATGAATTTTTCCATGTAAGGGCCGGCATGGTATTCCTGGCACAATACTTCCGTCAGGGCCGGATATTTGTCTTCGGAGGCCAATCCGCTCAAAATAGCCAGAGCCTGCGCCCGGTCGTCTGTTTCCAACGTATAGTCAGGAGAGCGATAGGCCTTTCCGGTCCAGAAATGACGATCGAAGTTCTCTTCAATCAGGCTCATGCGAGCTGTAATATCTTTAATGTCGTCTGTTTTGTTCAGCATCCGGGCAAATTCCCGTTCGGCTTTCAGCGCCAGATAATACCAGCCGTTGCTCAAAACCTTCATGTCCTGATTAGGACCCCAGTCTCCCCAATCCCAATCGCTGGGACGAATGGCAACCAGTCCGTCATCCCCCATTTGCCAGACATCGTGGAGATAGCGGTGGAGTCGGTCATAAATGACGGGAATGAAGCTGTCGTCTCCGCTGAAATAATATTGGGTATAGAAACCGTACCAGCCCACCGCGGCCAACATTTGTAACGGCAGTTCACGGGTCCAGCCTCCGGCCGGTACGGGGGAGAAAATGACTCCGTCGTGGCGTTGCCAATTCATCAGTTCTAAAATGCCTTTGCGGGCCAGTTGCTGACCCCGGGGATCGAGGGCATAAAACGCTTGTCCGAGTTCATTGACCACATCGCCCCACCATTGGGCCCGTTCTCGTTCCGGGCAGTCGAAATAGGTGTCGCGCATATTGACGTAAAGCGTACGTGCCGCTCGTTTCCACAACTCGTTCAGGAAAGGATCGTTGCATTGGAAAGACCCGGCTATGTCGGCGTCGTAACCCGTTTCACGGTATTTTACGGCTTTGACGGTGATTCCTGACGGGACGATATATTTCATGACGTGTCCGCTCATCCATCCCAGGTTTTCGTAGGTTTGTTTGCCGGCCCGTGTGATGTACTCGGCCCGTACGGAATAAGCGGTGCCGTTCCCAGGTGTATAATTATCAGTGATCATGTGAATGGTGTCACCTGCTTGTGGGGCTTCGATTTCAAACCAAGGGGTGAACTGAGCGTTGTAGGGAAGATGACAAAACAAGGTGTCGCCAATCCGTTTGACAGACGTGTACTCTTGCAACCCTGAATCTCTCCACATGGGAATAGGCCGTTTGATCAGTCTGCCGTGAGGAGGACGGTTCACATCGGCAGCCATCATGGCTCCACCTTTGATCTTGTCGACGCCGGGCAGATACCATCCTTCGAGGGCTTGGCGGGCATCGAAACGAATATTGCTCTCGGAGAGCCGATAATTGGGATGCGGGGCATCGGTATTTTGATAGGCTTCGTAGGTGATGCATTTCCAACGGTTGTCGCTGAGAATCTCTACCCCCGGAGCCTGGCAATCGAACAGAAAAGCAGCCTGTCCACTGCTGGCATGCGAAAAACCGTTTTTACCGAAATACCACACCAATGCAGCCACCGTATTTTCTCCCGCTTGCAAGAAGGGGGCAATGTCCACTTCGTCATAATAACAGTCTCCGGGAGCAGGGCCTCGTTTGAGTCCTCCTTCGAATACCACCATCTGCCCATTGATCCAGAGCCAGTATTTGCTGTCGGCAGCGATGCGTGCGATGGCTTGAGCGGGGACCTTGTCAATGGTCGTTTCGGTTTTCAGACAGAGCCATTGGTTCGGGAAGCTTTGACAGCCTTCGTGGCTAATCCATACGGCTTTCCAGGGCGTTTCGGCTTGCAGACCTACGCTGAAAAAGAGCAGTAGGAAAGAGAAAATAATTTTTTGCATCTGTACGAGAAGTTAGAAAATAGTTCAGTCCGATGCTCTTGTCGGTTTCTCAAACAAGATACAAATAATTCGATAGGGATAAAAGTTTTGTGTTCAGGATCTTTTTGGGGCGGGCGGTTTTTGGTAAGCCTTGTCTTTTTTATTATCTTGGCACTGCGTTAAAAAACTAAACTAAAAGATAAATTTATGAGACATGCGTTATGTGCCGGTCTGTTGGCTGCGTCGCTCGTATTTTTGCTGAGCGCCTGTCACTCGGATTCGAGAACCGGTACCATCGATCGTCGCGCGGTGGTCGATCGACACAAAGTAGTGACGACCCAAACCAATCCTAAAAGTCCTGCACAGGTGGGTAACGGAGAGTTTGCCATGGGGGTGGACATTACAGGGTTGCAAACGTTTGTGCCCTTCAATACGCTTTCCAATTGGAGCTGGCACACGTTCCCTCTGCCGAAAGGGGTTCAGATCTCCGATTATCAAGGTCGTGTTTTCGATACCCACGGGAAGCCGATCCGTTATGAGGTATTCGATGACAAACATCCCGAAATCTCACAGTGGTTGGCCGAAAATCCTCATCGTTTCACACTGGGACGTCTTGGTTTCGAAATCCTGAAGGCTGACGGACAGCCGGCTCAGGAGTCAGATTTGACGGATGCCCGTCAGGAAATCGATTTGTGGAGCGGGATTATTACCAGTACGTTTTCGCTGGACGGACAGTCGGTAACGGTACGTACGGCTTGTCATCCGGATCAGGATGCGATTGGGGTAACGGTCGAATCGCCTTTGGTGGCTCAAGGTCGGATGTCTGTTTTCCTCGATTACCCTTATCCTACAACGCGTCAGTTTGCGGATTATCTGGGGGATTACACCA
>JAHZDG010000014.1:2201-29776 GCA_019422485.1 Alistipes sp. | reverse complement strand
CATTCTGCCGAGATTGTGGATCAAACGGATGAATCGGCCCTGATCGAACGCACGTTGGATACGACGCAATATTTTACTGCCGTGAAATGGACTTCGGCAGGGAAATTCGAATCGTCAACGGTAGATTCCATGCCGCATCGCTTCTATTTTAAACCGGATGGAACCGATAAAATCGCTTTGACCTGTACGTTCTCTGAGGCTCGTCCGGAAGGTGAATTGACGGCTGCCGCGGATGTTTTTGTTAAAAGCAGTGAAGCTTGGGTAAACTATTGGAACTCTGGTGCGGCCATCGACCTGTCGGGGAGTAAGGATCCTCGCTGGAAAGAACTTGAACGCCGCATTGTGCTGTCTCAATATGTGATGCGGGTGAATGAAGCCGGCAGTCTGCCTCCTCAGGAGAGCGGTTTGGTCAATAACGGGTGGTATGGCCGTTTCCACTTCGAAATGATTTGGTGGCATGGGGTTCACTATGCGTTGTGGAACCGCTGGCCGTTGTTCGATAAGAGTCTGCATATCTACCGTGATTATTTGCCGACCTCCATGGCTCGGGCCCAGTTGATGGGACGCAGTGGAGCCAAATGGCCCAAATGTACGGCGGATTTCGACCGGGAATGGCCTTGCTGGGCCCACGGATTGTTGATTTGGCAGCAGCCTCATCCGATCTATTTCGCTGAACAGGATTATCTGATGCATCCGACCCAGGAAACGCTCGATAAATGGAAGGATGTCGTTTTCGCTTCGGCGGACTATATGGCCGACTATGCGTATTATGATGACAAGAAAGGCGAATATGTGTTAGGTCCTCCCGTGGTGATCGTTTCGGAAAATACGGATGCTCTGGCTACGACCAATCCTATTTTTGAATTGGGGTATTTCCGTTACGGGTTGCGGACTGCACAGAAATGGCGTGAACGGCTCGGGATGGCTCCGAATGAAAAATGGGCCGATGTCTATAATAAGCTGGCTCCGCTGCCGACGCAGGACAGCGTTTATGTGACCTATGAAGGCATTCCTGAAATGTGGACCAAGTATACGTATGAACATCCTGCGCTGACGGGGGTATTGGGCATGCTTCCGGGGGATGGTGTTGATACGACCACTTTTGTTCGTACGTTGGATAAGGTGATGAACGAATGGCAGTTCAATAAGATTTGGGGTTGGGACTTCCCGATGATGGCCATGGCCGCAGCCCGGACCGGCCAACCCGAACTGGCTGTCGATTTGTTATTGCATGATTCAGAGGGCTTCCAGTTCGATGAACATGGGCTGGCAACCGGTGGACCGTTCCCCTATTTCCCGTCGAACGGAGGTTTGTTGACGGCTGTCGCCATGATGGCACAGGGGTGGACCGGTTCGGAAGGTGAAGCTCCCGGCTTCCCCAAGGATGGCAGTTGGAGTGTCCGTTACGAAAATTTCGTTCCTATGCAGTAGCCCAGGTGTCCTAAACTGAGCAAGATACGCGTTTTGTTATTAAAATTTTTTAAGAAATTTTTAAAAAATTTGGAGAATGTCGATTTTGTGCTTATCTTTGCGGAGAAGTTTAGGTTCATTTAGGTTAGTAGTTTTAGGTTAGTAAAAGGAAAGACGGTAGGAGAGACAAGCAGTCTCTCTCTGCTGTTTTCCTTTGAAATTTAGACATCGAATTTTTCTATGCTATATGAAAAGGGAACACTGTTAGAAGGTGTTCCCTTTTTTCGTGCCTGTTTTTCAGCGTTGGAACGGGGATTTCAGGGCGATCCCTCCTTGTATACGGATTTTGTGTCGAATGTTTCGATGCGGATCGTATTCGGGGAACAGTGTCGGATTATTTTCGATATGTTCAATGGCCTGATCCAATAGAAGGTCGGCTTGATGGCGAGCTTCTTTCCGGAGGATATGCAGCTGCCGGATCGAAACGGGAGCGGCATAGTCGGTTTTTCCTTCCAGAATACCCAAACTTCCGACCGAGGCACTCAGCATGTTTAATGCCAGGCTTCTGACATAGTAGGCCAAAGGTTTTTTAAGAAATTGGGTGACGAATTCTGCATGACGGCTTTCTTCCAGGGTGTCATATAAAGAACCCAATGCCGGTTTGAGGTACCGCAGTTGAGCGGTTTCGATCAACGTGTCGTTGATTTGGTCATCGGGACCGTTGGCGTTAGGGGGGAAAGCCATTTCCCATACTTCTGCAGGAGTGGCGAGCAAAAAGGTACTCATATCAGTCGATGTTTTTCAGGGCGTATTTGGTAATCTGGGCCAGAAAGAGGTTTTGCTGAGGATCGGTGGGATCGTAATCCAGACCATCGTTTTTGCGGGCCTCCCAGACTTTCATGTAGAGCGGTTTGGAACGGGTGGGCGGTCGGTTGACAACTTGCAGGGATGAGGCATCGCAAGTGAGGATGTTGGTGATGGCATTTCGGATCGGTTCCAGTAGTTCCTGCTGCTCGCCCAGAATCAGGGTGTTGAGGGCAATTTCGTATTCGTGCAGGATTCGTTCGGAGTTAAAACCGGTTGAGTAGTCCAATCCACTGAGTGACCGGAACCAGGAGTGAGCGACCACAATATCGGAGGTGGCTTGTTCGTGGAGCAGTTTCCAATCTCCTTCGTTGTCGGAGGCAATGGGAACGAATTTCGAATTGTCGGCTTCTTCCGCATTTTTGATCATAAACATCACCTGTCCGGGTTTTCCGGCAAAACGTTTTTCGGCGGTCTGTATGATTTGGTGGGCATCCAGTTCATTGTCGACTTCGCCGTCCAGCACCATAATGCCTGAAAGTTGGAACGAGTTATCCAGTCGGCTGATGTTCCATTTGTCGGTTTTGTAGGCGATGGCCGAGACGTTCATACCGGCGATATAAGACGGGACCCCGTAATGTTCGAACATGGGCTCATAGTCTTTGTAGTGAAAGATGGATCGGAGGGTTCCATCCGGAGCGGGTTCGAATTGAGGGTAGAGCGGCAGAGAGCGACACTGATTTACTTTGAACTCGCGCCAATTGTGATGCAGCAGAATAGCGTTGTTTTCTTTGGCGACACGGCATTTGGAGGCGTCCTGGTGGAAGAGCGAGAGAAAGGTGTGTCCGGGATCTGTCACGATTTCCAGAAAAGCATTTCCGAACAGAGCCTTATCGAAAGCCAGTTTATTGACAATTTGTCTCAGGCTTTCACCGGAGCCGTTGGCTCGTTGGGTAAATGCTTCGAGGATATGATTGTTCGGATCGAACGAAAAACCTTTTCCTGAGATATAGTCGGCCTTGTCGTTGATGATTCGGCGATGGGTCGTTGAACGGCGCGACATGAGAGCCAATGCATAGGGGAATAAGTTGTCATTTCCCCAACTCCAAAAGGGGCGTTTGTTGCCTGAGGTGAAGGATGGCTGGGAGAACATGAATGGATCTATCCGATTTTGAGGTAAAAACAGTTTAGGGGCGGATGGTTTGGGAGCGGGCGGTTTTTGCATCATCGAGAGGAATTAGTTGTTCAACAGGTCGTCGATATTCATCAGAAGGTTGCAGGCTTTGGCGGTGTCTGTACTTTGGAGAGTGACGATTTCGGAGCTGGATTCCGTAAATCGTTTTCCGGTAGAGCTGTTGGTTTGCGCCACGTGCAGAGGCCGTTGTTTACCAAATTCCTGAGAGTATCCGATCAGGTAAGTTTCGTTGGCATAGGTTTGAATGAGGGCGATGAAGCCTTGGAACGAGCTTTCGATCAGTTCGGAGACGGCTACGGCGGTAGCATTGCACATTTTGTCCAACAGGAATGTCAGTTCGTGCGTCACGACGACAGTCCCCTGATTGATTTCTGTTTTTTCCTGATATTCGGCTTCATCTTCTCGAAAGTCGTATACGAGGAATCGTTGGTTCAGTTGTAGGTCGATTTGGGTGTAAGCGCGAGATTCGACATCGTATTCTGCTCCGAGAAAGTTGTTGGTTTGGATAAGCGCGAGTTTCTGGATGCCTCCGTTACGTCGTACATTGGGGGATTTTACGAATCCGGAAAGAGCCATGGGCGTAAAGAATTAAGGATGAGAGATAGAGAAAATCGGGCCCTGTTCAGATAAGGGCCCGAAAGAGGGGGGTAGGTTACGGTTCGGGCGTAGCCGAAACGGCGAAGGAGATCAGTTCCGGGAGCAGATAGTCGCAACCGGCCATAAAGACAGCGCGTTGACGGTTTTCCATCAGGTCGGGGTTGTACCACATGCGGATTTCAGATCCGGGGAAGTCGGCGGTATTGACCGCGAGAGCCAGATTCCGACGGTCGGTCAGCAGGGCGAACGATTTAGGCATATCGGTGAGAACGTCCAGATAGGAGGTCAGTTCCACGTCGATAACGGGGATTCCCCGATACGAGAGTCTTTCTCGGCCGTTTTGTTTGGCGAGATAAGCGGCTTCCAGACTGGCGCTGTCCAGCTCTTCTTCGTATTTGGCATAGATGTCGGAGGTGACCAGGTAGACCAGATTTCCCTGAGACTTGCAAGACTTGAGTGCATCCGAAGCGTTGTCCCACAGGCTCTTCAAGAGGTTTTCTCCGGCATCGGGATCACTGCCGTCGGAGAAGCTGGCGGGGATATCGATTTTTTTGACATCGTTTGCGCCGTCCCCGGCATCTTCCGTCAATCGTTTGACAAACCCGTCAAATGTGTTGTAGCTGCCACTTCGAGCGCTGTCTCCCAGCCACATGGTTGCGCGAATACTTTCGGCGATGGCTTCCCGGAACAGGGCGGTTTCAGCTTCTTCCAATTCGGACCCCGAGAGATCTTCCATGTTGATATCTGCACGGTTGGTGATCAGTTCGAAAACCGTACTGAAGTAGTCTGCGGCGCTGTAACCGATTTCTGCTTTGACTTTGGAGAGCGAGATGGTTTTTTGGAATTTGCTGGAACTGGTTGTTCCGCTCCATCCTCCGGCGGTAAATTTTTGCAGGATGTCTCCTGAACGTTTCCAGAATTGCAGGGTGGTCGGGACGGGCATGTTGTACATGATCTTAATACCCAGGTCGATGGCATTGGGGCCGCTGAGCATAGGGCGGAAGAAGATTTTTTCCAGCATTTGTCCGGAATAGGTTTTGGTGTTTTCGATTTTTGCCATAGCGATAAATTTGAATAGGGGTTAAGGGTTATACGAAAAACTGTTCGGCGTCTTGTTGATAGGCTTGAGCATTGGACGGAGCCGGGAGGTCATCTTGTCCGGGATCTTCTTTGCTCTCGGTGGAGGTAGCTCGGGCCTGTGTTCGAAGCAGAGGTTCCTGAATTTCCGGTGTCGGGGTCTGGTTGACGATGGGTTGGGTGTCAGGCTCCGCAGGAGGATTGTCGGAGGAGAGAGTGGTATGAACAACCGGAGGGTCTGGAAGTGGGGATGAATTTTGCGACAGCGACTCGGCGGGCTTTTCCGATAAGCGGTTGAGGGTATCCTGTAGGAGGGAGAGCGCTGTTTTTAATAAGGTTTTTGAGGTCTCGCAAGAAGTTTCAGGGAGAGCCGGTAGATTGAGCTGTTGAACGATTTGTCGGGTTTGGTTATCCAGGGTTTGAGCCGGAATCACGCGGTCGATCAAGCCGGCGCTTTTAGCTTCCCGGGCTGATAACCATTTGCCGTTACCATGATTCATCGCCATCAGTTGGATAAAGTGGTCGATGGATTTCCCGGAACGAGCGGCATATAACTCGGCGATTCGTCGGTCTGTTTGGTTGAGCAAGTCGACGGTTTGTTCCAGGGTTCCGGCGTTACCGGCTCCGCTGCTGATGGATTGATGGATCAGGTAGAGGCTGTTTGCCGACATTTCCCGACGTCCTTTGGAGGCGGCTTGAGCGATCAAGGTAGCGGCGGAAGCCACATATCCGTAACATCGGGTTGTAATTTGTTTTTTCGATTCGCACAAGATGTCATGGATCAGCAGGGCGTCGTTGACGTTTCCTCCGGAGGATCGGATATTGACAATGATTTCGGGGGTTGAGATTTGCCGGATGGCTTCGATTTGTTTTCTGAAGTGTTCATAACTTTCTTGACGGTTAGCGGTGTCTTCATTTGGGTCTTCCGCCGAAAGGCCGATAATTCCGTCGATGTTTAGCTCAGTGATTTGTTCTGAGCGTTTCACCAGTACGATGGTTCCTGTCAGCATAAACGAGAGATAGGTTTGAGGGGGTTAATTGACGATGTTGACGTCTTGGTAATAGTACATGCATTTGCGGACGTACTCGTAGGAGCAGGCGAAATATTCGGCGGCGGACCACATGGCGTCGATTTTTTTTTCGCCTTGTTTGACGAGTTGTTCCACATGACTTCGTACGGCCAGGATTTTACAGCGGGAGAAGTCGATCACCCCCATATCTATTAATTTCTGCATCAGTCGGGCCGTGGATAGTTTGGGGTAATTTTGTTCCAGTTGGCAGATCAGTTCTTTTTCATAGATGGTCATGTACGGAGTGTTTTGGGTCAGAAGGAGGAGAGTTCTACAATACTTTTGACGGCTTGTTGGGCCTGGGTGATATCCGATTCCAGCACATAGATTTTCAGTCCATTGATTTTCTCATCGATCATTTCTTTCACTTCGGCCCGTGTGAGGGTAGTGGAACTGCTTTCTGTTTGTTCGGGATTCGATGGAAGGGAGGGTGAGGCTGTATTGACCGGACGGGTCTCCGGGAGAGTAGGGTAAAAATTCAGCGAAAATGGACTCGGGAGAAAAGCGGCTGCTGTGGCAGAGAGGTAGGCAGCGGTGGGGCGCATGTTTTCTATCTCTTTGGAAAGGGAGGTTTCAAAGAGAATTCGATAGGGCGTAACCATAGGAATAAGGAGGTCAAAAAGTTAAGCTTTCAGAAAGGTGCATCGGGTAGATTGGTTCAGATCGGGATTGTAATCGGAGATTTCTTCCAATCGACAGATGATTTCTTCTCCGTGGATACGGAGTTTGAACCGCGCCCGGAAATCCTGTTGCTGGTTGTTGGGAATGATAAATGGTTCGATTTCGTGGGGTTTTAGATGGAGATACAGTGTGATTCTCAGGCCATTGTTGTAGGTGTCGATGGTTTTGTCATAGTATTGGTGCAAACCTTTTTGATTGTCCCGATCCTCGAAACAAAGGGAGACGGTTCGACTTTGCTCATCATGAAAAGCGATGAGCGGATATTGGTTTCCGTAAGCCGGCCAACCCCAGTATTCTCCTTCGGGCAAGGTTTGCACACCGGCATAGCTCACAATTTTTGGGAGGAAGTTTAGGTTTTCGACCCCCGGATTACCTCCGTTGCTGTCTCGGTCTCCGGCTTGGACAATCGAGGCATGGGGGGCATCGGGATAGCTGTTTTGTTGATTGAGCGAGGCGGTGAACAGGGGATTTTCATATGTTTTTTCACGTTCCTGGGTGAAAAGATTTCGGATTTCGGCACTCCAGGCGCCGAGGACTTGTCGGTTAGCTCGGTTCCAGCGGGTAACGGCTCCGTCTCCGGTCTGATATTGCAGGGTAAATGTTCCACCGGTTTCTTCTCCTAATTCTTCGACACAGATCGGCCGATCCAGATCGATTTTATCGCACCAGTCGATCAGTGTGTTGCCGTAGAATTCTTCCCGGGGTTCGATATAGATGGTTTTGCAACGGGTATCGGTGTAGAAATAGAGGTTGAACATCTGTTTGATTGCATTGACCAGGTCGATCTGATGGATTTCGTGGGCTGCAATTTGGGCGAATTGGATCGAGTTTCCTTCTCCCGGATGGGAGACGAAGATGGGTTTGAGGGTAACTTTTTCGGAGAGAGTGAAGTTCATTCCCTGTTTGGCACCCCAGAAAAAGATTTGATCGAAATCTTGAGGTTGTGAGGGGGTAATTTCACGGGCGGTACTGCGGGCGGTAATGCTGATATCGATCTGTCCGGTTTCGGTGACATATCCGTCATACAGGGCCCAGTCTTGGGTGTAGAGTTGATAGCTGTTGTCTGCGTGACGGATCCAGAGAGAGGGGTTGGTGACGGTTTCACCGACAGGGACAGTGATGTTTACGCATCGTTCAGCGAAGGTTTTCAGGGTAACGGTGGTATAATAGGAAGGTTGCAGATTCTGAAGGTCGGCATTGGGATTGGTGATTTTATCATAGGTGAACCGATAGGAATCGCCGTCATTGTGGTTAAACACGATGAGGGTATAGCTCCAGTTGTCATGAAATTCTTTTTTACGATCGGTTTGACGGTTGATAACTTTATATTTTCGTTCGTAACCGTCGTTCAACCGGAGGGAATTGAAGCAGCAGAGCTCCTCTCGACTGGCGATGATATAATCGCTGCGGTATTGAATGGCGTATTCGAATCCGACCACCACGGTTTCTACCGGGAAGAAACCTATACGTTCACCCTCTTTTCGGAAGCATTCGTTATGATTATAGAGTTCCGGGAGGGTTTTCCCGTTTTGTTCTTCGTAGGGGTCTGCTGTTTCGACCAGGTTTCCCAGGGAGGAGAGCGAGGTCAGCGGGTCGGCGTATACTCTGCCCAGATGATCGGCGCTGGCGGATATTTCGGAGAAACGTCCTGCGAGGAACCCCATTCGTTCTTTGAACAGTTCACTGTCTTTTTCGGAATATTTTCCGCTGAGATATAGGGAATCGAAAAAGGAACTATCCAAAAAATGGGATTGAATGGTATAACCGCTTTGTGCAGCGATCTGTCGCAGGAGAGAGTTGAGATGCAGAAAAGGGTGATAGTCTTCGAATGTCATTACCCTGACTCCGGGTTGTAGTGTTTGAGAGGGGAGAGTAAACCGGTCTCGTTGAACGGGGAAAAAGCGGATGGGTTTTTCCCAGGTCCAACTGTTTAGAACGTTGCTGGCGTTGAGGACCATCTCGCAATTGAGGTCCAGTTCGTTGAACATGCGATCCGAAGCGGTTTGAATCCAGCTTTTTCCACCTCCGATGATGTTCAGGTGATACCAACCCGATCCATCCGGATTATCTTCTCGTTTGGTCATCATGGGGATTCCTTCCATGACGATACATCCATCTTTTTCGATTCGGGCGGTATGGGACGTTTGGTTGAATCGTTGAGGCGAGAGGATTTCTCCGGCGTCGCCCATGATTTCTCGATTCCGTGCCGTGATCGGCAGTTTCAGGGTTTTGCTGTAACCGGTCCGACCGCTTTCGATTTGGGAGATGGAGGCGATGGAGAGGGTGATTGCAATGCTTTGTGAGGGATCGGATTCGGTTTCACGGTTATCGATAAAGCATTTCATGGTATTAGAGGTGCTGATAAATACTCTTTTGACTGGGTGTCAGGCTGATCTGCAAGCGAGCGAGGTCCTGTCCACCTGTTATGATTTGTTGAGTCTGGATTTCCACGGGGAGGAATTCAGATCCGTTATCGATCCAGACTTTGGGAGCGGCGACTATTTCCTGCAGCCAGGCCATGTATTCTTCGTTCAGGTAGTCAGAGACCAGATTGTAAATCGTTTCTGTTTGGCAGCCGGTTGTTTTGTAGCCTTGGGCGGTATAGATTCGTTGTTTGTCGATGTTCAGGCTGGTTTGGGCGAGTTTAAAGGAGGCGTAATCGATTTGTCCCCAATAGTTCCACCAGCACAATCGCAGGCTTTTGGCGGAGGAGGGTTCGATCCTGTAATTTCGGGTGAAGATCAGTTCGTCGTATTCGGTGATGATTTGCAGTTGGATGTTGGGGTATTGTTCGATAGGTCCCCATTGGGCTTCGTTGATTTTGCGGACGACATGCGGCATATTAAAATATAGGGCGCAGAGATCCATTTGTTTGTTTTTCTCCGCCAATCGGATTTTTTTACTGTTCAGGGGCGGATCGAGGATAACTTCGGCGAAGAGAGCGGAATCATCGGTAAATAGGGCAATTTCATCACTTTGTTCGGGGGTGATCGAGACCGTATCGGGGGCTTTGGAGAGGGCTTCGAAGAAGAGAATTTTCTCCAGACTACTGGTCAAAGTGACGGTTTCTTTCACATTGCCTGCTTGAATCAGGATGGGGACCATTCGTTTTTTAGGGTAATCGAATACGGTGGCCTGGCTTCGGAGGGGAGTTACATCCAATAGTCGTTGGGCGTAGTTGCTGACGTTGATGGAGTATGTATTCTGTCCATAGAGTCTTTTTTGTCCGAGGAGGAGGTTTTGAGATTCTTCCCGAATATCGAGGTCGATGGTTTCGTTTTCCGCAGCCGAGAGGGTAAAGATGGCTTCTTTGTAGGCTGAGGATCGTTGGGCGGGGTAGGAGGTAATTTCCATGATGGTTAGGGGTTAGTGTCTCCGTCGGGATTGGAAGCGGTGAAGTCGTGAGGGAATGCGAACTGAATATTGAATTCAGCTTTTAGTGAAATTTCTCTTTGGTTGGTCAGGGTAAATTCAGCGGGGGTGCAGGAAATTTTGTCGATGGAGAAGACCTCTGGTTGCAAGATGAGGTTTTGGGTCCATTTCAAGAGTTGTTTTTCGAGTTTTTCCCATTGACTTTCTTTTTCGGATTCGCTGCATTTTCTCCCGGAGGCCAACAAGTGTAGGGTGACATGATAGGTGATCACTCATTCTTTTCGACCGATGACCAGGGTCAGGATGGGCGGTTCCATCCACAGGGCGGGGAAACGCATATCTGAACGGGTCAGACGGTACGGGAATCCGTTGTGGAAATCATAGCCGCATTGGGTCGCCTCCTGTTGGATCAATTGCATTAAACGGGTTCTAAACATGAGTGTTCGGGATTTGAGAGGCCGGAGCCGGTGGTTTGGGATTTGATTTTTGCGTTGACGATACGCATGAATTCATAACAGGGCAGCTGTTCGAGGAGTTTTATTTCTGAAGGACGGTAGTTGGCCAACCATAGCAACAGATCGTTCCACTGGGGCGGGCTTTGTGTTTTTGAGGCGGCCGTGATGTGTCGATGCAATCGGTTTTGATAACAAGCGGGGAAATAGTGTTTCAGAAGCTGATGAGCCAGGATCAGTTCATCGAATAGTTTGAAAACGATTTTCATGGATTTTCGTTTCATGCATTCGGCCCGATGGAGAAGAAAGGGGTCGTTGTAGTTCGAAGTGTTCTTGAGGGAGAGAATAGCGACGATAAGGTGGGCGTGTTCTACGTAATTATCCAGATAGAGGTCGGAAGCGTCGCAGAAGGCTTGGGCTGAAAGGTGTTCCAACGGTCGGAGCGGGCGCGCAGGAAAAAGAAACCTAAGCCACTTACATCG
This sequence comes from Alistipes sp., assembly GCA_019422485.1. GTDB lineage: Bacteria > Bacteroidota > Bacteroidia > Bacteroidales > Rikenellaceae > Alistipes_A. The sequence continues at coordinate 18,636 of JAHZDG010000014.1, read as the reverse complement.
TTTGAAATTTTGAGGAGGGAAGGTAGGGGTCGGTTTCAATGCATTTCTCTTTTGTTCTCGGAGAAGGGTTTGGTGGACGATCTGTTCTTTCCAGTGTTGGAGAAATTGCTGACAATCGTTGGGATTTGTTTTTTGTAGAATGGGGGTTTTGATTCCTGTTTTGTTTTTCAGGCGCAGCGGTTTGGCAGAAAGGAGAGGGTGGTCAGCTGACGGTTTGGTTTCACATGGAAGAGTCATCAATGTTTGCCATTCCTGGAGGGAGAGTTCCTCCAATTGGTTGGCATAGTAGTAGGGTTGATTGTTGATAAGGATGCTTCTCATTTGTTGATAAGGTTACAAAGAATGTTTAAATCTGTTGATAACCTAAATTTGCCCATACCGGGTCATTACTTTGATGAGTTCTTTGAGTTCTCGTCCTACGTTACGGATTCGCTGGTCAGAGAGTTTCTGCCGATGTCGTTCCTGAACCAGGGCTTCGATCTGACGTAGAGTCGTGTGCAGCGAGGCGATGCAGGTTTGGGTTAATTGTTCGAGGGTTTGAGGCGAGTTTTCAGCGGAAGCATTGGTCAGAACCGGATTTTTGCGAGGTCTGCCCCGTCGTTTTTTTTCGGCGGGGAGGGAGTGTTCAGTCGCCATACGTGAAAGAGTTTTTAGGAATAGATGTTGGGTTGGGTGAGGGGAACAGGTTGTTGATAACTATGCACAGAGGGGGACGGACGGATTGTTGATAAGTCCGGGCCGAGTTCGGCAAACCTGTTGAGTATGATGAAAAGGGAGGGAGGTCGGATTTCGGAACGGATCTCCGAAGAGAGGAACGGTTGTCCGTCTCTGGGACAAATATACAATCGCGGCTACCCCTTTGTCAAGAGGCAGCCGCGAAAAGTCCGAAAAAAGATAAATAAAAATTATTTTTCTTGGGCTATATCAAAGAGAGACAGCTGTTTGTATTCGTGGGTGAAGGATACTCTGTGGTAAGGCGAAAGACCGTATTGTAAAATGGCTTGACGATGTTCTCGGGTAGGGTATCCTTTGTTCTTTTTCCACCCGTATTGTGGATATTCCTTGTCGATTCGGGTCATATAGAGATCTCGTTCCGTTTTGGCCAGCACCGAAGCGGCGGCTATATTGGCATAGATGCCGTCGCCTTTCACGATGCAACGATAAGGAATATCCAATTGGGTTCGGAATCGGTTTCCATCGATGAGCAGCAGTTGAGGTGTAAGAGTCAAGCGTTGTACGGCGCGATTCATCGCTTCAAACGAAGCATTGAGGATATTGATTCGGTCGATTTCTTCGGGGGAGACCATTTCGATCGCCCAGGCGATGGCTTCACGTTGGATGATATCCCGCAGAAGATATCGATTTTTCTCGCTCATTTTTTTGGAATCGTTCAAAAGCGGATGCTCCCAATGAGGCGGTAAGATAACGGCTGCGGCGCAAACGGGGCCCGCTAAGGGGCCCCGTCCAGCTTCATCGCAACCAGCTTCGATGAGTTCGTATTGCGAACAAGTTTTAAGCATTTTCGTTCATTAGACCTTGACCGACGAAAAATTCTTTGATTTGTTCGGCTTCGGCTGTTTGTTGATACTTGACAGCGATTTTGTACAGTTCATACAACAATCCGATGTCGTTTTTCAATCGATCGTCAACCACATCGGCTTTTCGTCCGGTGAACTGGAGGAAGTAAGCGGTATTTTCTTCCAGAATTCGGGCATATTCATTCAACAGGGCATTCCCTTTATCGAATGCTTTGGCCCGGTAGTAACCTTCGATCATTCCGAGAGAGTAGTAGTTGTGACGGATTTGGCTGAACGGCAGCTCTTCCGCCGAACGGTCGAGTACGGCGATGGCCCGCAGGGTATCGCCTTCAGCCAGCAGCTGATCGGCCAGTCGATTGAACTGGATCCGCACCCGAGAGGTTGTCATGATGTTTTGCACGAAGTAATCGGCATAGACTTTCGGGTCTTTGAAGTTTCCGTAGCGATACTTTTCCATCAGTTTGGGATAGAGCGATTCGGTATTGATACGTCCGGCATTGAGCACGCTGTTTGACGGGGTTTTGATCGGCACCAGCAGGTAGGAGAAACCTTCCATTTGCAGGTAATCGGTCAGCCCCAGGCTTTTGATGGGTTCAAAAGCGGTAAAGTAGAGCGGGCGTTTCCAGTCGAAGTTGGCCAGCAGATCCAGCAGCATGAGTTCGCTTCGATCGATGTTGTTTTGTTGAATGGTGATCGTAATCGAATCCATGATCAGGTCGGCGTCTTTTTCTTTGACGATCCCTGCCGCCAGCACATTTTGTTTGTTGACCGGGATGATCAGTTGTTTGGCGGGGATATAGTCGACGGTTCCGGTTCCCAGGGTAGCTTTGGTTCTCGGGTCATCGCTTTCGAAGAACTGAATGGCCTGTTTAATGGGAATCGGTTTGTCGAAGAGGTTCTGCACCGGGATAAATTCGTTGGTGTAGGTATATTTTCGACGGGGCAACGAGAAGGGAACCGGTTCCGAGTTGTTGCATTTGAGCTTCATTTGGTCGATGTACCATTCACCGCCCAGGTAGCTCATGTTCATGATACGGACATCGGTTCGTTCCCCTTCGACTTCCTGGGCGTACCACAGCGGGAAGGTGTCGTTGTCTCCGTAGTTCATGATGATGGCGTTCGGCAACAGGTTCAGGTAGTTGTGTCCGAGGTCACGGGCGGTGTAACGGTTCGACCGGTCGTGGTCATCCCAGTTCTGGGCGCCGAGCAGAGCGGGCACGACGGCACAAATGGCCGTAGCGACGAGAGCGGTCTTCACGTTTTCCTTTTTGAACCACCGTTGGAAGGCCCGGTAGAAGGCCAGGACCCCGAGTCCTATCCAGATGCAGAAAGCATAGAACGATCCGGCGTAAACGTAGTCACGTTCACGGGGTTCGGCGGGCGGTGAGTTCAGGTAGACGGCGATGGCGACCCCGGTCATGATGAAGAGGGTCATGACGACGGTAAAGTTTTTGCCGTCACGATTCAGCTGGAACACCAGTCCGATGATCCCCAGAATGAACGGAAGGAAATAGTAGGTATTCCGGGCCCGGTTGCTGGTCATTTCCGAAGGCAGATTGTCTTGAGGGCCGAGGAAGATGGCATCGATGGGTTTAATCCCGCTGAGCCAGTTTCCGTCGGTGATTTCACCGGTGGACTGGACGTCGCTCTGCCGTCCCACGAAGTTCCAAAGGAAGTATCGCCAGTACATGAAATTCAGCTGATAGGCGAAGAAGAATTTCATGTTTTCCGCAAAGGTGGGGACATTGATCATGCGATCCTGGAACGGGATGTTTCGACCTTTGATGTCCACCCAGTTGTGATAGGCGGCTATATCCGATTCTTTGGCCGAAGACATTCTCGGGAAGAAGAATTCGAATTGCGAAGGATATTTGAGCCCTTTGATCACCGAGGCTTGGGTATAGGTACTGTCGTCTCCGACGTAATAGGTTGTTTTTTCTTCATAGTCGATGGGAGGTGACGAGTAGTAGGGGCCTTTGAACAACGGGCGGGCGCCATATTGGTCGCGGTTCAACAGCGAGAGCAGTCCATAGGGGTTGCTGGGGTTGTTGCTGTTCATAGGGGGTTGTACCGACGAGCGGATGATCACCGAGGCGTAGCTGCCGTAACCGAGGATAATGACGGTGGTGCAGAGTACGATGGTATTGGCAATTACCTTACCTTTTTTGTGGGTGAAATAGACGCCCCAACCCAGCAGGGCCAGCAGGGCAAAAGCATAGAAGGTGATCCCGCTGTTGATGGGCAGACCGAAGGTGTTCACAAAGATCCGATCGAAGAAGGCGCCGAGTTGTACGGTTCCCGGGATGATGATGAACATGGCGGCAATCAGGATCGCAGCAGCGATTCCTATTGCTTTCAGAATGCCCCATTTGGTGATGACGGGGTATTTTTTGAAGTAGTAGATCAGGACGATCGACGGGATGATCAACAAGTTGAGCAGGTGCACGCCGATAGCCAGACCGGTCAGATAGGCGATCAGGATGATCCAACGATTGGCATGCGGCTGATCGGCGACGTTTTCCCATTTCAGGATGGCCCAGAATACGACGGCGGTAAACATCGACGAGAGGGCGTACACTTCGCCTTCGACGGCCGAGAACCAGAAGGTATCGGTAAATGTATAGGCGATGGCCCCGATCAGACCGGCGCCCATGATGGCGACGATTTGGGAGTTGGTCAATTCTTCTTCGCGTTTACCCAAGGCTCGGCGAGCGAGGTGGGTAATGGACCAGAAGAGGAACAGGATGGTTGCCGCGCTGGCGAGGGCCGACATCGAGTTGATCATGAGGGCGACGCTTTGCGGGTTGGGTGCGAAGATGGCGAAGAGTCTGGAGATCATCATAAAGAGAGGAGCTCCGGGGGGGTGTCCCACTTCGAGTTTGTATGAGGTAGCGATAAATTCGCTACAATCCCACAAGCTGGCGGTGGGTTCGATCGTCATCAGGTACACCGCGGCTGCGAAGAAGAAGGAGAACCAGCCGACGATCAGGTTATACTTTTTAAATGTGTTCATGCCGGATCGGTTAAGATTCGTAAAATTTAACGTACAAAATTAAAAAAATAACATGACAATGGCGGTAAAAAAACGAACATCCCGAGAAAGTTTGTAATTTTACACTTTCAAACAGATAATGAATATGGAATCGACGTTAACACTTTACAATACGCTTTCACGGAGCAAAGAACGTTTCGAGCCGCTTCAGCCTCCGTTTGTGGGGTTATATGTTTGCGGGCCGACGGTGTACGGGGATCCGCATTTGGGGCATGCCCGTCCGGCCATTACGTTCGATTTGTTGTTCCGCTACCTGCGTGCGTTGGGATATAAGGTTCGCTATGTGCGTAACATCACGGACGTAGGGCACTTGGAACACGATGCCGATGAAGGGGAAGACAAAATTTCGAAAAAAGCTCGTTTGGAGCAGTTGGAACCGATGGAGGTAGCGCATTACTATACCGAACGCTACCACGATGCCATGCGTGAATTGAATGTGCTTTCGCCCAGCATCGAACCCCATGCTTCGGGTCACATTATCGAACAGATCGAGTTGGTTCGTCGGATTTTGGACCATGGTTTTGCGTATGAGAGCAACGGATCGGTCTATTTCGATGTGGAGGCCTATAATAAGAAGTATCATTATGGGAAGTTGTCCGGACGTGTCTTGGATGACATGTTGGCCAATACACGGGCGTTGGACGGACAGAGCGACAAACGGAATCCGTATGATTTTGCCTTGTGGAAGAAGGCGGCTCCGGAGCATATCATGCGTTGGCCTTCTCCGTGGAGCGATGGCTTTCCGGGCTGGCATTTGGAATGTTCGGCCATGAGCATGCGCTATCTGGGCGAACAGTTCGATATTCACGGAGGTGGGATGGACCTGATGTTCCCGCATCACGAATGCGAAATTGCCCAAAGCACGGCGGCCTGTGGTCACGATTCGGCTCGTTATTGGATTCATAACAATATGATCACCATCAATGGCCAGAAGATGGGCAAGTCGCTGGGGAATTTCATTACGTTGGAACAGTTGCTGACGGGCAATCATCCGCTGTTGGCTCAGGCTTACAGTGCGATGACGATTCGCTTTTTCGTGCTTCAGGCCCATTATCGCAGTACGCTTGATTTTTCGAATGAAGCGTTGCAGGCAGCCGAAAAAGGGTATGAACGTTTGATGAAAGCGGTAGCTACGTTGGATAAGTTGAAACCTTCTGCCACTTCGACGGTCGATATTTCGGGCATTGAAGGACGTTGCCGGGCCGCCATGGATGATGATTTGAACTCGCCGGTGGTGATTGCCGAACTGTTCGATTGTGTTCGGATCATCAATCAGGTTTACGACGGGCACCAGACGCTGACCGAAGGTGATATTGCCGAGTTGAGTCGGATCGTTCGTTTTTATGTATTCGATGTGCTGGGCCTTCGTGACGATTTGGCTGGAGATAACAGCCAAATGTTGGGCGAAGTGATCGATATGGTGCTCGATATCCGGACGCAGGCGAAGGCGGCCAAAGACTGGACGACTTCGGATCGGATTCGGGATGGTTTGGGTGCCATCGGGATCAAAGTAAAGGATCGCAAAGACGGATCTGACTGGGAAATCGAATAATCGACTGATAGATAGTTGTAAGATAAACGGCGCTCTCCGCAGGGCGCCGTTTATTGTTTCCGGACAGAAATTGTCTGTATTGTTCGATGGCCAGATGAATTTGTTTGTCGGAAGGGCGTGATTGCCCCGGGAAAAATTCGAGATTGATATCGCTATTTTTTCGGCTTGTCTGTTTTTTCCACGTTCCGATAATCTGACCTTCATACAGAATGACCGGATAGAATGTTCCCCATGCATTGAAGGCTTTGGATTGGTGAATCGGATCCAGTACCTGTGATCGTTCTTTGTAGCTGATCAGGTATTCGTCGAAAGGAGGCAACAGCCTCATTCCTCGGAAAGGTTTATGCAAACGGATGGATTGTTGTGCCTCTTGATGAATCAACCATTCTGTGCCGTGGAAACTTTCATGGATCAAGCACGAATTGATTTCTCCGATGGCTTGTCGGGCTTCTCGTACCGACAAACCCGACCACCAGACAAAATCCAGCGAGGCGGGACTATGGCTTTGGAAGTAGCGCATGGCTAAGCGAGCAATGGCTTCGGAGTGAGATAGTTCCGGTGTCGGAGGAACGCGATCGTCCATCCAAGCATATGTGGGTTTGCCGGCCTTGTCCGGCCCGCTGCAGATCAATCCCCGGGTTTCGGCTTGTAGCAGGTATCGGGTGGTTTCCGCATGTTCCGTTTCGATACCGGCTTGTTGGAGTCGAAGGGCGATCTCTGGTTTGGTAAGGGCATTGTGTCCTTCGAGCATCTGGCCGAGTAAGTCGTTTACGCGACTATATAAGGCTGGAGAGATTGGAAGGTGTCGGCTCTTTCCGTAAGCATCGTTGGCCGCACGGATTCGATCTGCCGACAGAGCGACCATCCAACGAATGTCCTCGGCCGCCACCCAATGCCAGGTGGGCCTCATCAAATGGGTGCGCAGGATTTTACCTGCGTTTAATGCCTCGTTGACGGCCGCCAGTGAGCCGTTTTGCATCCGCAGACCGATGGCCCATTTAGCCATGTCGTAGGCTTGAGCCTGTATAGCTCCCATCCATGCCACCACCTGTTCCGGCTTTTCGAATACCGGATCGGCCAGTTGCTGACAGCGCATGCGTATCTGTGCGAGCATGGAGAAGGTAGTGACAAGTGAACAATCAGGGGAAGACCGGGCTTACCATTTCCACTGTTTCATGGTTTGCAGTTGCTCGTAATTGGTCAGATCGACCTGGATCGGCACGATCGAAATATAGCCGTTATTGAGTGCCCCCTCATCGGTGTCGGTGGCTTCGGTTTCGATGTTGTGGAAATAGCCGGTGAGCCAATAGTAGTCGCGACCTCGGGGGTCTTGCCGGCGATTGAACTCTTCCCGCCAGTAGCCTCGATTTTGCCGGCAGGGGATGATGCCTTTGATCTCTTCGGCTTTCAGATAGGGAATGTTGACATTGATGCAGAACGGACATGCCGGTTTCTGTTCCAGAACCCGTTGGATGATTTGCGGAGCAAATGTTTGAGCGGTGGTAAAATCGGCTTGCGGGTCGTGGCTGAGAATAGACAGACCGATGGAGGGAATATCGTAGAAGCTACCTTCGATCGCGGCGGCCATGGTTCCGGAGTAGAGGACGTTGATGGCGGAGTTCGAACCGTGATTGATCCCGGAGAGGATCAGCGTCGGCATTTCTTTGCCGAGCATCAGGCTGTCGAAGGCGATTTTGACACAGTCGACAGGTGTTCCGCTGCAGGAATAGATTTCCAGATCGGTCTCTTCCTGAATTTTAGTCAGATAGAGGGGGTGCGTCATGGTGATGGCATGCGACATCCCGCTTTGTCCCTGTTCGGGGGCGACCACCAGGAGACGTCCCAAGGGGCGGACGACGTCGATCAGACACCGCAGTCCTTTGGCGTTGACGCCGTCATCGTTAGTGATAAAGATAAGGGGTTTTCCCATAAATATAGAGGTCAAATTTATGTGCAAAGGTAGTAAAAACTCCCTGTAAAGTTTCGGGTTGAAGTGAGCTGAGAGGTGAGAATTAATGATTTATTATCGAAACGTGTTGTTTATTCGAGATAAAGCATTAACTTTGCCCTCCCAAAGTGCAGGAATCTCTTATGAGGACGCAGGAGCCCGTAATATTCCCACTTCACCTTAACATTTGAAAAAGATGGACAATTTAATTAAAATCGCTGAGGCTTCGATGTGGCCTGCGAAGGAAGTGCCTTCGTTCAAGAGTGGCGATACGATTACGGTATCGTACCGGATCGTGGAAGGTAACAAGGAGCGTATCCAGAGTTTCCGTGGTACGGTGATTCAGATCAAAGGTCGTGGTGTGACCAAGATGTTCACCATTCGCAAGATTTCGGATGGGATTGGCGTAGAACGTATTTTCCCGTTGTACTCGCCTCACATCGACAAGATCGAAGTTAACAAAGTGGGTATTGTACGTCGTTCACGCATTTACTATCTGCGTGGTCTGACTGGTAAGAAAGCCCGTATTAAAGAAAAGAAAGTGGTTGCCGGCAAATAATCGGCGCTTTATTTTCCATAAGAGCAGCTCTCCGAATTTGGAGGGCTGCTCTTGTTTTTGGGGTTACTGGCAATCTTCAGGAAAAGAGAGGGAATTTGTTATCTTTGTTTAGCGGAGACGCCAAGGGATGTTGTGTCGTTTCCTGAAATCACGAATGAAGTACTGCTAACCTAATCCGGCTTTTATGAAAGTTACAAAATGTTTATGGTTGACGCTTTTTGCATTTTGGGGAACATCGACGATGTTTGCCGAGACGTTGACTCCCGTCACTTTTGAGAAGGTGCGATTGCATGATCATTTTTGGGCGCCTTGGCAGCAGCGGCAGCAACAGGTAACGATTCCGGTTCTTTTTTCACATATGACCTCTTCGGTGGAAAACCTGCGGCGGACGGCTCATTTTTTGGCGGGCATACCCGATGCGATGCCGGTTCCTCCTCCTTTTTTGTCTTCCGATCTGTTTAAATCGATGGAGAGTGCGGCTTATGCGTTGCGAGTAGCTCCTGATCCGCTTCTGGAGGCCCGTTTGGATTCTTTGGTTGATCTCATTGCGGCAGCACAGCAACCGGATGGTTATTTGTATGAGTGTCATATCTGTAAGGTGCCTCAGGTTTCACAGATGGGTGAGCGGCCCTATTCTCATTTGGGTGCCAGTCATGAGTTGTATAATATGGGGCATCTGTATGAGGCGGCGGTAGCTTATTATCGGGCAACGGGGAAAGATAAACTGTTGCAGATCGCGGAGAAAAATGCACGTCATGTTCATTGGGTATTTTTTGAAGGGGATCCGGCCTATAACGATGGAAAGCCGATTAATTTGCCTCCGGGTCATCAGGAAATCGAACTGGCCCTGTGCCAGTTGTTTGAAGTGACTGCTGATTCGCTTTATTTGCAGATGGCGCGTCGGTTTCTCGATTTACGGGGAGTCGCCCTGGCAGAGGATCCCGATTATGGGCTGATCCAGGCTCAGCAGCATATGCCTTTACGGGAACAGCGCGAACCGGCCGGTCATGCCGTTCGGGCTTGTTATATGTATACGGGAATGGCCGATGTGGATGCCATTTACGGGACGGATGAATACGGAGAGGCTTTGGAGTCGATCTGGCAGAATATGGTTTCGACGCGCATGGCCATTACCGGAGGATTGGGGGCGATGCGGAGTTTCGAAGGGTTTGGTCCGGAGTATGTTTTGCCCAATAAGGAGGCTTATAACGAGACCTGTGCGTCGGTGGCGAATGTTTTTTTTAACGATCGGATGTTCCGCAACCGTCGGGATGGGCGTTACTACGATGTTCTCGAATGTGCGTTGTTCAATGGCGCATTGGCGGGGATCAATCTGGCGGGGGATCGGTTTTTCTATGTTAATCCGCTGGAGGTGGATGGAGCTACGCCGTTCAATCATGGACTGAAAGGCCGAGCCGAGTGGTTCGGATGTGCCTGTTGTCCGCCGAACATCTCTCGACTGATCATGAAGGCGGCCGGGTATCTCTATTCGCATACGGATCGGGATATTTATTGTACGTTGTATGCCGGCAGTTCGACGGAAATTCCGCTGGCGGAAGGTCGGGTACAGGTGGAGCAACAGTCGGATTATCCGTTTTCCGGTGAGGCGGAATTTGTCCTGACTCCGGATAAGACGATGCGTTTTTCATTACGGTTACGGATTCCTACATGGGCTCGCAGTGACGAATTTCTTCCTGGAGCCTTGTATACTTATGCCGATGTGGCTCCGGGTGAACGTTGGCAGGTCCGTGTAAATGGCAAACCGGTTGAGGTGCCATTGGAAAATGGCTTTGCGGTGATTGATCGTCGTTGGAAAGCGGGCGATCGGGTCGAATTGACCTTGCCGATGACTCCTCGTTACGTACAGGCTCGTCCGGAAGTGGAGGCAGATATTGATCGTTGGGCGGTGGTTCGTGGACCGTTGGTTTATTGTGCGGAGGGAGTTGATAATGGATTGGTTCAGCGATATTATTTGTCGGGGATGGATTCGATCCGCTGCGAATCGATTACGGAGGGCCCAATGAAAGGTATGGTGGCCTTGACAACCGAAGCCTCTGTGCTCGATACGACAGTCCGGAAGCCTTTGCGGTTGATTCCCTATTTTGCCTGGAATAATCGGGGAGAAACGTCCATGGTCGTGTGGATGCCGCGTACAGAGGCTTTGGCGCGGGAGTCGTTGCCGTTGACCCTGAAGAATAAGGTGTGGTTGCGTGAAGTGAATTTTACCTGCAATAACGGAAGGGAGGAGCAGGAGGCGATTTTGGATGGAATGGCTCCGGCTCGCTCTCATCATATGGGGATGCCGTATTGGACCAGCCGGGGTTGTGAGGATGAGACACAGGTGGCGGAATTTGTTTTTACCGGTCCCCGATCGCTGGACGGTTTTTCGGTTTATTGGATCGATGATGCCCGGACGACGACTGCGGTTCCCTCCTCCTGGGAGTTGGAATATTTGAAAGGCGGGGAATGGTTACCGTTCCGTCTATATATGACCGATCGTTATGGAACTCAGGTGGATCAATATAATCTGGTCCATTCGGCCGGTGGCGCTTTGTCCTGCGAGGGACTGCGGGTAAAGATGCAGCCTCAGGCCGGGAAGAGCGTAGGTATGGCCGAGGTTCGATTCGACTGGGTTCAGTAGAGGAGAGGCGGATAGCTCCGAAATTCTTCGTAACTTTGTGAGGTGGAATCTTTTTAGACGATTCACTAACTTTTTATGGTCCTTCAGATTCTTTTGATCATTTCGATTGTTCTGCAGTTGAGTGCGGCATCGGTAGCAATTGGCCTGACGCGTCAGACCAAATATAATCTCTCGTGGATTTTGTTCACGATAGCCCTGAGCTGCATGGCCTTCATGCGTTTTGGAGAGTACATCCAGCAGACGTCGTTTTGGGAATGGCGTTTGCCGGCGGAGTTTTTCGTCTGGATGGGCGTTGTCACCTCGCTGTGTTTTGCGGTGGGGATGTTGTTGGTGAAGCGGATCTTTAAGTATATTTATAGCGTGGAGCGCCAGCGACGTATTTCCGAACGGCGGATTCTCAATACGGTGTTGCGGACGGAGGAGAAGGAGCGTCAACGTTTTTCGAAAGATCTGCATGACGGATTGGGCCCGTTGTTGTCGTCGGCCAAATTGTCGGTTTCGGCTTTGGCAGAGGGTGAAATGAGCGCCAAGAATCAGGAGATCATTCGCAATGCGCGTTACGTGATTGACGAAGCGATCCGGAGTTTGCGGGAAATTTCGGTCAATCTGAGTCCTCATGTGCTGAATGACTTTGGGTTGGCGCGGGCGGTTTCCAATTTTATCAATAAATTGCCTCGCAGCGACATGCAGATTGTCTTTCGGACGAACCTCAAGAGCGAGCGTTTCGATATGGATGTAGAGGTTATTCTCTATCGGGTGCTGTGCGAGTTTATCAACAACAGTCTCAAGCATTCGGGCGCATCCCGTATTGAAATCGAATTGAATTATAGTGACGGACTGTTGCGGGTTCATTACCGTGACAATGGGTGCGGTTTTGATGTTGACAAGGTTTCCGATCAGGGAATGGGATTTTCGAACATATCGTCTCGCATCAGTTCGTTGAAGGGCGGTTTGTCAATTACGAGTCGTCCCGGACAAGGGATGGAAGCTCGGGTGAATGTCCCGGTTTAAACAAAAGGTATGGAACAAGAGCGGAAGTATCAGATTATTGTGGTGGATGACCATACGCTTTTTCGCAATGGTCTGCGGATGTTGTTGGATGGGATTGACGGCTTTACGGTAGCCGGAGAGGCATCCAATGGGGTAGAATTGTTGGAATTGTTGCCGACGCTTCAGCCCGATGTGATTCTGCTGGATATAGAAATGCCGCGGATGAATGGCATTCAGACGGCCGAAGAGGTTTTGAAACGTTATCCGGACATGAAGATCATCACCTTATCCATGTATGGAGATGAGGATTACTATTTCAAGATGGTGTCGCTCGGGGTCAAAGGATTTATTTTGAAGAATTCTGAGATCAAGGAGGTGGTGACGGCGATTGAAACAGTGGTAGATGGGGGAAGTTATTTTTCGCAGGAGCTATTGTTTACGTTGGTCAGCAACCTCAAGTCTACGCCGACTGGGGTGACGGATGAGAATAGTGAGGAGCTATCGCAGCGCGAGTCGGAAATTCTGTTGCATATTTGCCGGGGAGAGTCCAACAGCGAGATTGCTGATGCATTATTTATATCGAAACGAACGGTGGATAAGCATCGCTCCAACATTTTGGCGAAGACCGGCTGTAAAAATACGGCCAACCTGGTCGTCTATGCAATCAAAAATAATTTGGTAGAGATTTAGCCAGACAGATCGGTTTGTTGTAAGGGTAGGAGAGCCTGATATACCTTATATAATATAAAAGAGAGATTCCTAATCGGAATCTCTCTTTTTCTGTAAGGATGTTTTTCCTCGGGAAAACGATCGATTAAAATTTTACGCCCAGCGAAAGGATAACGGTATGACGGGTCTGCTCGTAATTGACATCCCCGGAGTCGATCACGAAATCGGCGGGTTTATCCATGAAGTAGAACATCGGGCTGGAAGCGTAATTATACTTGGTATATACGTAAGCGAGGTCCGTATAGAAACATCCGAACCGATATCCGAGCCCAGCCGAGATGTTGTAGTAAGAGTCGATATCGGCGTGTTTGGGGAGAACGTAAATCAGATCGCTGCGTACGTTGTTGTTTGCATAGAATTGATAGTCTTTTTGTTTGAGACTGTTGCCGTAATAGGCGTAACCGGCGCGGACAAACAGTTTATTGGTCGGGGTCAGTTCCAACCCGGCACGATAACTGTTCGAAGCCTGGAAGAAGGTGGTCGCATCGTATTTGAGATCATTTTCCACCATGGCATATCCGGTGTTTTTGAGTCTCATGCCGTTGTACCAGGTACGTTCGTAGTCGAACGAGAGGAGCCCGATGCCCGGCAGGGTGTATGAAATCCCTCCCAACAGATGGGTCGGGCCATTCATGTCGTAAGTGTTGGAGGCCAGATTCGAGTCGATCAGTTTACCCCAACCGTCGCCTTTATAATCTGCGCTCATGAAGGCTTGGTATTGTTCCTCCATGTGGATGAATGTAGGTGTATGGACAGCGACCCCGATTCTCAGGTTTTCGATCGGCCGGGCGATCATCCCGAATTTGAAATTCACGCCGGTTCCGTCGAAACGTTGTGCCTGAATATAGTTCATTCCATTGAGACGACGGTCGTTGTTATTGTATGATTCCAGGTAGTTGGTTTCTCCTCTGTAATAGATGTCTTGAAGCCCGATAGAAAATCCGACATACAGTTTGTTGTTGAAATTGAAACCTCCGGAGAAGACATATTCGCCGATACTCCCTTTGGTTCGTATCCACTGCGACGGATTCATAGTGGCATTCACGCCCAGGGGACCGGTCCGATCGGGATTTTCAGCGTCGGGGCCCCAGGGAGAATAGGCATCCGTTCCAAGTGGATCCAGAATCCCTGCTTGGTAAGCGAGGGCGCCTCCCCATTGGAACAGCGATAATCTATTGAAGATCTGATAGGGCCCATTGGGATCATTGGTGTTATATCCAAAGTCATTTACATTGACCCCATAGAGTTGTTCGGCGAAAATTTCCGCATAGGAGTTGTTGATGCCGTTTTGGTAAGTGAACGATGAAGTATTGAAATCCGCCAGACGGTTATACCCGACACCTAACGTAAAACTGGTTAATGTACCGCTGCCTTGGTAGAGATTCAGGGCGGCAGCCAGGTTGCCGACAGCGAATTGGGTTTTGGAGGAGGAGTTGTTGATCCCTCCGAACTGGGTTTTCATGTTCGAAGAGGAGATCATCGGGGAGAATCCGAATTCCGAACTCCGATACATCCCCAAACCGGCCGGGTTGATGGACATCGAGGCGAGATCGGCCCCCAACGAGGTGAACGCACCCCCCATAGAAGCGCTACGCGCTGTGGCGAATGAATAATTTTGTTGCGAAAGCATCAGCATGTCGCTGGCCGTAGGGGTTTGAGCCTGGAGGCTCAGTATGCCGATGGAGGCCAGGACGGAGAGGGCTATTTTACTTTTTTTCATAGAATCGATGCGTTGTAGAAAGAACAGTTATAGGTTAGGACTATATTGCCGGTAGGTTTTTTATCGGCGATAACCGCCACCGCCACCTCCCGACGAACCGCTGGAGGTGCTGCCGCCGCCACCGCCACCGCCGGAGAATCCACCACCGCCGGAGAATCCACCACCGCCGGAGAATCCGCCGCCCGAATAGCTGCCCGTGCTTCTGTACGAAGAGGTCGAACTGGGACTGATATAAGTAGTTCCGCTGCTGCGGCGATATCCGCTGGAGTAACTGTTAAATTCGGAACTGCTGTTGTATCTCGAGGAGTTGGACGAGGATGCGCCTCGACGGTACGAAGATCCGGTGCTGCTGGCGATTCCTGCGCTGCCGGAGGATCCGGGACGGCTATATGAAGGGCTAGAACTCGAGGAGTTTCCACGGCGATATCCGCTCCCCGGATAGGATGATGACCCGGCACTGGAACTGCTCCCTGGTCTGTAATTGCTGCCGCCGATTGGACGATAGTTGCTGCCTCCGGGTCTTCCGTAGGTAATATTTCCCGGACGGTGGGGGTGATGTCCCCAAGCGGGACCGCCCCAACCAGGACCCCAAACGGGACCGCCCCAACCAGGACCCCAGGCTCCACCCCATCCCCAATAGGGTTCCCATCCCCAATAGGGCCAATGCAAGTTATACCAGCTATAATAATAGTTGGTATAGGGATACGCCCAGAAGTATCTCCAGGGGTAATAACCGCTCCAACCATAATTCAGGTTGATATTTACATTCAGGGCTGAGGTGCTGCCCCAATCTCCGAACATTGAAGAGATGTATTTGGGTTCCACCCATACTTCGTCGCCCATCACCATGACATTATAGAAGGCGGGGTCGTAAGCGGACAGATAGTGGATTTTTCCGCTGGTGAGGACGTTGCTATAACTGCTGGAGAGTTTATAGCTGCCCGAACTCATTCCTTTGAGGCGGTGCTCGTAAGATTCTCTGTAATTGTCGGACAGGATATCTTCATAGGGGTTTTCCGATTCGTTGTGAGCCTGATAGACCACGCGACCCACTTCTTCCTGTCGTTTCAGTTCGGCTTCGCGTGCGGCCAACTGCTGTTCGCGCCGGTCGAGTTCGGCGTTTCTGATTTCGATGGTGTTATGGGTAGCGTAGAGGTCATCGGTTGGGGCAGATGAAGCGGAGAACATGGGTGTGCTGCATCCCCCCATAGCGATAGCGGCTACGGTCAGACCCAGAAACATGCCGATGAATTGCTTATCTTTCATGGTAAGGTAGTTTATGCATCCTTTATATATATAACGAAAATAGGGCCGAAAAGTTATCTGTTTTTTAGGAGAAATCGTGGAAATTTTCTTTGGCTTTATGATGAAGATTCGTTATGCTCCTCAAACGTTGCATGGAGCCTGCTTGTTTGAGGTGAAAAAGGCGAGGGTGAGTATTTCACTAGCCAAAGATACTCTTTTATTTAAATTTATGAAAAATAAATTAACTTTGCAAGAGCTTTTCAAGGCGTATATTAAGAAGTTACTATTTAGCAAATAATCTTCATGGCAAAAGAATTGAAGGAGTTGACCTCCCGGGAAGAGAATTATTCCCAGTGGTATAACGATCTGGTCATCAAGGCAGGGTTAGCCGAAAGTGCGGCGGTACGCGGATGTATGGTCATTAAGCCCTATGGCTATGCCATTTGGGAAAAGATGCAGCG
>JAHZDG010000014.1:0-2191 GCA_019422485.1 Alistipes sp. | reverse complement strand
GCGGGCCTTGGACGATATGTTCAAAGCGACGGGGCACCAAAATGCTTACTTTCCGTTGTTTATTCCCAAATCGTTTTTCAGCAAGGAGGCTCATCACGTCGAAGGGTTCGCCAAAGAGTGTGCCGTTGTCACCCATTACCGGTTGAAAAATGATCCGGAAGGCAAAGGGGTGGTTGTGGACCCGGATGCTGAATTGGAAGAGGAACTGATTGTACGGCCGACCTCGGAGACGATTATTTGGAATACCTATAAAAACTGGATTCAATCTTATCGAGACCTTCCGATTTTGTGCAACCAATGGGCGAACGTGGTACGTTGGGAAATGCGGACGCGGCTGTTTTTGCGGACGGCTGAGTTTTTGTGGCAGGAAGGTCACACGGCGCATGAAACCCGGGAAGAGGCTTTGGCTGAAGCCCGCAAGATGATCGGGGTGTATGCCGATTTTGCAGAAAAATGGATGAGCCTGCCGGTGATCATTGGTCACAAGAGCGACAGCGAACGTTTTGCTGGGGCCGAAGACACCCTCACCATCGAAGCTATGATGCAGGATGGAAAGGCCTTGCAGAGCGGGACATCGCATTTCCTGGGTCAGAATTTCGCCAAGGCGTTCGATGTGCAGTTCACCAACCGGGAAGGCAAGCTCGAATATGTATGGGCTACCTCATGGGGGGTATCTACCCGTTTGATGGGGGCTTTGATCATGGCGCATTCCGACAACAATGGGTTGGTTCTGCCGCCTAAGCTGGCGCCGATTCAGGTCGTGATGATTCCTATTTATAAAGGGGAAGAAGAATTGCGTCGGATTACCGAACGTTTGGATCAGATCGCAGCCGAGTTAAAAGCGCGCGGATTGAGCGTCAAGATCGACGATCGGGACAATGTACGTACGGGCTTCAAGTTTGCCGAATATGAACTGAAAGGGGTTCCGGTACGTTTGGCGATGGGTCCGCGAGATTTTGCGAACAATACCATCGAGCTGGTGCGTCGCGACACCTTGGAGAAAGAGGTGGTTTCACAGGAAGGCTTGACGGACCGCATTGTTGCCCTGATGGATGAAATCCAGCAAAATATTTATAACAAGGCCCTGAAGTTCCGGGAAGGAATGATGACTCGTGTAGACAGTTACGATGAGTTCAAGCGGGTGCTGGATGAAAAAGGCGGGTTTATTTTGGCTCACTGGGATGGTACGCCCGAAACGGAAGCGAAAATCAAAGATGAAACCAAAGCAACCATTCGTTGTATTCCGGTGGATGCCCCTGAAGAGGCTGGGGTAGATATGATCTCTGGTAAACCTTCTTCTCGTCGGGTTATTTTTGCCCGGGCTTATTAATTGTATGTAGTTTGAATTTTTGAATAAATGCCATGGAAGGGCTGTCTGACAATCAGATGGCCCTTTTTTGTTATATCGAAAAGGTATGGAGACAAAGAATGCGAAGAAAAAAAAGTGTGAAGTAGATGTGTTTTTTTTGCAGGAGTGGGGCGTGTTTTCTGGCGAATGTTTGGGTTGAGGAGATTGCCAAAGTTGCTTTGCGAAGAAGAAAATGGATGTTGTCATGAACCATCTTGAGATTTGATCGAGAAATTTTTGAGACGATAAACTTTTTTGAAGAAAAATGCAGAGGGGAGAAATGCTGGTTCAGCCCAGAAGGTGCCCTTCTTTTCGGTCTGTTTGAGCCCAGAATTGAAAGAAATACTCCGAATTTAGATGAAAAATTTTTCAAGGGCTCATTTTGATGTATATTTTTGTTTTACATGTTGTTATGATGCAGTTTGGGTGGGTTTAACAAAAAAAGAAGGTCAGAAAAATGAAAAAAAAGCGCGAAAAAGTTTGGAGGGAAAGAAAAAGTCGCTACATTTGCACCCGCTAAACGGAACGATAGACACTGTTTAGCAGACGTTCTCACCGAGGTTCTGAAAAAAGTTGCTCAGAAATTTGGAAATTAAAAAATCTGACGTAACTTTGCAGTCCGTTTCGCTCTCATCGCAGAGCGCTTTGAAAAAGCGGAAATGCCGAGATTTCGGTGAATGAAATAGGTTCTTTGAATTACTGGTATTCAAGAGAAAAACAAGGAAAATGTAGTATTTATCAATTCCTTTAAAGGACTTAAGTAGTCAGGACTCTAACGATTTAATTATATTTTATACAATGGAGAGTTTGATCCTGGCTCAGGATAAACGCTAGCGGCAGGCC
>JAHZDG010000013.1:29157-60461 GCA_019422485.1 Alistipes sp. | reverse complement strand
GTGCTGTTCAACGGAGATAAACCAAAGGTTCGCCGGGCAGCTCTCAATTACCTGATTCTGATGCATGTGGGATTTATGTTTCTGCTGGCCGGATTCGTAACCCTGTATGTGAACGGACTGCCGGTGTCGTTCGATTCGCTGGCCATTTATTTTGCACAGCATGATGTGTTGCCGCTGTTTGTTGTCTTTCTGATCGGTTTCGGGATGAAAGCCGGGATCTTTCCGCTGCATATCTGGCTGCCTGAAGCCCATCCGGCCGCTCCGGCCCATGTGTCGGCCCTGATGTCGGGGGTGATGGTCAAAATGGGGGTCTATGGCATCATGCGGGTGAGCTCTTATATTCAGACCGACCTGTATCTGGTGGGGCTGATTGTCCTGATCGTGGGCATCGTAACCGGATTGTGGGGCGTGATTTTGGCCACTCTGCAAAACGACGTCAAAAAGATCCTGGCCTATTCGAGTATCGAAAACGTCGGGATTATCCTGTTGGCGTTGGGGATGGCCTTGTTGGGTAAGTCGCAGAACGATCTCTTCCTGGCGGTGATAGCTTACAGCGGAGCCGTGCTGCATATCGTGAACCATTCTTTTTTCAAGTCTCTGCTCTATATGGGCGCGGGCAATATCGCGGTGGCAGCCCATTCTACCTCGGTCGATGAATTGGGGGGACTGGGGCGCAGAATGCCTCTGACAGCGCTGTTGTTTTTGTTGGGGTCGTTGGCCATTTGCGCATTCCCGCCGTTGAATGGGTTTATTTCTGAGTTTTTGATTTACGGCAGTTTGCTGGAAGGTATCTCCACCAATGGAACCTTGTGTGTGGAAGCCTTGTTTGGACTGGTCTTTCTGGCGTTCATCGGCGGACTGGTCGTGATGGCGTTTGTGAAACTTTATGGGGTGGCTTTCCAGGGACAACCTCGCAGCGTGGCGGCGGATGAAGCCCGGGAAGTCAGTCCCTGGATGTTGGTGGCCATGGCTATGCCGTTGGCCGGGATCTTGTTGGTGGGTTTGCTGCCGACCTTGTTTCTGCCGGGGGTATTCGAAGCCTCGGCTCAGATGTTGGGGATCAGCAGCGGACTGGAAATATATGCCGTTTTTACCGAAACCTTCCGTGGGTTGATGTTGGGCCTGTGGGTGTTGTTGATTCTGACGTTGCTCTTATGGGCGGTACGTCGGTGGGCCCTGCGCCATCGTCATGAGGGCGGTTCGCCGACGTGGGTGTGCGGTTTTACCGCTCCGACACCCAAATTGCAATATACCGGGGAGTCGTTCAGTGAAAGTCTGGAGCGTATCTCTGAACGGGTCATGAAAAAAAGTGGCCACGAGGTGGATTTGGCCTCCGGCGAGATCTTCCCGGTGGATCACCGTTTCGAAGTGACCCGGAAAGACAAGATCGATCAATTCTTTTCACGGTGGTGGTTGGTGGTATTGCGGCGCATCAATGCCGGCATGGCGTTGTTGCGTACCGGTAAGGTGAACCACTATGTGTTGTTCGCCATGTTGTTTTTACTGTTGGTTTTCCTGATGTCTCTGTTTAACTGGTTGAAGTAATGGTGAGTCTGATCCTGATTCTGTTCGTCGCCCTGATGTTGCCCGGCCTGATCGCCCGGACCAGAGCGCGTTTGAGTGGTCGTAAGGGTGTCCGATTCTATCAGCATCTGAATAATGTGGGGGTGCTCTTGCGGAAAGATCCGATTTATGGGGCTTCGGCCGGGATGGTGACCCGTCTGGCTCCGGTGGTCTATCTGGGTGCTACGCTGACGGCAGCTTTGTTGTTGCCGGTAGGTGGGTTCGGATCCGTGATTTCGTTTGACGGTGATGTCGTATTGTTCTGCTACCTGCTGGGCCTGGGACGTCTGGCGCTGATGCTGGGCGCAATGGATGCCGGAAGCAGCTTTCAGGGGATGGGGGCCAGCCGTGAAGCGCTGTACGGAGCCTTTGTCGAACCGGCACTGTTTCTGATTTTGGGCACCTTAGCTCTGGTGTCGGGGCAGGTGAGCTTCAATGGACTCTTTACCGAAGAACTGGGCGGACGACCCGAAATGTTGGTCGTTATGATCCTGATGATCTATGCCGTCTTCAAGATTGTGTTGGTCGAAGCGGGACGCATACCGGTGGACGATCCCCGGACTCACCTGGAACTGACGATGATTCATGAAGTCATGGTTCTGGATTATGCAGGATTCGATATGGCGCTGATCACCATCGGAGGATGGATCAAGACGGCGCTGCTGGCGGTGATCGGGGCTTCGGCCTTGGCGACGGCTTTCTGGGGAACGGCACCGGTGATTGTGCTGTTGGCGCTGTTGTTCGGTGTGGGAATCGGGGTTTTGGAATCCGTGATGGCCCGCAGCCGCTTGTCGCGCAATACAACCTATATTGTAACTATTATCGCTTTGGCGTTTGTGATCTTCACCATCGCTTTCCTGGTGATGAGAGAGGTGTCGATCGGATAAGTTGGATGTTATGTTACTGGCACTGATTGTTTTGTATGTGGTATCGCTGCTCTATCTGTCGATTATCGAGCGCTTTCGCCACTATGTGATGATTCTGGCCCTGCAAGGGTGGATGCTGTTCTGCGTGGCTCTGCTGCGCTGGCACGCTTCCGAATGGTATGAACTGGCTTTTGTGGTGACCGAAACGCTGATTTTTAAGGCGCTGATTTTGCCGGCCATTCTCTATCGGGTCATTCGGCGAACGGGTATCAACCGGGTGCATACCGCTTCGGTTGCGGTCTTCAACCAGCTGTTGATGTCAATGGGGCTGTTGTTGGGCAGTTTGGTGATGACATACTACATGGCCGCCGACACCCAGTTCGATATGGTCTTCTTTGGAGTGGCGTTATACGCGGTGTTGAGCGGAATGCTGTTGATTATTACGCATAAACGAATTTTCTCGCATTTGGTGGGATTCCTGGTGATCGAGAACGGGGTCTTCTTGTTCGCGATGGCTATCGGGGTGGAAATGCCTTACCTGATTAATATTGCGATTTTGCTGGATATTGTGATGAGTGTTTTGATGTTGGGCATGGTGATCGCCCGCATCGGAACCCGCTATCGTCATATGAATGTAGATAATTTGGATTCGCTGAAAGACTGATGCCCATGATGACCGCTTATCTTCTTGTCGCTGTGTTGATCGCCGGGCTGATGGCTCTGGCGCGCAGTCACGCCCAGGTGCGTGTGCTGGGATATTCTTTTTATGGGTTGCAGCTGGTTTGTGCCGGGGCTATCTGGATGTTTGCCCGCGGAAGCGAACAGTTGCAGTTCTTTACCTTCGATGCCTTGGGGGTGCTTTTTTTCGGCTTGTTGTCGGTGATTTCGCTGGTAGCGTTTTATCAGAGCAACGTCTATCTGGCCGAAGATAAACTGCATTCATTCAAAACCTACCATGTCTCGCTGGTGTTGTTGTGTGCTTCGGCAACGGCCGTCTATTTTTCCAACAATCTGGCGGTGACGTGGGTCTTTCTGGAAGCAACGACCCTGGCAACATCCGGTCTGATCTATCATGAACGTTCGGAACGAAGCCTGGAGGCCACCTGGAAATATGTCTTTGTCTGCTCGACGGGCATTTTGCTGGCTTATCTGGGGGTACTGTTGCTCAGTACGGTGACAGCCCATGGCGATCTTTCCTATGCTTCGCTGGCCGGTGTGATCGCGACGGGAAATCCGCTGTACTTGAAAATTGCCTTTGTCTTCATTCTGGTGGGGTACAGTTGTAAATTGGAGGTCTTCCCGCTCTATACGGTGGGGATCGATGCCAATTATGCGGCCCCCACGCCGGCTTCGGCCGTGGTGTCGACCGTGTTGGTCAATGCCGGTTTTGTCTCCCTGATGCGGGTCTATCGGCTGTTTGCCCAGACGCCGGTTTACGGATGGGTATCCGGTGTGTTGTTGCTCTGTGGGGTGATCTCGGTGCTGGTCGGAGCGGTCTATTTGCGACGGACCAATCACTATAAACGCTTCTTTGCCTATTCGACGACCGAGAACATGGGTATCGTGTTGATCGGTTTGGGATTGGGCGGTGTGGCGCTCTTTGCGGCGGTATTTCACGCGATGGCGCATAGCCTGGTCAAATCGGGTATCTTCTTTAATGTGGCGCAGATTGGCCGTATTTATGGCAGCTACCGGATCAACCGCATCGGAAACTATGTCAGCGTTAATCGGCTGGGTTCGGTGTCGATGTTGTTGGGTACGGTTTCGTTGCTGGCCTTGCCGCCTTCGGCCTTGTTTATCTCGGAGCTGATGATCTTCAAACAGGTGATTGCTTCGGGACGCTGGTGGCTTTTCGGCGTTATGGTCGTGATACTCTGCTTTGTGATGTACAGCCTCGCATATCGTTTGCTGAGACTGCTGTATAAACCGGTGGCTATGCCCGAAGAGGGCCATACGGTCAACCGTTTGGTGACTTGGAGCGGTTTTGTACTGATTCTGCTGGCTGTGGTGCTCGGGATCATGCAACCCGATCCGTTGGTGAAATTTATCGAATCCATAATCGCTTTTTAGCCTTATAACCGTCGGGATGCCGGCGGAGTTGTCATCCTAATGAAAATGCACACGGGAACGATGATGAATCGATGGTTGAGTGCTTATCCGCGTGAAGGACGCGTGTCGTTGAGCGAGATTCCCCGTCTCGCTTACAGCGAATTGTATGAGGATTTGTGTCAATGCCTGCGGGAGGAGCACTTTCACGTTGCCTCCTATTTCGGGGTGCCGGGACCGGAAGGCTTGTTGTTGATCTGCCTGGTGATGGACGATCTGGAGGGGTGTGTCCGGATGGCCTCTTACCTTTATGGAACGGGAGGCGAACGGATTTTGCCTTCAGTGACCGCCGTCCATCCGGCCATGCATGTATTCGAACGGGAAATCGCTGAGAATTTTGGTGTTTCATTCGCCGATCAGCCTTGGAACAAACCTTTGCGCTATGCGCACGATCGGGCCGATCATATGCTGACGATGAACGACTATCCGTTCTATGCAATCGAAGGGGAGGCCCTGCATGAAGTGAATGTGGGACCGATTCACGCCGGGATCATCGAGCCGGGTTGTTTCCGCTTTATTTGCAACGGCGAACAGATCGTTCATCTGGAGATTATGTTGGGCTACCAGCATCGGGGCGTGGAACGACTGATGCGGGAGACCGAAAATCGTTTGCGTCAGGCTGTGCTGAGCGAAAGTATCGCGGGCGATTCGGCGGTGGCTCACGGAACGACTTATGCTATGTTGGCGGAGGCCTTGAGCGGACATTCGGTGCCGGAATCGTTGGAAATCGAACGGACCATTGCGTTGGAGTTGGAGCGGATTGCCATTCATATTGCCGATACGGGGGCTCTCTGTACGGATGTCGGTTATCAGCTCGGGCAGGTGGCCTGTGAAGCATTGCGTACGATTGTCATCAATACGACCCAAGCCTGGTGTGGAAACCGTTTCGGGAAAGGTCTGATTCGTCCGGGCGGAACCTATTATCCGTTGACGGAGTCGTTGGGTGAGTTGGTGCAGAAAAACCTCGAAGAGGTCAAACGTCGTTTTGCCGAGGTGACCGACGATCTTCTGGACTCGGCTTCGGTGCTGTCGCGTTTTGAAGATTGTGGGGTAGTGACACGTTCGCAGGCCTTGCGGATCGGGGCCGTGGGGGAAGCGGCCCGGGCTTCGGGGTTGAAGCGCGATTTGCGGGCGACCCATCCCACCGGGGCTTATCGTTCGATGACGCACGAGCCGGTGATGGCTGCGGAAGGGGACGTCTTCTCGCGGTTGAAGATGCGACGGTGAGAAGCGATGCAGGCGATCGACTATGTCAAAACATGGGTCGACCGTCTGAAAGTCTTGAAAACGACCTCTCCCCGGCCGGATTATACCTTGACCTGGGCGCCGTCGTCGCTGGCTTTTGCCTGCCAGGAAGGCTGGCGGGGCGAAATCGTTCATGTGGCTCTGACGGATGAACAGGGACGGCTGACGGCCTATAAAATCAAAGACCCCTCGTTGCATAATTGGATGGGGTTGGCCTTGGCGGTGCGGAGAGAAGGAATCTCCGATTTCCCGATTTGTAACAAAAGCTTTAATTTGTCCTATTGCGGACACGATTTATAACCGAGCAGGTATGTTGATTTCGAAATTAAAGGTATGGCGCAGTCATGGCCGACAATTCATTCCCGATCTGCAGGGAGTGAGACTGCCGGACACTTTTCGGGGACGCCCTTCGATCAGTGGACCGGTGCCTAAACAGACGGCCGATGAGTTGGCAAAGGTATGTCCGGTCGGAGCCATTACGGCTGAACCGTTTGCATTGGATTTGGGGCGTTGCGTGTTCTGTAACGAATGCGCGATGAGAGCGCCGCAGCATATCGTCTTTACGCCCGATTATCGGTTGGCGACGCCGGATCGGGAGGCCTTGATTGTTCGGGAAGACTCCCCTGAGGCCATCCCGTTTGAGGCGGAAAAGGTTCGTGCCTGCATTCATCGTCTGTTCGGACGGGCCTTGAAACTGAGAGAGGTGAGTGCCGGAGGCGATAATTCGACGGAGATGGAATTGAATGCCTCGATGAACGTCAATTTCGATTTTTCTCGTTTCGGGATCGACTTCGTGGCTTCGCCTCGTCATGCCGATGGGGTGGTGATGACGGGACCGCTGACCGAAAATATGGCACGGGCACTGGAAATCTGTTATAACAGCGTGCCGGCTCCCCGGTTGTTGATCCTGGCGGGGAGCGATGCTGTTTCCGGAGGAATTTTTGCCGATTCTCCGGCTTTGGATCGTCAATTCCTGGAACGCTATCAGGTCGATCTCTATATTCCCGGAAATCCGGTGCATCCATTGACCTTTATTGATGGGGTGATGACCCTGTTGGGGCACTATCAACGGAATCCGTGGTCGGAATTCCGTTGATAGCACGATCGTTTTAAACCTGCGTGTCATGAATAAGGCGTTACAACTATTTGGAACCTTTCTGAAAATCGGCAGCTTTACGTTCGGAGGAGGGCTGGCTATGGTGCCTCTGATCCAACGCGAAGTGATCGACCGTAAACAATGGGTCGAACGTTCGGAGTTTTTGGAGTTGCTGGCTTTGGCCCAGTCGGCTCCGGGCCCTTTGGCGTTGAATATGGCTGTATTTGTAGGGTATCGGGTGTATGGGTATCGTGGTGTTTGCAGTGCTGTATGCGGGGTTGTATTGCCTTCTTTTGTGGTGATTCTGTTGATCGCCACGTTCTTTCAGTCGATTCGCCATGATCCGACCGTAGAGGCCATTTTGAAAGGAATGCGTCCGGCGGTGGTAGCCTTGATTATCGCTCCGATTCTGAATCTCTCCAAAGGAATCGGTTGGGTGCGGGGATTGTTGGCTGTTATTGCCGCTTTGGCCGTGTGGTATTGGGGAATCTCGTCGGTGTATTTGATCTTGGTAGGGGCGATTGCCGGATTGCTTTATGGTATGCGCCCTCACAAAACGCTGCCTCCTAAAAAACAGTAAGCGATGATCTATCTGCAATTATTTCTTTCGTATGTGAAAATCGGCTTTTTCGGCTTTGGCGGAGGGTATGCCATGCTGTCGTTGATCCACAACGAGGTGGTAACCTCCCATCAGTGGATTACCAACAGCGAGCTGACCGATATTATCGCCATTTCGCAGATGACTCCGGGGCCGATCGTGATTAACTGTGCTACCTATGTGGGGTATGTGGTGACGGGCAATGTATGGGGATCGCTGTTGGCGACGTTTGCCGTTTCGCTGCCGTCCCTGACCCTGATGTTGCTGATCACAAAATTTTATCTGGCTTTGAGCGGCAATGTTTATGTCAAAAACGCCATGTTCGGGATCAAACCCATGGTGTTGGCGATGATCGGATCGGCCGGGTTGATGTTGTTGACGCCTGAAACGTTTATTGATGTATATAGCTGGATTATTTTAGGGGTAACGCTCATCGCTTCGATCAAAAAAGTGCATCCCATTTTATTGATTATTCTGTCGGGGGTGGCCGGATATTTGATTTATGGGCTATAACTATAACGGACGCTGGACAGAGCATACAAAATAAGAAGCGCCGAACTTGTAGTTCAAGTTCGGCGCTTTCTTATATCGGATAGCTGAGCAATTACGGTTTCGGCAATATGTCCGGATGGTTGAGCGCTTGTACCACGACATTGTCTACATGCTGCAGTTCGTAGTAGAAAGCGTTTTCTTCGAGTGGCGTATTGCGGCCGATATAGGCTTTGAGCTGGGCCAGCATCAAGTTTTTGGAGCGGTTGATGTCGGCTGCGACCGGAGCGACGCCCCCTCGAGCGGCATATTGAACAAATCCGTCGAACAGACCCGGATCTTTGGCGAAGAAAGCATCCAATTCGCCGATCGAAGTGATGTTGTTCAATTCCTGACGGTGTCGGTCGGAGTATTCGATGGTGTATTTGTAAAGCAGGTTACGGGCATACACCTTCGTGTAGTAGGGAGTGATGTCCGAGGTGTCGGCCGGTACGAAAATATCCGGCATGATCCCGCCTCCACCATACACAATGCGCCCCGATTCGGTGGTGTATTTCAGACTGTCATCGAAATGGATGCTGTCAGCCGAGAAATATTCGTTGTGTTCGTAGCGAGTTTCCAGTTCATTGAAGTAGTCGTCGATACCGGAGCTGTATGGTTTTTGGATCGAGCGACCGGTCGGTGTATAATAACGTGCAACGGTCAGTCGAACGGCTGAACCATCCGAGAAGGGAATCTGCTCCTGAACCAATCCTTTGCCGAATGAACGGCGGCCGATGATGGTTCCTCGGTCGTTATCTTGCAGGGCTCCGGCGAGAATTTCGCTGGAGGAGGCGCTGTGTTCGTCGATCAGAATGTCGATGTCCAGATCCTGATAGCGGCCCTGTCCGTTGCTAAATTGTTTGGTTTGGGTGCCGCTGCGATCCTTGGTGAATACGATCATCTTGCCGGCCGGCAGAAATTCATTGGAAATCAGAATAGCCTGGTCGAGAAATCCCCCCGGATTGCTCCGGATGTCGAGGATCAGTTTTTTCATGCCCTGCTTTTTGAGCTCATCGACCACGGCCACCAGTTCGCGGTGAGCGTTCCGGGAGAATTGAGCGAAAACGACATATCCGGTGTCAGGGCGAATCATGTAGGCGGCGGTGATGCAGTTGATGGGGATGATGCCCCGTGTAACCGTGATCGGAATCAACTCTTTGACGCCCCCGCGTTGAATGCCCAGTTTGACGGTGGTTCCTCGGGGACCGCGCAGGCGTTTCATGACCTCGTTCTGGTTCATGTTGACGCCGGCGATGATACTGTCGTTGATTGTGATGATGCGGTCACCGCCCAGAATGCCCGCTTTGTCGCTGGGCCCGGTCGGAACTACGTTCAGTACGATGACCGTGTCGGTTGCCATATTGAACATCACGCCGATGCCGTCGAATTCCCCGTCCATCGATTCGTTGACCGCGGCCAGCTCTTTGGCCGGTATATAGGTGGAGTGGGGGTCCAGTTCTTCGAGGAACAGTGGCATCATTTTTTCGGTCAGCGAGTCCATGCTGACGGTGTCGACATAACGGTTTTCGATCAAGGAAAGCAGCATGTTGATCTTGCCGGTGCCTGGAATCAATTCGGAAGAACGTTCGGATGAGGGAACGCTGCGAAAGACAATTCCGCTGAGGCCAATGCCTGCCGCCAGAGAAACGGCTACGATCAGCGGAATCAGAATGGTGTATTTGTTGTTTTTATACATGACTATTCAACGTGGGGACCGCAGGTTTATTGTTCGGTCATTTATTTGTTTTTGAATACATACGTAAAGCCGACCCCGAGCGAATAGTTTAACTGTATTCGTCTCTTGAACGGTTCGTCCGGACTTTCGGCAAAGTTGACGGTATGGTCGTATTTGGTTGAACAGAACAGGTTGAGTGTCATAAATTTGAAAACGGTAAAATCCAGCTTGTTATCCCAAGTGACACGGGTTACTTTATCGTAGTTGGAGAATACGTCCAAGTAGTTCGTATAGGTGATACGGTTTTTGGCAAAAGGTACTTTCAAGTTGAGAATCAACTGAGAACCCAAAGAAGATTTCATGGTTTTGCCCGGTTCGACCCCGTAAGCCCCTACACTGGAGAGGGAATCGTTTCGGACGAAGGTCATACTTCCGGTCAGGGGGGAGATATTGATGGTGAAGGGTAGTTTCTGGTGCTTGTAGGTGAAACCAAGCCCGAGGGTCAGCGTACCGGGGGCCATGAAGTCAGATACTAATGTATGATCTGTCATGGATTTGTACCCTTTGGTAAATTGGCTGGCGAATTGGAAAAGGGCCGCATATGACCAGTTTTTATTCAGGTCGATGGAGGGGTTGATGTTCAGACGGAACATATCCTCGTTTTTAAACGAGGCGGTGTCGATAATACTCAAACCGTAACGGGCTTCAAAATCGTAGTTGAAATTGAATTTGTTTTTCTTGTATTGGTGGGAGAAATTCACCGTAGCACGTCCGGTAAACGTGTTTTGCCCCCCGGCAGCCCAATAGTCATTGAAACCGGTTTGGGTCATTTGCAACGAGGTGGTCAGATTGACGGTGTTTCGTTCTTTCCGAATCCGTCGTCGTTCAGCTTTGTAGCGTGATTCGCTGTAAAACGAGCTGGTCAGATCGAGTCGTTTGGAGAGCGTGTCGGGCAGAATTTTGGTGTCTGCTTGTTTGGGCGTAACTTTATTGATGGTAAATTGAGCGGACGCCGGGGCAATGCCCGCCATGAGCGCCAGTATAAAAAGAATCAGTTTTAACGATTTCATTTTCATGGTCCGATGCATTTTTACGGATACGCAAAGATAGGTAAATAATCAGGATATATACTTTTCAGACCCGGACTTTTGGTCGATTTTCCTTAAATTTGCCCAACTCTCAACAACTCGGAGAGAATTCTTTTAAAAATGATTTTATGAAATACATCGGAGCTCATGTCAGTGCCGGAGGCGGGGTGGAAAATACACCGGGCAATGCCTTGGCGATCGGAGCTAATGCCTTTGCGTTGTTTACGAAAAATCAGCGACAATGGACGGCCGCCCCTTTGAGCGCATCGTCGATCGAGGCTTTTCAGGTACGTTGTGAGGCGGCGGGGTTTTCGGCGGCTCAGATTTTGCCCCATGACAGCTATTTGATCAATTTGGGAAATCCGGAAACGGAAGCCCTGGAAAAATCGCGGCGGGCGTTTCTGGATGAAATGCAGCGGTGTGAGCAGCTGGGGCTCGATCGCTTGAATTTCCATCCGGGGGCTCATCTGGGGAAAATCTCCGAAGAAGAATGTCTGAGCCGGGTGGCCGAATCGATCAACCTGGCGTTAGCTGCCACACAGGGCGTGACCGCTGTAATCGAAAATACGGCCGGACAGGGGTCGAATATCGGCTATCGTTTCGAGCATCTGGCGCGCATTATCGAGCAGGTGGAAGATCAAAGCCGGGTAGGGGTTTGTATTGATACCTGTCATGCTTTTGCAGCGGGTTACGATTTGACGACGGAACGTTCCTGTGAAGAGGTGTTTGCTGAGTTTGATCGGATCGTGGGGTTCTCCTATTTGCGGGGGATGCACCTGAACGACAGTATGAAAACCTTAGGCAGTCGGGTCGA
The DNA here is from genome assembly GCA_019422485.1 of Alistipes sp. GTDB lineage: Bacteria > Bacteroidota > Bacteroidia > Bacteroidales > Rikenellaceae > Alistipes_A. The sequence continues at coordinate 48,879 of JAHZDG010000013.1, read as the reverse complement.
TCGTCACCAAAGTTTGGGTGAAGGGGCCTTAGGCTGGACGGTATTTCGCTATATTATGCGGGATCTGCGTTTCGATGGGATTCCCTTGATTTTGGAAACCCCCGATGAGAGCCGGTGGCCGGATGAAATTCGGACACTTCGCGAAATGGCTGAAGAAAATTAGTCCGAGATGTTGTGTGATAAAAGCGCCGAATGCGGCGCTTTTTTTATGCGGTACCCATGATAAAGGTTGGAGTCACCCTTGTGGGGTGAATGAGGTTGGAGAGGGAATTGTTGTAAATGTAAAACAAAAAGTTCAGTGATATTGCAATAGAGGACGATACACTTTCTGCATGACGGGTATAGAAAAACCGGAACCGATCTCTTAAGGAAGAATGGGTTCCGGTTTTGTGGGGTGGGTATGACGAATCAGTATTGTTCGGATTCGTTCGGGAAATCGCCGCTTTTTACGTCGGAAACATAGCGTTGTACGCTGTCCATCATGATGTTATACAGGTCCGCATAACGACGCAGAAAACGCGGAGAAAATTCATGGGTGATTCCCAGCATATCGTGGATGACCAACACCTGTCCATCGGTACCTCCTCCGGCGCCGATCCCGATAACCGGAATTTTCAGTTCGGAGGAAACGCGGGTGCCCAAGGTGGCGGGAATCTTTTCCAGTGCCAGCCCGAAACAACCGGCTTCTTCGAGCAGGTGAGCGTCCTGAATCAGCTTTTGTGCTTCGGCTTCGTCTTTGGCCCGAACCGTATAGGTGCCGTATTTGTGAATCGACTGCGGGGTCAGACCCAGGTGACCCATGATCGGAATGCCGGCGCTGAGGATACGTTCCACGGAATCGATGATCTCTTCGCCGCCTTCCATCTTGACGGCGTCGGCTTCGGTCTCCTTCATGATGCGGATGGCTGACGCCAGCGCCTTTTTGGAGTTGCCCTGATAGGTTCCGAACGGCATATCGACCACAACAAGGGCGCGGTTGACGGCCCGGGTGACGCTGCGGGCGTGGTAAATCATCTGATCGAGGGTGATGGGAACGGTGGTGGTATGGCCGGCCATTACGTTGGCGGCCGAGTCGCCCACCAGAATGACATCGATGCCGGCACTGTCCAGAATACGAGCCATTGAATAGTCGTAGGCGGTCAGCATCGAGATTTTTTCGCCTCGGGCTTTCATTTCCGAGAGGCGATACGTGGTGACAACACGGGTTTTGCTATCGGTTGACATAAGGTTTTCAGTTTTAGGGCACCGAGTGCCGTACAGAGAATGTCGTTTCCGAGCCGATTGACGAACTCGGGATTCGGAGCTTCCGAATCAGTTCGGGCAAAGGTAAAACTTATTTTCGGAACCCGCTCAACATGGCGGTCGATTTATCAGGGATTCCATTGTTTGAACAGTTCCCAGAGTACGACGCCGCCCGATACGGCTACATTCAGGGAGTGTTTGGTGCCTTGCTGCGGAATTTCGAGGGCTCCGTCGCATCGGTCGACAGCCTCTTGCGAAACACCGTCCACTTCGTTGCCGAAGACCAGCGCGTAGCGTTTTTGAGGATCCAATTGGAAATGATTCAGGGGAATGGACCCTTCGACCTGTTCGACGGCCAGTACTAGATAGCCTTCTTCATGCAAACGGTCGATAGCGAGGGTTGTATCATGCTCATAGCTCCAGGGAACCGTGAGTTCGGCCCCTAAGGCTGTTTTGTGAATCTCTTTGCTGGGGGGTGTGGCGCAGATGCCGCACAGCACGATCCGTTCCAGCGCAAAGGCGTCGGCCGTACGGAAGAAAGATCCGACGTTATTGACGCTTCGAATGTTGTCCAGTACGACGACCAGCGGATATTTGTGGGCTTTGGCAAACTCTTCGGGGGTGAGACGGCCCAATTCAGGGTTGGTGATTTTTCGCATGATTCGGTCTTGTCAGCGGTTCATTCTGGAAAAACTTTCCGAGCGGTAGTCCGATACGGAAATAGCACATGGTAAAGTCATTGAATGAACCGGTCGGTGAAAAATATAACAGGGTTTGTCGGAAAAATTCAGGGTAAAGGTTTCTTGCTTTTTTACGCTCAAAGGTAAGCATTTGTGGGGATATTTTGATAAATTTGAGAAAACCTACATCCTAACCTAAACAATCGCTTTATGAATACACCTGCTCTATTCTGGATGGTCCCCGGGGCCTCGTTGTTGGCGTTGTTTTTCGCCTGGTATTTTTTTCGACAGATGTTTCGTCAGAGCGAGGGAACGCCTCGTATGATCGAGATTGCCTCTCATGTGCGTCAGGGGGCTATGGCCTATTTGAAGCAACAATACAAAGTCGTTACGATTGTGTTTGTGGTTTTGGCGCTCTTTTTTGCTTTTCTGGCCTATGGGCTGGGGGTGCAGAATCCTTGGGTGCCGTTTGCCTTCCTGACCGGCGGTTTCTTTTCGGGCCTGGCCGGGTACATCGGGATGCGTACGGCAACCTATGCGTCGGCGCGTACGGCTCATGCTGCCAGTGGCTCCCTTGATGCAGGGTTGCGGATCGCCTTTCGCAGCGGAGCGGTCATGGGACTGGTGGTGGTTGGCCTGGGATTGCTCGATATTTCGGTGTGGTTCCTGGTGCTCGACCATTTTGTGGAGAGTGCCACGGAATCGCAAAAATTGATGGTGATTACCACGACGATGTTGACCTTCGGTATGGGTGCTTCCACGCAGGCTCTTTTTGCACGCGTCGGGGGAGGTATTTATACGAAAGCGGCCGATGTGGGCGCCGACCTGGTCGGAAAGGTCGAAGCCGGTATCCCGGAAGATGATCCGCGCAATCCGGCTACCATCGCCGATAATGTGGGCGACAACGTGGGAGATGTGGCCGGCATGGGTGCTGACCTTTATGAAAGCTATTGCGGGTCGATTCTGGCAACGGCGGCTTTGGGGGCTGCGGCCTTTATGGGCGATATGCAGCTCAAGGCTGTATTGGCACCGATGTTGATCGCTGCGGTGGGAATTGTACTCTCGGTGGTGGGTATTTTCCTGGTGCGGACCCGGGAGGGCGCCGGCATGAAAGAGTTGTTGCGCTCATTGGGGCTGGGGGTTAATATCAGTTCCGTGTTGATTGCCGGGCTGACGTTTTTGATTCTTTATGCGTTGCAGATCGACAACTGGCTAGGCCTCTCGTTTTCGGTGATTGTCGGGCTGTTGGCCGGTATTGTGATCGGGCAGTCGACTGAATATTACACTTCGCACAGTTACCGGCCGACTCGCCGCATTGCGGAAAGTTCGAAGACGGGTCCTGCAACGGTGATTATTTCCGGAATCGGGATGGGGTTGATCTCGACGGCTGTTCCGGTACTGACGGTGTCGGTGGCGATTATTCTGGCTTATTTGTGTGCGATAGGGTTTGATTTCTCTGCGCTGATGAGTGCCGAAAATTTGAGTCGAGGATTGTATGGGATCGGTATTGCTGCGGTAGGGATGCTCTCTACGCTGGGTATAACCCTGGCGACCGATGCCTATGGCCCGATTGCCGATAATGCCGGAGGGAATGCCGAAATGAGTGGTTTGGATCCCGAAGTGCGCAAACGGACCGATGCGCTGGATGCACTGGGCAATACGACGGCCGCAACCGGGAAAGGATTCGCGATTGGGTCGGCTGCCTTGACCGCCCTGGCCCTGTTGGCCTCTTATATCGAGGAGGTTCGTATCGGTCTGGAACATATCGGGCGTCATACGCTGACGCTGTCAAGCGGAGCGACCAAAGCCGTCAGCGAGATGAATATGTTGGATTTTATGGATTATTACCAGATTAACCTGATGAATCCCAAGGTGTTGATCGGGGTGTTTATCGGTTCGATGATGGCCTTTTTGTTCTGTGGTCTGACCATGAATGCCGTGGGACGCGCGGCACAGAGCATGGTGGAAGAGGTACGTCGTCAGTTTCGGGAAATCAAGGGAATCCTGGAAGGAAAGGCTACGCCCGACTATGCCCGTTGTGTGGCGATCTCGACCCGGGGAGCTCAGCGGGAAATGTTGGTGCCTTCGATCATCGCCATTGTGGTGCCGATCGGAGTCGGGTTTATTTTCGGTGTGGCTGGTGTGATGGGACTCTTGGTAGGCGGACTGGCCTCGGGGTTTGTTCTGGCGGTCTTTATGGCCAATGCCGGCGGCGCCTGGGACAACGCCAAAAAATATATCGAAGAGGGTAATTTCGACGGGAAAGGTTCGGATAACCACAAGGCTACCGTGGTGGGCGATACCGTAGGCGATCCCTTTAAGGATACTTCGGGTCCGTCGCTCAATATCCTGATCAAACTGATGAGTATGGTCTCGATTGTGGTGGCAGGACTTACCGTAGCCTATAGTCTGATGTAAATTGTCGTTTGGAAAAATCGATACTGGAATGGGATTGCTCGTTCGGGTTTTGATTAGCCGAAAAACAGGTATTAAAAATCCCCGGCCTTCAAAGGCTGGGGATTTTTGATGAGATCAAAGACAGATTATCGAATGGATTTGATTTCTTTGATGTGTTCTTTCAGTAGTGGTTCTCCGGTGGTAGCGTCCAAAACGGTGTTCGATTTGGGCGGCAGGTTCAGTTGGAGGGTTTTCCCGTTTTTCAGGAAAATCTCTCTTGGACCGCCGTCGGCCGTATGGATCAGCATCACTCCCGTGTTGACGAACGTGAAGTCGTTGTGGTCGTTATAAACATGGCAACCGGCCTGACGGAACAATTCGCGGAAAACATCCGTACCGTTGATGGGCAGGGTGGCGTATACGACCGTATGATCGGAGAACTGTTTGCGGGCGACTACCACTTTGTCCGTTCCCTTGATTGTGGCCAGGGTTTCGGCTTTGGGGTCGGCGATAACAACGGAAGGATCGACCACGCCTTTGAAGGTAAATTCATAAGCGGGCTGGTGGAAATACAGCGTCTGAGCCTGTGTCTCGGGAACCTGTTTCAGAGTAACACCGGAAAGTTTTTCGCTTAGGTTCAGCCCGTAACGGCGGCCATTGATTACGCCGGTAAGGTAGTTGTAAATGATCGTACGTCCGTTTTTGGCGACTTTCTCGCGGATGATTTTTCGAACCCGATCGCTCAGGGCGTAGTCGTTCATGAATACGACAGCTTTGTATTGATCGAGATTCACGCGTTCCAAGTCGAAATCATAAATGTGGTCCCCGACGGTTCCGCTGCGCAGCGCCTCTTCGATCGAATGGTCGACCACGTTCGATGAGATAGGAGTCCCTTTCGGTAACAGATAGTAATAACTTTCCTGGTTCCAAACATAGAGAACGTCGGCTTCGGAGCGGAATTCGCGGTGCATTTGGCGTTCGAACAGCTCTTTTTCGTCGCGGATGGATTGCAGATAAACCGGATCGTCGAACCAGCCGATGCTTTCCCGCAGGCCGAAATCGTAATACCAGACACCGGTCCCTTTCATCAGCGGCAGCACGACGCTGCGTCGCAGCACCGGAGCGTAATCACGATCATAACGTTCCACGTAGCGTACGGCGTCATGGCATACCCGGCGGGCGAGTTCGCCGTTATCCATCTCGTCGAACCACAGTTTGCCGTGCAGGGCGGCCGATTCGACAATGCCGCGCGGCATGCCGCTCCCACCCAGACGTCGTGACGGTTTGTAGTAGGTTTGCGGGGCGGCCAGGTAGTCGATATAGGGGCAGTCCAGAATGCGTTCCACCAGCAGGTGCCCGCCGACGGTCTGACGGTTGAAGGTCATGTGCAGGTATCCGTAGAAGGCTCCGGTGATCAGCGGACGTGGCCAGGTTTCTTTGGCCAGCTGGCAGAAATATTCGATATCTTCCACGACAGCTTCCTGTTGAGCTTCGATGTAGTCGATCACCCGGCGTTCTTGCTGCGGGTCTTTGAATTGGCCGTATTGGGTAGCTTCACGCTCTTCTAAGCCTGGGACCGTAGCTGTTTCGATCGTCCAGCGATCCGAACCCCAAGCCTGTTGCAGCTTTTTGTCAGAACCGTATTTTTTCTGCAGCCATTGGCGGAAATAGCGGGTCATGGCCGGACCTGTATCGGGGTCGTGATCAACGAATCCCCAGTAGTGCCATTCGCCGTAAATACCTCCGGCAGGGTGAACCCCAACCAGAGCATTCCCTTCTTCCGTTTGGGCGAGACCTTCCAGTAATTCTTTCATGCGCTGGCCGGCTTCCTGTTTCCATTTCTGCGAGGCGAGGCTGGCACGCAGCGAACGCATGATGCTGAAGTCTTCGTTGTTATGCGGAGGGCCGGGCAGGTAGTGTTCCTGGATCGGACCGTCGGCGTATTCGGTGCATTCGTCCCGGTTGGCTTCGTTCCACCAGTAGGGAGCGTCGGTGTGGATGCGCAGAATGATGGAGGCTTCGGGGGCCACTTCCAGTACGCCGGCCAATTGACGTTTGGCCAGGGTGATATCCAGCTGACCTCCGTCCTTGGGCCACATGTCCGACAGCCATACGTCTACATAAAACAGACGGAAGCCAATGTTGTAAAAGTTACGGATGTTGTGTTGCGGAACTTCTTCCCAGCTCCAACGTCCTCCGGTCGCATGGGTCAGGCCATACATGTCGGGCAGGGTGGGAACTCCATTGATGTGAATGGTGGGGCGTCCCTTGTAAGGTTTGATTTCGCCCGATTTCGGGGTGGTGGCCCATCCCATACTGCAAAACAGAATGCCGGCAGCCAATAGCCAGCTTTTGGTTAGATTCATGAATGTATTTGTTTTTAGGAGTGACAAAGATAATCGAAACGGAAAAAGAACCATGAACTGTTGCTCGGTAAAAATAATAATTATACATTTGCACATACCTTACATTATTTAAACACTCAAGTCATGGCTTACAAAATTGATGAAACGATGTGTACCGCTTGCGGTACTTGTATTGACGAATGTCCTGTTTCGGCAATCTCTCCCGGTGATGTTTACGTGATCGACGCAGAAAGCTGCACCGAATGCGGTTCTTGCGCTGCCGTATGCCCCGTGGAAGCAATTTCTCCGGAAGCTTAATTGTTGCGGACATTTCCATACGGCCGCCTTCCGAAAGGAAAGGCGGCCTTTTTGTGCTGTCAATGACCGGTGATTGAATGATGAATCTGGAAACGATTTATGCGAAGGCTTTGCGGAGGGGCGACCTGACCGTGGATGAAGCCCTGGAAATGTATCTGTATGCGCCTCAGGAGGAGCTGACTCTGTTGGCCGATCTGTTGCGTCGTCAGACGGTGCCGGATCCGGGGGTGGTTACCTGGCAGATCGATCGCAATGTCAATATTACCAATGTATGTATTTCGGGCTGTAAATTCTGCAATTTCCATTGTCGCCCGGCGGAGCGTGAAAAGGCATACATTACCACGTTGGAAGAGTACGATCGCAAGATTGCCGAAATGTTGGCTTTGGGTGGCGATCAGTTGTTGTTGCAGGGGGGCTTGCATCCTCGGCTCGACATCGAGTTTTATGAAAAGCTGTTTCGGGATTTGAAGCGGATGTATCCGCAGGTGAAACTGCATGCATTGGGTGCGCCTGAGGTGGCTCATATCGCCCGGATCAGTTCGCTCGATTATGAAACGACCCTGCGTCGGCTGGTGGCGGCCGGACTCGAATCGCTGCCCGGGGCCGGGGCCGAAATTCTCGACAACGAGGTCCGTCGTCGGATCTCTCCGGGTAAACCCGATGCCGATGCCTGGTTGGAGGTGATGCGAATTGCGCATCGCATGAATTTGCCGACTTCGGCCACGATGATGTACGGCCATGTGGAAACGCCTCGTCAGCGAATTGAACATCTGATCAAGTTGCGTGATCTGCAGGCCGAGTGTCCGAAAGGAAATTACGGTTTTGTGGCTTTCATTCCCTGGGTATTTCGCAGCAGCGGGACGCAATTGGAAAAAGAGGGGGTAGTGGGACTGTTCTCTTCCCGGGAATATTTGCGATTGATTGCCATGAGTCGGATCGTGTTGAATAATATCCGGAACATTCAGGCCTCCTGGTTGACCGTGGGACGGGAAACGGCACAATTGGCGCTGCATGGCGGAGCCAATGACTTGGGGTCGATCATGATCGAAGAGAATGTCGTTTCATCAGCCGGTGCCCATTATCGGATGGATGCCGATGGTATGCAGCAGACCATTCGGGAGGCTGGATTCCGACCGATGTTGCGGGATCAGCTCTATCGTCCCCGCCCGTGGCCGATCCGATGATCGGTGAAAACCGCCGGGTTCTGGATGCCAGAGGGAAAGATTCTGTGTATTTCGGGAAGGTCCGGGTGGTGTGCGAAAGCGCAAAACGACCCGGAATGAAAGTTTTGGGAAATATGACAGAGGAAAACAACGGCCTGCCTCATTTTCGAGACAGGCCGTTGTTGGAAAATTACGGGGTGCTTATACGTTGTAAAGGTACCGTTTGATACTTCGTTTGGGGGTTTTCTCGAATTCGTTGAGGTAGAGAACGATGGAAGAAACCCGTTCATAGGGTGCCAGCGTGGCGTTCAGGGCGGTGAGGTTGTCGTCCATGACGCGTTGGAGGTCGGTCTGAGCGATGCCGTCGGCATCCGCCTGTTCATAGTCGGGATAGACCAGCGCAACCAGTTTGCCTTCGCGCATGACCACCAGGGATTCCATGACGCAGGGCATGTTGTTGAGCTTGCTTTCAATCTCTTCCGGGTAGATGTTCTGTCCGTTCGAGCCTAACAGCATGCTCTTGCAACGTCCCCTTAAAAAGAGGGTGTTGTCTTTGCTGAGGGTGCCTACATCGCCGGTATGGAGCCATCCGTCGGCGTCGAGCACCTCTCGGGTCGCTTTGGCGTTTTTATAGTAGCCCTTCATGACGTGTTCCCCTTTGACCAGCAACTCACCCGGGATATTTTCCGGATCGGGAGAGTCGATCTTGGCAGACATCAGTTCCGGAAGGATACGCCCGCAGGAGGTGGGAACAAAATCTTCACATCCGGTGTAGCTGACCAGCGGAGCGCATTCGGTCAATCCGTATCCAACCGTAAACCGGAATTTGATGAGGCGCAGGAAAGCCTCGACTTCGCTGTTCAACGGAGCCCCTCCGATGATCACTTCTGCAAACATACCCCCGAAAGCCGCCGTCAGTTTGGCTTCGACTTGCGAAAGAACGGCAGGCGGTAAATTCCAGATGCTGACACCCATTTGTGCGGCGGCCTGTTCGAGCATGGGTCTGATCTGCTTGCGGTAGATTTTTTCGATGATCAGTGGTACTGTACAGATGCGGGTCGGGCGCACTTCTGCCATGGCTTCCAGAATGACCTTGGGGGAGGGAATGCGTCCCAATAAAGTGACCTGAGCCCCTACGGCCAATGGAAGCAGAAAGTCGAAAGCACATCCGAATGCATGAGCCAGCGGTAAAAAAGAAAGGATTCGGCTGGATCGGGTGTGCAATTTGTTTTTGGCTCCGAACAGTACATTACCGGTCAGGTTGTTGATCGTGAGCATGACCCCTTTGCTGAAACCGGTCGTTCCGGAGGTGTAATTGAGTACGGCCACCGTATCGTTGTCCAGTTCCGGGTATTGGATATGCTCGATGGTGAAACCGTTGGGGTATCGATCCCGATAGTGCTGGTGAATGTCGCGTTGATATTCGCTTAAAGTATGTCCCTGACGTTCATACAGACATCGGTAATCGGTCAGTGAAAAAGCGGCTTTCACTCGTTTGATCTGGTCGCATTCGATGGCATCCCAGTAAATGTCGCCGGCAAAGAGCAGTTCCGATCCCGAATGGTTGATGATATGATGAATGTCGTTGGCGTTGAAGTCTTGGAGAATCGGTACGATCACGGCCCCATAAGTGATGGTGGCGATGAAGAGGATACACCAGCGGGGGTTGTTGCGGCCGATCAATGCGATGCGGTCGCCTGGTTTGATACCTGCTTTGTCAAAAAGCAGGTGGAGTTTGGCGATCTCTTTGGCCATTTCAAAATAGGAGAAGTTTTCCTTTTTGAAATAGTCGGTCAGGGCAGGCAGCTCGCGGTTGTCGCGGAAGCTGGCTTCATATAGTTTGATGAGATTTTCAGAGAGCATGATTCTAAAATATTCGTACGAATAGAAAACGTCGTTTAACAAAGATAATCTATTTTTTGAATTTGCCTTCTGAAATCCGGATTTTCTTCCGGATGTGCCCGCTGGAGAAGGGCGAAAAAGTACTGAAAGTCGAGGATTCTTGCTTGTTTGTCGACGAACCGGCTTCATCTGGGAAATAATCTGTACCTTTGTCTAAATCGCCGAAGGTAAAGATCCGGAAGCGTGTCCAATAATTAGAAAATGTATATGAAAAAAGTGTACTTGTTGTTGGGTTTAGTGGGGACGTTGAGCGTTTCGACCCTTTTTGCCCAAGATACTCTTCAGGCAGAGATCCCGACGGAACTCCGGGACGAAATGAAAGGTACGGACACGGGTCGTTGGGGGGACAGCTCCCAGATTTCTTATTTTGAGAGGGGGGCCGTAGCCAATGCGCAGGGTTGGACTCCGGCTTCGGGAAAGAAACGGCATCGTGCGGCCAAGGCGTCGCGACCGCAAAAATCGTTGGCTCCGGCTTTTACCCAGCAGCCGGCCAATGGAGAAAATCCCCGGCATTTTTCACCTGAAGTGGTTTGGGGACTGTGGTTTGATTTCTTCTTCGATAATCGGGAATATAAAAGTTCGATCAACTGGCCGCAGACCATTTTCGGAACCCGGGTTTCTCCGGAAATCGGCGTACGGTGGGGTGCTCACTCCATCATGGGCGGGATCAGTTTGTTGGCCGATTTCGGGGCCAAACCATTCGAAACCGACAATGAAATTTTTGCCTATTATCAATATCACTCGCCTAAATTCCGGGCCTATGCCGGGGTGGTTCCTCGTTATAAAATGATCGGAGAGTATTCGCCGGCCTTCTTCAGCGATTCGGTGAAGTATTTCGATCCCAATCTGACGGGGCTGTTGTTGCAGTATGCCGGTAAGAAAGGGTATGTCGAATTCGGTGCCGACTGGAACAGTAAGTTCGGCGCGGTGACGCGTGAAAAGTTCTTGCTGTTTTCTGCCGGGCGGATCAATTACAAGTTCCTGTATGCCGGTTATAACCTGAGTATGTATCACCATGCCGGGAATTTCGATACGGACGGGGTCGTGGATAATGTATTGATCTATCCGTTTGTCGGGGTCGATCTGCGGGAAAAGACCGGAATGCAGCAGTTGAGTCTGCAGCTCGGTTGGTTGCAGGCCTTCCAGAACGACCGTAAGTATGTGGGCGATTATGTGACTCCGGGCGGTTTCCAGGCTCAGCTTCGGGTGCAGAAGTGGAATTTCGGGATCGATAATACGATCTATGTAGGGGATAACCTGATGCCTTACTGGGACGCTCCCGAAGCCGGACTGGATTATGGTCCCGGGCTCTATTGGGGGGAACCGTTCTACCGGACCGATAATTTCTATGATCGCTTGGAAATCTATTGGCAACCGATTGCCAACAACCGGATGAGTCTGCGTGTGGCTTCGGTACATCATTATGACGGAGCCAAATGGGGATGGCAGCAGAAAGTGCTGTTCCGGGTTAATCTGGGGCAGAACCGTTTGATCGGAAAGCGTAAATAAACACTCGGTTTGATAACATGAAAGAGGGATGTTCCGTAAGGAGCATCCCTCTTGTGTTTTGTTCCGATGGAGATCAGAGCGAAACCTTGGTCAGGCCGTATCCGGCGGCCAGTTTCTCCATCAGAGCATAAGCCTGGTCGAAGTCATTGGCGATCTCCCCTTCGAGAATCGCCTCCTTGATAGCGTCTTTGATGAGTCCCACCTCCCGGCACGGTTTGAGTCCGTAGGTCTGCATGATCAGTTCGCCGCCAATCGGGGGTTGGAAGTTGCGGATGCGGTCTTTTTCTTCGATTTCGTGCAGTTTGCGGCGCACCAGCTCGAAGTTAGCCAGAAACCGTTTGACCTTGGCGTCATTGGCGGAGGTGATGTCGGCCTCGCACAGGCTCATCAGATCGTCGATGTCGTCTCCGGCTTCGAACAGCAACCGACGTACCGCCGAATCGGTGACTTCGTCTTCCGACAGCACGATGGGACGCAAATGCAGAAAGACCAGTTTCTGCACGTATTTCATGTGCTCGTTCATGGGTAGCTTCAGCCGTCGGAAGAGTGCCGGAACCATTTTCGATCCGACGACTTCGTGGCCGTGGAACGTCCATCCGATGCGGGGATCGTAGGCCTTGGTGCGAGGTTTTCCGATGTCATGCAGCAGGGCCGCCCACCGTAACCACAGGTCGTCGCTTTTGCGGGCGACGTTATCCAATACTTTGAGCGTGTGGTCGAAATTGTCTTTATGGGCTCGGTTGCCGATCTTTTCTACCCCCTTGAGTGCGCTCAATTCCGGGAAGAACAACGGCAACAGTCCGCTGTTTTCCAATAGGTAGAAACCCAGAGAGGGGGCGGGGGAGAGCATGATCTTGTTGAGCTCGGTCATGATGCGTTCCATGGAGACGATCTCGATGCGGGCCGCATTCCGTCGGATGGCTTCGAAAGTTTCGTCTTCGATGTCGAATCCCAATTGGGAGGCGAACCGTATGGCGCGAATCATGCGCAGCGGATCATCCGAGAAGGTGGTGTCTCCGTCGCAAGGGGTGCGAATGATGCAGTGTTCGAGGTCTTCCATGCCGTTGAACGGGTCGAGCAGCTCCCCGAAGGTCTCTTCATTGAGCGAGAAGGCCATGGCGTTGATCGTGAAGTCGCGGCGCAGCTGATCGTCTTCCAGGGTGCCGTCTTCGACGATCGGTTTGCGTGAGTCGGCGCGATAGGACTCTTTGCGAGCTCCGACGAATTCGACCTCCCAGGCTCCGCAGTGCAGCATAGCGGTGCCGAAATTTTTGAAAACCGATACGTGGGTCTTCAGCTCCCGCCCCAGGGCTTTGGCCACCTCGATGCCGCTGCCGACCACCACCACGTCGATGTCGGTCACCGGTCGGTGTAAAAAATAGTCGCGGACGTAGCCTCCGATGGCGTAGGCTTGTACTCCTTTTTGATCGGCGATTCGGCCGATCTGTCGAAAAACGGGATCGGCGAGGGCGTCGGGGTAACGGGGGGTCTGGGTGTTCAAAACGGTCAAAGTTTATAAACAGTTTGATCTCTTGAAAGGGTTGAACCTCCTTTCGTCGAAGAGGACGGGGTGAGGTTCAGCCGATTTAAGCTGCCTGCAGGGTAGAGGGCTTGCTGTTGCATGGTGTAAAAGTCACCGGCAACACGAAATGACTCGATCCATGCAGGGACAAGCTCGATTTTTCTTCGGGAGAGGCCTTTTATGAATGTCTGAAATAACAGGGGAAGCGTAACGAATCAAAACCTTTTAAACCCTGCTCGTTCAGAATGAAATAAGAGGCGTATCTTCATTAGAACTTGAGCTGTCTCAGGTAGAGCTGAATCGTGTTCTCGAACCCTAAATAAATGGCATCTGAAATCAGTGCATGCCCGATGGATACTTCCAGCAGGTTGGGAATCTCCTGTGCAAAATATTTCAGGTTATCCAAGCTGAGGTCATGGCCGGCATTGAGGCCGAGACCGTATTTGGCCGCTTCCGCAGCTGTCACTTTGAAAGGTGCGATAGCTTTTTCGGGATCGGCCGCATAGCCGGTGGCGTACGATTCGGTATACAGTTCGATGCGGTCGGCTCCTGTCTGAGCGGCATACGGAACCAATTCGGGATTGGGATCCAGGAAAATCGACGTACGGATTCCTTTTTCTTTGAAGCGGGCGATCACGTCGCTCAGGAAACGTTGGTGGGTACGTGTATCCCAACCGGCATTCGAGGTGATGGCGTCGTGGGCATCGGGTACCAGCGTTACCTGAGCCGGAACCACTTCCAGTACCAAAGCGACAAAACTGTCTGTGGGATTTCCCTCGACATTGAGCTCGGTGGAGATAACTTTTTTCAGGTCACGTACGTCCTGATAGCGAATGTGTCGTTCGTCGGGACGCGGGTGGACGGTGATCCCTTGTGCCCCGAAACGTTCAGCGGCCAAAGCGGCTTTCACGACATTGGGAATGTCACCTCCGCGGGAATTCCGCAAGGTGGCAATCTTATTGATATTTACGCTCAGCTTTGTCATAATTTTCGTTATTTTTGCGGGGTAAAGGTAATGATTTTTTGACGAAACTATGCAGATAGCGCTCTATAGTCGTCCCCGACCCAATACCCCTCCCGAAGAGTTGAATCGTTTGTTCGCGGCTTTGTCCGAGAGCGGATTGTCCTTTCAACTGAACGAGGCTTTCGCTTGTCAGGTGGAGACTCTGTTGCCGTTGCGCTTTTCGGCGGAACAGCGTTATGACAAGGCGTCGGAAATCAGTGCGGATACGGCGGTGATGGTCTCCTATGGCGGAGACGGTACGTTTTTGGAAGCCGTGCGTTTGCTCAATGACCGTACGCTGCCGATCATCGGGATCAATTCGGGTCGTCTGGGCTTTTTGGCCAATATCAATCGTCAGGATATGGAACGGGCTTTTGCCGAGATCAAAAGCGGTCGTTATACCCTGGAGGAGCGTTCGCTGTTGCAGGTGGAGGGCGATTTTAGCAATGAACCGGACTATCCCTATGCCTTTAATGAATTGACTATCCAGCGGCAGGGTGCCAGCATGATCATGACCGAGGTGTTTGTCGACGGGGAGTTGATTGCGACTTGCCATGGAGATGGGATGCTGGTATCGACCCCTTCCGGATCGACTGCCTATTCGCTGAGTGTCGGAGGCCCGATTGTGGCTCCGCAGTGTCATTGCCTGATCGTCTCCCCTATAGCGCCCCATAACCTGACGATGCGTCCGGTGGTGATTCCCGACCAGTGTGTGATTACCCTAAAAGTGCATAGTCGGGAAGAACATTTTTATGTATCCCTTGATAATCAAAATTATTCAGCCGAGGACGGAGCCTTTTTTAGTGTCTCTTGCGCAAAAAAAGCGGTTTTTTTGGTGCATTTGGAAAATATATCGTTTTATGAAACGTTAAGAAATAAAATGATGTGGGGAATGGATAATCGCGATGTGACCCGATAAACCGTTAAAAACAACCTGAACTGTGCAAAAATGAACTATTTTGTGTATAATAATGTTATATTTGCACGTTGAATCCCGAACCCGAATAAATAAACATGAATTCAATTAATTCCGAACGTATTCCTCGTCACGTCGCAATTATCATGGATGGTAATGGCCGCTGGGCTGAACAACGCGGAATGGAGCGTGCCTATGGTCATATCCACGGAGTGGAAAGCGTTCGCAGGGTCGTTAAGGCCGCTACCCGGTGGGGTATCGAATACCTGACGATCTATGCATTTTCTACGGAAAACTGGGGCCGTCCGACCGAGGAGGTTACTGCCTTGATGGAGTTGCTTTGTGAAAGCAGTATGGGAGAAGCTCCCGCTTTGCAACAGGCCGGTGTGCGGATGCGTTTTATCGGTAATTTGTCAGGTCTTTCTGCCCGGGTGCAGGAGGCCATTCGTCGGAGTGAAGAGATGACGGCCGGCGATACGAAACTGACTTTGCAGATCGCAGTCAATTATAGCTCACGGTGGGAAATCACCGAAATGGTACGCCGGATGGCACAAGAGGTCAAAGACGGGATTCTGTCACCGGAAGAGATTACCGCCGACAAAATTTCTGCTCACCTGACGACCGCCGGGGTGCCGGATCCCGATCTGTTGATCCGTACCAGCGGGGAACATCGGTTGAGTAATTTTTTGCTTTGGCAGCTTTCTTATAGTGAATTGTATTTTACCGACATATTCTGGCCTGATTTTGATGAACAGGCTTTTGATCTGGCTGTGAAGGATTTCCAGAATCGCCAGCGCCGGTATGGATTATTAACGAAATAGAACGAACGGCAGCATGAGAAAGAGATTGAGGGCAGTTATCACCTTCGTTTTCATCGGGATGGGAATAGGAGCTTCGGCTCAAACGGATGTCCAATCTACGCCACCCCCTGAGGCCGATACTACCCGGCTGGATCCTAATGCTCCGATGGTCGATTTTGAGACGCCTAAACAGTACATCGTCAACAAGATTCGTGTAAACGGCATCAAATATCTCGATCCGGAAATTATCGCTTCGACTTCGGGCCTTCAGAAGGGGGATACCGTGATGATCCCGAGTGACTACATTTCGTCAGCCATTCGGAAAATGTGGGATCAGCACTATTATTCCGATGTGAAGATTGTGGCCGAACCGGTCGGAGACAGCGTGAATCTGGAAATTTTCCTCCAGGAACGTCCTCGTGTGTATCAATGGAAATATGAGGGGGTTCGGAAAGGGGAATTGAGCGATCTGGAAGAAAAACTGGATTTGAAACGCGGAGGCGATTTGTCGGATTATGTATTGAAGAATTCGACCGATCTGATTCGCAAGTTCTATACGGAAAAAGGTTTCCGTAATGTGACGGTGGATGTACGTCAGGAAAACGATACCACCATCAAAAATGCCGTGAATGTGACCTTTGTGGTTAATCGTAATTCGCGGGTACGTATTGGAAAAATTGAATTTGAAGGGAATAAGGTTTTCTCGGATCGCAAGTTGCGTAAGACCATGAAGAAAACCCATCAGAAAAGCTTCAATGTTTTCCGCAGTACCAGACTTAAAGACAAGGATTACGCAGAAGATAAGGAAAACCTGATCGACTATTATAACGCTCAAGGGTATCGGAATGCGGAGCTTGTCAGTGATTCGATCTATACGATCAACGACAAACGCATCGGGATTCACATTAAACTCGAAGAAGGAAATAAATTCTATTACCGGAATGTCTCTTGGTTAGGGAATACGGTATATTCGACCGAGTACCTGAATCGAATTCTGGGTGTGACGAAAGGGGCCCATTACGATCGTAAGTCCCTTCATAAACAGTTGGGTATCGGGAAAGAAATGGATCCCGAAGGTTTTTCGGTCTCTTCGGAATATCAGAATAACGGGTATATCTTTTCATCAATTGAACCCACGGAAGTGGTGGTGGCCCCTGACTCGGTGGACCTGGAAATCAAAATCTATGAAGGGAAGCAGGCACGTATCAATGAAGTGAATATTTCCGGAAACTTTCGGGTGGACGAAAAAGTAATTCGTCGGGAATTGTATGTACGTCCCGGAGAACTGTATGACCGTTCGTTGTTGATGCAGACTTTGCGTCAGCTGAGTCAGATGCAGCACTTCAACCCCGAAGCGTTACAGCCTGGCATCATGCCCGTGACCAGTGAGTTGGTGGATATATCCTTCCCCTTGGAAGAACAGGCCAGTGACCAGTTCGAAATTTCCGGTGGTTGGGGGAGCGGAATGTTCGTAGGATCTATCGGGGTTCGCTTGAATAACTTCTCGGTGCGCAACCTTTTTAAAGGGGATCGGTGGACGCCTTATCCTTCGGGACAAAACCAACAGCTCTCTATCCGTGGACAATCGAACGGTACCTATTACAAGGCGATCTCGATGAATTTCGTGGAACCTTGGTTGGGCGGTAAAAAACCGAACTCGTTTACCTTGGGATTGTACTATTCCGACCAGACCAATGCCTACAATATTTTCCAGGCTGGTACTAAACACTTCCGTACGATCGGGGCCAGTGTAGGGATCGGTCGTCGACTGAATTGGCCGGACCGCTTCTTTACGATCTATAACGAAATCTCATACCAGGCCTACAACTTGAAAGATTGGGACAGTTTCCTGGTGAGCAACGGGACATCAAATATCATTACGTTGACTACCGTCTTCGGACGAAACACGGTGGACCAGCCTATCTATCCGCGTAGTGGTTCTGATTTCTCGATCAGTTTGTCCTTGACGCCGCCGTATTCGTTGTTCGACGATATCGATTACTCTCGGACAGACTTGACCGATCTGCAGCGTTATCGCTGGATCGAATTCCACAAATGGAAATTGAATGGCGAATGGTATGTGCCGTTGAGTCGTGACCGTAAATTGGTGATGATGGCTCGGGCGCAGATGGGATATCTCGGTGCTTACGATAAGAATAAACCCTCGCCTTTCGAAGGGTTTGATGTCGGGGGGGACGGTATGTCCGGATACGATGTCTATGGGGTCGATGTGATCGCTATGCGTGGTTACAGTAATGGTTCGTTGACACCTTATTCTTATAATAATAATGGGGTCGGGAACTATGCACGAGCTTATAACAAGTATACGGTCGAATTGCGTTATCCCTTCTTGTTGCAGCCGACCTCGACAATTTATGGATTGGTGTTTGCCGAAGCTGGGAACGCCTTCGCTACCTGGAAAGATTTTGACCCCTTCCGTGTAAAACGAGCTTTGGGGGTAGGTGTTCGTATTTACCTGCCGTTTGTCGGTTTGCTCGGCTTTGACTGGGGGTATGGTTTCGACAACGAAGTGGGTCAGACCGGTCCTCACGGGGGACAGATTCACTTCATGATCGGCCAGCAGTTCTAACCTATAACCTGTATGACTATGAAAAAGCAAATTTTGTTGGTAGCTTTGATGTTATGTGCAGTAAGCGGTTTGTATGCTCAGAGCTATATGTTTGTGAATTCGGAGACGATTTTCAAATCCCAGGCGGACTATAATACGGCGATCCAACAACTGGAGGATCTGACCGCAGCATATCAGAAGAATATCGATGACGCTTATGCAACCATTGAACAGACTTACAACAACTATCAGGCTCAAAAAGCCTATTTGTCTGATACGCGTCGGGCTGAACGGGAAGAAGAAATCATTAGCATGGAACGCAAAGTGACCGATTATCAGAAAGAGAAATTCGGTCCGGAAGGAGAATTGATGAAGAAACGTCTGGAACTGATCAAACCGATTCAGGAACGTGTGTTTGGGGCGATCAACAAATATGCCGAAGCCAATGGCTATACCATGGTGGTGGATATTGTGAACAATCAAACGTTACTTTATTACTCTCCGGCCTTGAATAAGACGGAAGAAATTATTACCTTGCTTAATCAATAAACACTTAATGTCTATTTTTATGAAAATTTTTGTGAAACTTTTCTTGGTTGCCGCCGTTTTGGTGATGTGTGGGAATGCCGCTTCCGCTCAGAAGTTCGGTACGATCAATGTCCAGGAACTGCTGATGGCTATGCCTGACCGTGATTCGGCTATCTCTAAATTGCAGAAGTTTGAAGAAGAGTTGGGTAGTCAGATGGAAGCTATGCAGGTGGAACTCAATACCAAATATCTGGATTATCAGAAAAAGCAAGATTCCCTGACGGTAGCGATGCGTCAGCTCAAAGAAAAAGAATTGGAAGATTATCAGCGTCGTATGCAGGAGTTCCAGCAAATGGCTCAGCAGGACTATCAGAAGATGCAGCAGGATTTGATGACTCCGGTGCTCAACAAGGCTCAGGAATCGATCAAAAAGGTAGGGAAAGCACAAGGCCTTACTTTCGTCTTCGATGTATCAAGTGGTAGCGTTATTTACCAGGATGCAGCTACGGTAGTCGATATTTTACCGTTGGTCAAACAGGATCTGGGTATTTAATCCTGAGACGAGAAAAACCTTAAAAAGAACCCGCTAAAAAGCGGGTTCTTTTGTTTTTTGATGGAGTACTTCAAGAGGGATAGAAAAGTAGAATGTACGCTTGAATAAAGCTTTTTTTATAAAGATAAGGTGGTGGAACGCCTTTGTTGTATATGGTGGAAATAAGGCGAGATATAGGCTGTATTAATCTTCTTTATTATATGGAAAGAGGGGTAGACAGGACAGGACAGGACAGGACAGGACAGGACAGGACAGGACAGGACAGGACAGGACAG
>JAHZDG010000013.1:0-29057 GCA_019422485.1 Alistipes sp. | reverse complement strand
GACAGGACAGGACAGGACAGGACAGGACAGGACAGGACAGGACAGGACAGGACAGTAGTCTCCCTATAATGGAATAAAAAAGCTTCTCCTGAAAAGGAGAAGCTTTTTATGTGTAGAAGAATAGAACTATTCTTCGGCTACAACTTCGAATTTAACGGTAGCTTTCACATTGCGGTGCAGTTTAACCGTAGCTTCATACTGACCGATGGTTTTCACCGGATCCAATACGATGATTTTGCGGTCAACCGTATAACCTTTTTCTGCGAGAGCTTCAGCAATGTTGGCTGAGGTTACCGAACCGAAAATACGGCCTTCTTCGGCTTTAGCAGCGATCGACAGCGTGACTACGTTCAACTGTGCAGCCAGAGCTTCAGCATCGGCCAGAATTTTGGCTTCTTTGTGAGCGCGTTGTTTCAGGTTTTCGGCCAAGATTTTGCGGGCAGAAGCGGTTGCGCTTTTGGCGTAACCCTGCGGAATCAGGTAGTTATTGGCGTAACCGGGGCGAACCTCTACGATGTCGTTGGCATAGCCCAGGTTCTCTACGTCTTTGATCAGAATTACTTGCATGGTTTCTTCCTCCGGTTTTATTATTTGAACATATCGGTTACGAACGGCAGAATGGCCAGGTGACGGGCGCGTTTAACAGCCGTAGCCACTTTCTTCTGGAATTTCTGCGAGGTCCCGGTCAAACGGCGGGGCAGAATTTTACCCTGTTCGTTCAAGAATTTCTTCAGGAATTCGGGATCTTTGTAATCTACATATTTAATGCCGGCTTTTTTGAAACGGCAGTATTTTTTCTTTTTGACCTCTACGGTAGGAGGATTCAAATATCTGATTTCGGATTGATTCTGTGCCATGGCTTATTCTGCTTTTGCGGTGTTGTTTTTGTTTCTGCGTTTTTCAGCGTATTCGATCGCATATTTGTCCATCTTGAAGGTCAAAAAGCGAATGACGCGTTCGTCGCGGCGATATTGGGTTTCCAGTTTTTCAACCAGGTCACCTTCGCCTTCGAATTCGATGAGAAAATAGAAGCCGGTGGTCTTTTTCTGAATAGGGTAGGCCAGCTTGCGCAGACCCCAATCCTCTTCGCTGATGATCTGACCGCCGTTTTCGGTGATAACACCGCGGAATTTGCCGACAGCTTCCTGCAGCTGAACGTCCGAAAGTACCGGAGTGGCAATGAAAACGGTTTCGTAACGATTCATAATCAGTTGTTTTTAATAAAAAGGTTTATGAAATGAGCCACAAAGATAAGGATCTTTTGAAAAAAAACAAAACTTTGTTGTTCTTCTTGTTAGAGAACATCTCGTGAGGCAGTCGGATGTTCTCGAGGATTTTGTTTATTCGTTCAGAAATTCTCGGATCCATATCTGAGGGTTGGTGCCAATGGGGTAGGGTTGGCTATATGTCGGCCACTTTCCCGCACTTGAAACAGGGGGATAGCCTTGAATCGGATAGGAGGATGGCCGATTTGTCTTGAAGTTATTTGGCCGGATCCGGTTCGGCAGGTGAGGCTTGCAAACATGCGTCGATTTGCCGGATTGCCTTTTCCCGCTGGGATGGAGGTGCAACTTGGTCCGCGATGACCTGGCCTTGCGGGTCCATCAACAGAAAAGCCGGTGTCTCTGTGGTGTGATAGATGCGCCGTACCGCTTCGCTTTCGGCCATGTCGACGAAATAATTTTCGCCTTCAATCCCCAGACGTCGTACGGTCGGTTGCCAGTCATGATATTCGGAGTCCACACAGAGATTGACGAATACCACCTCTTTGCCGATGTAAGGTCGGTGCAGCGGCCCGCTTTGCAGCAACTCCCTGCGGCAGGAGTCGTCAGTAGCGGCATACAGATTGATGTAGATGACTTTGCCGGGATAAGCAGCCCTCAGATGGTCGAAGAAGTCTTCATTGGCCAGTTTCTGAGGACGACGGGAACGGTCGAGGTAGGTCAGGCTTTGCAGCGGAATGCATTCCGGCGGATTGGATCCGAAGTTGCGCACCTGTCGAATCTGAGCCGAGAGGTAATCGGCGATATAAGCATTGGTGAACGAAAAGGTCAGGTTGGGTAAGACGCTTTCCAGTCCGGGTTCATTCCGTTGGCTCCAGATCAGGTGAAAGAGCATGTGGTCGCGGCAGAGAGTTGCCTCTTCTTGGGCGGCGATCAGTTTGGCGGCTGCGGTCAGGTAGTCGATTCGGGGCCCTTGTAAAACGGATTCCGGAAGGTTGGCTTCGATCAGGGCCTGGCTGTAATGGGTCAGGTAAATCGGGTAGTAGATGCTTTCGAACAGTTTGGCGTTGTCGGGTTCGAAGGGTGCGCTTCGATACATCTGATAACGCTCCTGGCGTGCCGTGAGGGTCGAGTCCCCTTGCTTGTAGGCGTCATACAGTTCGGCGACCCGATACGTGAGGTCGATTTCCATGTGCCGGACCAACTCTTTGGGCAGTGATTGAGCCTCTGCATAGCTGTGTAAAGAGTCTTTGAGGCGTTGGATGTCCTGTTTCAAATGAACGCACAGTGTGTCGATCGGAACGTTGAGCGCTTGGGCGTCCAAAGGGTGTATCAGGGAATCCATGTGCTGGACACACCGGTCAAAAGCCTGGTTGAAGGCTTGATGATCGCCCGAGAAGGTGATCCCGTTATGATGACGGTTGAAGCGGGCGGCGTCGATGGTGATGTGGATCGAATCCCCGGGGACGGCGTAGAACTGAATGAATTCGTCTCCATATTGCAACAGGTGGTTCTGGGCGATCAGTATGTCGGCACGGGCTTCGAATCTACCGGCGGAATCGAGCATGCATACCTGTGTCTTTTCGAAGACCGGATCGGTAAACCATATGCGGACGGCCGAAGGGGTTCGGGAGGTACGGTGGATCACCTCTCCGCTCAGGATGGTGGTTTTCGGAATGCGTTTGCTGTATTGGCAGCCGCTCAGCAAGAGCGGTAGTAGACAGAGCCATAACCCAATTTTTTGCATGTAGCAGCGGTTTAATGCGGTTTGCGGTGACGGGTGGTTACCAAAAATACGATAAAATAACGACGATGAGCAGGGCCGGCAACATGTTGGTGACGTTGATTGATTTGATCTCCAGAATGTTGATTCCGAGTCCCATCAATAAAATGCCTCCGACGGAAGTCAGGTCGGCCATCATTCCGTCGCTCAGGTAGCGGGTGAGTACGGAGGCCAGCAGGGTGAGCAGGCCTTGGTAGATCAGTACCGGAAAGGCCGAGAAAAATACAGCCATGCCGAATGAGGCTCCCAAAGCGATCGATGCGACGGCGTCCATGATGGATTTGGTCAGTAACAGTCGCGGCGTCTCACCGCTTCCGTCTTCGATGGCGCCCAGAATAGCCATCGATCCGGTGCAGAAAAGCATGGAGGCGGTGACAAAGCCTTCGGTAAATCGGGAAGAGCGTGAGGCCGATTCGGACAAGGCGGTGTCGTTGGTCGAAGGTTCGTTGTCTGACGACGTATGACGCTGCTGCCAGCGCTCGGTCAGATTCCGAAGATGGAGGTCGATGTCGATCCACTGTCCCAAAATGGCGCCCAACACGACACTGATGACGGCGGCCAGTAAATTTTGGGATTGAATGGCCATGGAGATGCCGATGGTCAGGGTCATCAGACCGACCCCCTGGAAAATAATGGAGGTCATTTTCTCCGACAAACGAGACTGAATGAAAATGCCGGCCAGACTGCCGGCCATGATGGCACCCGTATTGACCAAAGTTCCGAGCATAGCCTGCGGAGGGTTGATTTTATTGAGGACAAATGTAGGAAAAACGGCGTAAATATGTACCTTTGTATCTCTGAAATCAACCTTACCAAATCGAAGATATGAGCGAATTTAAGTATCAGGAGCCTTTCCCGCTCTCAGCCGATACCACCCGCTATCGTCTGTTGACCAAAGACTATGTCAAAGTAGTGGAATGCGGTGGCCGCAAGATTCTGCAGATCGACCCCAAAGGTCTGGAACTGCTTTCTCGTGAGGCATTTGCCGACGTGTCGTTTTACCTGCGCAGCGCTCACCTGCAGAAGCTGCAAAACATTCTTTCCGATCCGGAAGCGACCGACAACGACAAATTCGTGGCTTATACCATGTTGCTCAACCAGACGGTGGCAGCAGAAGGTGAATTGCCGACTTGTCAGGATACCGGGACGGCCATCGTGATCGGTAAAAAGGGCGAAGACGTCTATACCGGAAGCAACGATGCGGAAGCCCTTTCCAAAGGGGTGTATGAAACCTACCGCGATCGCAATTTGCGTTATTCGCAGGTGGTTCCCTTTACGATGTTCGACGAAAAGAACAGCGCCACGAACCTGCCGGCTCAGATCGACCTGTATGCTACGCAGGGGAATGAATATCACTTCCTGTTCATCACCAAAGGGGGTGGATCGGGCAATAAGACCTTCCTCTATCAGCAGACCAAATCGCTGCTGAACGAAAAAACGCTGACGGCTTTCATCAAATCCAAAATCATGGATCTGGGGACGGCGGCTTGTCCTCCTTATCACCTGGCTGTGGTTATCGGGGGTACTTCGGCTGAAGCCTGTCTGACGACCGTTAAGAAAGCCTCGGCCGGTTATCTGGATCACCTGCCCACCCACGGTAACGAAGGCGGTCAGGCTTTCCGGGATCTGGAATGGGAAGAAAAGATTCTGAAAATTTGCCAGGAGAGCGGCGTAGGTGCCCAGTTTGGCGGTAAATACCTGGTACATGACGTACGGGTGATTCGTCTGCCTCGTCACGCAGCCTCTTGCCCGGTGGGTATTGGGGTAAGCTGCAGCGCCGACCGTAACGTGAAAGGTAAAATTACCGAAGAAGGAATTTTTCTGGAAGAGTTGGAAAAGAATCCGGCTCAATTCCTGCCCACGACGCCTCCCGATATGAAACCGGCTGTAGAGTTGGATTTGGATCTGGGTATGGACAAGGTGCGTGAAATTTTGTCGAAATATCCGGTGAAGACTCGTTTCAATGTCAAAGGGACGATGATCGTAGCCCGTGATATTGCGCATGCCCGCATCAAAGCGATGCTCGATGAAGGGAAACCGATGCCCGAATACTTCAAAAAACACCCGATCTATTATGCAGGTCCGGCCAAGACGCCGCAAGGTATGGCTTCGGGGAGCTTCGGCCCGACGACGGCCGGTCGTATGGACCCCTATGTAGACGAATTCCAGAGTCAAGGTGGCTCGATGGTGATGATCGCTAAAGGGAACCGTTCACAGGCGGTGACCGATGCCTGCAAGAAACACGGCGGGTTCTATCTCGGCTCGATCGGGGGACCGGCTGCGATTCTGGCCAAGAACAGCATCAAGTCGGTGGAGGTGGTCGACTTCCCGGAACTGGGGATGGAGGCTGTCCGCAAGATTTATGTGGAAAACTTCCCGGCTTTCCTGTTGGTGGACGACAAAGGCAACGATTTCTTCGCCGAATTCAAAAAATAAATTTCCTTCCCGGAATCTGCCGGGAGAATACTGATAAAAGAGACGGCTCTCGTAAGGAGCCGTCTCTTTTTATTCTTAAGTGAAGAGGAATAAAATGATTCGATTGCGGGAAATTCTGGGGCTTATTTGACTTCCCAAGTGTCACCGCTGTGCAGTAGTTCGTCGACGTTGTGGTAGGTGCCATGCGCCCGAACCGCTTCGACTTGATCCCACAGACTGTCGTCATAGGTGTGGTCGGGAACGTCGCGAATCACCCCCAGTGCCACCGGGTAGTTGGGATAGCTCATGTTGGCCAGCATCATGTGGATACCAGGATTGGGTTCGTGGGCATTGTGAATCAGAATGTCCTCTTCGGTTACTCCGCCTTCGCCAAGGGTGACAACCATCAGTTTCATGCCGATCTGCACCAGCCCTTTGTCTCGGTTGCGCCCGAAAATCATCCGTTCACCATGGCGCAGGGTGATGGTGCGCTCTTCGCGCAGCTCTTTTGAGAGGGCGAAATCACCGAAGGTCTTGTCGTTGAATATGACGCAGTTCTGCAGAATTTCGACCACCGAAGTGCCGTCGTGTTTGGCGGCTGCAACCAGACACTGTTGGGTCAGGGCCAGTTCGACGTCGATGCTTCGGGCAAAGAAAGTCCCCCGTGCCCCCAAAACGACTTCCCCGGGATTGAATGGATGTTCGATCGTACCGTACGGAGAGGTTTTGGTGATTTTCCCCAGTTTGGAGGTGGGGGAGTATTGTCCTTTGGTCAGGCCGTAGATTTCGTTGTTGAACAGTAGAATGTTGATGTCGATATTGCGCCGGATGGCGTGGATGAAGTGATTGCCTCCGATGGCCAGAGCGTCTCCGTCTCCGGAGATTTGCCAGACCGACAGCTTGGGATTGGCCACCTTGACGCCTGTGGCGATGGCTGTGGCCCGACCATGGATACCATGAAATCCATAGGTGTTGACATAATAGGGGAAGCGGGACGAACAGCCGATCCCGGATACAAAAGTAAAACGCTCGTGTCGGTAGTGGAGTTCTTCGGCCACTTCGGGCAGGGCTTTGAGAACCGAATTGAGAATGGCGTGGTCCCCGCAACCGGGACACCATTTGACCTCTTGATCGCTGCGGAAATCAGCGGGTAGATATTTGTAGGGCGAAGATTCATTCATGACATTTAGGCTTTTAGTTGCTGACGAAAGGCTTCTTGCAGTTCGCTGACGGTAAAGGGAAGTCCCTGGACCTTGTTGTATTGCAGGTATTCGAAACCGGGATAGACCGTGCGCAGATAGTCGGCCATTTGGCCGGAGTTTAGCTCGCAAACCATAATCCGACGGAATCGGCTGAAAATTTCGGGGATTCCCTTGGGTAGTGGATGGATGAAATGGATGTGGCAGAGTGAAATTCGCTCACCTTCGGCCTGCAAGGCCCGAACGGCCGACAGCAGATGTCCGTAGGTGCCTCCCCAGCCGACCACCAACAGATCTCCTTCCGGTTCTCCGATGACGGTTTGCGGTGGCAGATACTCTTGCACACGGGCCACTTTGGCCGCCCGCATTTGAACCATACGTTGATGATTGTCGGGATCATAGGAAACCGATCCTTTCAGAAAATCTTTTTCCAATCCGCCGATGCGGTGTTCCAGACCTTTGGTGCCGGGTAGGGCCCATTGACGGGCCAATCGTTCAGCATCCCGGGCATAGGGCATGAATCCGCCTTCGGGAGCTTGCTCGACAATGGGCGGATGAATAGCCGGATAGTCACTCATGGAGGGGATGCGCCAGGGTTCCGAACCGTTGGCGATGAAGCCGTCCGAAAGCAATAGTACGGGGGTCATGTGCTCCATGGCGATTTTGCCGCTCCAGAAAGCGTAGTGAAAACAGTCCGAAGGAGTGCTGGCTGCCATTACGACCAGCGGGCATTCGCCGTTGCGTCCCCATAGGGCCTGTCCCAAATCGCTCTGTTCGGTTTTGGTGGGGAGCCCGGTGGAGGGGCCTCCGCGTTGAACGTCTACCACGACCAGCGGTAATTCGGTCATGACGGCCAGCCCGATGGCTTCGGATTTGAGCGAAAGTCCCGGACCCGAAGTGGTCGTGACGGCAAAATGACCGGCAAACGAGGCTCCGATGGCTGTGCAGATGCCGGCGATTTCGTCTTCGGCTTGCAGGGTTTTGGCTCCGAGGTCTTTGCGTTTGGCTAACTCTTCCAGAATGGCCGTGGCCGGCGTGATGGGGTAGGAACCGCAGAAAAGAGGGCGCCCGCTCTTCTCGGAAGCGGCCAGAAATCCCCAGGCAATCGCCTGGTTGCCGTTGATGCTGCGATAGAGACCCGGTTCGCTTGGAGCGGGTTTGACGGTGTAGGTGTCGGCAAAGGCATGGGTGTTTGCCCCGTAATTAAATCCTCCTTTGAGCGCCAGGATATTGGCTTGGGCGATCTCCGGTTTTTTGGCGAATTTGCGGTTCAGAAAGTCGATCGTGTGGTCGAGACTCCGGTCGAACAGATAGTAACACAGTCCTAAGACAAAGATGTTTTTGCACTTCAGTGCGGCTTTCAGGTCGAGGTTCAGTTCGGCTACGGCGTCCCGCGTCATGGAAGAAATGGGCGGGAAAAAGACCGGATGATCGTTCAGGCCGAGTTCGGTGATCGGATCGTCGGTTTTGAAGCCGGCTCGTTGAAGGTTTTTTTCGTGAAAGGAGTCGCCGTCGCAGATAATTGTGGCATGCCCTTTCAGCCAGCGGGGGTTGGCTTTTAGTGATGCCGGGTTCATGGATACCAATACATCGCACAGGTCGCCGGGCTTATTGACCGCATGACTGGGCAAATGGACTTGCAAACCGGATACCCCGGCCACGGTGCCTTGCGGTGCACGAATTTCGGCCGGATAGTCCGGGAAGGTGGCGATGTCGTTGCCCTGCAGGGCCGAACTGTCGCTGAAAAGGGTGCCGGTCATTTGCATGCCGTCGCCCGAATCGCCCGAAAAACGGATGACCACGTCATCGAGCTCGGTTCTTAGGGTAGGTGTCATAAGGAAAGCGGTTCAGTTTAGCTTTTCCAAGGTAGTTAAAAATTATAACAAAAGAAATTTGTTGCGATATTTTTTTTACATTTCAGCTTGGCGAAATTGCCAAATTGAAAGTAGGGCGAGTATTGCTTAAAGCGTAGGGTGAGCCTCCTCTTCGCGAGCAATGACTCGGTAGAGGTTGGCTTTTTTGATGCTGCGCGAAGTCCAGTCGTTGAAGTTGAAATAACGGGTCACCCATTGCGGAAAAGGATTCCATGGAATTTTCTCGATGGCTAAAGAGAGACTGTCGGTCAAATGGGCGTTTTCGCTTAGGATGAGGATGTTCTCCTGGCCTTGGTTGCGGGCGTCGCGAGCGGCTGTTTCCAGTTGTGCCAGACTGTCGAAAGAGGCCCGGTGCAGATTGTCGGGGGTGTAGAATACATTCACCACTTCGCGGGGACCGATGATGTTTTCCGGGATTTGGTAATAGGTCCGTTCGTTTTTTAAACTGAGCAGCAGTACCTGTGAATGGTTTCGACAATAGGCTCGCATGTCGTCATAAAAACGCATGTTCGGGTCGGGAAAACAGAGGGCGTAAACGATCAGCAATATGTTGGCGAAGCCTAATAGGTATCCTAATAGATGGATTCCTTTCTTTTGCCATAAGGACTTGGGTAGATGCTGAAACCAAACCACCAGCATATAAGGGGCGAAAAAGAGAAGCGGAAATAAAAACCGCAGCTCTTTGTGACCGACAATGAGGTGGATGAACAAAAACGGAATGAAGGTCCAGGTGAGGACGTGGCGGGGTCGAGTGAAGAGGAAATAGAGTGTGGCCGCCAAAACGATCAATCCGAACAAAGCTCCCCCTTGGCCCAGAATGGCTTCCAGGTAATAATACCAGGGTTCGACCCCGAAAGAGGCCATATGATGGTTCAGAATGTTTTCGCGCAAATAGTTGATCGGACTGAGGGTCCATTGGCCATATAACCAGCGATCACATAACAGGCCCAGGCCCAGCATGAGGATGAATCCGGGGATCATGCCGACGATGAGTTTCCATCGTCGGTCAAACGTCAATAACCATATCCCGAAACCTAACAGCGCGAAGCCCATCTGAAAGCGGACGACAAACAGTAGTCCGGCCACGATCCCTAAGGCCCATCCCCATCGGAAGATCTGAGAGGTGACGGCTCGTTGGCTGTTCAGATAGAAAGCGATAAGTAGAACCAGAAGGTTTCCGGAGAGCATTTCTGCATTGAAATGGACATGCAGAAATGCCATAAACCAAAGGAAGAAACAGAGGATCAGGAACCACTTTTGGCCGCTCTCTCCCCCTAATTCTGACCTGATCGTTCGGAAGAGGAATAAGACAGTTACGACCGATAAGGCTCCGCTGAACAGTTGCAATAGAAAAACCAACAGCACGGGAGAGTATAGATGCAGCTGTAAGAGCAGCCACCCCAGTCCATAGGCCATGAAAGGTTGCAGGCCCGGACGCATCATGAAACCATATTCCCAGGGTAATTGATCGGGTGTCGGAGTGCCGAACAATTTCATGTGGGCATACTCCAGAATTTGGTAATGTTCGTCCGAATGGTAGGCTCCCCGACTGAATGCGGCATACAAAAGTGTCAGGATACATCCTGCCCATATGATTTGAGGTAACGTTAAGCTTTGGAAAAAATGACGAATGCGGGATCCGGTTGGGGTTGGCATAGATGAAATTTCGAAAGGGTAACGATGCAAAATAAGAGAATATTTCCGGTTTGACCTTATTTCTGCCGGAAAAATGATTAAATTTGCGTTTTCCAGTAACGGATCTTTTGTAAAATCAAGATACTAACCATGAAACAAATCAAATTCGTATCGCCCGCCGAGGCGGTCAAAGTTATCAAGTCGGGCGATCATGTCCACTTGAGCAGTGTGGCCAGTGCCCCCCAGTGTTTGATTAAAGCCATGTGCGATCGTGGTCGGAACAAAGAACTCAAAGATGTTCACATCCACCACCTGCACACCGAAGGGCCGGCCCCCTATGCCGATCCCGAATTCGAAGGCATCTTCCAACTGGATTCGTTCTTTGTCGGAAGCAATGTGCGCAAGGAAACTCAGGCTGGGTATGCAGACTATATTCCCATCTTCCTGAGCGAAACCCAGCGGCTCTATCGGAGCGGCGTGCTGCCTTGTAATGTGGCGATGATTCAGGTGTCGCTGCCTGACCAGCACGGCTATGTTTCGTTGGGTACTTCGGTAGACGCTACTTTGGCTGCCGTAGAATGCGCCGATTATGTGATCGCTGTCATCAATAAATATGTGCCGCGTTCGTTCGGGGATGCATTCATTCCGTTGGATGACATCGATATTTTCGTACAGGAAGATTGCCCGCTGCAGGAAGCTCACTTCAGCGTGCCTTCGGAAATCGAAACGAAGATCGGGAACAACTGCGCCGCCCTGATCGAAGACGGAGCCTGCTTGCAGATGGGTATCGGTGCCATTCCGAATGCCGTATTGGCTCAGCTGGGCAACCACAAAGACCTGGGTATCCACACCGAAATGTTTGCCGACGGGGTATTGCCGCTGGTAGAAAAAGGGGTGATCAACGGTCGTAACAAAGCCATCGACAAAGGGAAAATGGTATCGACCTTCCTGATGGGTTCTCAGAAAGTATATGATTTTATCGACAACAACCCGGGCGTAGCCATGATGGATGTCGGCTATACCAACGACCCCTATATCATTGCCAAGAACCCCAAAGTAACGGCGATCAACTCGGCTCTGCAGGTGGATCTGACCGGTCAGGTATGTGCCGACTCGCTGGGTACCAAATTCTATTCGGGCTTCGGCGGTCAGGTAGACTTCGTTTATGGGGCATCGTGCTCCAAAGGCGGGAAAGCCATTTTGGCCATGCCGTCCGTAACCAATAAGGGGATCAGCAAAATCGCTCCGGTATTGACTTCGGGTGCCGGGGTGGTTACTACCCGTGCCCACATTCACTGGCTGGTAACCGAATACGGTGCAGTGGATCTCTACGGGAAAACCTTCCAGGAACGGGCTCGTCTGATTATCAGCATTGCTCACCCCGATCATCAGGAAGAACTCGATCGTGCCGCTTTCGAACGTTTCGGGGAACACCATCACTATATCAAAGCAACGACGCCGGTTAAATAATTCGGCTTTTGATATATAGTAAAGGCTCGACCTGTGAGGGTCGGGCCTTTTTTATGTGGGCTTATTTTATGTAGGCTTACGGATGGGGCCGCGTTAAAAGTTATAAACGGTCCTCTTTATTTTTCGGCGAGCGGATGGTGTTGTTCGAGGTTTTCGCGGAGGGTCTCCCGATCCAGATGGGTATAGATTTCCGTGGTCAGAATCGATTCGTGTCCCAGCATTTCCTGTACCTGTCGGATGCTGGCACCCCCTTCGAGCAGATGTGTAGCGAATGAGTGGCGGAAGGTGTGCGGGCTGATTTTTTTATCGATCCCCGCTTTGGCGGCCAGCTCTCGGACAATGTGAAAGATCATTACGCGGGTGAGTCCCTTGCCCTGATTGTTCAGAAACAGGATGTCGGCGTATTTTTCATTGACCGGAAGATGGTTGCGTTGTTCCAGGTAGAGTTGGATGAGGTGAATGGCCGAGTGGCTGATCGGTACCAGACGTTGTTTGTCGCCTTTGCCGATCACCCGGATGAAACCGTCCTGAAAAAACAGGTCGCTGATACGTAGGGTGATCAGTTCGCTGACGCGCAGTCCGCAACTGTACAGGGTTTCGATCATGGCCTTGTTGCGGTGTCCGAATCGCTGGCTCAGGTCGATGGCGTCCAAAATGCGGCCGATCTCCTCGACGCTGAGCACATCGGGCAGTTTGCGGCCGATTTTCGGAGCGTCGATGAATTCGGTGGGCAGTGTTTCGATCCGGTCATTGATCAACAGGTAGTTGAAAAAACTCTTGATGCCGCTCAAGACGCGGGCTTGTGTGCTTTTTTCAGCTCCCTGGTCGTAAAGATGTGCCAGAAAGGCTTCGATGTGTTCGGCCGAAACCTTCTCCGGTTTGCGGACCGAAAATTCATTCAGCAGATATTCGGCCATTTGGCGCAGGTCCCGCAGATAGGCCTCGACGGTGTTGTCGGAGAGCTTTTTCTCCAGTTTGATGTAATAGAGGTAATTTTTTAACTCGCTGTCCCAACTCATAGCTCAAAATTACTAAATTTGTTTGAACTATAAATTCGTTACTCATGCAATATGTTGAAATGTCCCTACCGGTCAAGGCGGGTGAACAGTCGGAAATTTTGACGGCCCAGTTGAGCGATTGGTCGTTTGATTCGTTTCGCGAAGAAGAGGGTTGTCTCAAAGCTTATATGCCGGCTCGTGCATATGCCGAAGAAAAGCCGGAAATCGAATCGTTTTTGAAAGAGATTGGACAGCCGTTCACGGTGGAAATGATGCCCGATACGAATTGGAATGCCGTTTGGGAATCGCATTTCGAGCCGATTGTCATAGAAGGTCGCTGTTTGATTCGGGCGCCTTTCCATGAATCACAGCCCGGATTCGAATATGAGATAGAAATTATGCCGAAAATGTCTTTCGGAACCGGGCATCATGCCACCACTTGTTTGATGGTAAGCCAGATGTTGGATATGCCGTTGAGGGGCCAGGGCTTGGATATGGGATCCGGGACCGGGGTGTTGGCTATTCTGGCGGTCAAACGGGGTGCTTCGCATGTGGATGCCATTGATATCGACTCCTGGGCCTACGAAAATTGCCGGGAAAATATCGCAACGAATGGGGTATCCGATCAGATTACGCCCTATTTGGGAGATGCGACTCTGTTGGCGGGGAAACAGTATGATTTCGTGCTGGCCAACATCAATCGGAATATTCTGTTGCGGGATATGGAAGCATATGCACAGAGCTTGAATGCTCATGGTGTTTTGCTGGTCAGTGGTATTTTGGAGCAGGATATACCGGCGATTGTGGCGCGTGCAACATCGTTGGGACTGGAACCGAGTGAGGAACGTCGACGTGACGGTTGGGTGTCGTTGCGTTTTGTGAAACCGTAGTTTGAGGCGGAACATCAGGTGATGTTCAAAAGGCCCGAAAAATTGCCCCATTAGGTGTTTTCCTGTATTTGAGGTGTGCGCAAAAGGTGATTTTTTATAGTTTTATATAGCGTTGAGGATGAGAATGGGGTGGTAAAGGGGGCATGATTCTCAAAGGAAAAGTTTGATGGAAAATGTAACTTTTTTGAGAAAATGCCGTTTTACAAACAACGAATTGGAATCAAAATTGTAAGAGTTTGGTATAAATGCCTGTAAATAGGAAAATATCTAACTTATCTATTAACAAATATTCTGAGGTTATGAAAAAAATTGCATTACTTGTTGTAAGTCTGGTTGCATTGACCTCCGTAGCTTCGGCTCAGGGCTTCGGCTGGGGGGTGAAAGCCGGGATCAATGTGGCTGGTGTGTCTAATGCCGAATCGGGTGTGGGATCGATGATCGGGTTCACCGGTGGGGTATTTGCAGACTATCGTTTCACGGATACATTCTTCTTGTCTGCCGATCTGCTCTATTCGGCACAAGGATGCCGCTATAATAAGGATAACAAAATGACATTGAGTTATCTGAATATCCCTATTTTGGCTAACTTCAATGTTTGGGGTAATCTGGCGGTGAAAGCCGGTTTGCAACCCGGTTTCCTGTTAGGCTCATCGGGTCGGCTTTTCGGAGAGAAAGAGTCGGGTACAGATGGCCTGAAATCGGTTGATCTGACGATTCCGGTAGGGGTTTCTTATGAATTCCCGATGGGACTGATTCTTGATGCTCGCTATGGTATTGGAGTAACGAATATATTGGATTATAAAGACGCTGGTACGAGCCGTAACGGAGTGTTTACCATTACGGCAGGTTATCGTTTCTAAGCAAAACAATTGGTCTTCAAAAGGGCAAGGGCTTCTCGCATGAGAAGCCTTTGTTTTTGGGGGCTGGGGGATAAGAAAGGCAAAAAATCGTTTATTTTGTAGAAAAATCGAAGCTATGGAAAACCGACAGAAAATCGTTGTTTTTACCGGTGCAGGAGTGAGTGCCGATAGTGGAATTTCGACCTTCCGTGATTCGGATGGTTTGTGGGATAAGTATCGTATCGAAGATGTTTGTACGCCGGAAGCCCTGATGAAAAATCGGAATCTGGTGATCGACTTTTACAATACGCGTCGCAAGGAGGTGATGGAAACCTCTCCTAATGCGGCTCATCGGGCGATTCGGCGATTGGAAGAGGCCTACGATGTGGAGGTCATTACTCAAAATATCGATGACTTGCATGAACGGGCCGGCAGTAGTCGGATTACCCATTTGCACGGAAAGATCCGTAAATTGCGCAGCAGTATCGATGAAAATCTGATCGTTCCGCTGGAGGGGTGGCGCCAGGATCCGCAGGCTAAGGCGCCGGATGGATCGTTGCTGCGTCCGTTTGTGGTCTTTTTCGGCGAGAGTGTGCCGATGTTCGATCAGGCGGCCAAAATTGCGGCTACGGCGGATATTTTGATTATTGTGGGAACTTCGCTGGCTGTTTATCCGGCCGCTTCGTTGGTGAGGTATGTGCGTCCGGATATTCCGGTATATCTGGTCGACCCTAATCAACCCGATACGACCGGAATCCGCAATCCGCTGGAACATATCCGAATGCGGGCTGCTGAAGGAATGCCGTTATTGGCGGATCGCTTGTTGTCCGGCCGGTAAACAGGCATTGTTACTTGTGTAGCGAGCGGGACGGATTGGCGGTTTTCCCTTGGTCGCTTGGAAAGGAGATAGGGCGGTCTACTACGATTCATATCACTAAAAACGGTCCATATGTTTTTATGGACCGTTTTAGAATATATGCATGAAGCAGGACCGAGTTTTAACGGGAAGCGACGTTTTCGATCTTTTCGCCGAGAACATACCAGTCGCCACGGGCCCGAAGAACCTGTTCGATCACGTCACGTACACACCCTTCGCCGCCTTTGAACTGAGAAACATAGCGAGAGATGTTGATCACTTCGGGAGCCGCATCGGCCGGGCAAACCGGCATGCCGACATGCATCATGGGATTGATGTCGGGAATGTCATCGCCCATATAGAGAATTTCTTCGGGAGCGAGGCCGAGTTTGTCCATCAGATCGTGCAGCGCTTCCAGTTTGGCCATGCAGTTCAGATAAACATGTTTGATCCCCAGCATGTCGAAACGAACCTTGAGGGTGTTGCCCCGTCCTCCCGTGATGATGGCTACCTGGTAGCCTTTTTTGAGGGCATATGAGAGGACAAATCCGTCTTTGGAGTTGTAGCGGCGGATGAAATCACCTTCCGGGGTGATCTGAATGCCTCCGTCGGTCAGGACACCGTCTACATCCAGTACGATAGCCCGAATGCGAGCTATGTCTTCTTTGAAGTTTCCCATATATCGTTGCTTATGTGTTGATAGATTTGTTGCCAGGCTGGATGGTCCGCCAACATCTTCAGATGGCGTTCCTGGGTGGAAAGATCGCCGCGTCGGGCCGGACCGGTTTGAACGTCGGCGGCCTGTTCGGCATCCATGGCTTTAGCGGTAGTCTCGGCGATCAGCGGGCGCAATACCTCGGCCGGAATATTTTTCTGCGCGAGCAGATGCTGGGCAATGGTATACAGGTGGTTGCTGAAATTGCAGGCAAACACGGCCGCCAAATGAATCTGACGCAACTGCTCCGGATGGCTTGGATAAACCTTGGGGACGATCGTGTGGGCCAGTTCGGTCAAAACCTGAACCGTCACAGCGTCTTCGCCGCAGACAAAAAAGGGAACCTGATGCAGGTCGATGGTTCGGCCCGAGGTAAAAGTCTGCAAAGGATAAAAAATGCCCCGATGGTGAATTTTCGGGGAGAGATCCTCGAACGATACACTGCCGGCCGTATGGGCGACAACAGCCTCTGTGGGAAAAGTGAGGCTGTCCGAAAGTGCTCCAATGGCCCGATCACTGACACTCAGAAGATAGAGATCGGCCTCAGCCAGTTCTTGTGGATTGGTGCTCCAAGGACAGGCTGCACGATCAGCTAGGGTATGGACTCGTTCGGGATTGCGTCCAAATAACTGAACGAGAGAGTATCCCTTGTCGGTAAGTCCGGAAAGGGCTGAGACCAAAGCTTCGGCGACATTGCCGCTGCCGATCAGCACGATGCGTTTCATGCGTTTACCTCCTTTCCTGATTGGGAAGAGGGGGAGGTCGAAGCTTGGGTTTCCTCTTTCTGAATGTCCATCAGACGGATATTGTAGGTAGAGTGTTCGATCGAATCACCCATTTGTTGCAAAATACGGTCGATGGTATGGTATTCCGGACATTGTTCGATTTCCAACGGATCGCGTCCCCAGGTTTCTACTTTTTGTATGACCTCGTGGATTTTCAGTGTATGCACATCCCGGGCAGGAACATAATAGTTGATTTTTTCATCCTGTGTGGCGGTGGCCACAACTAAACCGGCTTTGAGCAGATCGTCGATCACATCCCGGACGATACGTAACGGTAAATTGACGTCATGGGCAATCATTTCCGAGGAGACGGCCCCTTCGTTGTGGACGAAATGGCGGACAATCTGCTGCATGACGACCAACATGGCTTTTTTGCGGTAGTCATAGCTCATCTCTTCGGCCTGTTTTTCGTATTCGAACTTGTCGATATTCTGGTAGGCGAACGATAGCTCAGCTCCGAACAGGACGATTTGCCAGCTGATCTGCAGCCAGATCATCAACAGCGGCAGGGCGGCAAAACTCCCGTAGATGGCGTTGTAGTTGCTCAATCCCGATTGGATGTTGACATAGATGATCTGGAATAGCTGGAAGAAAGTTCCGGCGATAATCCCGGCCAGAAAAGCGCTGCGGAATTTAACTTTCGTATTGGGCATGACCCGGTAGAGAAAGGTGAACATCAGCCACAGAATGACCATCGAGATAAGCCCGAAAAGGAATTCGACGAACCAGCCGGAGGTGATGTGCAACAGGTGGTTCTGCAGTTGGAAGCTGATGGTCCCGGAGAGTACCCAGAGAATCGGGGTGACGATCACCACCGAGAGGTAATCGCTGAATTTCCGGGTCAAGCTGCGTGATTTGCGGACTTCCCAGATTTTGTTGAACGAGTCTTCGACGTTGCCGAAAACCTTGATGATCGTCCAGAACAAGGTGAGCAAACCGACCGAAGCCAGAATTCCCCCTTTGGTGCGTTCCAGCAGATTGTCGGCAAAGTCGATCACCTGGTCGATGACGATGGAGTATTGCGGAAATTCGGTATACAGGTAGGTGTTGAATCGGGCTTCGAGGCCGAATCCTTTGGCGATGCCGAAAACCAATGCCGCCATCGGAACGATGGACATCAGGGTGTAAAACGTCAGGGCGGCCGAACGCAACAGAATGCTGTGCTCACCGATGCCTTGGGCCGTGAACAGAAGCACTTTCAATTGGCGGACGAACCACCGGACTTTGGTAGAACGGTATTCGTACTCCTTTTTGAACCAGATGTCGTAAAAGATATATTGGAGAACTTTTTTGATCATGCTCCGGGCTTTAGGCTATCTACAAAGATAACAAATTGTTCGGTTATTCACACTCCGGGGTGGCAGGTTCCGGCGGAATGCGGCGAATTTTGAGGTTCAGCCAGGCGAACAGAATCGACATCAGGGGACTCAGGTAGCAGAAAAAGGCGTAGGGCAGGTAAGAAAAGGTTGCAACGCCCAAGACCCCGGCTTGTGTGGCTCCGCAGGTGTTCCAGGGGATCAGTACCGAGGTGGCCGTCCCGCTGTCTTCCAGGGTGCGGCTGAGGACTTCGGGAGCCATGCCGTTTCGACGATAGGCTCCGGCGAACATCTTGCCGGGAACCACGATCGAGATATACTGGTCGGAAGCCGTGGTGTTAAACAGAATGCAGGTGGCTGCGGTTGTGGTGACCAGACCGCCGTCGGAGTGAACCCGTTTGATCAGAGCCTGGGTTATGCGTTCGAGAAAGTGTCCGGCCTCAAGAACCCCTCCGAAAATCATGGCCGTGATGATCAGCCAGATGGTGTTCAACATGCCGGCCATGCCGTGTGCGGTGAACAGTGAATCGAGCGTGGCGTTGCCGGTTTGCAGGGCGGTCGTGCCATACATGGCTTTGGTCAGGACCCGGTAGGCTCCTCCGGCACTCAGTTGTTCTTCTCCGCTGAGCGAGGCGATCACATCGGGTTGGAAAATCAGGGCCATGACACCTCCGAGGAGTCCCCCGATGAACAGGGCGGGAATGGCCGGCATCTTTTTGACGATCATGACCACGACGGCGATCGGAACCAGAAACAGCCACAGATTGATGTGATAAAAGTTGCCGATGGCTTGTTGTACTTCGTGAACCGAGTCGGGAGCCGACGAGCCGGATGTCGCACTGAGCGAGAAGATCGTGAAGAGGGTCAGTGTGATGAGCATGGTCGGGACGGTTGTGAACATCATGTAGCGGATGTGGGTGAAAAGTTCGGTCTGGGCGATGGCCGAGGCTAGATTGGTCGTGTCGCTCAGGGGAGAGACTTTGTCCCCGAAGTAGGCGCCGGAAATGATGGCTCCGGCCACCAATGCGTCGTTGAATCCCAGGGCTTGCCCGATACCCAGTAAAGCAACCCCCACGGTAGCGACCGTCGACCATGAACTTCCCGTCGCCACGGAAATGATGGCGGAGATAAGGGCTGCGGCCGGCAGAAAATAGTCGGGTTTAAGAATGTAGAGCCCGTAATAGATCATGCCCGGGATAATGCCGCTGAGCATCCATGTGCCGGCCAATACCCCGATCATCAACAGAATCAGCAGAGCGGACATGGAGGTGTTGAGGGTGTGGAGAATGCCTTGGAGAATCTGGCTCCAGGGAACCCGGTTGTAGATGGCGATTCCGATGGCTACGGCACTGGCGCATAACAAAGAGAGCTGGTTGGCGCCGGAGAGGGTGTCGTCTCCCAACAGAATGACGTTGAGGCTGATCAGCAGGATGAGCGTGAAGATCGGAATCAGCGATTGTAGGATAGTGGGGCGTTTAGTCATGATCGAGTATGATGGCGTAATGTTCTTTGCCGAGGCGGGTGAAGGCGGCGTAGTGGGTGCCTCCTTCGCGAATACCTAGAGCCGATGCAATTTGAGCGGATGTCCAGGGAAAATCCTTTTTGAGCAGATTGCAGCGGGAGATTCCTTCGGTCTTGAACCAGGATTTTAACTTTTTGGGTTGATAGGGGAAAATATCCCGGATCGGATACGCTTTGCCCAAAAAATCGGAGGGTAGTTGATGGGCAAAACAATAACCCGTCGGTGAAGTGTAGGCGACACCCAATGCTTGTGCATAGGATTCGATCAGATGGGCATGGTAAAGCGATACATCCGGAATTAGCAGGTATTTGGGTAAAGTGTTTAGCATTTCGTCCTGGCGGATGGCCAGTGGGGCGTTGTCTGCAGGATCTGATGAATGCCCCGTAAGGGCGATTCCTGGCGTTATCGGTTCCAGCCTCTCTTGCAACTGGGCTTGTGGCGGGGCGGAAGACTCTTTTGAACGCTCTTGTTTGGTAGGTTTGATCAACGAATAGCAAGCTTTGCCGCCGGTATCGACGATTTCCCGGCGGAAGTTCAACGAGCCTTTGCCCGCTGCGGTAGTTCGGAGCCATCCGTGGCCGGAACGTGCGGCATCATCGGCCGGCATCAGAAGCACCTCTTTGCACTCGTCATGCAGCGAGACGATTTCAACGGTTGAGGTCGGACCGAACAAACGAAAAGCCTCTTCGACGTCAAACAATGGAGAGGCTTTGATGACGATCCGATGGGTGAGGGCCTGCATGCGAGGTAACAGCTGGATCACGTTGGGCGAGCAGCTCTCCAATCGGAATAGCTTTTCGCCCCGGTTGCCCCGCCGTGCAGGATCGACATAGATCAGATCGACGTTTGAAGATTCGGCGAGATACGGCTTCGGGTCCTGCAGGAAATCTTCCGCAGCGAGGTTGTGTACCTCGATATTGGTCGCCCCCAAGCGGTGAAAGTTAATGCGGGCAATTTCGGCGAGCACCGGGTCTCTTTCCAGGGCGAGTACTCGCTTGAAACGACGACTCAGGTAGAAGGCGTCGACACCTAAACCGCAGGTCAGATCGATACATAGATCGCCTTCGAATGTTTTGAGGGCAGCTGTTTCTTCGC
Source organism: Alistipes sp. (assembly GCA_019422485.1). Lineage (GTDB taxonomy): Bacteria > Bacteroidota > Bacteroidia > Bacteroidales > Rikenellaceae > Alistipes_A. The sequence goes on along the minus strand of JAHZDG010000013.1, from coordinate 8,442 downwards.
TGCTGGCCTGTTCGAAAGATAGAGGTGGAAGGATGCAACGTGCTTGGTAATAGGATGGTAACTTGGTGCGAGCACGTTGCAGGTATTTGACCTGAGTGGCGATTTGAGGTCCGTGCAAGGTGGCCGATAGCGCTACCCGAGTCGGATCAGAATCGATGAAACGTTCGATTTCCCGGCAGACTTTCTCGTCGAGCAATATGGCCAAGTCGCTTGATGTCATAGGACAAATATCCGGGATTTTTTCCGAAAAGCCAAGCCGGGGACTATTCTTTGAGGTGGAGTTGTCGGGATTGTTCCCGCAATTTCCAGGCGATGGCAAGCAAAATGAGCAAAAAGTAAATGCAAACAATGAGCCAGCCAGATGGATGAAGATCGTCCATAGCCGCTAAAGACCATTGACTGGCCTGTTCGATCACTGTGTTTTGAAGGTGTAGTGCCGTGGCGATGATTCGGCTGAGAATGGGGGCGAGCCAGCCCAGCGGAAGAATCAACCATAGAAACCCTGCACTGACGACCAAAAAAGAACAGAGGACGACCGGAGGATTGATCCATACGGCAATCAGGGGAAGGTTTCCGAAAGAGTAGGCAACCAAAGGCAGGGTGCCGATTTGGGCGGCGACTCCCAATAAAAGGCTGCTCCAAAGAGTGTCCAACCAACGAATGCGACTCAATCGACGACGATAGAGCCTGGGGTAGAGGAATAGAATTGAGAGAACGGCCAGAAAAGAGAGCTGAAAACTGATGTCAAACAAATAGTGCGGATGAATGGACAGCATCAGGGTGGCAGCCCCTAAAAGGAGGTTGTAACGATCTCCCCGAATGGAGAAACCGAATGCCAGCTGAGCCAAAGTCATCATCAGAGCGGCCCGAATGACCGGAGGCGACAGGCCCGCCATGGCCGCATAGACCCATAGTGCGATAATGACCAGCCCGTTTCGGATGAGATGGCCCCGTCGGAACATGACGATCCAGGCGGTCAGAAGGTTGACCAGAATCAAAATGAAGCCCATGTGCAGACCGGATACGGACAGAATGTGTGAAACGCCGGTTCGGGCATAGGCATCCCGTAATGTTCGATCCAACCCTCGGCGTTCTCCTGCCACGAGGGTGATGAGCAGATTGCGGTCCGTATCGTTCAATGAGAGACGGGAGAGGCGTTCGACGGCCCAGTGTTGCAGCGTGGCTGCACGTTGGGATAGGGTGGGTGAAGTTGCGGGCGCTTGAGCAATGAAGTTCCCGGGGGTGAGGTAACAACGGGCCGAAAGGTCTCGACTGCGCATCAGTCGCCCATAAGAGCTGGATGCCGGGGCGATCGGATTGAGATAGCCGAATAAGGAGAGGGTTTCGCCCGCTTGAATCTGATAGAGGGTGTCGACGTAAAGTTGGATTTTTTCACGGGAGGGTTGCCAGCGGGCGGGGAGTGAATCGGCTGTCGATGCAGGCCGGAAATAGCCGACATGAGCCGTTGTCCGTCTCCAACGTCCTTGGGTGACGGGACTTTCCTGGATCTGAACGATCAAGGCGAGGCGTTTGCCGCGAGGAATGTTTTCTTGGATGTCGGACAGAACACTCAGAACGACACCGGTCATTCCGATCGCTGCCAACAGATAGGCCTGGCCCCAGGGACGACGGTGAAAGTACCAGGCGGCTCCGTAAATGGCTCCGGCCGAGAGGAAAACCATCCAATCGGGTGCCGTGATGAAACGAGCCACCAGAATGCCTGTCGCCAAGACGACAAAAACACGCAGAAAAGGCATCATGCGGAGTTGTTCGGCCAGTTTCATGGAGCGAATCTTAAGGATATGGATGGCAGAGCCTTGTTCGGTGAACAAGAGTCTGTTGTTTTGTCGGGTCAGTTAATGGGCCCCCCAATTGCTGCGGTCGAGGCTGCGATAGCGGATCGCTTCGGCAATATGTCCGGGTTCAATCGACGGACTGCCGGCCAGATCGGCAATCGTACGGGCTACTTTTAAAATACGGTCGTAGGCCCGTGCCGAAAGGTCCAAACGTTCCATGGCTTCCCGCAACAGTCGGGTGGAGGAGGCATTCAATGCACAGAATTTCTGCATCTGTCGGCTGGACATCATGGCGTTGGTATGGATGCCGCTGCCGGCCAGACGTTGGGTCTGGATTTCCCGGGCCGCCATGACCCGACGTCGAATCGTGGCACTGCTTTCCGGAGGTTGTTGGGTTTGCAGCTCATCCAACGAAACGGGAGTCACCTCGATTTGTAGGTCGATACGGTCGAGCAGAGGTCCGGAAATACGGTTGAGGTATTTGTAGACCGCGCCGGGCGGACAGACGCAGGCTTTGGTCGGGTGGTTGTAATAGCCGCAGGGGCAGGGATTCATGGCGGCAATCAGCATGAAGTTGGCCGGGTACTCGACCGCGTAACGGGACCGGGAGACCAGTACGCTTTTGTTCTCCATAGGTTGTCGCAAGGTTTCCAGTAGGTTGCGTCCGAATTCGGGCAACTCGTCCAGAAAAAGAATGCCGTTATGTGCCAGCGAAATTTCTCCGGGTTGAGGGGTGCTGCCTCCGCCGATCAGCGATACCTGGGAAGCCAAATGATGCGGTGCCCGAAAAGGACGGGTGGTCAACAGTCCGGTTTGACTGCCCAGTTTCCCGGCGACAGAGTGTATTTTGGTCGTTTCGAGGGCTTCGGCCAACGTCATGGGAGGGACGATCGTGGGCATGCGTCGGGCCAACATCGTTTTGCCAGAACCTGGAGGTCCGATCATCAATACGTTGTGTCCACCGGCAGCGGCGATTTCCAAAGCCCGTTTCGCTTGAAACTGTCCTTTGACTTCACTGAAATCGCAGTCGAATTGGGTTTGCCGGGTCTCGAACTCTTCTTTCAGATCGATCCGTGTGGGAGAAATTTCGGAGGTGCCTTGCAGAACGCCGACGGCTTCGCGCAGAGAACGGACCCCATAGACATGGATCCCTTCTACGACGGCGGCTTCTCGAGCGTTTTCCTGGGGAAGGATCAGACTGTCGAATCCTTGTTCATGGGCTTCGAGGGCGGCGGGTAAGGCGCCTTTGATGGGTAGCACACTTCCGTCGAGGGAGAGCTCGCCCAAAATCATGTAATGGTCGAGTCGTTCGGCTTCGAGTTGCCCGCTTGCTCCCAAAATCGCCATGGCGATCGAGAGGTCGTAAGCCGATCCCTCTTTGCGCAGGTCGGCCGGGGAGAGGTTGACCACCACTTTACGGCCACTCATTTTGTACTGGCTGTTTTCGAAGGCGGCCCGAATTCGTTCCTGGCTTTCGCGCACGGCATTGTCCGGCAGACCCACCAAAAACATGCCGATACCGGAGGAAATATTTACCTCTACGGCAACGGTCACGGCGTGGATACCGGATAATGCACAGCAAAAGCTTTTGACGAACATCGCTTATTTAAATCGTTGTTTTAAAGTCTACAAGAACCGTCGAAAGAGCTGTCGGGAAGACGATGTTTAGAATGGGGAATTCTCGTCGTCGGGAGCGGCTTCGAAGGTTCCACCCAACGAGACCGGTCCGCCGGTATTGGACCCGGCCGGAATCCCGAAGTCGCCATATCCTCCGAAATCGTTCAGGGCGCCCGGACCGCCGGGAGCTTCACCCAATGAGGAGGCAAATTCGGTATTCATGGCACTGTCGATGCCGCCATAACCACCCATGTCGTCGTCGAAGTCGGTGAATCGGGCCTGTTCCTTGCGGAAACGCAATTTGATGGTGTCGACGGCACCGTTACGGTGCTTGGCAACAATGATTTCGGCCATCCCTTGGGTCGGGGTCCCGTCTTCGTCGACCGTCAGACCGTAGTATTCGGGACGGTGGATGAAGGCCACCAAGTCGGCATCCTGTTCGATGGCCCCCGATTCTCGCAGGTCGGAAAGCTGCGGTCGTTTGCTGCCTCCACGGGACTCGACGGAGCGGTTCAGCTGAGATAGGGCAATGATCGGAATGTCAAGTTCTTTGGCAACGGCTTTTAGCGATCGAGAAATCATGGCGACTTCCTGTTCACGGTTGCCGTTTCGGCTATCGGTCACGGCGGTCATCAGCTGCAGGTAGTCTATGATGATCAGTTGGATGTCATATTGGGTTTTCAGCCGACGGGCCTTTGAGCGGAATTCGAATACCGACAAGGCCGGGGTGTCGTCGATGAACAACGGAGCCGTGGAGAGCGGTTTGATGGAAGTTTCGAGGTGTTTCCATTGTTCCGGTGTCAGCTGGCCGTTGCGCACATCGCGTGAATCGAGTTCCGATTCGGCGACGACCAAACGCATCATCAGCTGTTGGGCGCTCATTTCCAGAGAGAAGAATGCTACCCCTTTGTTGTAGTCGACGGCGACATTGCGGGCTAATGACAGCACGAATGCCGTTTTCCCCATAGAGGGTCGGGCGGCGATGATGATCAAGTCCGAGGGCTGCCACCCCAAGGTGAGTCGGTCAAGGTGGGTGAAACCGGAAGGTACCCCGCTGAAACCGCCTTCTCGTTTGGAGGCTTCTTCGATCATTTGCAGGGTCTTGGTAAGAATGTCTCGGGATTTCTGTACGTCTCGTTTGACATGTCCTTCCGACACCTTGAAAATTTCGGCTTCGGCCCGGTCGATCAGGTCAGTGACGTCCAGCGATTCGTCGTAGGCCATTTTGTGGATTTCGGTCGTAACGCGAATCAATTCACGCTGAATGTATTTCTGAGCGATGATCTTGGCGTGGAACTCAACGTTGGCGGCCGAGGCCACTTTTTGAGTCAGTTCCGCCAAGTAAGAAGCGCCGCCGACGGCATTGAGTTTTTTGATCTGTCGGAGTTTGTCCACCACCATGTGGTAGTCGGTGGGTTTGAGCTCCATCGACAGGTCGAGAATGGCTTTGTAAATGATCTGGTGGGCTTCTTTGTAGAATGCTTCGGGGGTGATGAGCCCCTGCAATTCGATGATGGCGTCTTTTTCCAGCATCAGAGCCCCGAGAACCGCTTCCTCCAACTCGACGGCCTGAGGAGGGACTAAGGCGCTCTGTTCCATCAGGGCGTTTGCACTTTCGGTGTTTTTCTCGTTGGGAGTGTAGCGTTTAGCCATAGTTGATCTTTGTAAATGGGAGGTTAAAGGTAGCAAACTGTTTTGAATTTATCAATCTGCTGCCGGGGACTTTCTGTGATGGTGCGGGGAGGATATGTTCGGGGAAGAGAACAAAAGTGATTCGTCTGCCCCTGACGCATCCTTAATAGAAAAGTCGATCCTGTTGGCCAAGGAAAGGTTTAGAAAATCTCCGGTAAATAGCGGACGGTCGATGTTACAGATGTAATCTGAGGAAAAACGGCTTATTTTTTCCAGGTAAAGAAATAGCTCTTTTGACGGCGCTTTTCTTCTTGAGTACGGGCGACATAGACCTTTTCTCCGGTATAAGGATTTTCTCCGGTATAGAACATGACCGACGAAAGCGTCATGGGGGTTGGGGTCAGATCCTGCACTTGTTCCAGTCGGAAATGCAGACGACGGGTTTCGGCCGCCAGGTGTTTCATGTCGTTTTCGGTGCAGCCCGGATGGCTCGAGATAAAATAGGGAATCAACTGGTAGCGTAATCCTTCGCGTTGACAAATGCGATTAAACCGTTCGTTGAGATCCCTGAAAAGATTGAAGGATGGTTTCCTCATCAATTTCAATACGTTGTCTTCAGTATGCTCAGGGGCTACTTTAAGTCGGCCCGAAACGTGTCGGCGGATGACTTCACTCAGATAACGGTCGCCGTCCTCTTCGAAAAGGTCATAACGGATCCCACTGCCGATAAATGCCTTTTTGATGCCGGGAATCTTTTCTACCTGATGATAGAGTTCCAGCAACGGCGTGTGATTGTTGTCGAGGTTCTTGCAGAGTTTGGGGTAAAGACACGAAGGCCGGCTGCATTTGCGACAACGCTCTTTGTCCCGTCCGCCCATGCGGTACATGTTCGCCGAAGGCCCTCCCAGGTCGGATAGGTAGCCTTTGAATCCGGGCATCTGTGTAATGTGACGCACTTCGGCCAGGATCGATTTTTCGCTGCGACTGGAGATGAATTTACCCTGATGGGCGGAGATGGTGCAGAAACTGCACCCCCCGAAACAGCCGCGGTGCAGATTGACCGAGAACTTGATCATCTCCCAGGCCGGAATATCGCCTTTGCCCCGATAGCGGGGGTGAGGCATACGGGTATACGGCAGATCGAAACTGTGGTCGATTTCCGCTTCGCTCAGCGGTTCATGAGGCGGATTAATAACCACGAACCGATCGCCAGTCGGTTCGACGAGAGTGGCCGCCTCCAAACGGTTGGATTGGGTCTCGAGGTGGACAAAATTTTCTCCGAAAGCTTTCGGGTCTTTCAGACAGCGTTCATAGCTGTGCAAATGGAGTGTGTGTTCTTTGTCCAACTGTTCGACATAACGGCTGTCGGCCAGAAAAGCGACCTGTTTGAGCTTCCTCAATAGTTTTGCGTTGAACCCGTTGCGGAGGGTGTGGGCAATTTCGGGGATGGTTTTGTCCCCCATGCCGTAGGCAAGCAGATCGGCTCCGCTGTCGATCAGAATGGATGGCATGAGTCGGTCTTGCCAATAGTCGTAATGGGTCAGTCGTCGCAGGGAGGCTTCAATGCCGCCGATGACGACCGGGGTATCGGGAAACAAACGCTTGAGAATACGGGTATAGGTGATGGTGGCGTAATCGGGCCGGAAACCGGCTTTGCCACCGGGGGTATAGGCGTCGTCGCTGCGCAGTCGTTTGTTGGCGGTGTAATGGTTGACCATCGAGTCCATATTGCCGGCCGTCACCCCGAAAAACAGACGAGGTCTGCCCAATTTGCGGAAGTCCCGCAAGTCGTCCCGCCAGTTGGGTTGGGGAACGATGGCTACCCTCAGACCTTCGGCTTCCAGCAGACGTCCCACCACGGCCGCTCCGAACGAGGGATGGTCGATGTAGGCGTCTCCTGAAAACAGAATGACGTCCAGTTCGTCCCAACCGCGGGCACGGACTTCTTTGAGGGAGGTGGGGAGAAAATTGTTGGGTGTGAGGTTGTTCATGATTGTACTGGTCGAAGGTGCGGCAGACATAAAATTCAAATGACCGCAGGAAAAGGGTAGCGCAAGATCAGGTCTCGCGGACAGTCGTTTCCTGGGGCTGAGTTTGCGGATGCCGGCTGAAAAACGTTTTATAACCTCCTCAAAAGTACGAGTTTCTTGTTTAATCTCAAATTATACCTACATTTGCTCCGAAATTTAAGGACGATTGAGCGATGTTGATTACTGACGATAAAAACGTGCGAGGCCATATGGCTTTGTTGGGGGCTAATTTGATTTTCGGATTGAATGCGCCCATTGCTAAAATGGTGTTGAGTGATCCGGAAGTTTCGCCTTATGCATTGAACCTGTTTCGGATGGCCGGCGCGGCTATTCTGTTTTGGATCGCCTCGCTGTTCGTGAAATGGGAACGTGTTTCGCCCAAAGATCTCTTGTTGCTCTTTCTGGCCTCGTTTTTCAGTATTCAGCTTAATCAGACCTCATTTCTGATCGGACTCTCGATGACTTCGCCCATCGATGCCTCGATCGTGGCGACGATGGTGCCTATCCTGACCATGGTTTTTGCCGCGATGTTTCTGAAGGAACCGATTACCTGGCTCAAAGTGCTGGGGGTTGCGGTCGGGGCGGCCGGCGCGGTGATCCTGATTCTCAATAATACGACCATCACCCGGGGAGAAAGCAGTATGGCCGGAAATCTGCTCTGCCTGTTGGGATCGACCTCTTATGCGATCTACCTGAGTATGTTCAAAGGGCTTATATCGCGCTATTCCCCGGTGACGTTGATGAAATGGATGTTCCTGTATGCGGGGATCTGTGCGGTGCCGTTCTGCTATCAGGATGTGGCGCAAATCGACTTCTCCGTTTTGAGCGGCAAGGTGTACGGTGGGATTATTTATGTGGTGGTCGGTTCAACCTTCTTGGCCTATCTGCTGATTCCGATCGGACAAAAGTTTCTGCGTCCTACCGTGGTCGGTATGTATAACTACCTGCAGCCGTTTGTTTCTTCCCTGGCGGCTGTTGCGTTGGGGCTGGATGTCTTCGGATTTACCAAAGGGTTTGCCGCCATATTGGTTTTTCTGGGGGTGTATATCGTTATCAAGAGCAAGTCTCGGGCTCAGGTAGAAGCGGAACAGTCGCAGCACAAAGAAAACCCTCAAGCGTAACCGGTTCTATAGTATAACCGGGGCATACCGGAGGGTCAGGTGGTGTTGGCAGGAGAAGAGAACGGTTGTACGGCTATCGGATCAGCAGCGAACTGTCTCCGTAACTCAGGAAGCGAAAATCATTCCGTAACGCATAATCGTATACGTCCCGCCAAGCTTCGCCGATAAAAGCCGAAACCAACAACAGCAAAGTGCTTTTCGGTTGGTGAAAATTGGTGATGATGCGGTCGACGACCCGGAAGGTGT
>JAHZDG010000012.1:65339-69170 GCA_019422485.1 Alistipes sp. | reverse complement strand
GAAGGCAATCACGAAGTGGCAGCCATGGCCGACCATGTCATCGAAATTCCTCAAGTCGACGAATGCCTGATGCCGCTGGTTGTATCGATTCCATTACAAATGCTGGCTTACTACATCGCCATTAACAAAAATCGAAATGTGGATCAACCCCGAAACCTGGCCAAATCCGTCACGGTGGAATAGACGGATGATTTTCTGTCTGCTGGCTCTGATTTTACTGGTCGTTCCCGGCCCAGGAACGGCCCAAACCTTCCCGAGTGCTTCGGAAAAGGTCATTGTCGGTGCCGAACGTATCGAGACATATCTTCCCTTACTGCAAGGGAAAAAAGTCGGCATACTGACCAACCACACCGGATGTATCGGATCGACACATTTGGTCGACACGCTGCTGTCTTTAGGCATAAATATCCAAACGGTCTTTGCCCCGGAACATGGTTTTCGGGGAACGGCCGATGCCGGCGAAAAGGTCGACAGCTATCGCGACGCCCAAACCGGTATTCGGGTCGTATCGCTCTACGGAGCTCACAAAAAAGCAAAACCGCAAGATATTCAACCGCTGGATATCATCGTGTTCGACATCCAGGATGTAGGCCTGCGTTACTATACTTACCTCTCGTCGATGCACTACATGATGGAGGCCTGTGCCGAAAACCACAAACCGATGATCGTTCTCGACCGACCCAATCCCAACGGTTTTTATGTCGACGGTCCGATCCTCGAAGCCAAACACCGCTCTTTTGTCGGCATGCACCCCATTCCGGTCGTCCATGGCATGACGCTGGGAGAATTGGCCCGCATGATCAATGGCGAAGGTTGGCTGGCTGGAGGAGAAACCTGTACGCTTACGGTCATTCCCTGCCTGAATTACACCCACCAGACCCGCTATCAACTGCCGACCCGGCCTTCCCCCAATCTACCCAACATGCGATCGATTTATCTGTACAGTTCGCTGTGTTTTCTGGAAGGCACACCGGTCAGTGTAGGACGGGGCACCGATACTCCCTTCCAGATTTTCGGCCATCCGAAACTGCAAGGCATGGACTACACGTTCACACCTCAACCCAACGAAGGATCGAAAAATCCTCCGCTCAAAGGACTGCTCTGCCGGGGTATGGATCTGCGCCAGGAACCCGCCGATTCGGTCATTTGGGCCCGGGGTGTCGATCTGAGCTATGTGATCGAATGTTATCGTCAATTGGGTGGCGAGAAGTTTTTCCTTCCTATTTTCGACAAGCTGACCGGCACGGATTATGTACGAGAAATGATCATCGCCGGGGCCGATGCCCAAACCATCCGCGCCCGCTGGAAAAAGGACGTAGAACGATTCCGCCAAACCCGTAAGCCCTATCTGCTATATGAAGAATAAGTGGTTTCTGCTGTTTTGTGGCTGGTGCTGCCTCTTGGGGTGGGGTACGCACCGGTTGAACGCCCAAAACCTGATTCCGCAACCCTCCCACATAGATACACTTCCCGGAACCTTTTGGCTGAATGCCCAGACGGCACTCGACACCCGTGCCTTCCCGGATCTGAGTGACTACCTGAACCTGCACATCGAAAAAGGGTACGGATTCCGACTCGAAACGGAATCATCCACCCCCTCCACAGGACGCATCGTGCTGACGGAAGATCAAACGCTTCCCTCGGAAGGCTATTCTCTGCGAATTACCCCGACTGAAATCAGTATCCGGGCCGGTAGCCGGGCCGGAGCCTTTTATGGTCTTCAAACGCTGTTTCAGCTCATGTCTCCGGCCGTATACGGGCAAAACGATATTCCCGCTGCAGGACAACCGTCCCCGCTCCGTTGCATGGCTATCGATGATGCACCGCGTTATCCGTATCGAGGGGTCATGTTGGATGTAGCCCGTACGTTTTTTGACCGGGCCACCGTCATGCGATACATCGACTGGCTCAGTCGCCATAAAATCAACAAACTGCACTGGCACCTGACCGATGACGACGGCTGGCGCATCGAGATCAAACAATATCCCGACCTGACGGCCAAAGGGGCATGGCGGGGTCCGGGCGAAGTATGTCCGCCGGCCTACGGATCAGGAGAAAAGCGTTATGGCGGATTTTACACCCAGGAAGAGATCCGGGAAATCGTCCGATACGCCGCCTTCCGCAACATCGAAATCATTCCTGAAATCGACTTGCCGGGACACAGCCGGGCCGCTCGGGCCGCCTATCCGGAGATCTTTTGCAAATCGCCTTCGACACTCGCCCCCGAATTGATGCGCAATGTCTGGTGTGCCGGTCGGGAAGCGAACTTCGAAATGCTCCGTAATATTCTGCAAGAGGTAGCCGATCTGTTCCCTTCGCCCTACATTCACATTGGAGGGGACGAAGTGAGCTATCGCTACTGGCGGGCCTGCCCGCATTGCAAAGCCCTGATGCACCGACACGGCATGAAAAACGCTACGGAATTGCAGGGCTATTTCATGGGGCGTCTCGAAGACATCGTACACGATTTGGGTAAACGCTGCGGCGCCTGGAACGAAGTGCTCAAAAGCAAAAGCGACACCACAATGCTCATCTACGGATGGGAAGACACCGACGTCTGTCGGGAAGCCCTCCAAAAGGGATACCCCTTGGTCGCCATGCCGGCTTCCTACCTCTATATCGACATGAAACAGGGTCCCGATGAACGCGGACACTCCTGGGCATGGTGGGTCGATACCCGACGCGTCTATTCGTTCGATCCGGGCAGCCTGGCTTCCGGTTCCCAGGAAAGCCAACTCATCCGCGGCGTCGAAGGAGCCCAATGGACCGAACTGATGAGCCTGCCGCCTCGTTTTCTGGAATATCAGGGTTATCCGCGCATTTGCGCATTGGCCGAAGTAGGGTGGAGTCAACCCTCGGTCCGTAACTGGGACGACTTCTACCGCCGACTGACTACCGGCCACCTCGATCGCCTTGCCGCCATGGGCATCGCTTTTCGTCTGTTCCCGCCCGAGGTAACCTATCAAAACGGCACTCTGATCGCTTCATGTCCGATTCCCGGCACCTCGATCGAATACACGACCGATCCGGATTGGCTGACCGCCGAATACCTGCCTTATACCGGTTCCATCACCGACACTCAACCGGAACGGTACGCCTTCCGGACCCACTATAAAACGGCGTACAGTCCGGGAGTTCCGGCCATGCAAACCCGTACCTTGACCCTGGCTCCGCATGAAACGCGGGAGATCGAATTCCCGTTGAATGAAATCACCGATCGGGAGGGGATCTGGTTCCTGTCTGTCATGCCAGAACACGACAATACGCGCATCAACCGCCTCAGCGTTTCCGGAGCGGACACCACCTATTCGATCATCCGTTATGGTCAGCGGGCCAATCCTTTCGGGAATCTGCGCGTCTACATCGACGAACGCCACCGAAACGCCACCGCCTCCCTGACCCTCACTAACAATAACGATCTCGAAAACCGCATTATCCTCGGTTGGCGTCCTTCGCCTTACCTCGAACCCGAAGTCAGACTGAGCAGTTCGATGGGGTTTGCCAAACGTTTCCCGGTCAGCGGCACGACCGATTACAACATGGGAACCTATAGCCGTACTTCACGCACTTGTCGTACGGGGGATTACGTCCTATATACCTTCGACGAACCGGTCGAATGCCGTTCGATCGAAATCCGGACCGGATTGCCCGATGTCACCCGTTACATCATCACGCAAGGTTCGGTAGACTACTCCGCCGATGGCACCGCTTATACGCATGCCGGAACACTGGACGACAGCGGTCGCTTTATGCTGTATCCCAAATACCCCGTTAAATCGATCCGCATCCGAATCGGCGGCGGTAACGGCGAACCGTTGGTCGCCTTACAAG
>JAHZDG010000012.1:57404-65329 GCA_019422485.1 Alistipes sp. | reverse complement strand
GTCGCTAAATGGCCCATTCCATGAAACGATTGTTTGGACTTTTACTGTTTTTGTGCCTGCTTCCGAACGTTCGGGGAGCCGAACTGCCTCGCAGCGTACAACAAACCCTCGACTCCCTGATCCACCATGCCTTGACCATCCGAGCTTTTCCCGGTGCCGCACTGGCTGTCGGAAACCGGGAAGGATTGCTCTATGAACAGGTCTATGGACGACACGATTATGACACGTCCACCCCTGTCACCCCAGAGGATCTGTTCGACATCGCATCTTGCACCAAAGTAGTTTCCACGACCTTCGTTCTGATGCATCTCTACGATCAGGGACTCATTACACCCGATCAAACACTCGGACAATGGCTGCCCGAACTATCTCATCTTCCGGTCGGAAAACTGACCCTACAGGAGCTGTTAACCCATACGTCCGGGTTACGCCAACAGGTTTTCTACACCCACCTGATCCAGGCCCGCCCGGGTGAACGGCTTTTCAGCAACACCCGATCCGAGAAATATCCCTACCGGGTGGACCAGAACCTCTATATGATCCGGGATGTGGAATTAGACACCGCTTTTCTGAGCCGGACACCGCGTCCGGGCTATCGTGCACTCGGAGCGGAATTATATGTCAATCCAGCGATCGACACCCTGATTCTGAACCGCATTGCCCGAGGGTACAACCCGCAGAAACGAGGCCGATACAGTTACAACGACTCGAATTTCTATCTCCTGCGGATCGTCATCGAGCGAGCTGCCGGTCAATCGCTGGAAACCCTCAGTACCGATCTTTACCGCCAACTGGGATGCACCCACACCGGATACCGTCCATTGGAGTGGGCTTCAGCAAGTCAGATCATGGCGGCGCTGTCCAACGGAGTAGGGGGTAATGCCGGTCTGTTTTCGACCGCCAGCGACGTAGCCCGATTTTGCCAAATGATCGCCAATCGAGGCGTCTACAACGGTCAACGGATCCTTTCCGAAGAGGCGGTCGCTCTCTTCACCGATTCACCCTTAAAATCCCGGGGCATTTACCGCGGATTGGGATTCGACAAACGGGGCACAAACAGCCCTCTCGGAGGAAGCGATCGCTGCGGACATACCGGCTTTACCGGTTGTATCTTTTGGATCGACCTCTCGGAAGGATATTACATGGTTTTTCTGTCCAACAGCGTCCATCCGACCCGCACCAATAAAAAATTGACCTCGTCAGGACTGCGCACCAAACTGTGGCAAACCCTCTCCGACTATTTTCAATCTGCACACCCATAGACTGTCTTTATGGCAAAAAACAAGCAACGGGCCTGTAATTGTTACAGGCCCGTTGTTTATAGATCCCCACGTATATCGCTCCGACCTTATTGGTTCATCGTCACCAACAACTCTTCGTTGGAACGCGTTGCTTCCATGTGTTTCTTGATAGTTTCCATAGCTTCCACCGAATTCATATCCGCCAGATAACGGCGCAATACCCACACTTTCTGCATCACCTCCTTGCTCAGCAACAGATCTTCCCGTCGCGTTCCCGAAGCCACGATGTTCACCGCCGGATAGATGCGTTTGTTGGACAACTGACGATCGAGCTGCAACTCCATATTCCCAGTCCCCTTGAACTCTTCGAAAATCACTTCGTCCATTTTCGAACCGGTATCGATCAGCGCCGTAGCGATAATGGTCAACGAACCACGTTCCTCGGTATTGCGAGCCGCCCCGAAGAATCGTTTCGGTTTATGCAAGGCATTAGCATCGACCCCCCCCGAAAGCACCTTGCCGGACGCCGGCTGAACCGTATTGTATGCCCGGGCCAAACGGGTGATCGAATCGAGCAGAATCACCACATCATGCCCGCATTCCACCATACGCTTAGCCTTTTCGAGCACCATCTCAGCCACCTTGACATGACGGCTGGCCTGTTCGTCGAAAGTCGAGGAAACCACCTCCGCTTTCACATTCCGAGCCATTTCGGTCACCTCTTCAGGACGTTCGTCGATCAACAGCACAATCATGTAGACTTCGGGATGATTATCAGCAATCGCATTAGCAATCGACTGCAGCAACATGGTCTTCCCGGTTTTGGGCTGGGCGACAATCAATCCACGCTGACCTTTTCCAATCGGAGAGAAGAGATCAATCACCCGGGTCGAAAGGGTATTATGTCCGTTCCCGGTGAGATTGAATTTTTCCGAAGGGAACAACGGAGTCATGTATTCGAACTGCACCCGATCGCGCACCTCTTCCGGACTTAATCCGTTAATGCGATTCACCTTCACCAACGGGAAATATTTTTCGCCTTCTTTGGGCGGACGAATCGGACCCTGCACCGTATCGCCTACCTTCAAACCAAACAGTTTGATCTGTGAGGGCGAAACATATATATCATCCGGTGAGTTCAGGTAATTATAATCGGCCGAACGCAGAAACCCATATCCATCCGGCATAATCTCCAGAACGCCTTCGCCTTCGACCGACCCCAAGAATTCATCCCGAGGTTCCCGTTTGGGAGTGGAGACTCCATGTTTGAACACCGTACGTCCCAACTGGTCCGGAAGCGGTTCCGACACCGGAAGTTCTTCCATCGTCCCTGTTTCAGGTTCAGGCATATCCATCACCGGCTCCGCCACCGATTCATTCGGCACATACGATTCCGTTTCTAGCTCCGTAAAAAGAGGTTCTTCAGCCGGAGTCATTGATTCTTCCGCAGCGGTATCATCTACTACGGCATTTTTTCCCTGTTTCTTATAGGGGATCCGTCCCCGTTTCCGATGACGAATATCCTGTCCTTTCTCAGCATTGGCCGTATAGACCGGAACAGCCGTTTCCTGAGAAGCCGCTACCGACATGGGAACGGGCAGGGGTGAAGCATCCGTCTGCGTACTCTGTCCCAATTGAATGGGGGCTTCGGTCCGAGGACGACGTCCACGACGTTTGGGTTCGGTCGGAGCTGCGGGTTTATGCTCGGATACAGAAGGGGTAGTAGATTCGGTCGGGGTATTATCCGCCGAAGAAAGGGCAACGATCCGGTCAATCAGGTCCTGCTTGCGCAACTGAGCCTTAATACCCATACCTCGGCCAATTTCACGCAATTGAGCAAGACTTTTGCCCTTTAAAGCGTCTTTATCCATGAAATAATGTAGTGTTTAAGCGAATGATTGAACACCTTCCGGTCGGAAGATGCGAACGATTTGATTACGCTAACAAAATTAGCGTTTTTTCGCGAATTACCAAAATCAGCTCCGCTATTCAGCCGATTTTCGTAAAAAAGCAATCGCCGCCTGCAAATCTTCCGGGGTATCGATGGCAATGCCTTCCGATGTCGTTTCCGCTACTTTGATGCGGTAACCGTTTTCCAGCCATCGCAGCTGTTCCAACGATTCGCAGCGTTCCAAAACACCGGGTTCCAACTCCGTAATGCGACGCAACACCTCGCTACGGTATCCATACAGGCCGATATGTTTCAGGAAGGTATGCTGCTGTGACCAGGTTTGGGGTTCTTGTCCCCGCAGATAGGGAATCACCGAGCGACTGAAATACAACGCATAAGAATCTTTCGAGATCACCACTTTGGGCGAATTCGGATTGGCGATATTCTCTCCGGGGGCGAAGGGTTTGACCAGCGTCGCGATATCGGTTGCCGGATCCTCAAAACAAGCAGGCCACCTTCCCAACTCTACCCGTGCGATAAACGGTTCGTCGCCCTGCACATTGACCACCACATCAAAACGAGTGCCTGTCTGTGCTTCCACCCGATCTAAAGCCTCCCTGCAACGATCCGTTCCGCTGCGATGTTCCGTAGAGGTCATCACGACCTTCCCTCCGAATTGTTGAACAGCCTGTTCGATCCGGGTATCGTCCGTGGCGACATAAACCGACGGAAAAACAGCCGTCACCTTTTCATACACACGCTGGATCATCGGTTTTCCATCCAGATCGGCCAACGGTTTACCGGGGAAACGAGTAGAAGCGTAACGAGCCGGAATCAAAGCGAGAATTTTCATAACGCATCGGGTGTTTAAAGTTCTTATGCTGGACAAAGGTAACTTTTTTGTAGCTTTGCCTGCAAGAAATGGTGACAAAATACGACATAAATCCCTGGATCGAGTTAGGAGCCCGGCTTAACCGCGGCCTGTCGGACGGTACACTGAACGAAATCATCGTTCGGAGCACCGCGGAGAATCCTTGGTTTACCGAAGCTTCGGTGCGCATGGCCATTCAAGCCATCTGTTCCGACATGCTCACCCGAAGCATTTTGGAAAACTGGCTCGCCCCCTACAACGATCGTCCTCAACCCATTCGTAAAAGGGTAGGGATCGTCATGGCCGGCAACCTGCCGCTGGTCGGCTTTGCCGATCTGATGTACGTGCTGATGGCCGGACAGGAAGCCTGGATCAAGCCCTCGTCCAAAGACCGGGTGCTGATCGAATATGTTTGCGACCAACTGCAAGCCATCGAGCCGGCCTATCGCATCGAAGCACTGGACGACCGTATGCCCGATGCGATCATCGCAACCGGCAGCGATAACACGCGCCGATACTTTCAGCAACACTACGCAGGCATTCCTGCCTTGCTGCGCGGGAGCCGCCACAGCATCGCCATCCTGACCGGTAATGAAACCCCGGATCAACTCGACGGACTGCATACCGATCTGTTCGCCTATTTCGGCTTGGGCTGCCGCAATGTCAGCCGCCTGTTCGTACCCCGAGATTACGACATCAAGGCCCTGATCGAACGACTGCAACGCCACCCCGTCCGTCATCCCAAATACCTGAACGCCTATCGTCAGACCAAGGCCACATTGACCCTGAGCGGTCAGCCGTTTCTCGATGGCGGATTTTTCCTGATGACTGACGAGGAGTTACCGATTCAGGCGACTTGCCTGTTGCGCTATACCCGCCATGACCGTCCGGAAGAACTCGACCGATGGATCGCCGATCACGACGAACAACTCCAGTGCGTGGTGTCCGATCAGGACAGATACCCGCGACAAGTCACTTTCGGTCAGGCCCAACATCCCCGCCCCGAAGAGTATGCCGACGGGGTAGACGTCATGGATTTTTTACTACGATTATCCCTTTAAATCTCAACTATATGCTGTTGCAATTCCGCATGTATACCGACGAAGACGATCTGTTCCTGCGCGACTTTCGGGTCCCGGGCAAATGGACGTTGCTCGAGTTTCACCAATTTTTGTGTGACGAACTGCACTATACACCCGATCCGACGGCCTCCTTTTTCCCGGCAGACGATGAATGGGAATGGGGCGAAGAGATCTCTCTGGAGGAAAACAGCCTCGAGGCCATGACTCGCATCGGTCTGCTGGCCCACGACCACACCCACCTGATCTATCAGTTCGATCGGGACAACGATCGTTTCATGTATCTGGAAGTGACGGGGATGGATGCCGGTGACGGAGGGGCGGAAGTGATCTTCTCCAACGGCGAAGCCCCCCGGCAGTTCGTATCCGGAGAAGGTTCCGCGTTTGACGAAGCGATGGATGAATTCGATGACTTCGAAGGTGACGACGACTACGATGACGAATAAGACCCTGGTCGTTGTGCTCGGGGCCACCGCTACCGGTAAAACCGATATCGCCATCCGCCTGGCCACGACCCTGGGCGGAGAAATCATCTCGTCCGATTCCCGACAGGTGTATCGGGAGATGCGCATCCGCACCGCTGCCCCCACGCCCGAAGAACAAGCCGCTGTTCCGCACCACCTGATCGGCACCCGAAGCATCGAAGAAGAGTATTCGTGCGGCCGTTATGAACAAGACGCCAACGCTCTGATTGAAAAGTTATTCCTCGAAAAGGATCTGCTTTTTCTGGTCGGCGGATCGGGTCTTTACATCGATGCCGTCTGCCGGGGTATGGACGATATGCCGGCGACAGACCCTCAACTGCGCAAATCGCTCACCGATCGCCTGCAAACCGAAGGATTGGAAGCCCTGGCCGCCGAATTGCAACACCGGGATCCGATTTATTACGAGCAAGTGGATCGCCAAAATCCGCAACGTGTGATTCGGGCATTGGAGGTCTGTTTGCAGACGGGACGTCCTTATAGCGAAATCCGAACGGGCCAAAGCAAAACGCGACCGTACCGCATTCTCAAACTGGGAATCACCATGCCCCGTGAGATACTCTATGATCGAATCAATCGGAGAGTCGACCGGATGGTTGAAGAAGGACTGGAAGCCGAGGCACACGGTCTGTATGCCCACCGCCACCTCAACGCCCTGCAAACGGTCGGGTATCAGGAGTGGTTCGACTACTTTGACGGACATATTTCGCGAGAAGAGGCCATCGAACTCATCAAACGCAACAGTCGTCGTTATGCCAAACGCCAGGAGACCTGGTTCCGTCGCGATCCCGACATTCACTGGGTCACCGGAGGCCCTCAATGTACGGAACAGGCCGTCGCATGGCTGCGGGAGCAACTGGCTCAATAACTTTACAGGACTCTTTACAATCGCTTCTTTCAGCCTCGACTAAACCCATTTACAAACGAGGGAGCCCAACTCAGGCTCCCTCGCAATATATCCGTTCCCTCCGTTTCGGAAGCAACTAAGGTACGCTTACCCGTACGGTCTCCGTACCGAGAGTTACGCCATTTTCATTAAAGGCATCGACCCGGAAATAATATTCCGAATCCCGATTGAAAATACGCGATTCATATTGATTCGTATAGACCATCATCGCCGATTGCAAACGATCCGGCGCAATGCCCCAACGCAAAATATACCCGGTCGCCTCCGGACGGGCCTCCCAGGCCACCCGCAGATGCCGGCCGTCTTGCGGATCCCGTTCCGCAGTCAGATTCCGCACCCGATCCGCCTTGTCACCCAAGCCGTCACCAAAAACCCGAAAACCGGACAGCGAAAATTTACCGTCCATCGCCCGCAGATTGGTCATCCGCAGATAACGTGTCCGCACCCCCGTATCGAGAACAATCAATTCATGAGGCATATCCTTTTGTTTGTCGCTTCGGTCGACCAGTTCCCGCCAGGAGAGACCGTCATCCGAGCTCTCGATCCGATAAGCATAACTCACATAGCTGTTCTGCGGTGTATTGACAAAATCCTTGTCGGCGAAATTCACTTGAATGGCTTCCACCTGCATTTCTTGTCCCAGGTCAATCTGCCACCACTCCCCAGGTTCTCCGGTAGCGGCCGACCACCATGTTTCAACCTGCTCGTCATTGGCTCGAGTCGGTTCATAACCCTCCAAAGCAGAGGAGGCCTTCACCGCCTTTCCGTACGACAACAGATTCCATCCGGTCCAACCGTCCTCTACGGCGAAATCGACTTGCTGATCCGGCACCACGAAAGGATAGTCCGTAAAGACGGTCTGAGCATACATGTTTCCCTCCTTCATATAGACCGGAAAGAGGCCCAGACGTCGTTCAAACATATGACGCACACTGATCTTCATGGTCGCCACATGCCAATAATTGCCGTATTTATCCTTGAACGTATGTCCATGTCCGGCTCCGGCGATAAAACCACCCGGTTTGATCGAGAACGGATTGGATTCCACATAGGTGAACGGTCCCAGCGGATGATCTGACACATACACTCCGTCACTGTAAATCCGGAATTCCGTCCCAGGCGACGCATACTGCAAATAATATTTCCCCTCGTATTTCAACATGCAGGGGCCTTCATTAAAGCCTTGCTTATTGGCTTTCCGCCCCGAATCGGGCATTTCCCAACCGTATTGTTCGAAATGGTGGCGGATCAACGTATCGGGTTTCGAGAGCGCCTGAAAACCGTTCTGGGGATCTACCTCCACGCCCACGATCGGATCCGTCGTGGAACAACCCCAATAGATATACATTCGTCCATCGTCATCCAAAAAGAAAGCAGGATCGGTTCCCCCATATTCAAACCGGGTATCGATCTCCTCCCAAGAATCCTTTGCGGGATCATCGGTCCGAAAGATG
>JAHZDG010000012.1:51527-57390 GCA_019422485.1 Alistipes sp. | reverse complement strand
CGGGGCAGACCTCCCGAAGCCATGAAATAAAGCGAATCGCGATAAGCCACAATCGTAGGGGCATAGTCTTCGATCACCGGCAGGCTTTTGCATGGGATATAAGTCCAGTCCACCAAATCGTCCGAGCTCCAATAGCCCCCCGATTTGGAGGCGAACAGATAATATTTCCCTTTGAAATATTCCAACACCGGATCGGCCGCTTCCCGGCAGGGACGCTCATCGGGCATAAACGTCTGAGCCGGCGCTCCATCCTGGAAACGATAATTCAGATTCAACGGATTGGCAATAATCCGGGACCGATCGCCCGTATATACAGGCCGTTGATCGGCACAGCCACTTATGCCTTCTATACCCAACATCACACCCCCAACAAGGAGCGGTAAAAACCATTTGCTATGTTTCATACTTCAACTATATCGTCATCACGACACAGACTTTACTTCTATCATCTTCAGACTTTCCAGAGGATCCGGACTCTTATCGCGCCCGTTTCAAACAAAATCCTTTTTGCAATTGCATCGTCACCGGGATGGTCGCTTTTTCACCAAATTCGATTTTGGCAAATGCCGTCTTATAATTGGCCTGGAAATCCCGAACTTCGGCATACACCCAATAAGTTTTTCCCGATTCGACCGCCGATCGGGGAACTTCAACCGTAGCTTTCAGACAATCATCCACATTTTGACTCCAACAGGGTACGGTTTTATTATACGGGTAACCAACTTCCACCACCTGCAAACTGATATAGGGCGGTTTCCGGTAGAGCGAGTCCACCAATGAATCGGTGAAAAAGACATCTCCCTGCAAATCAATCTCCAACAGATAGTTATTCGCCGAATCCAACTGAGCGGGTTTCCACTCCTTAACGGCGGTCTTCACAGGTAAATATTTCAACGCAGGCCTTTCTCCGTGCCACCGATAACCGCCATCCCGACTCACAAAATCCCCGTTATCCGACACTAACACCAATTCCTGGGTAACCTCTTCAAAATAGATATCCGAAACGGTTTTGACCCCGCATTCCGGCAAACGCCAACCGGAGGCCATCCACTGTTCCCCACGTGCCCGACGGAAAACAAACGGATAGTGCTCTGCCAAAGCAAATTCCAAGGTATCTTTTCCGACAACAGCCGAAATCGTTTCCAGTACATCAATCTCTCTGAACCCGGTATTAATGGCCCTCCAATGACGACCTCCATCCATCGATTTATACATCCCGACATTGGATCCGGCATAAACGATGTTCGGATGCTTCGGATCTACAGCCATTCCCCGCACAAACTCACACGAAAGCGTCCGGTCGAGTTCATACCAATGTTCCCCCCCGTCGGAGGTTTTCCAATTCGAATAATCCGACCCGGTGTAAAAGGTATCCGGATCCGTCCGATCGGGAGCAAAACCGGAAATCAAATACGCCCCATAATACGGAGAACGAATCTGCGGTTCGAGACCATCGCTCAGCGGAGTCCAGCTTTTCCCGAAATTATAGGTTTTAAACATCCCCTGATGGTGAGTCCCCACATAGAACACATCCGGATCGGTCGGATGGAAATAGATCACATCGACCCGCCGGAAAATGCCCGACAAGGTTTCATGACGCCAACTTTTTCCTCCGTCATCGCTGCGGAAAAAACCGCCTTCCCAATTCGCACCCACCACAATCGTATTGGGACGGAAAGGACTCACCGCAATTTTCTTAAACCGCCCATATCCGAAGCGTCTGATTTTTCCATCACGTCCTTTCATTTTCGGCAGCTCCATATGCATCGAATCCTGCATATAGCGCCCGTAGTCAAAGCACAAAACCCACTTCTCTTTTTCGATATTCTGATTGGAGTAGACGCCTCGTCCAGCCAATACAAAAACACGTTTGGGGTTGGTTCGATCGATGGCGATTTCGTTAATGGATTCTCCGGGCAAACCGATCACCTGCCAGGTTTCACCCCGGTCCGGCGACAACAACAGTCCACTTTGCTGGCCCCCTGCCAACAGACGTTCGGGAGTCAGCGGGTCTTGCACCACTACATTAAAATTCCGATTCCCGGCAGCCTCACAAATCAGGTTCCATGACTCCCCGTAATCGACACTTTTAAAAAGTCCCTGCCCCCGAGAAGCGACATAAACGATATTCGGTTGCGCATAATCGACCACAACGGATTGGATATAATTCACCGCAGGATTTTCTGCTGAACAAAAGGGCACACTCCACAACAAAGAGAGAAAAATCAGCCCGATACGCGATTTCATGATAGGTTATATTTTAAGGTTAGTAGTTTAAACAAGGGGATTTCTATTTATAAAGATAGGGGTTCGGCCTCAAAAAGACAAATAAAATCCGAAGGAAAACCCCAACGGACAAACAGGGAGAATATTTTCCAAAAGCCTAAACGATAGAGTATCTGCCCGCCAATTGGGTTCGGGGATAACGGCTGGGATTGGATGCCGTACGTAAATGTAGGGATTCAGTATAACCTAATCCCGTTTTGATCTGCTAAATAATAAAAAAGAGAAAATCTGTTAGATTCTCTCTTTTTACTCCACAATACACTACCCAAATACAAGTAATATATTGAAAATCAAATTCCATTTGTACTCGGAACGGGAATCGAACCCGTACGGACATCGCTGCCCACGGGATTTTAAGTCCCGCGTGTCTACCTATTCCACCATCCGAGCCAGATTTTCCAAGAGAAAACCAACGGTCATCCCTGAAAAAGCGCTTCAAAGATAAAAGATATTCCCTTCAAATACAAATACCCGGGCAAAATCTCCTTGGCTTTGGACGCCTCCCTCACACGATCCGGTCTTCTTCCGACAAAGAGGAAATCGTAAAATTCCTTATGATTTTTCTTAAAAATGTCGTACTTTCACTTGTTCAATTTCTTAAAACCATTCGGTATGAATACCCATATACGACGTACAGGATTAAGTTTACTTTGTGTTCTTTTCTCTATGACCGCTTTTGCTCAATCATCAGATTCATTCAGAATGAAATTATGGGGATCGGAGCAACCCCCTGTCAGCAATGAGATAACCACTCCTGAATTTTCTGAAAACGGCTTTGTATCCAATGTCAGCGTTCCGGAACTGATCGTTTATCCGGCAAAAACCGATAAAAACACCGGCATGGCCATGTTGATTGCTCCGGGCGGGGCCTACGGTGCACTAGCCATCGGGTATGAAGGGGAAGATTTCGCACGCTGGTTCGCCGAAAACGGAATCACCGGCGTCGTGCTCAAATACCGCATGCCCAACGGACACCACCCAGTTCCATTGGACGACGCCCAACAAGCCATGCGCCAAATCCGCCAACATGCCCAGGAATGGAAAGTCAACCCTCAACGGGTCGGTGTGATGGGCTTCTCTGCCGGCGGTCACCTGGCCTCCACCTTGTTAACACATTTTGATGCCACTTCACGTCCCGATTTCGGGGTATTGTGCTATCCGGTTGTTTCGTTCGACGACCGCTGGACCCACAAAGGCACCTTACAAAATCTGGTCGGCAAAAACCCATCTAATGAAATGCGGGATTATTATTCCAATGAAAAACAGGTAACGGATCAAACACCTCCCACATTGATTTTCTACTCCGATGACGACAAATCGGTCATGCCAGTCAATGGTGCCATGTTTTATGAAGCGCTCAAAGCCCATGGCATTCCGGCCGCCATGTATATCTTCCCGTCAGGGGGCCACGGCTGGGGCTTCAGAAGCGAATTCAAATACCACGACATCATGAAGCAGCTGATGTTAGATTGGCTGACGGTTCTTCCCGCTGAACAGTAAAAAACATCCACTCGACTATGCGGAGAAACGAGCCTTACTTGTTTCTCCGCATTTTATTTCCCCCTGAAAAGTTTTTCAAGGAACGGTGGCTGTCCGGGGACTGCCGCAACAAACACCCCTAAATAACGTTTTTGGCAGCCTAACCCTAAACATGGTTTAGCAACATACGACAGAGGCCGGAGTCAAGACTTCCGGCCTCTGTCGTAATACATTATCTTTCGCTATTCTCTGGAACGACGCAGCAAATCGCCGAAATCCGCTATGGTCCGGGCTGTAATATCCGGCCGCGGATCGGCTGCCGAAGCCGTTTCCCAAGTCGTCTCTCCGGAGAGCACCAACACCCCCAGCGCTCCGGCCCGCCGGGCCATTTCGACATCCGTATAGATGCGATCGCCGGCCATGGCAATCTGATCGGGTTGCAGACCGTGACGATCAAGAATCCCGGTCAACATATCCGGATCGGGTTTCCCAAGCACTTTATCGGGCCGTCGACCCGTTGCTTCTTCCAGACACTTGCAGATAGACCCACAATCAACCAACACTGTCTGAAGATCCGTCGGACACACCCGGTCAGGATTCGTAGCCAAATAGGGGAGCCCCTGACTCACCCACCAGGCCGCCCGACAGAGGCGATCATACGTCAGACTCATATCGAACGAGGCGATCACCACATCGGGTACATCGTCCGGATCATCGGCCGTAGAGACAAACCCCGCCTGCTCAAACTGCCCGATCATACCGGGCGTACCCAGCAAAAAGAGCTTGCGGGCCTTCGGATAATGAGCCCGTAAATAGTCGATGGTCGCACCCACCGTGGTATACATTTCATCTTCCGTGGCCGGAATGCCCAATTTCGCGAGTTTTTGCAAATATTCCGACAGGCTTCGGCTGGGCTTATTGGTCAGGAAGGAGTAGCCGATTCCCATCCGTTTCAAACCCTCCAAAAAAGAGAGCGTATAGGGGAAAAGGGTTCCTCCCATATAAATCGTCCCGTCCATGTCCAGCGCCACATGACGAATGCGGCGACAGCGCTCCATCAAATCGTCGTCCGAAAAGACCGATACGTATTTTTCTATCTCATTACTCTTCATAACCATTTCCTTTGGCCCGCCACATCAGCAGGAAAATCAACATCCCGATCATCGACATACCGACCATCGCGACATACACATACGTCCACCCATAATATTGGGCCAACATTCCTAAACCTACGCCCGACACGATGGTGCTGGCATAGCCGAACAGCCCCGTAAACCCGACGGCCGTAGCAGCCGCTTTTTTGGTAGCCTGATTAGCCGCCGCAATCCCCACCAGAGCCTGAGGCCCGTAAATAAAGAATCCTGAAATGCACAACGAGGCATAGAGCATCCACAAAGGCGCATTGGACGGCAGTTGCCAAAACAGGAAAATAAAGGCCGCCGCTCCCGCCATGCAGAATACACAGGTGCGATGAGCCCGACCCCCTAGATATTTATCGGTGATTTTCCCGGCCACGATCATCCCCAGAATACCGGCGATTTCAAACATAGCCACCAACCAACCGGCATGCTCCATGCTGACGCCTTTGGATTGACTGAGCAGGGTAGGGCCCCAATCCAAGACACAAAAGCGAACGATATACACAAAGAAATTGGCCACCGACAAGATCCAAATCAACGGATTGGCGAACACATGTTCCCGGAATATCCGCATCGAATCTCCTTTTTTCTTCTCTTTGGCCGCATTTTTCTCTTCGGTACCGGGCAGTTCGGGTAAACCGACCGAAGTAGGGGTATCCCGCAGGAAAACCAACAAACCGATCGCTCCGGCAAAAGCAATCCCGGCCGGAATCCAGAAACACCATTTCCAGGCGCCCACATGATCGGGGCCGCTACCCAGATTGCCCATGATATACCCACAAAGGATCACGACCAATCCGGCTCCGACAGAATGCGAGGTATTCCACACAGACATTTTGGTGGCCAGCTCACGGGGTGGAATCCAGTGGGTCAACAAACGGGCGCAAGGAGGGAAACCCGATCCCTGCAACAGACCGTTCAGCACCCACATAATCCCCAGAAACAGCACCAAGGTATTG
>JAHZDG010000012.1:34583-51517 GCA_019422485.1 Alistipes sp. | reverse complement strand
TAAACTGACTTCCGGAGGTTTCACCCGTGATCCAACTGGCAATATCTTCACCGAACCCGAAGGCAAAATTGGATAAAGCACAAAGTGCCAACCCGATCGCCATGAAGAAACGGGCATTGACCCGGTCTCCGATCATCCCGCCCAAGAATTTGGACACTCCATAGATCAAACCATTGAGGGTCAAGAAAATCCCCAGACTAGTTTTGGTAATTCCCAGATCGGCCTCCATGCCGGGCATCGCCAGGCTGAAGTTCTTGCGCACAAAATAGAACAGAGCATACCCGATCATCGTCACGATAATCGTCCGGGTCTGCCAATATTTAAATTTCCGAGCGGTGTCGGTTGTCATGGTTTGTTCTGCCATTGTCTCGTTCAGGTTTTAGGTTTTCGTGCTATTTCAACGGAGGCCATACCCCGGCCGGCGAAAGAATCACATCCACCCATCGATCCAGCATACAAGTCCGTACCGCTACGTCCAGGATGGTAAATCTCCGACGGATATGTTGCGCTTTGATGAAATCCGAACGCAACCGTTCACGCGTAATCCCGATTTGCGACGGATCGGTCGGTGCGCCCACCAGATCGAGTCTCCGTTTGGCTTCGGGGAAAGGCACCAACTGATCCTGCAGACGTTCCTTGATCCGAGGCCAGTTATTTTTGAGCAGACTCAACTGATCCCGCAATTTTTCTTTCGGGACATATTTGGCTCGCGTTTCCCGCAACCCCAATTCCGGGAAATCGGTCCCGGCATACAATTCCAGCGCAAAACGATCGGCTTGCTCGGGGGTCGGCCAGGCTTCCACACAAGCTTCGATATCGAGATGGGGAATATCCGTCGCCAACAGCTGTTCATATAAAGCGGTCGACGCCAACATACCGATGCTCACCTTAAAGCCGTGCGAGGGGGCATGTCCGTGAAACGTATGATGTTCCATATCCCACAGGTGGCTGAACTGGTGATCGGCTCCTGAAGCCGGGCGGCTGGTTCGCGAAGCCTGCATGGCGAACCCGCCCAACATCAATCCTTCGATCAGGGCTTCGATTTTTTTCTCATCGCCACTGCGCACCCCGGCCGGATCGGCCAAAGCATCTTTCAGCCCATCCTGGACCACCGAAAAAGCAAAAGGATCAATCGGTTCTACCCCCAACTCTTCGGCCAAAATCCAGTCGGCTCCGGCCGGCACCTTAGCAAACAGGTCGGCATAACCCGAAGCCGTCATTGCAGCCGGTGCACCGGCAATCACCGCCGTATCAGCCAAAACAGCCAACGGAGCCGGACATTCGAAAGTCTGTTTATTGCCTTCGAAAATCACCGAAGCCCCATAAGCCGCATAACCATCCATCGAAGCAGCTGTCGCTACACACATGTAACGCCGTCCCTGATGATACGAACAAAGTTTGCTCAGGTCATTGATCGTACCCGAACCCACCGCCACAACAATCGCATCGGTCTGTTTGAGTCGTTCATCCAGACGTTCCACGAAACGCCATTCAGCATGCAGATCGGGATCATCGAAAATATAAGGTTCCTGCTGGGGAATACCGGCTTCTTCCAAAAACTGACGAACGGCCCGGCCCGCCACTTCATACGTATTTGTATCGGCCACGATCAGCGCTTTCTGTCCCGGGAATAACTGCCCGAACATCGTGCCCACGCGAGGGAGAATTCCGCTCCCGATTTCCACGGCGCGCGTTTCGCTCGCCCGTTCCAAAGCTTTTTGTACTCGATTCATAAACAATCTCTTTGTTAGGACGTTCAACAACGTCTATATTTTAAGACAAGATAACCATATTTTTGTTTTCGGCCAACCCTCTTCAGTGAAAAGGCTCCCATCTGAGCAGGGTTTTTAAACGGACCGCCAGACGCTTTCCTCATCTGTCGAAAAACGGAAGACCCTCAACAGACATCCATTGCTCCAATCTGAAACAGAATCTTACCGAACGAAATAGAAAACCTCAAGCCTTGTGAACACCGCTTTCCGTCAGGCATACACATATATTTTTCGAAAACAACTCTCTTCGCAAAGGCTTTTTCTCGGATTCTTTGCGGCCATTTTCTTTGCGTTTTCCGCACCAAAAGAGCTAAAACCAAAACAAAAATACGTTTCCCAACCCGAAAAAGCAAACGAAATACACACAAAACGAAACTTTGAAAACAAAATCACACCCAACCAGAACGCTGTCTCAGAACGGTTTAATTAGGGTTTCCCAGAAAGATTTTCTATATTTGAATCTACAAGACCCAAATCATCATGCTCAGCATAGCCGAAAGACACAAATTCATTCTGGATGCCTTACAGCAACAAGGTTATATCCGCATCGGAGACATCGCGGCTCAATTAGGCGTAACCGTCGTAACGATTCGCAAAGATTTCAAGGAACTCGAAAAACGAGGCTTACTCTATCGGACCCATGGGAGCGCAAGTCCGGTTAATCCGCTCGTCCCCGACCGAAGCGTCTTCGCCAAAGAACAGATCAACCGAGAAAAGAAAGAAAAAATCGGACAGGCGGCGGCTCAACTCATCGAACCGGACGACTCGATCATCATTGCATCCGGGTCTACTATTTGTGCCTTTGCCCAATATATCCAGCCGAATGGACATCTGAACGTGGTCACTCCTTCACTGAGCGTGGCCACCCAACTGAGCCGGCTCGACGACGTCAATGTCATCCAGTTAGGAGGCACTGTCGACCCCAAATCCCTCTCGGTACGAGGAGCTTATACAGCTCTGGAAGTTTTCGATTTCTTTTCCAGTTCCAAGCTCTTCTTCGGAGCCGATGGTATTGATGAAGAACACGGCATTACGACCTCCAACCTAGAAGAGGTTCTGCTGACCCGACGCATGATGTCGGCCGCCACCAAAACCATATTGCTGGCCGACTCTTCCAAATTTTCCAAACAGGGTTTCGGCAAAATCTGCACGCTCGACCAAATCGACACCCTAGTTACCGACGAAGACATTCCGGAAACCACCCTGCATCAACTCGAAGAACAAGGCGTCGAAGTTATCATCGCCCGTTAGCCCTTGCGCGCCAAGACCTGACAGGAAATTCACTTCATAGACAACCTCTATTCAAGAATACCGGTTCAAATCCGCACGACACAATAAAAACGCCTGCTGTAAAAGCAGGCGTTTTTATTTTTCCGCGGAGAGGACAGACGGGTTAGAGCTTCAAACCCAACCACTTCTTCAGATAGGCCGCAATGCCGTGTTCCATGCTATGGCGATGATAATCGGTCACATGCACCGACCAGTCATTATCGGTCTGACTGAGAGCCCGCGAAGCATTGAACTGACGAATCTGCTCGTCATAATCAGCCAAACCTTTTTTCATGGCTTCATCCGAAGTGTAAGTTTCCTGATGCACGACCAATTCCACCGGCAGTTTCGGCTTCAGATCGGGCAACTCCGAGGGATAACCCAACGTCAGTCCACATACGATGGAAACCCCTTGCGGCAACTTCAACATCGTCGCCAGCCGTTCAGGATCGGCCGTACGGGCATATCCCACGCAGCAACACCCCAGGCCCAACGATTCGGCTGCCGTTACGGCACTCATCATCGCCAGCGAGGCATCGATCACCCCGACCGTATAACCGTCAATGGTACTTTCGAACCCGGACGTTTCCTCCCCTTGTAACTCCGTAGCCACTTTCAATTTATGGTAGTCCAGGCAAAACAGCAGAAAAGTCGAACAGGTTTTGATCTGCTTTTGTCCGGTAATGGCATAAATCTCCTCTTTGGTAGGTTGATCATTGATGGCAATGACCGAAAATTGTTGCCCATTATAGCTGGTCGGCGTATTACGGATTGCTTCATAAATATAGGCCAGCTTTTCGGGTTCTATTTTTTTGCGTTCATAACGCCGGATCGTACGGCGCGTCAACAAAGTTTCTTCTACACTTTTCATCCTCGTGTCATTTAAATTTCGGGTGGATAAAGATACAAAGAATTCCAATTCCCCCGGTACCCACTTTTCAAAAGCCGTTACTTCCCGAGAGGATTCCCTTTCCCGTCACTCATGCTCAAACAGCTGACAGCATCAAAAAAGGGGTATCCACAAAGACACCCCTTTTATTATTCCATTGATCGGAATCAGGCCTGTTCCATTTCGCCCAACTCCTGCCATACCAGGGCTGAAGCACCCATTACCGCGGCGTTCTTGCCGTCGATCCCCGACGGAAGCAGTTTCACCTTATTGCGGAAGATGGCCAGCAGATTGGCTTCCATGTACCGTTTGGTCGGTTCGAAGATATATTTGCCTGCTTTGGCCAAACCGCCGAACAGGAAAATAGCTTCGGGACTGGTAATCGCCACCACATCGGCCAACGCTTCACCCAACATCTTACCGGTATATTCATACGCTTCGATGGCAATAGGGTCGCCATTGAGGGTAGCCTTGGTGATCATTTCGGCGGTCAGTTCATCATACGGGATCTTGCGGAATTCGCTCTCTTCGGTATGGTCGGCCAAGAGTTTGAAGACGGTTCGTTTGATCCCCGTTGCCGAAACATAGGTTTCCAGACAACCTTTACGGCCGCAACCGCAAACACGTCCGGTTTTATGCACAATCACGTGTCCCAGCTCCCCGGCAAAGCCGTCGTGGCCATAAACCAGTTTACCGTTCACCACGAAACCGCTACCCAAACCGGTACCCAACGTCACCACCACGAAATTCTGCATGCCGCGAGCCCCACCATAGACCATTTCGCCCACTGCGGCGGCATTGGCATCATTGGTAATAATCACCGGAATGGTCGGGAAATAGCGTTTCATCTTTTCGACGATCTGCAACACCCCTTTCCACACCAGGTTGGGAGCAAATTCAATGGTTCCCGTATAATAGTTGCCGTTGGGGGCCCCAATACCCACACCGATCACTTCTACATCGTCTCCGCTGCGTTTGATCAGATCCTGAATACCGATATACAACTCTTCGATATACTGGTCGAAATCGGGATAGTTCCGAGTCGGGAAAGCGCCTTCTCCGATAATATTGCCGTCCCGATCCACCAAACCGTAGACCGTATTGGTTCCTCCAATGTCTACTCCAACAGCTACTTTTCTCATTGTCAGCTTTGTATTAATTTTAAGTTAATTAGGTTACTTATCTTTTCGAATTATCAAATATATGGACAAAAAGAGGGTTTTGCAAATTGTTTCCGGAAAAACGGTTGTTTTTTTCTACCTTTACGCACCATTTATATTCAAAAACAAGTTATATTCAAAAACAAGAACTATGTATTCAGTCCGCGAATTTCTCGATATTACCGAACACGATCTCGCTTCGCTGAGCTACCCCCCAAAACCCGACGGTTTGTATGCCCCGATGCGCTACGCACTGGACGGCGGCGGCAAACGGATTCGTCCGATTCTGGTGCTGATGGGATGCAATCTGTTTCGTGAATCGGTTACATCCGCCCGGCCGGCCGCCATGGCCGTGGAAGTATTCCACAACTTCACGCTGTTGCACGACGATATCATGGACGCCTCGGACACCCGGCGTGGCAAACCGTCCGTGTATAAAAAATGGAACGAAAATACCGCCATCCTCTCCGGCGACATGATGCTGATCTATGCTTACCGGCTGCTGACCAGCTGTGAAGCTCAGGTTGTTCCGCAACTGTTGGAGGTCTTCAACAATGTGGCGCTAGGCGTATGCGAGGGGCAGCAGTACGACATGGAATTCGAGACACGGGAAGATGTCAGTGTCGACGAATACCTCGAAATGATTCGGCTCAAAACCGCCGTTCTGCTGGGTGGAGCCCTTCAGTTGGGGGCCATCTGCGGAGGCGCTTCGGCCGAACAGACCGAACTGCTGTATCGTTTTGGTCTGCTGATCGGGCTGGCCTTCCAACTTCAAGACGACCTGCTGGATACCTATGGCGATCCCGCCATTCTGGGAAAACCGGTCGGCGAAGACATTCTCGCCGGCAAGAAAAACTTCCTGCTCAGCAGTGCGCTGTCACTGGCCCAGGAAACCGACCGACAGGAACTGTTGAGCTTATTGCGAAACAAGACCTTGCCGGCCGCTAAAAAAATCGCCGCCGTCAAAGCGATTTACGACCGACTGAACCTCAAACAACGCACCGAACAAAAAATCTCCGAATATTTCGACACGGCATTCCGGACACTCGATGTTCTGGAAATCGATCCCGAACGGTTACAGCCGTTGCGTGACTTGGCTTCCGGACTGCTTAAACGACAGAAATAAAACGACATGCAAACACCGCTATCTATCCGTCGCGACGAAATCGAACTGATGGCTCCGGCCGGATCCTACGAATCGTTGATGGCCGCCATCGATGCCGGGGCCGATGCCGTCTATTTCGGGGTAGGGTCCTTGAACATGCGGGCCCGTTCGGCCTTTAACTTCACGTTGGAAGACCTCTCCCGAATCGTTCACATTGCCCACGAACACGGCGTCAAAACCTACCTGACCATCAATACGATTCTCTACGACAAAGACCTTCCGGCCATGCGCCAGGTCATGGACCGGGCCCGGGAAAAGGGGGTCGATGCGGTGATTGTTTCCGATCAGGCGGGGATTCTTTACGCCCGCAGCATCGGTCTGGAAGTCCATATTTCCACACAGATGAACCTCTCCAACATCGAATCCGTCGCTTTCTATGCGGCCTATGCCGACGTGATGGTGCTGGCTCGGGAGCTGGACCTCTATCAGGTAGAAGCCATCCACAAAGAGATGCTGCAACGCGATCTGCGCGGACCGAAAGGCGAACCGATTAAAATCGAGATGTTTGCACACGGGGCATTGTGTATGGCCGTTTCCGGGAAATGCTACCTGAGTTTGCACGACAACGGACACTCGGCCAACCGGGGCGACTGTCGCCAGATCTGTCGTCGCAGTTACGTGGTCCGCGACCAGGAAACCGACGAGGAACTTACCATCGAAAATCCCTTTATCCTTTCACCCAAAGATCTGTGTACCATCGACTTTTTGGACCGGTTTATCGGAGCGGGGGTGCGGGTTCTCAAAATCGAAGGTCGGGCCCGTTCGGCGGAATATGTCCATCGGGTAGTATCCTGCTACCACGAAGCTTTGATGGCCCTGGAACAGGGAACGTATACCCCGGAACGCATCGCCGCCTGGAAAACAAAACTGGCCGAGGTTTTCAATCGCGGTTTCTGGGGCGGCTATTATCTGGGCGGAAAAACCGGTGAGTGGAGTCAGGTGTATGGTTCGTCGGCCACCAAACGCAAAGTGTACGTCGGCAAAGTCACCAACTTTTTCAAAAAGATCTCCGTCGCTGAAGTACAGGTGGAAGCAGCCCCGCTGTCGGTTGGAGAAGAGGCCTTTTTCATGGGAGAAACGACCGGCGTACAGGAGTTTACCGTCGAAGAGATCCGCGTAGCCGAACAACCGGTTTCCCGCACCGTTCAGGGGGAAGTCTGCTCGATTCCGACCCGGGAACTCATTCGTCGCGGCGACCGGCTTTACAAATTCGTAGATGCTTCGGAGGCCGAATCAAAATAGACGGTTCCCTGGACCCGATGGTTCCTTCGGAAATTTATCGTATTTTTGTCCCTCACTCACTCCGTTCTCCTCGTGGCAACGAACAACACAAACCCTTTAGCCAAAATCAAGCTCAGCAATGCGCTCTATCCGATCGCAATCGGCTTGGTCGTCGTGGGCTATCTGTTCTGGAAGGACTTCAACGCGGACGTACTCCATGACATTCACTTCAGTTGGCACACGCTGTTTTGGGTGGTTTTGGCCGTTTTTTGCATGTTCGGACGGGATCTGGGGTACATCATCCGCATCCGCATCCTGAGCAACAACCAGTTAAGCTGGCTGCAGGCTTTCCGCATCATCATGTTGTGGGAATTTACCTCCGCCATCACCCCTTCGGCCGTCGGAGGAACCAGCGTGGCCATCATTTACGTGCATAAAGAGGGCATCAGTGTCGGCCGCAGTTCCGCCATCGTCATGCTGACATCGTTTCTGGATGAAGTCTACTTCATCCTCATGTTCCCCCTGCTGTTGCTGCTGGTCGGCCGTCACGCCATGTTCGACATCGATCCCTCTTCCGGAGTGATCGCCCACAGCCTGATGACTTTCGCCCTGATCGGGTACAGCCTCAAACTGGTGTACGTGCTGATTCTCTCTTACGGACTGTTCTACAATCCCCGGGGCTTGAAATGGCTGCTGATGCGTATCTTCCACCTCCGCTTCCTGCGCCGGTGGTATCGGGCCGCCGCCAACGTCGGCTCCGACATCATCCTCTCCTCGTACGAAATTCGGCGCTACGGACTGCGCTTCTGGCTCAAGGCCGGCGCCTCGACTTTCCTGTCATGGAGCTCGCGCTACTTGGTGGCCAATGCGCTGATCATGGCGTTCTTCTCGGTGAGCGACCAACTGCTGTTGTTTGCCCGTCAGCTGGTGATGTGGATCATGATGCTGGTGATGCCCACACCCGGAGGCAGCGGATTCGCCGAATACATTTTCACAACCTATTGCCGCGACCTCATTGACGTGCCGCTCTCGCTGCAAGTCGGCGCCGCCACCCTGATTGCGCTCTTCTGGCGATTGATTACGTATTATCCCTACCTGATCGCCGGAGTGATTCTGTTCCCTCGTTGGATCAAACGGAACTTTACCCGGAAACCCGTCCGGTAAATCCGCCCGAGAGAAATGTTGATAAAAAAATTATAACTCTTTTCTCTGCGCATTTTGTCTTTTCCGTAGCGAACCGTAATTTTACGGTATGGGAAAATTAGCGAAATGGATACCGGCCGCCATAGGTGGCATCTTAGTGATCGTGCTGTTGATTTTGGTCATCAACCGCAAAAACAACGAAACATTACCTCAGGAAATCGAAATTCAGGAAGAACCCCGCGAACTGCTTTACGGCATCGATATCGGTTCGTATAACCTCGATGAATCGACGCTGGAAAACGGGCAGACCTTAGGGGCTATTTTGGATCGCTATGGGGTTTCGCCGGTTACGGTCGATCTGCTCGCCAAGAGTGCCGATTCGATCTTCCCGTTGCGCAACCTGCGGGCCGGACACAAATACACCACCTTCCAAGCCGCTGACAGTACCGCCAAACTCGATTATTTCGTCTACGAAATCTCAACCACCGAATACCTGGTCATCGACTTCACGCAGCCGACACCCAGCATGCACCTCGCCGAAAAAGAGGTCACGGTGCAACGGATGCAAAAAACGGCCACCATTACCTCTTCGTTGTGGAACAGCATGATCGAAAACGACATGAGTCCTGCACTGGCGGCCGAACTGTCCGACATCTACGCCTGGAGCATCGACTTCTTCGGGCTGCAAAAAGACGATCAATTCACCGTGATTTACGACCAATTGTATGTCGATACGGTTTGCGTCGATGTGGGGACCATTTGGGGCGCCAGCTTCCAACACGGAGGGAAAACCTACTACGCCATTCCGTTCATGCAGGATGGCAAGCTCCAATATTGGGATGAAAAGGGCAACAGCCTGCGCAAAAACCTGCTGAAAGCTCCCCTGAAATTCTCCCGCATCAGTTCGCGCTTCTCGGCCTCCCGCCTGCATCCCGTTTTACGTATTCGCCGCCCGCATTACGGTGTCGATTATGCGGCCCCGAGCGGCACTCCGGTTGTAGCCGTAGGCGATGGGGTAGTGATCTTCAAAGGCTGGAGCGGCGGAGGTGGAAACACACTGAAAATCAAACACAACTCAGGCTCTTTAGTCTCGGGCTACCTGCATCTGAAAGGTTTCGCCAAAGGCATCAAACAGGGAGTTCGGGTGCAACAGGGACAACTGATCGGTTATGTCGGTTCTACCGGACTGTCGACCGGGCCACACCTGGATTTCCGCCTGTGGCAAAACGGTCGCCCGATCGACCCGCTGAAAGTGCCGACCGAACCGGCTGAACCGATCCGGGCAGCCAACCGCGCGGCTTTCGACGGAATCCGGGACCGGATCATGACGGAATTGAACGGGCCTATTGCCGACAGCCTGCGGGTTATCTCGCTCGATGAGCTAACCAACGCCCCAAAATCCGATTCAACCCATACTTCACGCCCTTAACATCATGAACATAGATGCCCGTATCATCCGTTTTCTCGAGCGTCACCATGTCATGACCTTGGCCACTGTGCATGACGGTCAACCGCATTGTTGCACCCTGTTCTATGCTTACGACGCAGAACGTAATCGTTTTGTCGTCACCTCTTCCGCTGCCACCCTGCACGTCCAGCAAGTGGAGCAGAATCCCCGTATAGCAGGTGCCATTGCTCTGGAAAGCAAGGTGATTGGAAAGTTGCAGGGCATTCAATTGCGGGGTACCATGGTCCGCCCGCAGGGAGCGGACCTGATGGAAGCCCGTAAAACATACTTGCACCGATTCCCTTTTGCCGTCCTGATGGACATCGACCTGTGGGTCATCGAGCCCGATTACCTGAAACTGACGGACAACCGCTTGGGTTTCGGCAAGAAACTGCTTTGGGAATCCTCTGATCCGACCCAGCCATGAACGACCCGATCACGCCGAAAACCGTTTGGGTAACCGGTGCCACCGGACTGATCGGCAGCCATTTGGTGGCCGAACTTCTCCATCGGGAATACCGGATACGACTGATCGTTCGGAACTCCGGCCGACTACAAAATCTGCAAGCCACGCTGCAACGTTTCGGTTTAGAACATCGC
Source organism: Alistipes sp. (assembly GCA_019422485.1). Classification (GTDB taxonomy): domain Bacteria; phylum Bacteroidota; class Bacteroidia; order Bacteroidales; family Rikenellaceae; genus Alistipes_A. The sequence goes on along the minus strand of JAHZDG010000012.1, from coordinate 40,851 downwards.
CTGTCTCAAATCGAAATTTTCGAAGCTTCGCTGCTGAATCCCGTCCGGCTGAGTCAATGGATGGCAGGGTGCGACGGGGTATTCCATTGTGCCGGACTGGTCACTTATGACCCCAAACGGGATGATGAGGTCATTTCAACCAACCTCCGAATCACCTCCAGCGTCGCGACTGCCGCCCGCATGGCTCATGTCGGCACCTTTGTTCACGTCAGTTCGATCGCTTCCTTGGGCGAAACTTACGCTTCCTATGAAACATCGGCCAAACCGTGGGTTACAGAACAGAATTTTCTGACCAGCTCCAAAGGTCGCTCTGCCTATTCGATGAGTAAATTCTATGCCGAGAACGAGGTTTGGAAGGCCGCGGCTCAAGGATTACACACCATCATCGTCAATCCGGCTATCGTACTGGGAGAAGGTGAATGGGATCGCAGCAGCGGCCCTTTGATCGCTCAAGCCGTCCATGGATCTCCTTTCTACACCGATGGCATGAAAGGTTACGTAGATGTTCGGGATGTCGCCCGGGCCATGGCAACCCTGTTCGAAACGCCTCAAGCGATCGGACACCGCTTTATCTTGTGTGGAGCCAACCTTTCGTTCCGGGAGCTATTCACCTTGGCTACCCAAGCCGCCCACAAACATCCTCCCCGGTGGCGGGCCGGGCGCAAAATGCTGACGTTAGCAGCCGCTCTCGAACGCGGACATCGCCGTTTCTGGGGTGGGGAAGTACGTTTAAGCCCCTCGGTTATTACCAATGCGTTGGAGGTATCCTGTTACGACGGCAGCCTCATCACCCGCACCTGCGATTTCAACTATACCCCGATCGAAGAGACCATAGATCGGGTCGTCAAAGCCTATCTGCAAGACCAACGAAAACCCTAACCACCTTTTAATATCCCGATTTACATTCATCGATATGTCACAACAAGTAGCCGTAATCATCGTTGCCGGCGGCAGCGGTCGCCGCATGGGAGGGAAACTTCCCAAACAATTCATGACCATCGGCGGCAAGCCGATTCTGATGCATACCATACAACGTTTCGCCGAAGTGCTAAAAAATCCGCAAATCATTCTTGTGCTTCCTTCCAGCCACATCGAATACTGGAAAGAGCTTTGCAAGGAGTACGGTTTTAATCAGCCTCACACCATCTGCGAAGGCGGAGAAACCCGTTTCGACTCCGTCAAACAGGGGCTGGAACACATCGGCAATGCCTCATTGGTTGCGATCCATGATGGTGTCCGTCCTCTGGTCAGCAGCGACCTGATCCAACGATCTATAGCTGACGCCAAGGTATTCGGAGCTGTGATTCCGGTAGTCACCCCCATCGATTCCCTGCGTCAGATCGATGAAGAAGGGAATCATATCATCGACCGCTCTAAATTACGCATTGTGCAGACCCCGCAGGTTTTCCACGCCAAAGTGATTCGCAAAGCGTATGAACAGCCGTACAGCAAAACCTTTACAGACGATGCCAGTGTCGTGGAAGCCTCCGGTCACGACATATGCCTGTGTGAAGGAGATTACGCCAACCTGAAAATCACCACCCCGATCGACATCATCACCGCGGAGGCCCTGTTAACGGCGCAGGACGAACCGACCGAAGAATAAACCGAATCCAGCCTCCATTCCATACAAAAAAGCGTGGTTCCACATAGAACCACGCTTTTTTTGTATCATTCTTCCATACGACAGCACTCTTTCCGGGATTGCCACCTCCCGCTGCCGGACAAAGCATCCTCTCTTGCATAGCAGCTGTTTTCAGTACGACAGAATTCATCTACCTCAACCTAAAATGAAGATCGCCGGACGTTTCTGAATATCCGGCAGAGGCAGTGTTCGCCATTGAGCAATGCTATGTGTGGCGATCCGTTGATCGGGTTGCAGCAGATCGACCGCCACACACAAACGCGTCTGATCGCCACAACAAGCCAAGAAATCCTGAAACAGTTTCACGTTGCGATACGGAGCTTCGATAAACAGTTGAGCCTGATGTTCACTCCGAGCTCTCTTTTCAAAAAAACGGATAGCTTTCCCTCGTTCCGGATGTTTGACCGGCAAATATCCGTTGAAAGCAAACGACTGTCCATTCAATCCCGAAGCCATCATGGCCAGAATAATGGAAGACGGTCCCACCAACGGCACAACTTCCACCCCGCGACGATGAGCCAATGCCACCACATCGGCCCCCGGATCAGCCACCCCCGGCACCCCGGCCTCCGACATCAAACCGGCATCGATCCCGGCCAACACCGGTGCCAACAATTGTTCCCATTCTTCCGGACGCGTATGTTCATTGAGTTCGGCAAAGCGCAATTCCTCAATCGGACGACCGATAGAAGCCCGACTCAAAAAACGCCGTGCCGTGCGCACATTCTCCACGATGAAATAATCCAACGAGGCCATCACCTCACGATTCGTAGCCGGCAACACATCGTACACCGGACGATCTCCAATCGGCGTGGGCAACAAATAGAGTTTACCGGGTTTCATAGGCATTATTCTTTGACATAGACTCGTTTCACACGCGTCGACACACTGGTCATCACTTCATAAGGAATCGTTCCCAATACGCCGGCCATTTCGCTCACCGAAGCCCCTTCACCAAAAATAATTACCGGATCGCCTTCCTGGATATCGTCAAAGCCGGTAATGTCCAACATACAGGTATCCATACAGATATTCCCGATAATCGGCACCCGATGTCCCCGCACGATCATCTTCCAGGCCCCCCGACCCAAATGACGGTTCAAACCGTCGGCATATCCAATGGGAACGGTGGCCGTACGGCTCGGACGTTCGATGACTCCGTGTCGTCCGTATCCGACCGTTTCTCCGGGTTCCAGTTCCTTAATCTGAACGATTCGGGTTTTCAGCGTCGCCACCGGCAACAGATGTTCCTGATGAACAAAACTGATCCCATACAGGCCGACCCCCAGACGAACCATATCGAACTGAGCTTCGGGGAAGCGTTCAATACCGGCACTGTTGTCCAGATGGCGAATGATCCCCTGATGCGGGAAGGCCGCCAAAAGCCGATCACTCATCCGTTTATAACAAGCGATCTGTTCCCGCGTAAAGTCATCGTGCTGCGGTTCATCGCTGGCCGCCAAATGCGAAAAGATGGTACTGATATACAAAGTCGGTTGGGCCTTGAGCTGTTCGATCAGAGCCGTAATATCCTTCTCCATAAAGCCCAGACGATGCATACCGGTATCCAGTTTGAGATGGATCGGGTAGTGCATTTCGCCTTGTCGAGCCACAGCTTCGGCAAACGCTTTCAGCGAAGTAAAGCTGTAAATTTCGGGCTCAAGCCGATGTTCGATCATCGGTTCGAAACTGTCTGCGTCGGCATTCAACACCACAATCGGCATGGTAATTCCAGCTTCACGCAAAGCGACCCCTTCATCGGCAAAAGCTACCGCCAGGAAATTGACACCCTGATGTTGCAGCATGCTGGCCACTTCATAGGTACCGTTGCCATATCCCGAAGCCTTGACCATCGCCATCATCCGCACGCCCGGCCGAAGCAGCCCCCGAAAATAGTTCAGGTTGTGGATCATATGATCCAGATTCACTTCCAGCACCGTCGTATGAATCTTGTGTTCAAGGGCATGGCTGATCTTTTCGAAATGGAAATCGCGGCTTCCCTTGATCAGAATACTTTTATGCACCAAATGACTGCGATCCAGATGGCGCAAAAATTCATCGGTCGAGGCATAAAAGCGCGTTTTCAGGTCGAAGCGATGAGCCTGGCGGGAAATCTCTTCGCCGATCCCGATCAACAGATCCACTCCCTTGGTTTTCAAGAGATCGGCCACCCGTCCATACAAAGAGTCCGGAGCCATGCCGCTCTGACGGATATCGGAGAGAATCAACCACTTTTCCTGTCCGCCGGAAACCGATTCCAGGTAATCCAACGCCAGGGCCAACGAATTGATATCGGAATTATAACTGTCATTAATCAACTTGCATGCGCCGATACCCTCTTTAAGTTCCATACGCATGGCCACCGGCTGCAAGGCTGACAGACGAGCCGGCATTTCCTTCGTATCCAGCCCCAAGACCCGATACAACGCCACCGCTTCCGCTGCATTTTCCCGTGAAGCTTCATCCCGGTAGGGAAGAGCCTTCAACTCTTCGGAACGCACCTCGACACCTACCAGTGAACGATCGGCAAACCTTCGTTCGATCGCTTGGGAGACCCTCTCCTGCCGCTTCAGATAGATAATTGTTTCGGCATGATCGAACAGGTTCAATTTTTCCTCGAGTTTCTGCTCCAGGGTTTGAAAGTTTTCCTGATGAGCATCGCCCAAATTCGTAAAAATTCCGATCTGCGGACGAATCATCTCTTCGAGCCGACGCATCTCGCCGGGTTGGGAAATCCCCGCTTCGATCACAGCCAGATCCTCGTCTCCTTCGATCATCAACAGCGACAACGGAACTCCGATCTGCGAATTATAGCTTTTCGGACTGCGGAACAGTTTCGTCCCCGGAGGACACAACTGGGCAATCCACTCTTTGGTCACCGTTTTGCCATTGCTGCCGGTGATCGCCACCACTCGGCCTGCAAAACGGGAGCGATGATAGGCCGCCAATTTCTGCAGCGCCTCCAGCGAATGGACACTGCGCACAAAACCCGCTTCCGGGAAAGCGCTTTCATCCACCTGGGTATCGACCAAAAAGGCCCGCACCCCTCGTTGATAGAGTTGTCCGATGTAGGCATGTCCATTGTGATTGCTTCCTCGGATCGCCACAAAAAGAGTTCCTACGGTATTAAACGTCCCTCGACTGTCGGTCACCACCCGGCAGACACGCTGTTCGGTCCCCGAAAAAACACTTCCGGTCAAGGCCGCTATTTCTTTCAGACTGTAATCCATTTTATCTTCGATCTTCAAATCGGTCTCTTATACATCCAGTTTGACGACAGTAATACCCTCTCCGCCACATTGCTCCTGTTCATCCTTGTCACTCGATACCAACGGAAGCGCCCGCAAATATTTTCGTATTTCTTCTTTCAGGGCACCAGTTCCTTTCCCGTGCAGAATGCGAACTTCAGGAATACCCAGCATCATCGCATCGTCCATGAATTCCTGCACCTGATCCAGCGCTTCGGCCACCCGCATGCCCCGCACATCGATCTGTTGGGAGAATTGAGCCCGACGCTGCATGGTATCGAAATTCGTCTGAGGTGCCGGGCGTGTATTTCGGGTCGCTTTCTTATACTCCGAATTGGAAATCGCCTCCAAACGAGCCAATTCCACCGTCGTACGGATTTGTCCAAACCCAACTGTCGCCTTCTTTCCTTTGATTTCCAACACTTCGCCTACGGCATCCTGTCCCTGAATGCGGACCTTGCCACCCACCTCGATCACCCGAGGGATCACCAGATCCGCCTTACTCGGCTTGGGCTCGTTCGCTGCAGCGGCCTTTTCCTCACGACGTTGGGCCCGGCGACGCTCCCGTTCCTGCAACTGGGCAATCTTCCGGTCAATGGCCGTAGTGTCGGTCGGTTCGCTCTGCAACGACTCTTTGAAGGCATTCATCTTTCGGCGGACGATCAAGGTCTGCTCCCGATCGGCTTGAGACTCCTTGATCACCCGAATCGTATTTTCAATCTGCTTATTAGCCTCAGTCGTAATCTGTTGAGCCTCGATCCGAGCCTGTTTGAGCAACCGGTTGCGCTCTTCTTTGATCTGCTCCAGCTCGGTCTTGTATTTCTCGGCCAGTTCATCCACCCGTTTTTCGGTTTGATGAATCTTGTCACGTTTCTGTTCCCAATAACGTCTGTCGCGCGCAATCTCCCGCAACTGACGTTCCATGTCGATGTGTTCGCTGCCCACCTTTTCCGAAGCCGCACGAATGATCTCTTCCGGCAAACCGATCTTGCGGGCAATCTCGATCGCAAACGAACTGCCCGGTTTCCCCATATCCAAACGGAACAACGGGCGAATATTCTGCACATCGAAGGTCATAGCTCCATTGAGAATACCTTCGGCCCCGCTGGCATAGTATTTCAGGTTGGCATAGTGGGTGGTGATCACCCCGAAACATCCTTTCTGCACCAATTTTTCCAAGACGGCTTCGGCAATAGCCCCGCCAATGGTCGGTTCGGTACCGGTTCCGAACTCATCGATCAGCACCAACGAGCGCTGATCGGCATGGCGCAGGATCATCTTCATGTTGAGCAGGTGAGAGCTATAGGTACTCAGATCGTTATCAATCGACTGCTCGTCGCCGATATCGGCGAGGACTTCGTCGAATACGGAGAGC
>JAHZDG010000012.1:18815-34573 GCA_019422485.1 Alistipes sp. | reverse complement strand
GATATCGATAAAAATCCCGGTAAAGATGCCCATTTCCGAATTTTCGGAAGCCGAAACCAGGAATCCGCACTGCATCATATATTGCAACAAGCCCACCGTCTTCAGACAAACCGATTTTCCTCCGGCATTGGGCCCGGAAATCAACAGTATGTGTTTTTCCGGCGTCAGAGTCAAGTCCAGCGGCACCACCTCCTTGTTTTCCCGTTTGAGGGTCTGGGCCAACAGCGTATGCCGAGCCCGTATCAACCGAATGGAACTTCCTTCCTCCACAATGGGCAGGGTACAGTCGTTCGCCACGGCATAACGTGCCTTGGCATGCAGGAAATCGATGGTTGTCAGATAATCCCCCGAAGCCTTCATACCCGGAACATCGGGTCGGATCATATCGGTAAAATGCACCAATACTTTAATGACCTCCCGACGCTCTTCATACTCCAGTTCCTTCAACTCATTGTTGAGTTCGACGACTTCGATCGGTTCGATATACACCGTCTTCCCGGTAGCCGATTCATCGTGTACGAACCCTTTCAGTTTCCGTTTATTGACCGCAGCCACCGGAATCACCGCCCGACCTTCCCGAATCGAAATCGAAGCATCGCTGTCGACCAAACCCGACGATTGAGCCTGACTCAAAATTTGTTGCAAACGTCTGGATATCTGCCCTTCCCGTTCCCGTATGGCCTTGCGTACGGCATACAATTCCGGGGAAGCACTGTCCTTGATCTTTCCGAAACGATCGATCATGGAATCGATATGGTTGACAATAGCCGGAAATCCTTCGACATCCCGACTGAGCCACCGCAGGCGAGGGTAGAGCGACTCATCCCTGTGCTGGAAAAAGCTCACCAAATCGTTGACGGCTTCCAGGCCCCGACGCAGCGCAATGATTTGTTCCACCTCCAGGAAAGTGCCTTCCACTTCGATTTTCTGAAGTAACGGATGCAGGTCCACATAATCGGCCCTCGGGAAATCGGCCTCCATCATCAACACCGTACGCATTTCGAAGGTCTCTTCCAACAAACGCACAATGGTCCGACGATCGGTCAAAAAACGCACCTGGTGCAATTTCTCAATAGCCCCCTGCGTAATACACAAAGCTTCGACCTGTTGTTTCACACGGTCGAAGCCTATCTTGCTTTCAAAATTATCTGGATAAATCATGTCTCTAAAACTTGCGGGAACGAGCCCTCAGCCCGCTCTCCGTCTTCTCAGTCACGATTGCGTCCCCCTCCGAATACCGAGATATTGATATAGCGTTTGGGGTGCAAGCGAATATCTTCCAACAGCGCCGACAGATTGGCACTCGAAGCCGCCAACGATTCATACAATTGGCGATCGTTGAGCAACATGGCTGCCGATCCATCCCCGTTATTGATCTTTTCAAGAGTAGCATTCAACGTATTCACCGTCAAGGTCATCTGGTTCACCAGGGTAGGGAGATGCGTCTGTCGCAGCGAATCGCTGAACTGAGCCATATTGCCCATCAAGGTATCGACCCGGCCACTTTGGGCATTGAGCGCCGCCGTCAGTTCATTCAGATTCGAAAGCATCTGCCGCATCGACTCTTTTTCGCTGGCCACTACGTCATCCAAGTTGCCGGTAATCGATGCGATATGGCTGAACGTGGCATCCAGATGCCCCTTGTTATCGACCAGAATCGCATTCAAACCCTGCAAGGTGGTCATCATTTCATTGATCAAGTCGTTGGCGCGTTGTTTCAGGAATTCGAACTCATTACCGGCCACTTCCAGAAAATCCTGATTGATTTCCGAATGCAGGGTATCTCCAGCCTGCAGAAACTCCTTACTGTCGCCCAGTTCGATTTCCACGGCTTTGCCGCCCATAAATCCATCGCTGAAGATCCGTGCCTTGGAATTCGACGGAATGCGGTATTGGGATTTGATCGAAAACTCCACAATAACATTCTTCGAAACCGAAGGATCATAGCTCATACCCGAAATATTGCCGACCTTAAACCCTTTGATCACGATCGAGGAGGAGGGCTGCAAGCCGTTTACCTGATCATACACGGCATAATATTTCGTGGAGGAGGAAAAGATATCGCTTCCTTTGAGAAAATTCACCCCCCAATACAACAGGGCGATCATAGCGATCCCAAAAAAACCGATTTTAAATTCCCGGCTCACTTTTAATTTCTTCATTGCTTTCTCTTTTTCTGTTTTTCAACCCTTATTCAAGACGGCGAGCTTCTTGCACACTGATGGTCCGATCCCCCTGGAAGGCCACCACAAAAGCGTCGCGAATCTGTTTTCTCACTTCGGACTGCAAAGATAACGCATCCTGATAAGATGCCACCTCTCCGACGAAGTATTTATACATCCCGCCAATCACGATCTCCTTCACCTCCCCGCGATAACGGCCGAAACGGGATGAATTGCGAGGCACTTTCGTCGGCGAACTCATCACCTGCACCCGGTAACAGATCGACCCGGCATTCGACCGGCTGGCCTTGTCCGACGACTCCGACACGCTCTCTGACGAGGTTTCAGTCGTTACCGATGAAGATTCCTCTTCCACACTCTCTTCCGGCAGCACAATCAACTGACCCTTACCTTCGCTTTTCACCTTATATTCACTAAAGGCATTAAACAAGGAACGGGCCAGTTTTTCCTGACCGTTTTTGGTAGTCAGAATTTTTCGGTCCTGCGGATTGGAAATAAAGCCCAACTCAGTCAGGATACTCGGCATGGCGGCATACCACAACACCAGGAAACCGGCCTGTTTCACCCCGCGACTGCCTAACGCCAAATTTTGCGTATAATGTTTTTGTACGATCGAAGCCAAATTAAGACTCTGCCCCTGGTAAGAATACTGCATCAACGAGAAGATGATGAACGACTCGGCCGAACCCGGTGTATACCCCTGATAACGAGTCTTATAATCCTCTTCATAGACGATGACGTCATTTTCCTTCATGGCGATCTCCAGATTCTGCTGTGCTTTGGAAACCCCCATGACAAACGTTTCCGTTCCCGAAGCCTGTGAACTTTTAGCGCCATTGACATGGATGGAAATAAACAGATCCGCCGCAGCCTTGTTGGCTTTATCGGCCCGATCGGCCAAAGGCACAAAAACATCTGTTTTCCGGGTATAAATCACCGAGACCTCGGGATAATTCGTTTCGATGAGCCGTCCCAAACGTAAGGCAACCGCCAGGTTGATGTCTTTTTCTTTGAACTGTCCGTAATGTGTTCCCGGGTCATTGCCACCATGTCCGGCATCGATAACCACCTTGTTGACACCCGCCACCCGAGCGGATTGCCCCTGAGCCGGCAGTGCCAAAACAAAAAATCCCACCACACATGAAACAGCGAAAAAGATCGGTTTTGGTACTTTCATACGGCAAACATTAGGGAACTCTTTTTTTTTCGTTATTTTTGCCCATCGAATCAGGGTGCTTTGCAAAGGTAAATATTTGTAGGGAATTGCGCATAAAAAAATCGAAATATCTCTTGGCTTTCGGCTTGCTGACACTGCTTTCTCAAGTGGTTTTCAGTAGGGGTACCAGTTTCGCATTCCCCGCCGTAAACACCTTGCCTCAGCCTCCTGGCGCAAGTCAGACTATCACACCCGTTTCCGGACCGGCCGACACCCTGCCGGTAAAGGACTCGGCCCGGCTCGACACTTTATCCGGAAAAAACGACACTTTACCCTCTCCGGATTCTATCCATCGAAAACCTTTCCTGGACGACATGATTTCGGGGACCAACGAGGACTCGCTGGTCTACGACCTTCGGTCGAAAATCGTCTATATTTATGAAAAAGGGGATATCAAATATCAAACCATGAACCTCAAGGCAGACTTCATGCAGATTGATATGACGAAAAAGGAGGTTTATGCCTATGGACGTCCCGACACGACGCAGGTTCAGGATTCCGAAGCGGGCGAGTTAGCCGATTCTCTCCTCATTACCCATACACGTCCCGAATTCATCGATGGTACCCACACCTACACCATGGATACCATCACCTATAATCTGGACACGAAAAAAGCCCGCGTCAAAGGGGTCATGACCCAGGAAGGGGAAGGTTTCCTGCAGGGGAAAAAGGTTAAAATGCTTTCCGACAATACGATCAATATCGCCCAGGGGCGTTTTACCACCTGTGATGCCGAACACCCGCACTTTTATCTGGCCATGACCAAGTCCAAAACCATCCCGAACAAAAAAACCATCTTCGGGCCTACTTATCTGGTGATGGAAGATGTGCCGATCTATTTTCTGGGGTTGCCGTTCGGATTTTTTCCCATGTCCTCCGGACGCCATTCGGGGTTCATCATGCCCACCTATGGGGAAGAGCTTCGTAAAGGGTTCTTCATCCGCGACGGGGGATATTACCTGGCTTTGAACGATTATGTGGATTTAGCGCTGACAGGGGGGATCTTCACCCAAGGATCGTGGGAGACCGCGCTGAATTCCCGTTACGTCAAACGCTACAAATACAGCGGGAACATCTCAATCAACTTTTCCAAAGACAAAATCGGCGAGAAAGGTGATGATGATTACTACGACCAAAATAACTTTAAGATCGCCTGGACACATACCCAAGACCCGAAATTCAAACCGGGAACAACCTTCTCTGCCAGTGTCAATTTTTCCACCAGCGGCTACAACAAATACAGTACGCAGGACCTTAATCAGTACCTGAGCAATCAGACCAACTCCAGTATCGCTTTTACGAAAAACTGGGCCGGCACCCCCTTCTCTTTTTCGACCAACTTCCAGCATTCGCAAAACTCTCGAGACTCCACCATTCAGTTCACCTTCCCGAACATCGTTTTCTCGGCCTCCCGTATTACGCCGTTCCAGCGCAAGAACGCCGTTGGCCGCGCCAAATGGTATGAAAAGATCGCCATGAGCTACAACTTCAAGCTCACCAACAGCGTCACAACCAAGGAAAACGAACTGTTCTCGAAAAACACGTTAAAAAACATGTCTAGCGGGGTCAGCCACGAGATTCCGATCAATACGTCATTTACCTTATTCAAATATTTCAACTTTACCCCTTCGTTCACCTACAACGAAAACTGGTTCTTCCGTAAAATCGACAAAGAATGGGATCCTGTTCAAGAACAGGTGGTGAATGCCGATACCACGTATGGGTTCTACCGGCTATACAAATATCAGTTCAGCCTCGCAGCCAGCACCAAGATTTACGGAACATACCAATTTAAGAAGAAAGACGGGCTTATCCGCGCTATCCGCCACCTGATCACTCCGACCGCTTCGTTCAACTACGTGCCGGACTTCGGTAAACCGGGTTACGGATACTACAGCCAGGTACAATGCGATACGGTCGGGAACATGCAAACCTACTCGCCGTTCGACGGCAACGCATACAGTGTTCCCAGCAGCGGACCCTCGATGGGTCTCTCTTTCGGCTTGACCCAAAGCCTCGAAATGAAGGTGCGTGACCGCCGCGATACCTCTGGCATGCGGAAAATCAAACTCATTGACGAATTTTCCATCAACTCGTCCTACAACTTCCTGGCCGAAGAGTTTAACCTGGCACCTTTCAACGTCCGGTTCCGAACCACTCTTTATAAAAACGTTGCCCTGAACGTTTCGGCGATTTTCGACCCGTACAAACTGACGGACGGGTTGCGAGATCCCAACAAACTGACATTCCCGGGTCGTTTGACCAACGCCAGCACCTCGTTTGGGTACTCATTTAACTCCTCCAAACGACGCAGCCAGACTCCCGCCATCAACGACATCAACAGCGGAATTACGATTCCGACCGATCAACCGGACATGTTCGCCCAACCGGGCTTCAATGAAATGGATCCGGCCCTGAGGCGCCAAATCATGACCTCCCGGTATTACGACTTCAGCATTCCCTGGAACTTTGGGTTCAACTACTCGTTCTCCTATTCGAAACCGACCATCAAACAGACCATTACCCAAACCATCAATTTCAATGGCAGTTTGAACCTTACGCCCAAATGGGGGATCACGTTCTCGGGCGGTTACGACATCCAGGCCCGCAAACTCACTCCGGGGAGCATTACCGTTACCCGCGACCTGCACTGCTGGCAGATGAACTTCAACTGGATCCCGACCGGGTTCCTGCAAAGCTGGAGCTTTACGATCGCCGTTAAAGCCGGCATGCTGAAAGACCTCAAATACGACCGCCGTCGCAGCAATTACGACAGCATCTACGACCAATAGAAATATGGACAGGGGAATCGGGTCGATTTCCCTTCTTCATTTTAGCCTTTATTCCGATGAAAAAAATTCTTGCTCTGATGATGACGCTTCCTTTATTGAACGGATGTTCCAACCAACCTTCTGATAACCCTCTGTTAAAACCTTTCCAGGGAGTGCACGGCACGCCACCGTTTTCTTCCATTCGTATCGAAGATTATGCGCCGGCTTTCGACCAGGCTATGGCCGATGCCCGTCTCGAAATAAAAGCCATTACCGAAAACCCTGAAGCTCCGACATTCGCCAATACAATCGAAGCGCTGGAGTTCAGCGGACAAAAACTCGGTGAGATCAGTTCGATTTTCTTCAACCTGAACGAATCGAACACCAACGACACCATGCAACAGCTCAGTCTGGAACTGAGCCCCAAACTGACCGAATTCCATAACGACATCTCGCTGAACCCCGTTCTGTTCGAACGCGTGCGCCGTGTATACGAAGGTCGCGATACCCTGCAGCTGACCCAAGAACAGGCTCAACTGCTCGAAAAAACCTACAAGAGTTTCGCCCGTAACGGAGCGGCCCTGTCCGATGCCGATAAAGAAACGTACCGTACATTGACCTCCGAACTCGCTCAACTGACCCTGCAATTCGGACAGAACGTACTGGCAGCCACCAATGCCTACACGCTTCACCTGACCGATTCGGCTCAGTTGGCCGGTCTGCCGGCCTATGCCGTGGAAGGAGCCGCTGCCGAGGCCAAAGAACGCGGACTGGAAGGGTGGGTGATTACCCTGCAAGCTCCGAGCATGATTCCGTTTATGACCTACTCACCCAACCGGGAACTGAAGGAACAGCTCTGGCGGGCCTACAATTCCCGTTGCAACGGAGGTGAATTCGACAACACGGCCAACATCAAACGCATCACCGAACTCCGCCTGCAATTGGCCAACCTGCTCGGTTATGACACCTATGCCGATTATGTACTGGAAGAACGCATGGCCGAAAACACCGCTACGGTCAACGAATTTTTAACCCAATTGCAAGGCAAATCCATCGTCGCCGCCCGTGCCGATGTCAAAGCCGTGAGCGACTATGCCCACAGCCAAGGGGCCGACTATGAACTGATGCCCTGGGACTTCGGTTATTGGTCGGAAAAGCTCAAGGAACAGCGGTTCCAACTGAGCGAAGAGATGACCAAACCCTATTTCAAACTCGAAAACGTACAACGCGGTGTCTTCATGCTGGCCGAAAAGCTCTATGGGCTGACTTTCACCGAAAATCCGGATATCGACGTCTATCACCCCGACGTGAAAGCGTTCGAGGTTAAAGACAGCAGCGGTCGTTTCATGGCCGTTCTGTATATGGACTATTTCCCGCGCGCTTCGAAACGGGGTGGGGCCTGGATGACCGACTTCCGGGGACAATCCATCCAAAACGGCAAAGAAACCCGTCCGCTGGTTTCGGTCGTTACCAACTTCACCAAACCGACCGACAGCCTGCCTTCCCTGCTGACGTTCGACGAAGTGACTACGCTGCTGCACGAATTCGGCCACGCCCTGCACGGCATGTTAGCCGAAGGGAGCTATCCCAGTCTGACCGGTACGTCGGTTTATTGGGACTTTGTGGAACTGCCTTCTCAACTGATGGAAAACTGGGCCACCGAAAAAGCATTCCTCGATCTGTGGGCCGTCCACTATCAAGACGGCACGCCCATCCCGGCCGAACTGGTCAATAAAATCAAAGATTCGAAGAACTACCTGGCCGCCTACAGTCATGCCCGCCAACTGAGCTTCGGGTTGGACGACATGGCTTGGCACAGCATTACCGCTCCGGTCAGCGAAGATGTGGTGACGTTCGAACGTCGCGCCATGCAGCCGGTTCAGGTACTGCCTGTCGTTGACGGACAATGCGTATCGACCTCCTTCAGCCACATTTTCTCCGGAGGATATGCCGCCGGCTATTACAGCTACAAATGGGCCGAAGTGCTCGAAGCCGACGCCTTCTCGCTGTTCCAAGAAAAAGGCATCTTCAATCGGGAAGTGGCCCATTCGTTCCGCACGAATATTCTCTCCAAAGGAGGCAGCGAACACCCCATGACCCTTTACGTCCGCTTCCGGGGACACAAACCCGATGTACAGGCGCTGTTCGATAAAATGGGCATTAAATAAGCTCCATTCCGTCCTTTAGAAACGGCCTGGTTTTTGCAAACGTCTGGAAAGACCATTTTCATTTCCGACGTCTATGAGATCGTTGTATGCTTTTCTGGAAGGTATCGCAGCGCTGACACTAACAGCCTGCACGAGCGGGGAAGAGCACTCTCTGAGGGGGGATGACGTGCACTATTTCTGCGGTGAATTTGTGCAAAACGACGATACCGTCTGGTTTTATGATGGTGCCACCGGTGCCCAATACCCGGTATCCCGACAAGAAGCCTTCGACGAAACCGTACGCAAATACAAGGCACTGAACCCTTCTCCTGGACAAAGCGTATTCATCGAACTGAACGGAGCGCTGATCTCCGGCCCCCATTCGGAGGACATACCTTTCTCCGATTCCTTGGTCATCGAATCTTTGATCGGTTTTAATCCCGCAGGCAGCGGTCAATCCTCGCCCCTGATCGTCGGTCTGTATGAAGCTTTCGCTCCCGACCGCACCAAAACAGTCCTGCATTTAAAGCCGGACTACACGTATGTCCTGACTCGCTATGCCAGCGATACGCAGCAAACATCTCAAACTGGAAACTGGAATCTTAGATCGGCTTCCGAGGTCGACCTGAGCACAACGAACCCCGAGGGTCACGAGTCACACCTTCAGCTCCACATCGGTCCACAGTCAGACATTTTGTGGCATAATACAGGAAATCAAAGCCTCTGTTATCGAAAGGTATACCTTTAACAACAGGACTTAACAAAAATTTTTTATCTTTAGCACATGAAACATAGACTTCTCTTGTTATTGTGCTTATTATTCGCGGTCACGGCTTGCCACGAGGACCCGAATCCGGTTTATACCAACCTAACGGTATCAACCCAGAAATTGAGTGGGTTTTCTGAAGGGGGAACCCTCACGTTCGACATCACCTGTAACTCGACATGGCAAATCAGCGGACAAACAGACTGGTGTGTTCCTGACAAAACCAGCGGTAAAGGAAATGCAACGATCACCTTGACGCTATCGGCTTACGACAACACGATGGACAGCCGACAAACCACCCTGACGGTGCGCAGCGGAGAGCTGACCGCCACGGTAACCGTTCTTCAGAATGCCTCACTGAGCGATTACCATTACGAACTGCCGGTGATTTTCCACATTTTGCAAGGGCCCTCCAGTAATGAGCCTATTCAATCCGGGTGGCTCAGTCAGGTCATCAATGACTGTAACACCAATTTCCAAGGACTGGCAGGTAATACTCCGGATATGAATCTGTCGTTCATATTGGCCGAACACGATCCCAATGGAAATCCATTAAATGAACCGGGTATCCACTATGTTTCTTGGTCGACATCGACCATCGATCCGGACGTCTTTATGGATGCAGAATCTCCCAATACGCAAGCCGTCAGCTTATTATGGGATTTAAATGAATACATCAACGTTTTCATCTATTATTTCAACGCACAAAATTCCAACGTAACCGGCATTTCGTTTCTTCCTTACACCGTCAGTGCCAATGCACTACAAGGACTTAAGATTGGCGATATTTACATCGATCGCATGCCGAAATATGTCCATTGTGTCTCCATTAACCGATCGTATCTGTACAATCGTTCCACCGCCGAGATGCACGATCCCGCCGATATCGTCAACACCTTATCGCATGAATTGGGCCATTATGTAGGTCTTTTGCACGCCTTTTCTGAAGACCAATGCGGCGACAACAACGACTATTGCACCGACACGCCCGATTACAACCGTTCGGAATACGAAACGTGGCTCGACCAGGTTTGGGACACGCCCAACCTCACCATGCAGATTCTCACCAAACGATCCGCCTGTGACGGAACTTCGTTTGTGTCCCACAACATCATGGACTACAACTATTCGTTCGGTGACGAGTTCACCGAAGATCAGGCCAAACGGGTACGCCATGTTCTGTCGTACAGTCCCTTGATCCCTGGTCCCAAATACGAACGTCCGATCTCCAAAAGCAAACAGGATTTGGAAATCCCGCCAGCTATCAAAATGCCATAACCCATCCCGAATAGCGTTCTATATTCTATCCCGGAGCGGTTTGCTCCGGGATTTTCGTTCCCGTTTTGCTGCGATTGCCGAGACGCAAAACGAAAAGAAATTTTCTAAATCGACGTATTTTTCGTATCTTTAGAATTAGGAAGTCTGTCTGTTTCAGAAAACGATCTGTCCGGATATGACCTTCCAACGCCACCATTAACGTGCATAACATCCACACCGCTATGGAAAAAGTAACCTTGAACAATGGCGTCGAAATGCCGTGGATCGGCATGGGCGTATTTCGTATGGGCAACAACCAAGAGACGGTCGAAGCAATCGAAACCGCTCTCCGAATAGGCTACCGTCACATCGACACCGCCGCCTATTACTTCAATGAAGAAGCCGTAGCTCAAGCCATCCGCCAATCCGGCATTCCGCGCGAAGAGATTTTCATCACCACCAAACTCTGGAACGACGATCAACGTTCGGGGCTTATTTTGGAAGCCTTCGAGAGCAGTCTTCAAAAATTGGATACCGATTACGTAGATCTCTATCTGATTCACTGGCCCGTGGCCGACAAGTTCGTTCACAGCTGGCAGGTGCTCGAAACCATTTATAAAAGCGGGCGAGCCCGGGCGATCGGAGTGAGCAATTTCAAAAAACATCACCTCGAAACCCTGCAAAAAAGTACGGAGATCATTCCGGCCGTCAATCAGATCGAACTGCATCCCCATTTGATTCAACAGGAAGATGTGGACTATTGCCTGCAACACGGCATTCGTCCCGAAGCCTGGAGTCCTTTTGCCGCCGGAAAACCCGAGCTGTTCCAGGAGCCACTATTGAACGATTTAGCGGCCAAATACCGCAAGACCCCGGCTCAGATTATCCTGCGATGGGATTACCAGCGGAAGATCGTGACCATCCCCAAATCGTCGCATGCCAACCGCCTGGCCGAAAACATCGACATCTTCAATTTCGAACTGACCGCTGAAGAGATCGATCTGATCAACGCCCTGAACCGTAACGAACGCGTCGGTTCAGATCCAGATCATTTCAATTTCTAACAGGCACATTTTACCGTCCGTCGTAATTTTCAGCTGACACCTTATGGGAACACATCTGTTGATTCACAATACCGAAGCTCACCGATACGAATACTGCATTGGTGAACATACGGCTTATATTGAATACGTAGCTTCCGATGAAAAGGGTCCTCTTTATCTGACCCATACCATCGTCCCTTCGGCCCTCGGAGGGCAAGGAATAGGATCGAAATTAGTGACCGACGTTTTGCGACAGATCGACCAGGATGGGCTTCGCATTGTGCCTGTCTGTCCCTTTATTCGCGAGTACATCCAGAAGCACCCCGAATGGGAACATCTGGTGACCTCTCCCGGCAGTTCCTCTTCCGACCTCACGCAATCCTAACCAAAATCGAGGCTACTGACACTAACTTTCCCTTCTTTCGATAGTTCGAAAGAGGGGAGGTATCTTGAGGCCCCACAGACCATAAAAAACGAAGAGAGAAAATTCTCTCTTCGTTTTTTATTCGGTCAGAGCCAGGCAATTACTGAACTCCCGTGGCGATTTCCGAAGCAATGCGGTCATACCCCTGTTCCTTCAGATGCAACCCATCCAAAAAGAGCGACTCATCAATGCGATGATTCTTCTTCAACAGACGGACGCCCGGATTGCGGAATACCACTCCCATCGATTGCATTTTCTGAGCCAACAGCTTATTGAGTTCGGCCACACGATCTTCCATGTTCCGACGCGGCAGCAAACCGATCACTTCCACCTGTGCCTGAGGCTGACGCCGACGCGCCTCCTCCGCCAAACGGGCAATTCCTTCCACAATGTCTTCATTCGTATCGATCCCCAAATTGTTGGTTCCAATCATAAATACGATCCGTTTAGCCGCATAACCATCCAGTTCACCATGATAGATTCTCCACAGTACATTCTCGATCCGGTCATGCCCGCAGCCCAGATTGCGGAAATTCGCCGGAGCCATGATACGGGGCCAGTTCGTGCCGCCATGAATGTCATGACGACCGCCTTCACCATCCCAGAAATGAACGATCGAGTTGCCGAAAATCACATTGACCGGTGCATCGACCCGATTTTGCGCCAGGATCTCTTCATGGCGGTCCGTCCATTCATAATAGGGTGCATCCCGGCGTTGACGCACCGGACAGGTTGTCGAACGATCCCCCAGCGGTTCTGCGAGAATCTCCCGAATCTTGGCTTCACATACTTTAGCCTGCTGCACCATTCCATAATCCGTCGGATGGATCCCGTCGACCAAAGCATCCTCCTGCAAAGCGATCTCCTCACACGACAGATAATACAATTCGGGCACACCTTCCGCACACAGACGTTCGTAACAAGCTTTCAACAAATCATTTTTATGCATTGCCGCACTATCTCCGCCATCCAACGCTGCTTCCGCATGTTCGATCAACAGAATAGGCGCCTGATACTGGCGTCTCAACAAGGCCACAGCTTGCCGAAAACGAGCCGTCACCACAGAATCCGGAATGCCCACCAGATTCGGCAAGCAATCCACGATATACAATCGGGCGTCGATCATTCCCAATTCTGCCAGAATCGCCGAATCCAACACACCGCTGCCCGAAAACCCGAAATTCAACAGCGGCAGATCCAACTTCCGGGACAGAATCGTCGACCAGGCCATCCCCGGACGAGAGGCACAAGCCCCCTGCAGAATCGAGGTCCCGTACGCTACGATCGGCTTTTCGGTACGCACCGGCAGGAAAGTGAAATGCGCTGCCGTATCCACCCCGATTTCCAGTTGCGCCACACCGTTATAAAGCGGCAGATAGAGCTGGAATTCATAACCGGCCTCTGCAAAACGATCGTCCGGCTGCGGGCGGAATTCATAATAAATCGTATCGGCATTCGACCAATCGACCTTCCGTGCCACATGAGTTTCCCGACCATGCCGATCGAAGGCATAAAGATCCAACCCTGAGACTCCGGTTGCCGGCATATGATCCATCTCGCGTTCCTGATTCCGGGTCACCCGATAACGCACCCGGATCGGAGAGGCATTGCTCCGAAAACGAATTGACAATCCGGCCGACTGACAGGCCAATGTCCAAACCCCTTCCCGGACCTCCGAACGCAATCGTTCCGGCCAGCGGTTATAGGTTCCGGCCAGATCCTTGTACCAAGCCTGTCCCTCCACAACCGGAAATCCGGCCTGCTGAGGATCAAACCAACGTAACGAGTCCGACACTGTCTCGGCTCGCAGCGCCCCGGCGGTCATCCCCGCCAGCAGGCAGCTCCATAAAAAAATCCATACCCGTTTCATAACTATCTTGCTTAAATAGATGTATTTTCCTCGGTAGTTGATTGCAAAGCCGAATCACCGGCCTCCATGCCGAACTGTTCCCGATACAACTCGTAATATTTGCCTCGAGACCGCAACAAATCGACATGCGTACCCTGTTCCACAATCCGGCCTTCATCCAGCACCAAAATCGTATCGGCATGACGCACCGTCGACAAACGATGCGCAATAATCAAACACGTGCGTCCCTGCATCAACTGGTCCAATCCCTGTTGAATCCACATCTCGCTGCGGGTGTCGATGTTGCTGGTCGCCTCATCCAACAAGAGAATCGAAGGATCGGCCACCGCAGCCCGAGCGATATTGAGCAGCTGACGCTGACCCTGACTCAGATTGGCCCCATCGTTCTCCAACAAGGTATCATAACCGTGTGGCAAGCGTTGAATAAACGAATGCGCCGATGTCAAGCGAGCTGCCTGTTCCACCTCCTCATCCGTAGCCTCCAACCGACCGAAACGGATATTCTCACGCACTGTACCCGTAAACAGGTGAGTATCCTGCAAAACAATCGCCATCGACCGTCGCAAAGAAGCCCGATCGATCCGATTCACCGGAGTGCCATCAATCGTAATTTCACCTGCATCGGCCGTAAAAAATCGAGGCAGAAGGTTCAGAATCGTCGTTTTCCCGGCACCGGTGGCTCCAACCAGCGCAATTTTACTTCCGGGACGGGCCTGAAACGAAATGCCTTTCAGCACCGGTTTCCCGGGCCGATAAGAGAACCACACCTTCCGAAAACAAACCTCACCCCGCACCTTAGGTGTCTCTACCTGGTCCGACGGATCCGATTCGGGAGCCTGATCAATGACCTGGAAAATACGTTCGGCCCCGGCAATCGCCGCCTGAATATTATTATACAACACCGACAACTCATTGATCGGGCGCCCAAACTGACGCGAATATTGCAGAAAAGCCGCCAGCCCTCCGACATCGAACCCCCGGAACAACGCCAATAATCCACCCACCACGGTCACAATCACATAATTCAGCGTATTGAGGTTTTGCATGGCAGGCATCATCATCCCGGCGTAAAACTGAGCAAGCCGAGACTGTTCCTTCAGTTGTCGATTCAACCGATCGAAATCGTCGATCGCCTGACGTTCATGCCCGAAGAGCTTCACCACCCGTTGAGCACTGATTATCTCCTCAATGTATCCGTTCACACTGCCCAGAGCTGCTTGTTGGGCCGCAAAACGACGTCGGCTTCGCCGCACGATCGCCCGTGCCAGCGCAAACATCAACGGCAGGGTCACCAAACTGACCAGCGTCAATATCGGGCTGATATACAACATCATTCCAAATACGCCCACCAGCATCAACGCACTGGACAACATCTCCGAGAGGCTGTCGGTCAATGCTTCGCTCACCCGATCGATATCGTTCGTATAACGACTCATCAGATCGCCATGCTGATGGGTATCGAAATAGGGGACCGGCAGACGCTCCATATGCTCGAAAAGTTCTGACCGCAAACGGGCCACGGTACGTTGTCCCACTTTATTCAACAGCCGATATTGAATATACAAGGCCGATACCCCGATCAGATAAACCGCCCCCAGAACACCTAACGCACCACCCAAACCCGAAAAATTACCCGGCAAGATATAATCGTTGATAATCGGCCGCAACATATAGGATCCCAACAGATTGCAGACAATATTCAGCAAAATCAACCCGCCGATCACCCCCAACAGTGTCCGGTTATACCCGACATAAGTCATCAGCCGACGCAAGGTTTTTCGGCCTTGTTTCGGCTTGTCATTATATCGATATGAACCGTGATGGGGCATAAGGCTATACAAATATTTGTTGTGACCGATAAATTTCCTGATACGCCGGCGACATCTCCCTCAATTCCTCCGGAGTTCCGATCGCCTCCAGACGACCCTCCTCGAGTACCATCACCCGATCGGCGGCCTGCATGGTCTGCACCCGCTGGGTAATCACCAAAAGAGTCGTGCTGCCGGCATAGTTCCGCAGGCTGTGCCATAGTTTGCGTTCCGTTTCAGAGTCCACGGCACTGGTGCTGTCATCCAAAATCA
>JAHZDG010000012.1:0-18805 GCA_019422485.1 Alistipes sp. | reverse complement strand
GCCCGGGCAATACACAAACGCTGTTTTTGCCCGCCGGAAACATTCACGCCCCCTCTTCCCAATAGGGTATCATATCCTTCGGGCATGGCTACGATAAAATCATGTGCTTGTGCCGCTCGAGCCGCTTGTTCAACCTCTTCCCGGGTTGCCTCGGCTTTTCCCCAGCGCAAATTCTCCAAAATCGATCCGCTAAACAGTTCACTCTGCTGAAGAACCATCCCGATGCCTTCATGCAACGCATCCAGTTCGTAATCCCGTACATCAACTCCATCCACCCGCACCTCACCACGCGTTACATCGTACAACCGGGGAATCAACTGCATGAGCGAACTTTTGGCCGCTCCGGTGGCTCCGGCCACCGCCACCACTTCGCCTCCCTGCACGTTGAAACTTATCTCGTGCAGCACATCGGTTTCCCCTCCGGCATAGCGAAACGAAACATTCCGAAATTCCACATCTCCCCGTTCCACCCGATAGCGGTTTTGTTTTCCGAGGGGCGTATCGATCAGCGAAGGTTCGGTATCGAGCACCTCTTTGACCCGTTGCGAAGAGGCAGCCGCTCTCGCCACGATCATAATCACCATCGAGAGCATCATCAACGACATCAGAATCTGCATCAGATAGTTGACAAACGAGATCAGTTCACCCACCTGCAACTCTCCGGCAGAAATCCGATAGGCGCCGCTCCAGAGAACTACCACCACCGAGAGGTTCAGAATCAACTGCATGAGCGGAAACAACAATACCACGATATTTGAGGCCCGAATGACAGTGTCTTTCAACTGTTCGCTGCGCTCCTCAAATTTCCGGGTCTCGAAATCTTCCCGCACGAAAGATTTGACCACCCGGATATTGATCAGGTTTTCCCGTACAACCCCGTTCAACGCATCGACCAGACGCTGTACCCGCATAAAAAACGGAAAACCTTTCCGCAGAATCCAATAAACGCCTCCCCCCAGCAATGGAATAGCACCCAGCAGGACCCAAGCCATATCGGCATCAATCCGCACGACAAAGAAGATCGCCAAACAGAGCATCATCGGCGCCCGTAACAAAATCCGCATCGACATCAAAATCACCTGTTGGATTTTGGTAATGTCGTTGGTCATACGGGTAATCAGAGAGGCCGACCCGAAACGGTCAATATCGGAAAAGGAGA
The DNA here is from genome assembly GCA_019422485.1 of Alistipes sp. Classification (GTDB taxonomy): domain Bacteria; phylum Bacteroidota; class Bacteroidia; order Bacteroidales; family Rikenellaceae; genus Alistipes_A. The sequence goes on along the minus strand of JAHZDG010000012.1, from coordinate 17,646 downwards.
GACTTTGAATATGGGCAAATAGGGTAGTGCGCAAATCGGCTCCGAATCCTGTCGACACCCTCGAGGAAACATACACATTACACACATTGGCCCCCAGGCCAATCAGGGCACAGAGAATCATCCACCCCCCGATGTGCGTAATCACAGTCATATCGCGCAGCAACACGCCGCGATCGACCACCACCGACATAAAATAGGGCTGAATCGTTTCACACAGCACAACCGTCATCACCAGCAGGGGACTGATCCACAAACCGGTCCGATAACGTTTCAATATGTGCCAGTATTTTTTCACCTCGGAGCGCTTCACTGCCTGAAATAAAGCGAAAGATACGGATAAATTTTCAAACCGACCCTGCTTCTCACGCCCTTCCGGAGGAATAAATCACCTCAAAAACCCTCCGTAACACCTCCGCCTCCCAACCCGTCGGATATTCAATAAAAATATTCGACCGATTCTATCTAACATTTTGACCATCCCGCCTCATACCCATGAGAATAAAGCTCCGACATGATGAGCATAACACAAGCTGATCTTTTGGAAAACCCATCAACGTTATTGAAAACAAGAAAAATCATAGGGATTCTCACCCACAGATCACACAAAACAAAAAAAGAGATTCTGTAGCAGAATCTCTTCGACATTTGACTTCAAAAACAAAAGCGGTCACGACTTTCATCGTAACCGCCTTACTTTCAGCTCCTCAACAAGGACTTGAACCTTGGACCCCCTGATTAACAGTCAGGTGCTCTAACCAACTGAGCTATTGAGGAAGATTTCGCTACCAGCTCTATCGCTTTTGCGAGTGCAAATATACGGCAAAATCTTTATTCTCCAAAAAAACTTTCAAAAAAAATGCATTTTTCTGCACTTTTTTTTGTCGGCATCATTTGCCTGACGACACTCCATCAAGAGCAGAAAATCTGACAATCTGCTTATTAGCATCTACTTCCAACCATTGAGCCGTCGGATGATAACGATGCATATATTGTTGCAAATACCGACGGGTATCTTCCACAATCGGAGTATCGGTTACCGGATAGAGGTTATAAGCCAATATCGCCACTTCGATACCGCGGGCCCGACAAGCCTCCAACGACAAAACCGTATGATTGATGCTTCCCAGTCGCGAAGTGGTCACCAGCATCAACGGCAATTTCCGTTCGGCAATGTAGTCGATCGTACTGTACGTATCGGTCAAAGGGACAAACAGACCGCCGGCCCCTTCCAACAAAACCGTATCATAGCGTTCCAAAAGAGTCTGACTGCTGCGATCGACCAGCGAGAGATCGATCTCCCGACCATCCAGACGCGCCGCCAACTGCGGAGACGAAGGATAGGTAAAAATCAACGGACAGGTCGTTCCATCCAGGTCTTCCGGCTGCAACGGAATCCCCATCAGTCGGCGATGCAACTCGATATCTTCCGACATGGAGTGATTCCCGGTCTGAATAAATTTTTGCGTGATGACCCGACGCCCCTCCTCGCGCCATCTGCGCGCCAACAGACCCGTTACTACACTTTTCCCGGCATCGGTGTCGATTCCACTTACAAAATAGATATTTTTATCGTCCATCGGAATAATTTTTTGTTCCCAAAAGTAGTACCTTTGTTCATCGGAACCAAATATTTTACCGAAAGTCTTCGTTCCTAGCAAACAGACTTTTTCTTAAGTTTCAGACACTCTATGGACCGTCATATTTCTTCCATCACAGATTTGGAAAACCAACTGAAGGCTGGGTACCGCATCGGATACGACGAAGCCCTGGAACTGCTTCACACCCTCCCGGAAGAGGAGTTGTACGCATTGGCTCACCGGTTGCGCACCCATTATCAGGGCAAGCGTTTCGAGACCTGCTCCATCATGAATGCCCGCAGCGGTCGCTGCAGCGAAGACTGCAAATGGTGTGCACAATCGAAATTCTATCACACCGACATTCAGATCTACCCGCTGATCGACGAACCCGAGGCATTGGCCGAAGCCCGACACAATGCATCCAAAGGCGTCAAACGTTTTTCGCTGGTCACCAGCGGACGTAGCCTGACCGACCGGGAAATCGACAAGATCAGCGAGATCTACCGCCAGATCGGATCGACCGTCGATATTCGCTTGTGCGCCTCGATGGGATTACTGAATCGGGATCAGCTGCAAAAGCTCAAAGACAGTGGGGTAGAACGCTACCACTGCAACATGGAGACCGCACCGTCCTATTTCAAACAACTGTGCTCCACCCATACCCCCGAAGAAAAGATCCAGACCATTCGCTGGGCGAAAGAGGTCGGCCTGAGTGTCTGCTCGGGTGGAATTATCGGTATGGGCGAGAGCGAAGAACAACGTATCGAACTGGCCGTCACCCTGCAACAGATCGGCGTTGATTCCATTCCGGTCAACGTACTCAATCCCATTCCCGGCACGGCCCTCGAAAACACACCGCCTTTGAGTGACAGCGAAGTCCTGCGCGCCATGGCCATGATGCGCATCATCAACCCGACGGCCGACATTCGGCTGGCCGGGGGACGCAACCGCATCAAACACCTCGAAGAGCGTCTGTTATTTTGCGGCGTCAGCGCCTCCATCGTCGGCGATATGCTGACCACAGCCGGATCGAAAATCGATGCCGACTTCACCTTTTTCCGTTCACACGGTTTCGAAGTTTAACCTCAGTCTCTATTCCGCTATGAGAACTTTTGCGATTCTGATCTGTACCGTGGGGCTTTTTCTGCTCGGCATGCCCCAAGCCCAAAGCAAAACTCCCTCCACCATGAAATTCACCGAGGAGAGCTGGAATTTCGGCACCATCAAAGAAGCCGACGGAGAAGTCTCGCACACGTTTGTCTTCACCAACACCGGCCAAGACCCTTTTGTGATTGAACGCGTGACCACCTCCTGCGGTTGTACGACCCCGGAATATACCCGCGAACCCGTCCTTCCCGGACGAAAAGGAACCGTCAAAGTCACCTTCAACCCGGAAGATCGTCCCGGACCTTTCCAGAAAACGATTACGGTTACCAGCCGCAGCAGCCAAAACCAAAACCAGCTTCATATCACCGGAGTGGTGATCGGCCGTCCGCGTTCTCCGGAAGAAGAATATCCGATCGCAGTCAGCGGAGGTCTCCGTACTACCCGCCAAACCTGCGGTCTGGGTTACCTGCCCCGTGGAGGCACCAAAGCCACCACGGTGGAATATATGAACAATTCACCGACGTCGATCACTCTGGACGTAGCGTATGCGAAAAAGAATGACTACTTTACGGTCAGTTTTTCTCCGCAAACGCTTCCTCCCGGCGGCAAAGGTGTGATGACCCTGAGTTACGATCTGCGGCAAGCCGATCTATGGGGACGGCTCAACGACGAATTTCAGTTGATGATCAACGGGACTCCTGCCAAAACCCGTTTTTCGGCCACAGGAATCGCCACCGAAGATTTCTCTTCGCTGAGCCAACAAGAACTCGACCAGGCTGCCAAAGCCGTCTTTTCATCGCAATACTACCATTTCGGCAGCATCAAGGCCGGAACGATCCGCAAACGGGACTTTACGATCACCAACAGTGGCAGTCAACCGCTGAAAATACAATACCTCAAGCAAGGCCCTCATACGACGGTCACCCTGCAAGAGGGTGTAACACTCAACCCGGGACAAAGCCTGACCTTCACAGCCACGCTGAATACCACAGGAGTCAAAACTGGTCGTTTTATGGACAATACGGTCATTATCCTCAACGATCCTCAACGTCCCATGCGTGAAATCCGTTTGGCCGCCACTATTTTGTAAATAAACAAAACCCATATCCATGTTTCGCATACTCAAAAAACAGGCCCTCACCGACCAGATCTACCTGATGAACATCGAAGCTCCTCGGGTAGCTCATTCGGCTCAACCGGGGCAATTCATCATTTTGCGCATCGATGAGCGGGGCGAACGGATTCCGCTGACCATCGCCGACTACAACGCCGAACAAGGCTATGTAACGATCGTCACCCAAACCGTAGGTTATTCGACCGGTAAACTCTGCGCCCTGAACGAAGGGGATTCGATCGCCGATTTTGCAGGCCCTCTGGGACAACCCTCCGAACTCATCCACACCGATCTGGAAACACTCCGCAAAAAGAAGATTCTGTTCATTGCGGGCGGGGTAGGGACCGCTCCGGTCTATCCTCAGGTCAAATGGCTTCACGAACACGGCGTACAGGCCGATGTCATCATCGGGGCCAAAAACAAACAAACCCTGATTATGGTCGATGCCATGCGCAAAGTGGCCGGAGAAGTCTACCTGGCGACCGATGACGGCAGCGAAGGATACAAAGGCATGGTAACGGGTCTGCTGAGCGAACTCGTGGAAAAACAGGGCAAAAAATACGACGAAGTCATTGCCATCGGACCGATGATTATGATGAAGTTCGTCTGCCTGACCACCCTCAAATACGGCCTCAAAACGACTGTCAGCCTCAACACCCTGATGGTCGATGGAACCGGTATGTGCGGCGCTTGTCGGGTCACCGTAGGCGGGAAAACCCGTTTCACTTGTGTAGAGGGACCGGAATTTGACGGCCATCAGGTCGATTTCGACGAAGCGATGCGCCGTCAGGGCATGTACCGCACCCTCGAAAGCCGAAAAGAACGAATGGCCCGGGAACGGGCGGAAGGTCATGCCTGCAAAGTGGGTTTAGATTTATAATTCGAGCGTATGAGCAACAAAATACCCCGTGTTCCCGTGCGGGAACAAGACCCCAAAATCAGGGTCACCAACTTTGAAGAAGTTTGCTACGGCTACAACCTGGAAGAGGCTCAACTGGAAGCCTCCCGTTGTCTGCACTGCCGTAAACCGCGTTGTGTCGAACACTGTCCGGTGTCGATTCAGATTCCGGACTTTATCCGACAACTGGCTCAGGGCAACCTGGAAGAGGCCGCCTCGATCATCGCCGAAGACAGTTCGCTGCCCTCGGTATGCGGACGGGTATGCCCGCAGGAAAGCCAGTGCGAAGGAGCCTGTGTATTGGGCGTCAAAGGCGAACCGGTCGCCATCGGCAAACTGGAACGATTCGTCGGCGACTGGAGCATCGCAAACGGCCCGAAAACCGTAGAAAAAAGCCCGTCCAACGGCAAAAAGGTAGCCGTTATCGGCAGTGGACCGGCCGGTCTGGCCTGCGCCTCCGACCTGGCCAAAGCCGGTTATCAGGTCAAAATTTTCGAAGCCCTGCATCGTCCGGGCGGTGTTTTGGAGTACGGCATCCCGGAATTCCGGCTGCCGAAAGACAAAGTGGTCGCCGCCGAAGTGGAAAACGTCAAAAGACTGGGCGTAGAGATCGAAACCGATGTGATTGTCGGACGTACCGTCACCATCGAAGAACTGATGCAACAAGAGGGCTATTCGGCCGTCTTTATCGGTTCGGGCGCCGGTCTGCCGCGCTTTATGAACATTCCCGGGGAAAACCTCAACGGGGTGGTTTCGGCCAACGAATTCCTGACCCGCACCAACCTCATGAAAGCGTATGACGATCGCTATGACACGCCGATCTACGTCGGCCAGAAAGTCGTCGTCGTAGGGGGAGGAAACGTCGCCATGGATGCCGTGCGCACAGCGGCCCGGTTAGGCGCCGAAGCCTATATCGTGTATCGCCGCGGAGAAGCCGAACTGCCGGCCCGTCAGGAAGAAGTACACCATGCCAAAGAGGAAGGAATCGCCTTTCATATGCTGACCAATCCCATCGAGATTCTGGGCAATGAACAAGGGTGGGTGAGAGCCATCCGTTGTATCCGGATGGAGCTGGGCGAACCCGATGCTTCAGGGCGTCGTTCCCCGATTCCCGTTCCCGGTTCGGAATTTGAACTCGAATGCGATGTGGTCATCATGGCGTTGGGTACCTCCCCCAATCCGCTGATCGCCTCCACTACCGCCGGACTCGACACCAATCGCTGGGGTTGTCTGGTCGCCGACGAAAACGGACAAACGACCCATCCGGGTATTTTCGCCGGAGGAGATGCGGTCACGGGAGCTGCCACCGTTATTTTAGCTATGGGAGCCGGTCGCAAAGCCGCTTTGGCCATCGATCGCTACCTCAGTGGTCTTTCGTCTTAACACACCCCATTCTTCACTATAAAAACCACCGGAGCGACACCGGTGGTTTTTGATTTGGAGAAACCGAGAAAACGGACTATCTTAGAGTATTCGTTAAAATCCCTGCTTATGGAAATCATCGACCCTGTATCCAACACACCGGAAACCTCTACCGGTTCGTATACCTCTCCGGTTTCAACTCCTTACGCAACGCCATCGACCCCGACTCCTCAAGCGAATCAGAACCAGGTTATCTCCGTCGGAGAATGGTTTCTGATCCTGTTGGTGATCACCATTCCGTTGGTCAATCTCATCGTACTGATCATCTGGGCGTTCGGAGGAAGTTCCAACCTGAATAAGGTCAACTTTGCCAAAGCCAATCTGATCTGGCTGGCTATTTTGATCGTCCTTTGCACCGTTTTCTTCTCCAGCCTGATGGCCATTATGATGGCACTGCGTTAATCCATTCGTCTACACATAACAACACCGTAAATGCGAGTCGCCCGCTGAACATTCATCGGGCGACTCGCATGATATAGATAGCATACAACGCTATTGATCTTCCTCCATATCTTCCGGAACGGGTAGTTTCGAAACCAACACCTTATCAATACGAGCCCCATCCATATCGACAATTTCCATCGAGAAGGTCTTCCAGGACAATTTCTCTCCGGTGCGGGGAACATGTTCCAGTTGATCGAGAATCAGTCCGCTCAGCGTATTGTAACTATAATCCGGATACAGATCCTCCATATCGAAATAGGTCAGAAAATCGTAAAACGAACACTGACCGTCCACCAGCCAACCGCCTTCCTCTCGTTGAATGATTTCGGGTTCTTCGCCCTCTTCCGCCGTGTTTCCGATCAGGCCCCGAATAATATCTTTCAGGGTAACAATCCCTTCCACGCTGCCGAATTCATCGATCACCAAAGCCGATTTAACCTCTTGGGTCCGCAACTGTTCCAGCGCATTATACACACTCAATCGCTCCGGGATATAAAGAACCGGACGCAATATGCTGCGCAACTCGAAAGCCGGATCATCCAGCTTTCCAAACAAATCCTTCAGATAGACCACGCCATCGACCTGTTTCAAATTTTGATCGGCCACCGGATAAGCATTATAGAGATTATCCTTCACCGTACGTTCGATCTGCTCCCGAGTATCAGACAGACTCAACCAAACCATTTCACTGCGGTGGGTCATGATCGACCCTACATTACGGTCGCCTAAATTAAAAACTCGTTCCACCAGCTCCTGTTCAACCTCCTGTACCTCTCCGTCTTCCGTACCTTCCTGAATAATGGCTTTAATCTCCTCTTCGGTCACTTTGCCTTCTTCTTCGCCATTAATGCCCAGCAGACGAACAACCCCGGCCGTACTTTTAGAAAGCAGCCATACAAAAGGAGAAGCCACTTTCGAAAGCAAATACATCGGACGAGCCACCCATTTCGAAACCCGTTCAGAAGCCGTCATTCCAATACGCTTGGGGACCAGCTCACCGATAATCAATGTCAAATAAGTAACCACCACCACGATCACCGTTTGAGCGATCGCAACGGCATGCGCGCTTAGGGGTTCGATCCGGGCAATCACCCGGCCAAAATCCTGCGCCAACACATCTCCTGAATACAACCCGGTCAAGATACCGACCAAGGTAATGCCAATTTGAATGGTCGAAAGAAACACATCGGGATCTGTAGCCAATTTCAACGCGGTTCGAGCCGACTTACTACCTTTCTTGGCATCGGCCTCCAAACGAGACTTCCGCGCCGAGACCAAAGCGATCTCCGACATTGACAACACCCCATTAAGAACAATTAAACCGCAAATAATAACGATTTCCTTCATATAGTCATCAAACCTACTTTCTCGAGCCCTAAGATACACATAATCCTGGAGTTTTCATACACATCCGCGATGCGTTCACAACACTCGCACCCAACGACGCCACCACACACTCCGTTCCTTAATAAAAAGAGAGCTAGAGTAGAAGTACTCCAGCTCTCTTGACGGAAACATGCTTCCACTACTTCAATAACGATTTCACCGTTTCGGCGATTTGCCGTCCGTCGGCTTTCCCGGCCAAACGCTTGGAGGCTACCCCCATCACTTTTCCCATATCGGAAGGTGCTTTAGCGCCCACTTCGGCAATAATTTCACGCAAAGCCTTTTCCAGCTCTTCAGCCGACAACGGTTTCGGCAGATAGGCTTCCAGATAACCGGCTTCAGCCAATTCATTTTCAGCCAATTCCGGACGTCCATTCTGCGTATAGACAGCAGCCGATTCCCGACGTTGTTTCACCAGTTTCTGGATGATTTTCAACACCGCTTCATCACTGATTTCCGACGAACCGTCCGCCGTTTTGGCCAACAAAATTTCGGCTTTAATAGCCCGCAAAGCCGTCAATCGCACCGATTCTTTCGCCAACATGGCTTCTTTGATGCCCTGATTGACTTCCAATTCCAAACTCATAATCTATATCGATTTTTAGATAAATTTTCCAACTCGCTATCAATACGGATTTCCCCCCAAGAATGTTTCCCGAATGCGATTTTCCGTACTGTTTCTGCGTTCAGAAACGAGGCCATCCAAAGAACCTCACGCCGCACAATCAGCTGTCTGCATCGCCCCCATTCTTTTCGGGCCGAAACCTCGAATCCGACTATCCGCGTTGAGTCTGCTTAGGATAGAACACTTTTTTCTCTACCAACAAGAACCACAAAGCCACCAAAGCTGCCAACAAATCGGAGACCGGGATCGAAAGCCAAACCCCCAACAGACCCCACCAATTCGAGAAGAGATAGAGCAGGGGAATCAGAAAGAGTACCTGACGCGTCAATCCCATAAAAATCGCTTTGGGCGCTTTACTGATCGACTGAAAAAAGGTCGAGACAACGATCTGGAAACCAACGACCGGGAACATCAGGCAAGCCAACCGCATACCTCGTATGGCCATCTCCGATAACTCGGGATCGGTCGTGAAGGCGCCGACCAACCATTTCGGAGCCAGTTCCCCCAACAACCATCCAACGCCCATAATGACAAAGGCCACCCGAATCGTCAGCAACAGCACATCCTTCATGCGTTTGTATTTCTGGGCGCCATAATTATAGCCCACAATCGGCTGCATTCCCTGGCACAATCCCATCACACACATCACGATCAGAATCGCAAAACTGTTCACAATCCCATAAGCTCCGATGGCCAAATCACCGCCGCCTCGCACCAGCTGGTGATTCATAATGATATTGACGGCACTGGCGGTCAGGTTCATCAGGAAGGGTGCCATCCCGATCGAAACGATGTTTCGGATGATTCGTTTTTTCGGGCGGAAACAGTTCCAGCGGAAATGAACCGGATGACGGGGATTGAAAAAGTGAGCCAAGACAAAAACCGCACTGGCAAACATGGAGATTACCGTCGCAACCGCCGCCCCGCGGATACCCATTCCGAACCCAAAGATAAAGATCGGATCGAGAATCACGTTGAGTCCCACTCCGATCAGAATCGTATACATCGACTTTTGGGGATACCCGGCGGCCCTCATAATTCCGCTGAAACTATAACTCAGATTGGTCAGGACGCTCCCCGGGATGACGATATTCAAATAGGCTTTTGCATAGGGAATCGTCTGTTCGCTGCCGCCGAATGCGACCAATACTTCATCCATGAAAATCATGGAACAGGTAATCAATACCGCCGACAACAAAAAGGTCAGCATAAAGGCATTCCCCAAGATATTGCGTGCCCATCGAAGGTCTCTCATGCCCAAAACGATGGAAATGCGCGATGACGCCCCGACCCCGACCAGGGTACCGATTGCGGCCACCATGGTACTTAACGGTAAGGTCAAGGCCAATCCGGAAATGGCCATGGCACCGACGCCCTGTCCAATGAAAACGCGGTCGATGATGTTGTATAAAGATGAAACCAACATCCCGACAATGGCCGGTAAAGAATACTTCAACAACAAACGTTCTATCTTCTCGTGCTCTAACCCTGCAGTTGCTGTTAAATGCTGTGACATATATCGTTAACTTAAATTTACACTTCTATTCCGAGTGCAATTATACTCTTTCATCGCTGCAAAGATACCGGAAAATCCCCGAACTTTTTGAGCTTTTTCCGACTTTTTCCCGGACAAAAAAGACAAACTTTTTTCACTTTCCCACTTATTCCTGCAATCAAATCGCCATCAAAAACCGCTCTGAAATCTTGGCCGATACGACCGACACGATGCTTCTCAAAACACCGAAGCCGCAGGAAAAACCTGCGGCTTCGAAGATAAACAAGATCATTTTATTCCCATTCAATCGTTGCAGGCGGTTTGGAGCTGATGTCATAGACTACTCGGTTGATCCCTTTCACCCGATTAATGATTTCATTGGAAACTTTGGCCAAGAAATCATAGGGCAGATGAACCCAGTCAGCCGTCATACCATCGGTAGAGGTCACGGCACGCAACGCAACGCAACTTTCATACGTCCGTTCGTCACCCATAACACCTACCGACTGCACCGGCAACAACATAACGCCAGCCTGCCATACCTGATCGTACAGCCCGGCTTCTTTCAGCCCGTCGATGAAGATCTTATCGGCTTCCTGCAAAATGCGGACTTTTTCTTCGGTCACTTCGCCCAGAATACGAATCCCCAGACCCGGACCCGGGAAAGGATGGCGGCCCAAAATTTCCGCCGGAATATTCAACTGACGACCCACCCGACGAACTTCGTCCTTGAAGAGCAACCGCAACGGTTCCACGATCTTCAAATCCATCTTTTCGGGCAGACCGCCTACATTATGGTGTGATTTAATGGTTGCCGAAGGCCCATTAACCGATACCGATTCAATGACATCGGGATAGATCGTACCCTGAGCCAACCACTTCACTTCCGTGAGCTTCTGAGCTTCCTCATCAAATACCTCAATAAAGTCCCGGCCAATGATCTTCCGTTTCTTTTCGGGGTCGGTCACTCCGGCCAGGTCTGACAGGAATTTCTTCCCGGCACGTACCCCGATGACGTTCAGGCCCATCGACTCATAGGATTTCAACACCGTCTCGAACTCATCCTTACGCAACAGACCCATATCCACAAAGATACAAGTCAAATTGCGACCGATGGCCCGATGCAGCAACATGGCTGCCACCGATGAATCGACCCCGCCGGAAAGTCCCAGCACAACTTTATCGTCGCCCAGTTTTTCCCGCAATTCCTTGACCGTCGCATCGATGAATGAATCCGGCGTCCAATCCTGTTTGCAACCGCAAATATTCACCACGAAATTTTTCAGCAACTCTTTGCCTTCTGTCGAGTGGTAAACTTCCGGATGGAACTGAATCCCCCAAGTCTGTTCGCCTTCGATCTGGAAAGCAGCCACCTTCACATCTTCCGTGCTGGCAATCACCTTATACCCCTGAGGAGCTTTGGTAATGGTATCGCCATGGGACATCCACACCTGACTGGTCTGCGAGAGGGTTTTGATCAGCGGATTTTCGGTGTCCACCTTCGAGAGCATGGCACGACCGTATTCCCGCGTTTTGGAAGGTTGCACCTCGCCCCCGTAACTCTGAGCCAGGTACTGCGCCCCGTAACATACCCCCAACATCGGCCATTTTCCCTTCATTTCCGAGAGGTCGATCTGAGGTGCATTCGCATCACGCACCGACGACGGACTGCCCGACAGGATAATCCCTTTCACCGAAGCGTCCAACACCGGTTTGCGATTGTACGGCAGAATTTCACAATAGACATTCAGTTCGCGCACACGACGGGCAATCAGCTGCGTATACTGCGATCCAAAGTCGAAAATCAATATTTTTTCCTGCATAGATAAAAAAGTTATCGTCGTAAAAGGTCTCAAGAACGTACCTGAGCGCCGAGTTGACGTTCGAATTCACGAATCAGGTTATTCATCGCCTTGTCGATCACCTGATCCACCAACGTCTTTTCGGGATCAGACAGGATGAAACTCAAGGCATACGATTTCTTGCCTTCGGGCAGTTTGTCGCCTTCATAGACGTCAAACAACGACACCCGTTTCAGCAATTTGCGTTCAGCCCCGAAGGCCACCTTACGCAACTGTGCGAAGGTCACCGAACGATCGAGCAGCAGAGCCAGGTCTCGACGTACATCGGGATATTTAGCCAGTTCCTGTACTGTGATTTTATGTTTGCGAAGCGCCTTCATCAACGCCCCGAAATCCATTTCCAGATAATATACATCGTTTTTCAGATCGAAGCGTTTCAGCCACTTCGAAGCGATGATCCCCATCTGAATCATTGGTTTGCCGAAGAGGGTGAACGTCACGCCCTGACGATACAGATCGCTTTCGAACGTATCCATCACGGCCGCTTCCAGATCGACCCCGAAACGAGCCAGCATACGTTCCACCATAGCCTTCAACGTATAGAAACTGGTCGGACGAGAAGGCTGATTCCACGAAGCTACATGATCGGCGCCAGTCACGGTCATCGACAAATGCAAGCCTTCGGAGTAGGGAGCCAGCCCGCCTTCGGCTGCTTTAGAGGGATCGTACCAATAGCAGTTTCCGAACTCATATAGTTTCAAATCGGGATTGCGGTGATTGACGTTCAGCTGCACAGCTTCCAAGGCATTGAACACCAAAGTCTGGCGCATCACATTCAGATCATTGCTCAACGGATTGAGGATCCGCACGCAATTTTCCACCGGATAGGTCTGTGAACCTTCATAATAAGCCGATTTGGTCAACGAGTTACTCATGATTTCGTTGAACCCGTTGGCTGTCAACAGATCCGAAGCCGTATTCACCAACTTATCCCGATCGGGTTTCGGTGCATAGGCGAGGGTAGAGATAACTCGCTGCGGAACTTCAATATTGTTGTATCCGTAAATACGCAGAATATCTTCAATCAGGTCGGCTTCCCGCTGCACATCGACCCGATAGGGAGGAACAGCTACCGACAGAACACCATCTTTTTCCTTTTCGATCACGACATCCAAGGCTTCGATGATCTTACGAACGGTTTCCGTCGGAATATCTTTCCCGATCAGACGATTGATCCGTTCATACGACACTTCGAAACGGAACGGGCCGATCGGATTGGGATAGAGATCGGTAACCGGCGAAGCGATCGTAGCTCCGGCCAGTTCACAGATCAACAAGGCTGCCCGTTTGAGGGCATAGGGGGCGATATTGGGATCGATCCCGCGTTCGTAGCGGAACGATGCATCAGTACTCAACCCATGACGACGAGCCGACTTGCGAATCCAGCGAGGATCGAAGTAAGCCGATTCCAGGAACACTTCGGTTGTCTGGTCCGTCACACCCGAATCCAAGCCCCCGAAAATACCTGCCAAACACATCGGTTCTTCCGCATTGCAGATCATCAAGTCTTCCGAAGAGAGCTTGCGTTCCACGCCATCCAGCGTCACGAAGGGAGTTCCTTCGGGGCAGGTGCGTACCACGATCTTACGACCCTTAATTTTACTGGCATCGAAAGCATGCAGAGGCTGACCCACTTCATGCAACACGAAGTTGGTAATATCCACCACGTTATTATGAGGGTTCAAACCGATAGAGCGCAGGTGATTCTGCAACCATTCCGGCGAGGGACCCACTTTCACACCGGTCAGAGTCAGGCCCATATACCGCGGAGCCGCTTCATGATTGTGTACTTCCACGTCAATACCTTGAGCGGCATCATTCGCCTGAAAAGCGCTCACATCCGGCAGTTCCAAACGACAAGGCAGACCATTGGAGCGAAGATAGACCGCCAGATCACGAGCCACCCCATAGTGCGAAACGGCATCGGCCCGGTTCGGAGTCAGCCCGATCTCCATCAGATAGTCATCTTCGATGTGGTACACCTCCCGCAGAGGCGTTCCTACAGCCGTTTCAGCCGGCAGCACGATGATTCCTTCATGATCGGTTCCCAATCCCAGTTCATCTTCGGCACAGATCATTCCAAACGATTCCAAGCCGCGTATTTTGCTCTTTTTGATTTTGAATCCGTTTTCTTCCCCGGTCGGATACAGCACGGCACCCACCGTTGCCACAGGCACTTTCTGACCGGCAGCCACATTCGGCGCACCGCAAACGATCTGCAAAGGAGCTTCACCCCCCACATCCACCGTCGTCACCTTGAGTTTGTCGGCATCGGGATGTTTTTCGCAAGTGAGCACTTCGCCCACCACCACACCGGCCAATCCTCCACGAATGGTTTCGACCTGTTCGAGGCCTTCCACTTCCAGACCGATATCGGTCAATACTTTAGCGATCTGGGGAGCATCCAGTTCGGTTTGAATATAATTTTTCAGCCAATTGTACGATATCTTCATGGCAAATCTTAGATTTTTAACGCGCTAAAGGTACAAAAAAGTTATCACCCTGCCAACTGCCCACAGTGGGGTTTATCAACAAAAAGACATCAACATACCCTTAACAAACCTTTTTGACCATACATCTCCCTACACCTTCCCTCCGAGTCACATTTTCATCTGCCCACAAGAAGCCCCTCCGTTTTGTGACGGAGGGGCTTCTATTTTCCTAAAACAATCTTGTTCCTGGCGAGTATTGTAACTAATCTAAAACACCCGATTTCAACAAACCTACAAACGATCGCTGTAAACCGCTCCCGGCAGATCCTGCAGATTATAGCGTGAAGCCATACTCATCCCATAAGCTCCGGCCGTACGCAAACTCAACAAGTCACCCCGATGCGTTTCCGGCAACTCGACATCCCGGCCGAATACGTCCGCCGACTCACAAATCGGCCCGACCACCATATAAGTCGCTTGCGGTCCGTTCGAAGTCAGATTCTCGATTTTATGATGAGCCTGATACAAGGCCGGACGAATCAGGTCATTCATTCCGCCGTCCACCACGACAATCTGAGTTCCTGAAGCGGTTTGTTTATTATAGAGCGCCCGGGTGATCAACTCCCCGCATTGAGCGACCAGCGACCGTCCCAGCTCAAAATGCACTGTCTGATCCGGATCGACCTGCAACAGCCGATTCACCAGCGCAAAATAAGAGGCAAAATCCGAAATCGGATGTTGATCGGGCAGATAATAATCCACGCCCAAACCGCCGCCCAGGTTGATATGACGCAACCGAACGCCTTGTTCTTCGAACCAGGCCTTAATATCATTGACCCGGTGGCACAGATTTTCAAAAACGCTCATATCCAGGATCTGGGATCCGACATGGAAATGAATACCCACAATCTCCACATGCGGCAAAGAAGCCAACGAGGCAATCGCGGTATTTACTTCGGTATACGAGATACCGAATTTGGAATCCGACTGTCCGGTCGAGATATAGCGATGGGTACGAGGATCGACATTGGGATTGATTCGCAAAGCAATCCGGGCCTTACGTCCCATTTCACCAGCCAGCGCATTGATCACCTCCAATTCATGGAGCGACTCCACATTGAAGGCAAAAATATCCTGTTCTAAAGCGTAGCGAATCTCCTTATCGCTCTTACCCACACCGGCATAGACCACCTCCGAAGCCGGACATCCGCTTTCGATGGCCTTCCGAACTTCATTCCCGCTAACACAATCCACACCAAAACCGGCTCGCACGATTTCCGAAACGATTCGGTCATCAAAATTGGCCTTCAGGGCATAATGTACTTTAAACCCATATCGGGACGATTCACGCAGCGCCTCATCCAATGTCCGCCGCAACAAATCCATATCATAAAAATAGAACGGAGTTTCCAGTTGTTTCAACGACTCCGCATACTGGCGCGCACTCATCTTATAAATTAAACAGGCTTTCGTTCAAATATTGCAAGGTTTGTTTCTTATACTGGGTTCCGATCAGCATCGTAATGCTCCGATGGCTGGCTCCATAGGAGATCATCTTTATCGGAATATGCTTGATCCCTGAGAAGATCTGGGAAGCCAAACCGGTTTCGCTGTGTTCCATATGACCCACCACGCAAACAATCGAATTATCCTTTTCGATCTCGATTTTGCCCAGCGGCTGCAGATCGCGAACAATTTCATCCAAATGCTTGTCATTATCCACCGTCAGAGAAACGGCGACTTCCGATGTGGTAATCATATCAATCGGCGTACGATGAGTTTCGAACACCTCGAAGACTTTCCGCAAAAAACCATAGGCCATCAACATCCGGGCCGAATAGATGCGAATCACCGTGATACCGTCTTTGGCGGCCACGGCATGGAAAGCATGTCCCCGATCCTCATCCAACGAAATGGTGGTTCCCGGAGCGTCGGGATCCATCGTATTCTTCAACAAAACCGAAATCCCATGGTCCTTACAAGGCTGAATCGTCGAAGGGTGCAGGATCTTGGCCCCAAAATAAGCCAACTCGGCCGCCTCATCGAAACTCATTTTGCGAATCGGATAGGTGTTTTCCACATACCGGGGATCGTTGTTGTGCATACCGTCGATGTCGGTCCAGATCTGCACCTGATCGGCCGCAATCGCAGCCCCCATCAAAGCCGCACTGTAATCGCTGCCGCCACGCCCCAGATTATCGATTTCACCCTGTTCGTTGGAACAAATAAATCCCTGAGTCACATAGAACGTATCCGGATCGGAAACCAACGGTTTCAAACGTTGAGCCAGCACAGCCGTATCAACCTTTCCTTCCGAATCGGTCACCATAAAGCCAAGAGCATTCAGACACACCGCCTTAAAGCCCGATTCCTGTAAATAAAAGGTAAAAACCGCCGAAGTCAACAATTCGCCTTGCGCGATAATCGTCCGTTCGGACACCGAAGGACGAAACGCCGAAGCTTCTTCACGAATTAAGGTCCAAGCCTGTTCCATGCGTTCGAGCGCCTGGGGCCGATGCGACTGCAAGAGAGTAGTGATACAAGTGGTATATTTTTCCCGCAGCATGGCCAACTGCTGATCGACACCTGCCAAATCGGCGGTCGAAGCCAAAGCCGCGATTTTCACCAAAGCATCCGTTGTCCCCGACATAGCCGACAGCACCGTGATACGGGCATTTTCTTTGCGTATAATGTCAGCGACCTTAGTCATATTGGAGGCAGATCCCACGGAAGTTCCTCCGAATTTCAACACGTTAATCATTGAGTTTGGACACTTTTATAGAGAGAAATATCTAGATATTAAAATTTCTTCAAGTCGTTATAAAATCACACCGATCTTCAACTTTTACACAAAAGTATATCAAACTGTTTGTTTTTGTGCTAAGTTTTTATTTTTTTTGCAACAACATTAGATGGCGTACAATTTTAGACAGCCTTAACAGTTTAGCTTGGACACTCTCCAAAGAGGTCACTTAGTCAACTGAAAGACTGTTCATTGTCCTGCCGCCCGAAAGGGCATTGAAACGGCCGCAAAAATAATACAAATTAAAAAAACAATACAAGAACATGCTTACCATCCCCAATGCCGTCGAGGAGGTCATTAAGAAAAAGCCTTTTTTAGAAGGAGCGCTGGTTGAAGGTCTGATCAACCTGTCGGCGCTGGCACGGCAACTCAAACCGGAGATCGAAAAGAAAGTCGGCAAAGAAGTCAATGACAGTGCCGTCATCATGGCCCTTAACCGTCTGGTACCTCGCCTGGAACTGATGTCGGCCATGAAATTCAA
>JAHZDG010000011.1:36650-72697 GCA_019422485.1 Alistipes sp. | reverse complement strand
GCCATTTCGACGCCCAATACCGGGTCGGCCTTTTGCAGACGCGAGAAGGAGAATTGCGGAGCTTTGATTCCGACGTAGTCGAGTTCGAAGGCCGATTTGTGAGGAACTTGCGGATCGACGCCCAACATGACGCGGGTGGCAATATCGATAAAGTTTACTTTCAGTACCTTGGAAACGAACGGGAAGCTTCGTGAGGCACGCAGGTTACATTCGATGACCTTGATGTCGTTGTTCTTGGCCATCAGCTGCATGTTGAACGGCCCTGAAATTTGGAGCATGCGGGCCACTTCACGTGAAATTTTCTTGATGCGCCGCATGGTTTCGACGTACATCTTTTGGGGCGGGAAGACCATGGTGGCGTCGCCCGAGTGTACCCCGGCGAATTCGACGTGTTCCGAAATGGCGTAGATGAGCACTTCGCCGTCTTTGGCCACGGCGTCGATTTCGATCTCCTTGGCGTTTTCGATGAATTCGGTCACCACGACCGGATACTGTTTCGAGACGTTGGTGGCCAGCGTCAGGAAGTGTTCCAACTCGTCGCGGTTCGAGACCACGTTCATGGCCGCCCCTGAAAGAACGTACGAGGGACGGATCAGTACCGGGAATCCCACTTCATCCACAAAGCGATAGATGTCGTCCATGGTTGTCAGCTCGCGCCAACGGGGCTGGTCTACGCCGATTTCGTCCAGCATGGCCGAGAACTTGTGACGGTCTTCGGCCCGGTCGATGTTTTCGGCCGAGGTGCCCAGAATGGGAACCTGTTCGTGTTGCAGACGCATGGCCAGGTTGTTGGGGATCTGTCCGCCGGTGGAGACAATCACGCCGCGAGGGGCTTCCAAATCGGTGATGTCCAGCACCCGTTCCAGGGTCAGTTCATCGAAATAGAGCCGATCGCACATGTCGTAGTCGGTCGACACGGTTTCGGGGTTGTAGTTGATCATCACCGAACGCAGCCCTTGGGCGCGAATGGTTTTGATGGCACTGACACTACACCAGTCAAATTCTACCGAGCTCCCGATGCGGTAAGCACCTGAACCCAACACCACGACCGAACGGTTGTCTTGGGCGAAGTCGATGTCGTGTTCCGTGCCGTTATAGGTCAGATACAGGTAGTTGGTCTGGGCCGGATATTCGGCGGCCAGCGTGTCGATCTGTTTAACGACGGGTGTGATGCCCAGTTGCTTGCGGTGACGGCGGATAGCCAGCATGTCGGCTTCGATCTGATCGGGATCGGTATGGTGGCTCAGCGTGCGGGCCAACTGGAAGTCCGAGAACCCGCGCTGTTTGGCTTCGAGAATCAGCTCGGCGGGTACCTTGGTGATGTCGTCATACTGTTCCAGTTCGGCTTCGATGCGGATGATGTTGGCCAGTTTTTCCAGAAACCAGAGGTCGATGCGGGTCAGTTCGTGGATGCGCTCCAGGGTGTAGCCCTGTTTGAGGGCGTGGGCGATCACGAAAATACGTTTGTCGGTGGGGTGACTCAGGGCCTTGTCGATGTCCACTTCGGCGAATTCCTTGTTTGCAACAAAGCCGTGCATGCCTTGGCCGATCATGCGCAACCCTTTTTGAATCACCTCTTCGAAGTTGCGGCCGATGGCCATCACTTCGCCGACCGATTTCATGCTCGAACCCAGTTCCCGGGATACGCCTTTGAATTTACCCAAATCCCAGCGCGGGATTTTGCAGACGATATAGTCCAGGGCCGGTTCGAAACAGGCCGTAGTGCTTTTGGTAACAGAGTTTTTCAACTGGTGCAGGCCGTAACCCAATCCCAATTTGGCGGCTACGAAGGCCAGCGGATAGCCGGTGGCTTTGGAGGCCAGGGCTGACGAACGGCTCAGACGGGCATTCACTTCGATGACCCGGTAGTCTTCCGAGTTGGGGTCGAGGGCGTATTGTACGTTGCATTCACCCACGATGCCGATGTGGCGGATGATGCGGATGGCCAGCCGGCGCAGTTTGTGGTATTCGGCGTTGGTGAGGGTCTGCGAGGGGGCGACTACGATACTTTCGCCGGTGTGGATCCCCAGCGGGTCGAAGTTTTCCATGTTGCAGACCGTGATGCAGTTGTCGAAACGGTCGCGTACCACTTCATACTCAACCTCTTTCCAACCCTTGAGCGATTTTTCGACCAGAATCTGAGGCGAGTAGGTGAAGGCTTTGGAGGCCAGGGCATCCAATTCGTCATCGTTGTCGCAGAAGCCAGAGCCCAATCCCCCCAGGGTATAGGCCGCACGGATGATGACCGGATAACCCAGTTCATGAGCGACCCGTTTGGCTTCGGATACCGAGGTGACGGCTTCGCTTTTGATGGTTTTGACCCCGATCTCGTCCAGCTTTTCGACGAATTTTTCGCGGTCTTCGGTGTCGATGATCGCCTGAACGGGCGTTCCGAGCACCTGTACGTTATATTTTTCCAACACGCCGCTGCGGTAGAGTTGTACCCCGCAGTTGAGGGCTGTCTGTCCGCCGAAAGCCAGCAGAATCCCTTGCGGACGTTCTTTGGCGATCACCTGTTCCACATATTCGGGGGTGACGGGCAGAAAATAAACCTTGTCGGCAATCCCTTCCGAGGTTTGGATGGTGGCGATGTTGGGGTTGATCAGAATGGTGTATACGCCCTCTTCCTTGAGCGCCTTGAGCGCCTGGGAGCCCGAGTAGTCGAATTCGCCGGCTTCGCCGATCTTGAGGGCTCCGGAGCCCAGCAGAATTACCTTTTCGATCTTGGTTTGCATGTTGTTTTCGTTTGTCATCTTCGTAGGGGCTGTTAAGTGGGCTTATCGGTTGAGGTGATTTTCGATGGCGCGGATGAAGTCGTCGAACAGGAATTCGGTATCCACCGGACCGCTCGAGGCTTCGGGGTGGAACTGCACCGAGAAGAACGGTTTGCTTTTATGACGGATGCCTTCGCTGGTGCCGTCATTCAGGTTGATGAAGTAGGGCTCCCAGTCGCTGTCCAGGGTGTCTGTGTTGACCGCGTAACCGTGGTTCTGGGAGGTGATGACCGCCCGGTTCGTGCCTACCATCAGGGCCGGCTGGTTGTGGCTGCGGTGACCGTATTTGAGCTTGAAGGTGGTTCCGCCGGCTGCGATCGACAGCAGCTGGTTGCCCAGGCAGATCCCGAAAATGGGTTTGCCCAGCTCCATGGCCTTTTTGATGTGGGCGATCGTGATGCCGCATTGCTGCGGGTCGCCGGGGCCGTTGGAGAGCATGACGCCGTCGTAATCCAGGGTCGTGAAGTCATAGTCCCAGGGAACGCGGGTGACGGTTGCGCCACGGGCGATCAGGCTGCGGATAATGTTGTATTTGCAGCCGCAGTCCACCAAAACGATTTTCAGCGGGCCGTCGCCATAGGTTTCGACCTCCCGGGTGCTGACTTCAGCCACCAGGTTGGTGAGGTTGGGATCGATGAAGGCTTCAGGTTCGGGGGTGCCTTCGATGGCCAGTTTGCCCAGCATAACCCCTTTTTCACGGATGATTTTGGTGATTTGGCGGGTATCTACGCCGTAGATGCCCGGAACGTTGTTGGCCCGCAACCAATCGGCGAGGCTTTCGACGGCATTCCAGTGACTGTATTCCCAGGAATAGTCCGAGATGACCAACCCCTTAACATGAATACGGTCTGACTCGAAATATTTGAGCAGACCGTTTTCAAAAGATGTTGCCGGGACCCCGTAATTACCAACGAGGGGATAAGTAATGACCAGTATCTGGCCGCGATAGGATGGATCGGTGAGGCTTTCGGGATAGCCTGTCATGGCTGTGTTAAAGACTACTTCTCCCGAAACGGAGGTTTCGGCGCCAAAGGAGAACCCTTTGAAAACGGTGCCGTCTTCCAGAATAAGACGTGCGGATTTTTTGTCAGACATTCTCTATCAGTAAGTTAAGTATTCGTACCACTTGCTGAAACTGTCTTCTTCTCAGAATAGTTTCTGAAACGCAAATGTACGGCGTGATTCCGGATTATGCAAACCGAGGGGGAAAAACTTTTTGGAGTTTTTTTGAAATATTATTTTTGTACCTTTAAAGAGAGCGGGTTACCTTGCTGGAGAGAGGGTAGCTCCGTTTGTGAAGATACGTTAATCTTATGACAAAAAACGATATACAATTAATTCGTTCGCTGGCGGATAAAAAGGGGCGTGCCGAAACCGGATTGTTTTTGGCGGAAGGCGCCAAATTGGTGGAGGAAATGTTGGCTTCCGACCTGGAGGTCGAACGGGTGTTGGCCGTGGGAGAGGCGGCAAAACACTTCCCCGGCGAGGCGATTACGGCCCAGCAGATGGAGCGTATTACGGCCCTGAAAACGCCGACCGAAGTGGTGGCTTTGGTTCGTATCCCTCGTTATGCTTTGTCGTCAGAGCGATTGAAGGAGAGTTTGTCGTTGGTATTGGATGGAGTGCAGGATCCCGGCAATATGGGAACCATTTTGCGCTTGGCGGATTGGTTCGGAATCCGGGAGGTAATTTGCTCGCCGCATTCGGCCGATTGCTTCAATCCGAAAGTCGTGCAGGCCACCATGGGTGCGATTGCCCGGGTTCGGGTACATTATCAGCCCTTGGAACCCTTCCTGGAGGAGATGACGGCGGCAGGGGTGCCGGTATACGGAACGTTTTTGGATGGGCGGAATATCTATGACGCTCGCCTTTCGGTCCGAGGCCTGATTGTGATGGGCAATGAGGGCCGTGGCATCTCGGAAGGTGTGGCCCGTTGTGTCAGTGACCGACTCTACATTCCGCCTTATCCGCTGGGAAAACCTTCCTCCGAGTCGCTCAATGTGGCGGTGGCGACGGCGATTGTGTGTGCTGAGTTCCGTCGTCCGGGACGCTGATTCTTTCTTATTATATAAGGGGTGAATATCCTGTGAGGGTCCCGGAAGGCTTGTCAGTCCTGATAGGCGATAGCTTCAAAGGGGGCAAAAGAACAGGATGCGTTTCATGGGGCTTGGAAAAGTCTGTCTCTGAAAGTTACTCCTCGGTAGAAATAAAAAACGAGTCTCCGAAAGGAAGACTCGTTTTTTATCAGTTGATGTAAGGTGTACTCCTCACGGAGTCAGCTTTTTACTTTTTGGGTTTAGGAGCCAGCATCATAATCATGCGTTTGCCTTCGAGTTTCGGCATCTGTTCCACTTTGCCCCACTCTTCCAGATCGGTCGCAAAGCGCAGCAAGAGGATTTCTCCCTGATCTTTGAACACGATCTGACGACCGCGGAAAAAGACGTACGACTTCACTTTTGCTCCTTCCTTCAGGAAGTTTTCGGCATGTTTGAGTTTAAAGTTATAGTCGTGATCGTCGGTATTCGGACCGAAACGGATCTCCTTGACCACCACTTTGGTCTGTTTGGCCTTGATTTCTTTGGCCTTCTTTTTCTGTTGGTACAGAAATTTCTGGTAGTCAACGATCCGGCATACGGGAGGCTCGGCGTTGGGGGAGATTTCCACCAGGTCGAGGCCCATTTCGTCAGCCATTTTCAGAGCGTCACGCAACGACACTACCATCGATGCTTCGATATTGTCACCCACCAGGCGAACCTGTTGAGCGGTAATTTTATCGTTGATCTTGTGTGCAGCCTCTTTCTCGGGCATCCTGCCCCGAACACTAGGCCGCGGACTGGGTCTTTTTGGAATAGCTATAGTTTTGTCCTCCTAAATTGGTTATGTTCTTCACTGAGTCAACGGGAGACGTTCCTGCAAAAATCGTTCCTTCTGAGAGAAAACGTCTTCTATTGACCGGTTACTGTTGAATTTTTTCGATCTCTTTGCTTACGCTTTCACGCACCAGAGCTACAAAATCATCAAGGGTCATTGAACCTTTGTCTCCTTCGCCCTGAACGCGCAACGATACCTGGTTGTTTTCCTGTTCCTTTTCGCCGACGATCAGCAGGAAGGGGATTCGTTTCAGTTCGTTGTCGCGTATCTTACGACCGATCTTTTCGTTACGGTCATCGACTTGTGCGCGAATATCGGAATTATTTAAATAATTTGAAACTTTTTCGGCGTAATCGTTGAATTTTTCGCTAATCGGCAATACGACAACCTGTTCGGGAGCCAGCCACAACGGGAATTTACCGCCGGTGTGTTCCAGCAACAGGGCGACAAAGCGTTCCATCGAACCGAACGGAGCCCGGTGGATCATGATCGGGCGATGCAACTGGTCGTCGGCACCTTTGTAGGTCAGATCGAAACGCTCCGGCAGGTTGTAGTCCACCTGGATGGTACCCAGCTGCCATTTGCGTCCCAGGGCGTCGCGCACCATGAAGTCGAGTTTCGGGCCGTAGAAAGCGGCTTCGCCCAATTCTACCACGGTGTTGAGGCCTTTTTCGGCGGCTGATTCGATGATGGCCTGTTCGGCTTTTTCCCAGTTTTCGTCGGTACCGATGTATTTTTCCTTGTGTTCGGGGTCACGCAACGAAATCTGAGCCGTATAGTCCTCGAATTTCAGCGTCTTGAAAATATACAACACGATGTCGATCACCTTGTTGAACTCGTCTTTGAGCTGGTCGGGACGGCAGAAGATGTGGGCATCGTCCTGGGTAAATCCACGTACACGAGTCAACCCGTGCAATTCACCGCTCTGTTCGTAACGATACACCGTACCGAACTCGGCCAGACGCAGAGGCAGATCCCGGTAGGAACGCGGTTTGAAACGGTAAATTTCGCAGTGGTGCGGGCAGTTCATCGGTTTGAGCAGGAATTCTTCGCTGTCGTCCGGGGTGTGGATCGGCTGGAAAGAGTCCTTGCCGTATTTGGCGTAGTGTCCCGAGGTAACGTACAGGTCTTTCATCCCGATATGGGGCGTGATAACCGGTAGGTAGCCGTATTGTTTCTGTACGTTACGCAGGAAGTGTTCCAGGCGTTCACGCAGGGCCGCTCCTTTGGGCAACCACAGCGGCAGACCGGCCCCTACCCGCGGAGAGAAGGCGAACAGTTCCAATTCGCGGCCCAGTTTGCGGTGGTCGCGTTTCTTGGCCTCTTAGATCATAGCCAGGTATTCGTCCAGCATCGACTTCTTTGGGAAGGTGATCCCGTAGATACGGGTCAGCATCTTGTTCTTCTCATCCCCGCGCCAGTAAGCACCGGCGATCGACGTCAGTTTGATGGCCTTGATCGGGCCCATATTGGGCAGGTGCGGTCCCCGGCACAAATCGGTGAAGTTGCCGTTGGTATAGAAGCTGATGGTTCCGTCTTCGAGCCCTTCGATCAGTTCCACCTTGTATTCATCGCCTTTCTTGGTGTAGGTGTCCAGCGCTTCGGCTTTGGACACTTCGCGACGAACGATGGGTTCTTTGGTCCGGGCCAACTCTTCCATTTTCTTTTCGATACGGGGCAGGTCGGCTTCGGTGATGGGCACCGGAGAGTCCACGTCGTAGTAGAATCCGTTTTCGATGCTGGGTCCGATCCCGAACTTGATGCCCGGATAGAGCGATTCGAGCGCTTCGGCCAGCAGGTGGGATGATGAGTGCCAGAAAGCGTGTTTACCTTCGGCATCTTCCCACTTGTAGAGTTTAAATTGAGCATCTTCTTCGATCGGACGGTTCAGATCGGTCGTCTGACCGTTGACCGATGCCGCCAGAACCTCCTGCGCTAAGCGGGGGCTGATGCTTTCGGCGATCTGCATCGGAGTCGTTCCCTTGGCGTACTCACGAACGCCGCCGTCAGGAAAAGTAATTTTAATCATGATGATACTTATATTAATGGTACAATACAAACTGTACCGTGGTTATGCTGGTTAAATGTACAAAAAATGTGATACGGTTGTACGTTGATTGCGGTTTTTGACCGGGAAAATCAATCCTGCGGCGTATCGTCAGGCAGGTCGGCCACCGAAACATCGGCTCCGGTTTCGCGTTTGAACTTCTGCAGCGGATTGGCGGTGATGCGGGCGTGCAGTTTTCGGTTGCGCCATACGTCCATGGCCAGATAGATGGCCTGACGCATCGAAGTCGGATCGGCCTGATCTTTGCCGGCGATGTCGAAGCCTACGCCGTGGGCCGGACTGGTCCGTACGACCTCCAGACCGGCGGTGAAGTTCACGCCGTCATTCGACAGGGCCTTGAAGGGGGCCAGTCCCTGATCGTGATACATGGCCAGTACGGCGTCGTACTTGGTGTATCCGGCCGCGGCAAAGAATCCGTCGGCGGCAAAAGGCCCGAAGGCCAGGATGTGATCCTGTTGAGCGGCCTGGATGGCCGGGGTGATGATGGTTTGTTCCTGGTCGCCCATCAATCCTCCGTCTCCGTTATGGGGGTTGAGGGAGAGAACGGCGATGCGAGGTTCATGGATGGAAAAATCGCGGATCAGGCTTTCCCGCAGGCGTTTCAATGAGGCGATAATGCGCTCCTGCGAGATTTGTTCCGTGATTTCGGAAAGCGGAATATGGATGGTTTCCAATCCGACTTTCAGCCATTCGCTGCACATGAGCATCAAAGGGTCGCCGCCGAAAGTGGCTGCGAAAAATTCGGTATGACCCGTAAATCCGAATCCGGCTTGTTGGACGCTCTCTTTGTTGATGGGAGCGGTGACTACGACGTCAATGTAGCCGGCTTTCAGGTCAGCTGCGGCGGCTTGCAGAGCTTCGATAGCCCAGGTGCCGGCTTCGGCGCTGAGAACACCGGGTTCGACCTTGACGTCTCCGGAGCAGCAATCCACCACGTTGATGCGTTTGGGTTGGGCTTCAGAGGCGCGCGAGATCACCGTATAGTTGAAGTTCTCGACGTCTTTGAGGGTTTTCCGGTAAAACGAGGCTGCCTTGGGAGATCCGTAGATGATCGGGATGCAGAATTCGCCCATACGCGAATCGGCGAGTGCCTTGATGATCACTTCCCATCCGATGCCGTTGGGGTCGCCCTGGGTAATTCCTACTTTTATTTTGATGTCACTCATTTTTTACTGCGTTATGAAACACAAAGATAAATAAAACTATTCGAGATTCGCATATCCCGGGGGCTTTATTTCCGGAGGAGAAGGCCCTGCTGCTAAATCGTTTCCGGAAAAGTTCTTGCTTGGAACGGGGTTTTATCCCTGGGTGGGAAGGTTGAGATGAGGGGGCGGCGGTGAATCTCCGGATATTATTTGTATTTTTGTCCAGAGGCGCAGGGCTGTTTTCAGTGGTTGCGCACTTTCATCGGGTGTTTTGTGACGAATGCTTGATGAAACCTTTTCCGCGATGACCGAATAACGATATGCAAAGCAATATTCCGTTGGCCGAACGACTCCGGCCCCAAACCCTGGACGAATACATCGGACAAAACCACCTGGTCGGTCCGGACGGGGTGTTCCGCAAGTTTCTCGAGACCGGAAATGTGCCTTCGTTCATTTTGTGGGGGCCACCGGGGGTAGGGAAGACCACCTTGGCCCGATTGGTGGCTACGGCTCTGGAACGTCGGATGTTCACCCTGTCGGCGATCAGCTCCGGGGTCAAGGAGGTGCGCGAGGTGATCGAACAGGCTCGTAAAAGCCAGTTCTTCAATGCTCCGGCTCCGTTTTTGTTCATCGACGAAATCCATCGTTTCACCAAATCGCAGCAGGACTCGCTGTTGGGTGCCGTCGAACAGGGCATCGTGACCTTGATCGGTGCTACAACCGAAAACCCTTCCTTTGAAGTCATTTCGCCTTTGTTATCCCGGTGTCAAGTCTATGTGCTCAAGGCCATGGAAGAGGCCGATCTGCAGAAGCTGCTGGATCGTGCCATACAGGTGGATCCGATTCTTAAGGCTCGCCAGGTGGAGGTTCAACAGACGACGGCTCTGTTCCGTTTCAGTGGAGGAGATGCCCGCAAACTGCTCAATATCATTGATATTTTGTCCAATGCCACTGACGGGAAAATCGTGATCAGCGACCAGCAGGTCACCGACTGCCTGCAGCAAAACATTGCGTTGTACGATAAAAACGGCGAGCAGCACTATGACGTCATTTCGGCCTTTATCAAGTCGGTGCGGGGCAGCGATCCCAACGCCGCTGTTTATTACCTGGCCCGGATGCTGAGCGGGGGCGAAGATCCCAAATTCATTGCCCGCAGGCTGGTGATTCTGGCCTCCGAAGACATCGGCTTAGCCAATCCCAACGCCTTGTTGTTGGCCAATGCCTGTTTCGATACCGTGCACAAGATCGGTATGCCCGAGGCTCGGATTCCGCTGGCCGAGGCGACCATCTATCTGGCAACCAGCCCCAAGAGCAATTCGGCTTATCAAGCTATCGGGGAGGCGCTTCAATGGGTGAACCACGACACGACCGATCGTCCGGTGCCGTTGCATATCCGCAATGCACCGACTTCCCTGATGAAGAATCTGGGTTATGGGGCCGATTATAAATATGCTCACGATTACGAGGGCCATTTTGTCGAACAGGAGTTCATGCCCAGCGGTTTGGAAGGCCGGCGATTTTACAATCCGGGCGAAAATCCGCGGGAGGAAGAGATGGCCCGACGGATCCGGACCTTGTGGAAAGGGAAATATTAACCCGATGCCTTCCGTTTTGGAGAAAGCGTCCGGACTTTCCGTTCAGTTTGTTAAAAGACCTTACATAAAATTCTGCATACCATGACACTTGAAGCGATTCCCTATCTGAAACACACCGACAGCGGCCAGTTTTTTCTGATGGCCGGCCCCTGTGTCGTCGAAAACGAAACCGTCCTGATGGAGGTAGCCGAAACAGCTTGCCGGGTTACCGAACGTCTGAAAATTCCCTACATTTTCAAAGCTTCGTATCGCAAAGCCAACCGTTCGCGTCTGGATTCCTTTACCGGAATCGGAGATCGGGAGGGGCTGGAACTGTTGGCCAAAATCCGTGAACGTTTTCAGGTTCCGGTGGTGACCGACATCCACAGTGCGGAAGAGGCGGCCATGGCGGCGGAATATGTCGATGTGCTGCAAATCCCGGCCTTTTTGAGTCGCCAGACCGATCTGTTGGTGGCAGCCGCCCGTACCGGCAAACCGGTCAATATCAAAAAAGGACAATTCATGGCTCCGGAAGCGATGGCTTTTGCGGCCGGCAAGGTGAGTGACGCCGGTAATTCCCATATCATGCTCACCGACCGGGGAACGATGTTCGGTTATCACGATCTGATCGTAGATATGCGCGGTATTCCCACGATGCAGGCCTTGGGCTATCCGGTGGTGATGGACGTTACGCACTCGCTCCAGCAGCCCAATACGTCCAGTGGCGTCACGGGCGGTCAACCGGCTATGATCGAGACCATCGCACGGGCAGCCGTTGCGGTAGGGGTGGACGGTCTTTTCATGGAAACCCATCCCGATCCGGCGAACGCCAAAAGCGATGGGGCCAACATGTTGCCGTTGAATCGGTTGGAAGAGTTGCTGGAACGTCTGACGGCCATTCGAAGCACGATCAATACGTTTACGCCTCGTTAGTCTGACTCTACTTCCTGTTGCAGGTTTGAAGCAAACGGCTTGATCCTTTTCTTTTTCAGACGGAGGACAATACGCCGGAACGATACCTGATGAATAAAAAACAGCCTCTGAAACAGAGGCTGTTTTTTTATGACGTTGATTCGTTGCTGTCCATTAATAGTTTTGGATGGAGGCGGCGCTGGAGGTATCCATTTTGGTGATTTTCGGCGTTCCGGCATAACGGATTTTCGAGGCGCTATTGGCTGTCGCCGACAATTCGGTCGTTTGACCGAGCATGATGCCCGAAGCGGATGTTGCCGTTACCGTTGCCGATTCAATCGTGCACTCTTTGGCTTCGATTGAGCTGGCCGATTTGGCGGTCAGGTTGGCGGTTTTGATGGATCCGTTCAGGGTGGCATTCGAAGCGCCGGAGAGTTCCCAAACTGCATTGTCGGCTTGGAGGGACAGGGTGGCTTTGGAGGCCCCGCTCAGTGTAGCCCGCAACAGTCGGGTTTCAACCGAACCGTTCCAGTTGCTGGAACCCGAGCAGTCGGCTACAATCTGATTCCGAACCGTGATGGCTTCGCCCGACAAATCGGACGAACCGCTCAACTCGAGGACCAGTCCGTCTGCTTCCACCGGGGTGACCAGTTTAATCTGACTGGAGCCGCGTCCCCGGATGGCCTTCAGTGTCTTGACATATATTTTGGCAGACAGCTGTTGGTTTTTCTTCAGTGACAACCCTTTGAGCCCCAGATTGACCGATCCGTCAGAGGCCAGGTTGAACTCAAGTTTGCTTTCCAGTTCTGCCGGAATCTCCACTTCGGCACGGGTCTCTTCTCCTTGGTACAGTTCGACTTTGAAAGCGCTGGCAGCGATCACTCCGGTAATATCGGTGCCTTCGAAACGGGTCAGACGAACCATTTTTTCCTGAGCGGTCAGCAGCTGACCCGACAGGAGCAATAACAGCAAAACAAGTAATTTTCTCATAATCCTATTAATATTATACGAATTGATTCGGTTACTTTTCATCGACGAGAGATGGAGGAAAATCCTCCGGAATTCAGTTTGATGAAACGGGGTTTCCCTGCACAAGAGATATGGGAGGCGCTGAGGGCCGTTGCCGACAATTCGGCGGTTTCGCCCAATAGAATCGTCGAGGCTCCAGAAGCGGAGGTGATGGCGGTCCCGAATGTGCATTTCTCTGCTTCGATCGAGCTGGCTAATTGCGCCGTGAGCGTGCATGATGAGAGTGTACCTTGCAGGGTGGCGTGCGAAGCGGTCGATAAGTCCCATTGAGACTTTTCGGCCTGAACGTTTAGTCGGACTTCTGAAGCTTCCCGCAGGTTGACGGACAACTCAGGAGTCTTGATGGTTCCGTTCATCCGGCTGGCACTCGAGCCCTCCACCGAAATCCGGTGAGAAGCCGTAATGGTTGCATGATCCAGTTGGGAGGCCCCTCGTAAGACGAGATTCAGTGTGTCTGTATGAATGGGTGTTGCGAGGGTTATTTGACTGGCTCCGTTACCTTGCAGGTTGTTCAGTTTATTGACATAGATCCGAGCTTTCAGAATCGACTGAGGGTCTTTCTGGTCGGACAGTGCTTTTGAGGGTAGGCTCAGGTAAACCGTGCCGTCCTCTGACAGACTGTATTCGAGGTCGTTTTCTAAAGCGGTCGGAATTTCCACCTCTGCCCGAGTGTTTTCGCTCTGATAAATTTCCACCGTGAAGGGCTGATTGACCGTTACTCCGGTGAGAAGGGCTCCCTCGAAACGGGTCAGTCGGACCATCTGGATCTGAGCTGAGAGTAGAGAGACACTCAGTATTAGTATCATGGTTAGCGCAAATCTTTTCATCATGGTATCCGTTGCGAGGAGTCGTTTCATTGCGGAGGTTGTTGCCCGTATAAACGAACCAGCGTCAGTGTATTTTATAATGGGTTTGAGGAAAGTTGCGTTGTTTTGTTATGCAACACGAACCTATCTCCCATGTTACAAAATTAAGAAAATATGGAGAACGAGGTGTAGCGTCGGAGCTGTTTTTCGGTTGATATTTTTTCGATGGGGCAGGGATCTGCAAGGTTGTGGACGAAAACCGAGGGCTTCCGGTGAAAAATTGTACCTTTGTCAAGAATCAAACGGCTGAAAATCGTGTTGACAAAGCTTTTTTCGATTGCTCTGCTGGGAGGAATGCTGCTTGGAGGTGGACTACAGACGGCTCAGGGACAGCTTCGGACGGAAGCCTATCTGGAAGTGGGCAGTCCGGTGCCCGGTGCTCGGGGAACCTATGGCCTGGCGGCCGTGACCGATTGGCGGGTGGCTTCGTGGGTGAGTGTGCAGGGCGGTTTCCGTTTGGCCAATGCCTATCCTTCGGGGTGGGGGGACCTGCAGCTCGGAACTCGTTTCTTTCTTCAGAAACACTCGGAGCAATGGAGCTGTCAAAACCTGATCAATTTCTCGTATTACGGTCCTTATCCGATGAATCAGCTCTACGATCGCTTGACGTTTGCCTGGCAGTCGTCGCACTTCCGGGTGGAGCTGGGGAATGCCTTTGCGTTTTTCTTGGGGAGCGGGGTGGTCAAATACCATCTGTTCAGACCATCGTTCTGGGTACAGGGGTCGCTCAAGAAGGCGGATGATCCGTGGAATCTGACGTTTTTTATCCGAAATTTCAACCGTTTCGAGGCCCATGGCTCTCGATGTGTCGAATGGGGCGCCCAGTTCTCGGCCCGGGTGGCCCGCAGGTGGAGCGTTTTTTGTGAGCCTTATGTCGTGACGGCCGGCAACTTTAACGGAACGGCGACGTTTTATCATTTTAATTGTCTGTTGGGAGGGGTCTATCTATGGTGAATGCCGTGAAAAAGGGAGTGATTTGCCTCGGGCTGCTGGGGCTGGCCAGCGGTTGCTCGACCTATGATTTCGGGGGAATGCTCGCGGCGGACTCGTCGGTGCAGGAGCGCTTCGAACATTCGGTGTCGATGCCCGATTGTGAGTCTCACCCTGCGACGATTCCCGCTTCTGAAGAGTCCTATCGTTTTCTGGTGGCCACCGATTTTCATCTGAAGGACCAGGACGATTGGGATCGTTTGGGGCGTTTCATGGAACGGGCCCGATTCGAATCTTTTCTAGTGGGGGTGTTTTTGGGCGACTATATGTATGAGGCGGGCAGTTCGTTGGAACGTTTTCGGGACAGCCTCGACCAACGTCCGGAGGTGACCTGCCTGACGGCGATAGGGAATCACGAGGTCTATAAACAAGGCTACCAGAACGCTTATCGACCGGTTTTCGGGGCGACCTGCTATACTTTTCGGATCGAAACTTCCGGCTTCTCCGATCTGTTCATCGTGCTCGACTCCGCCAACGGAACCCTGGGTACCCGACAATACGATTGGTTGGAGTCGGTGCTGGCCGGGGAACGGAGCCAGGCTCGCCACTGCTTTATCTGTACGCATGCCAATTTCTTCAGTCCGGCGGGTTATGTCGATCTGATATCGACCTATCCGGTCGACGAATGGATGAAACTGCTCGATTTGTTTTCCCGCTATCAGGTGACGGCGGTCTTTTCGGGTCACTCGCATGTGCGGGATGACACGACCTTGGAGGGTGTGCGTTACGTGACGGTGGCTTCCTGGTGTGAAAATAAGCGGGAGTGGGCGCAGGTAGAGTGTCGGGCCGATGGAAGCTGGCAGATTGACTTTCGTGCTGTCGATTGATAACCCGGAGAATCTCCCGTTTGGGGACCAAATTAGAGAGGTTGAACCGACCGGTTAGAGGTCTGAACAGCCAACTGTAAGAAAAATCGAGATGAAAAAAATAGGACTGATTTCGGATACCCATGGAACGTTTGACGAGTCGTTGCGTCAGTTTCTGAACGAGGTGGATGAGGTGTGGCATGCCGGGGATTTCGGTAGTTTGGAACTGGCGGATCAGGTGGCGGCATTCAAACCGTTGCGGGGCGTCTACGGCAATGTCGACGGTGGGGTGATCCGTCGGGTCTATCCCCGTTGGCAATCGTTTGATTGTGAAGGGGTAGGGGTGTTGATGACCCATATCGGCGGTTATCCGGGGCATTATGCGCCCGGCGTGGTCGAACGTTTGGGCAGCGAACATCCCCGACTGTTTATCAGCGGCCATTCGCACATTCTGAAGGTTATTTACGATAAGAAATACGATCTGCTGCACATCAATCCCGGGGCTGCAGGCCTCCATGGATTTCATCCGGTGCGGACGGCGGTTCGGTTTACGCTGCGACAGGGCCGTATCGAGGACCTGGAGGTGGGTGAGTGGCCGCGTCGATACTAAAACCGCCTCGGAGACCGTTATCCCTCCGGATTATTTATTCAGAGGATAACGGTTATGTCATTCAAACAAACACCTGTTTTGGATCAAGTGTTCGAGCGGGCTCAGTCGCTCGCCGAACGACAAGGGTACGCCCAGCTGACACTGGACCACCTGTTCTGGGCTATCCTCGATCGGGATCATTCCCATGCGACCTATCTGTTGCGACGGACGCTTCAGGCATGGGAACTCTCGCAGATGCAACAACGAGTCGAACGCGAACTGGAACGCAAAGCTCACTGGCTGAAAAAGGGTCAGCTCTCTCCCTCGGTTCCGGCATTCGAAAAGCGACGGAATCTGCTGTTGCGGATGTCCGCCGAAGTGGAGAAACATCGCCCTCCGTTACTCAATACGGCTCACCTGTTGATGGTGATTGTGCGGGATCGACGTTCGTTCGGTTCCCGGCTGCTGGCCTCACGCCATGTCCGTCCGTTTGTCGTACAGGAGGCCATGGCGGATTTGCCTCCTAATGAAGATTACTACGAAGAGATGCGGGCGCTGGATGAATGGATGCCTGTCTCGAAAAGCGATCGTCTCCGGCAAACCCTGGAATCCCTGCGCAACGAAAATACACTCTTGACCCCTGAAGCCTCTTTGGCGACGGGAACAAAGTCTTCCTCTTCGCAGGGAGAACCCGAAGGTTTGTCGGCTTTCGGTACCGATTTGACGCAGGCAGCGGCTGAAGGGCGGCTCGATCCGGTGGTCGGTCGGGAGGAGGAGATCGAACGGATGATCCAAATTCTGGGTCGCCGCAAAAAGAATAATCCGGTTCTAATCGGGGAACCCGGTGTCGGGAAGTCGGCCATTGTCGAAGGACTGGCGTTGCGGATTGCTCAGCGTCAGGTGCCTCCGGCCTTGTGTCATAAGCGCATTTTTTCGTTGGACCTCTCCTCGTTGGTGGCCGGCACCAAATATCGGGGACAGTTTGAGGAACGCATCAATGCTTTGGTGCGTGATCTGTCCCGTTCGAAGCAGACGATCCTGTTTATCGATGAAATTCATACGCTGGTGGGGGCGGGCAGTACGCAGGGCTCGCTGGATGCCGCCAATATCCTGAAACCGGCTTTGGCCCGGGGCGAGATTCAGTGCATCGGGGCGACGACCCTGACAGAGTATCGGCAATATATCGAATCGGATGGAGCACTCGAACGTCGTTTCCAACAGATCCTGGTGGATCCGTTGACTGCGGACGAAACCTTGGAGATGTTGCGACGGATCAAAAACCATTATGAAGAGCATCATGGAGTCCGCTATACCGACGAGGCGCTGAAAAGCTGTGTGCAGTTGACCGAACGTTATGTGACCGGGCGATTTTTCCCGGATAAAGCCATTGATGTATTGGATGAGGCCGGCAGCTGGGCTCATTGTCAGGCGGTCGGTCGGCGGTATCTTCTTTCGGAAGGGGACGGACACTGCTCCCATTCTGCCGAGCAGCCTTCCTTGTCAGGCGTTGAATCGCTTTCGACAAACGCTTTGCTGCCGGCAGGGAGTCCGGATATGACCTTGCAGCCGGTGGAGGAGTTGCTTGACGGCATTCGACTCAGCGAAAGCGACCATGCGGTGGTCGATGCCCGACAGATTCAGGAAGTGGTTTCGGTGATGACCGGAATCCCTTCGGCTCAGCTCTCTCAGGATGAGAAAACACGTCTGAAAGGGTTGTACGACTATTTCTCGTCGGTGGTGGTCGGTCAGGATGAGGCCGTTCGGAAAGTGACGCGCGCCCTGCAGCGGAGCCGGGTTGGGTTGAAAGATCCCGATCGGCCGATCGGGGTGTTTATGTTTGTCGGACCGACGGGTGTGGGCAAAACCTATATGGCCAAGCAACTGGCCCGTCATGTTTTTGACAGTGAAGAGGCCTTGGTACGGGTCGATATGAGTGAATATGCAGAGAAGCACAACGTCAGTCGCCTGATCGGATCGCCGCCGGGTTATGTGGGGTATGGAGAGGGAGGCCAGCTGACAGAACGTGTGCGTCGTCGTCCTTACTGCGTGTTGTTGTTCGATGAGATCGAAAAGGCCCATCCGGAGGTTTTCAACCTGATGTTGCAGATCTTCGATGAGGGGTGTCTGACGGACGGTTTGGGACGAAAGGTGGACTTCCGTCATACGATTATCATCATGACCTCCAATGTCGGCTCACGGGAGGCACAACGTCGCCGGCACGGTGTGGGTTATGAGACCCGTGCCTCGGAACAACGTGCTGAGCAGGGGCGGGAAGAAATTTATCGCCGGAATCTGGAGCAGGTTTTTGCCCCAGAGTTCATCAACCGCATTGACGATATCGTGGTTTTCAACTCGTTGAGTGAGCAAGATATTCGGAAGATCGTCGAATTGGAATTTTCGCGTCTGGCGCGTCTGGGTGACGAATTGGGGTATACCATTCAGGCCAGTGAGAAGGCGAAAACCTGGTTGGTGGGGAAAGGCTACGAACCGATGTATGGCGTGCGTTCCCTGAAACGGACCCTGCTGGATTGGGTGGAGGAGCCTTTGGCGGAGATGATTGTGGATGGCCGGGTAAATGATGGCGATGTGATCGATGTCGGTTGTTGGGACGATATGATTCGTCTGCAGGTGAAACAGTCGGCCTGATTCATCGGAAAGGTTTGGAACGAGGGGTGTCTCAACAGAGGGGCTCCTCGTTTTTATATATAAGAATGGAAATTTACCCGATCGCTTTCAGGTTGAAACGATCGTAAAAACAGGTGAAAGAAGATGGGGCTTGTTGGGAATGCCAGGAAAGGTATTTCTTTTCTCGAGGTAGGGATCGGTCAGGAGAGATACAGCTCCAATAGACCTTCCGGCAGCTCGAAGGTGAGGGTACGGGCTTCGGTGTCGATTTCGGCGATAAATTCGTCGACAGCCGGAATCCAGACTTCGTGTCCGTCGACCGAAAGGCGGAACAACGGGTTTTCGCTGTCGATAAACTCTTCGATGATGCCTCGATGGTTGCTTCCGAGCAGAGCCTCGTATCCGACCAACAGATCTTCCTGGTAGATTTCGTCTTCTTCATTGGTGTCGAAGGGAGTATCCGACTGGTAGAGTTCATGGCCGATCAGTTCGGTGGCCCGGCGTTGGGTGTCGATGTCGGCAAAGCGCACCGTTGCGCCGTTTTTGCCTCGGCGGTTGAATTGCTCGAAAAAAAGAGGAACCGCCAATCCGTCGATTTCGACGAATAGCGGTTCACTCATGGAATAATTGTCCGGGAAAGTATCGAACAGTGTCAGGGAAAGTTCCCCTTCCCGACCGAAGAGCTTAGCGACACGCGCTACAGCCGTCCACTTTCCTGCGGGCATGATCGGGATGCCGAACCTATTCGGCAGCGTTTTCAACAGCTTCGCCGGCGTTTTCGGCAGCTTCAGCCGTTTCGCCTTCAGTGGCGGCGGCAGCTTCGGCGGCGGCAGCAGCGGCGGCAGCTTCGGCTTCAGCCTTTTTAGCGGCGAGAGCTTCAGCGCGCTGTTCGTTGATTTTCTTTTCTTCTTCCTGACGGGCTTTCTGACGGGCGATTTTGTCCCCGGCGATTTTGCTCTTCGCTTCAGCGATGCGATTGGCTTTCTGTTCCATCCATTGGTTGAATTTCACTTCAGCGGCTTCAGCAGTGAAAGCTCCTTTCTTGACACCTCCGAGCAGATGGTTTTTGTACAAAACACCCTGAGCCGAGAGGATCGAACGGCAGGTATCGGTGGGTTGAGCGCCTTTTTGCAACCATTCCAAAGCTTTGTCGAAGTTTAGAACTATTGTAGCAGGATTCGTGTTGGGATTATAGGTCCCAATCTTTTCGATGAACTTACCATCACGTGGCGCCCTGCTATCCGCAACGACGATGTGATAAAAAGGACTACCTTTTTTCCCATGCCGTCCTAATCTGATTTTTACAGGCATTTCTCTTTTTTGTTTTAAAGTTTATTCCGCATTATTGCGAGCGAGCCACAAAAGTAGTGATTTTCTGTCGGATTGCAAATCTTTTGGTGGATTTTTTCGCTTTCGTTACGCGGGTGGAGCGCTGCGGAGTACTCCTCAAAGGCTATATAGGGTAGATTGTGGACGAAAAATTATGCTGGTCGAGAGGAGAAAATAATCAGAAAAATGATTACTTTTAAAATCAAACTACTACGACAAGCTTCATCGGCGAAATTATGATGTTGGATTGGCTCTATTTATTGGGCGGCTTTTTGCTATCGCTCTATATCGGACGATTGTGTATTCCACGGATTGTATTGGTTTCCAAAAAGAAGCGGATGTTTGATGCGCCGGATCGACGGAAGGTGCATGCCAAGCCGATTCCGAGACTCGGCGGAATTTCGTTTGTCCCGGCTATAATGGTGGCCTTTACTTTCTTTTGCGGGCTGATGTGGTTGCAGACCGACGGGGTCTGGCTGACAGGAACCCTGTTGGCGGAGGCCTTTTTCTTGGGGACAGGATTGATTATTGTCTATATAGTGGGAATATGGGACGACATTGCCGGTCTCTCGTGGCGCTTTAAATTCTGTTTCCAGGTGTTGGCTGCAGGGCTGATGGTGTGTGCTTCGCCTTGTCTGAATGATTTTCAGGGACTCTTTGGAATACACGAACTGCCCGATTGGGTGGCCTATCCTTTTACGGTACTGGCCGTGGTGGCCGTCATCAATGCGTTTAATTTGATCGATGGATTGGACGGACTCTGTTCGGGGTTGAGTCTGTTGCTGTTTCTGAGTTTGGGCATTTTGTTTGTTCGGATGGATAACTATCTGTGGGCTTTATTGTCGGCCTGCATATTGGGTATTTCGCTAGCCTTTTTCCTTTATAATGTTTTTGGGGAAAAGTTGAAGATTTTTATGGGGGATGGAGGGTCGCTGACGCTGGGTTATTTGGCGGCATTCTTGTGCCTGAAGCTATTTGTCTCGGCTCAACATTCGGTGCATGCGGTGGATTCGATTACGCCGGTGGTGCTGTTGGGAATGCTGTTTATCCCGTTGTTCGATATGTTGAGGCTTTTTATCGCTCGGATGTGTCATGGACATTCGCCGTTTATGCCCGACAAAAATCATATTCATCATAAGTTTCTGCGTTTAGGCTATACGCATCTGCAAAGCACGGGTATGCTGATGTTGATCCAGGGCGGATATACGCTGGGAAATATTTTGATGGCCAGATGGCTGGATGTCAATGTGGTCTTTGGGGTCGATTTCCTGGTGGCCTTCGGGGTGTATGCCTGTCTGGAACGGCGAATTTCTCGTCAGGTTCACGATTAAAGGGTTATGACAGGCTTCGAGTTGCCTGTAAAAAAGGGACGGTCGTAACATCACGCCGCTCAGAACGTTG
The DNA here is from genome assembly GCA_019422485.1 of Alistipes sp. Taxonomy (GTDB): domain Bacteria; phylum Bacteroidota; class Bacteroidia; order Bacteroidales; family Rikenellaceae; genus Alistipes_A. The sequence continues at coordinate 51,718 of JAHZDG010000011.1, read as the reverse complement.
ATAAAGGATTATCAGCGAGGAGTTGCATTGCATTTGGTGTTCGATCGCTTGTGTGTCGGTTAGGGAAACCGGGAAGGGAAACGGGCGGTTGGTGAGAATTTTTTACGGAACCGGCGGGAAAATCTTTGAAAGGCGTACCTTTGCGTTTCATTTGACGATGCACAACGTATAGAAATGCAAAATCGATTCAGAAAATGGAAAAATTGGTGGCCGCAGTATCGGGAAAACCTGGTACTGGCATTGCCCGTCGTGTTGTCTCAGTTGGGACAGGTGGTGGTGCAGTTGGTCGACAATGCCATGGTGGGCTATTTGGGGGCCCTGCCTTTGGCGGCGGTCTCATTCGGAGGCGCGGTGTTCACGATCTTCCTCTTCTGGGGCACGGGAATCACCCTGGGCCTGACGCCGTTGACCGGGGAACAATATGCCCGGAAAGATTATCGGACTGCCGCCCGGTTTTTTCAAAACGGTCTGGTATTCTACACCGTGATCGGACTTTTGTTGTTCGCGCTGTTGATGAGCGTCGATCCTTGGCTGGATCGGATGGGACAGAGTCCCGAAGTGGTGGCTCAGGCCCGACCCTATTATCGGTATCTGGCCTGGTCGATTATCCCGTTCATGATTTTCGGGGCCTTTAAACAATTTCTGGAAGGGGTAGGGAATACACCTACCGGGATGGTCGTGGTCTTGTCCGCCAATGCCATCAATGTGTTGCTCAACTATGTCTTTATTTACGGGCATTGGGGTGCCCCCGCGATGGGGGCTGCCGGAGCCGGTCTGGCGACCTGTCTGTCGAGGGTGTGTATGCCGCTCTTTATGTTGGCCTATTTCTTGTGGAATCGATCGGCTCGTCGCTATTTCCGCTTCTTCGCCTGGAGCGCTCAGGCCGGACGTTGGGTCAAACAGTTGTGGAAAGTAGGCTATCCGATCGCCATGCAGATGTTGCTCGAGGTGTCGGCCTTCGCCCTGACCTCCATTATGATGGGGTGGTTGGGTACGGTGGCCCTGGCGGCTCATCAGATCGTTCTGTCGATGGGAAATTTTGTCTTCATGGGACAGGTCGGTATCGGAGCGGCTACCACCATTCTCATCAGTCACTATTACGGTGTGGGCAACTATCGCGGGTTGCGTCGGGCAGCGACGGCTTCCTATCACCTGAGCTTGGCGGCCAGTGCCCTGACCATGATCTGTTTTATCGTCTTCCGCGGATGGCTGCCGCAGTGGTTCACCTCGGATGAGGCGGTCATCGCTATGGGAGCCCAGCTCTTCATTATGGCGGGGTTGTATCAATTCTCGGACGGTCTGCAGGTGATCTCGTTGGGAATTCTGCGAGGCATGCAGGACGTACGCGTTACCATGGTGTACGCTTTTCTCTCCTACATCGTGATCAACCTGCCGGTGGGGTATCTATGTGCCTTTACCTTGGGAATGGGACCCCGGGGCCTGTGGATTGGGTTTATCGTCGGACTGAGCACGGCTGCCGTGTTGTTGCACAGGCGTTTCCGGCGTCAGATTCGTCGGGTGGTGCGGGCTCGTGCCTGATCGGCTTTCGGAGTTATCAACAGGTTGTTGACGGAGTTTTTGAGGTTGTGAACAGCCTGTCGACATATCATGCACATCGGGTCGTGCAAAAAAGAACGCTCTCTGGAACCAGAGAGCGTTCTGATATAAAAGGAATCGATACGCTTACAACTGATCGATTTCGGCGCACAGACGGTCGAAGATCTCATCGATCGTGCCCAGACCGTTGACCAGCCGGAATTTGTTCATCGGTTTGTAATAATCGGCAACGACAGCCGTTTGAGCTTTGTAAACATCGATGCGGTTACGGATCACCTCTTCGCTGCTGTCATCGGCGCGACCACTCACTTCGCCCCGTTTGAGCAGACGGTTGACCAGCTCTTCATCGGGCACGTCCAGTGAAAGCATCATGCTGACCGGCGTACCGTATTTTTCCATAATGCGGTCGAAGGCTTCGGCTTGGGCCGTCGTGCGCGGGAAACCGTCGAAGATATTGCCTTTGGCCTCTTTGTGACGGGCTACATAATCGGCAATGATGTCGATAACCAGCTGATCGGGAGCCAATTCCCCTTTTTCGATGTAGCTTTTCATGCTGAGTCCCAGTTCGGTTCCCTGACGAATTTCCTGGCGGATCACTTCGCCGGTGGAAATGTGGTTGAATCCGTATTTGGCGACCAGTTTTTCGGCCTGGGTCCCTTTACCTGCACCCGGAGGGCCGAACAAAACGAGATTAATCATTGCAGTAGTGCTTAGATAATAGATGAATATGCGCAAAATTAGGACTTTTTTTGGCCATGACAAAAGATGCTCCTACCTTTGTGAATAACCTAACAACATTTCGTTCGGATGAGTAAAAAAACAACGACTCCTATTTCCGATCTGGGTCTGTTCGGCCTGATCGACAGACTGACGGCTCCTTTTGAAAAACATCTCCCGTCGACGGTGCGGGCGGCCGGTGACGATGCCGCGGTGATCGATGCCGGAAACGATTATCTGCTGGTTTCGACAGACCTGTTGCTGGAAGGAGTGCATTTCGATTTGACCTATTTCCCGCTGCAACATCTCGGATTCAAAACGGTGGTGGCCGGTATCTCGGATATTCTGGCCATGAATGGAACGCCTACCCAGGTGATGATCTCCATCGGGATTTCGTCTCGGTTTTCGGTGGAGATGATGGATGCTTTCTATGAAGGCGTTCGGGCGGCCTGTACCCGTTATGGGGTGGATTTGGCCGGCGGGGATACTTCGGCTTCGGTCAATGGTCTGACCTTGTGTGTGACGGCTATGGGCCGTGTGGCCAAAGATAAAATCGTCTATCGCAGCGGAGCCCGGGTGCACGATCTGATCTGTGTGACGGGCGATCTGGGGGCGGCCTATATGGGGCTGCATCTGCTCGAACGCGAAAAGCGGGCTTTGGATGGCATGCCCAATCCGAATCCCGATTTCAAGGGGCATGAATATATCCTGGGACGGCAGCTGCGTCCCGAAGCGCGGCTCGATGTGATTCAGGAGCTGGACCGACGGGGAATTGTGCCGACTTCGATGATCGACCTGACGGATGGGCTCTCTTCGGAGTTACTACATTTGTGTAAGGAGTCGGGAACAGGGGCTCGTATCTACTTGAACCGCTTGCCGATTGCGGGGGAAACCTCGGCCATGGCCGAAGAACTGCACAACGATCCGGTGGTGGCCGCCCTCAATGGAGGAGAAGATTACGAGTTGCTGTTTACTGTACCGCTGGAAAAACGCGATGAGGTGTTTGCGCTGGGTGTCGATGTCATCGGCCACATGACGGCTCCCGAAGCCGGAGTGATGCTGATCACACCGGACGAACAGGAGATTCGGGTGCAGGCGCCCGGATGGGTGTCGGCCGGTGAGTAACCGATGTACGAGAAGGTTTGTCAGACCTCACGGATTCCATAGAAAACAGGAGGGCTTTCCGAATAGGAAAGCCCTCCTGCTATATGAAACGCTTGTGAGAGGCGGGCGGAAGTTCTATGCTGTTCTCCGGAGAGGATAGGGAGATCGAGACGGTGTCGATGCCTGCCTTGGGTTGTTCTGTCTCAGGGAAAGGTTACAGCAAGCCGAAATGGCGCAGGGCGTTGGGAATCCCCAGCTCGTCGACCGAATCGGTGACGTAGTCGGCCGAGGCTTTGACCTCATCGGTGGCGTTACCCAATGCGATGCCGATAGCGACATGACGCAGCATGGGGATGTCATTGCCCCCGTCGCCGAAAGCCATGCTCTCTTCCAACGTGAGTCCGTAATGGGCCAGCATCAGGTCGATGCCCGAAGCCTTGTCGACTCCTTTGCGGTTGAGGTCGGTGAACAGTGGATTCCATCGGCTCGAAGTGCAATCCGGCAACACTTTCTGAATCAGTTCCTCTTCCTGTTGGCGGCTGACGTAGATGCTCATTTGCAGAATGTCTTGCTGGGCGGCCTCTTCGAGGCTTTTGATCGGGGGAGGAGCGACCGCCACCAGTTGGGTGAGCCGTTCCACGTTTTCGTCGATAAAGTTGATCGAGAAGTCGTTTTCACTGACACAGATGCAGGGAAACGGGTGTTGACGTTGGTAGCGGATCAGGGCCTCGACATTGCTCCGGGGGATGGGGTGACTGCTGACGACGGTGCCGTCACCCTGCAGGCAATAGGCTCCGTTCAGGGTTACATAGCCGTCGAAAACCAGATCGCCCAGGTTGTTGATCTGAGCCAGGGGGCGTCCGGTGGCGATAAACAGTTTGATGCCCTGTCGGCGTAATTGAAGCAGGGCTTCCCGAGTAGGTGCCGGAACGGTGTGCGTTTTGAAGCTAACCAACGTTCCGTCAATATCGAAAAAGATCGCTTTTGTCATACAGTTGAACGGTTTTATATCAAGCCGACGCTTCCCGTTGAAAGCCGGGCCGGTTTCCTCGATGAGGGCCTTGCCGAAAACGTCTGGCTGGAGGGTGTCTGATTGCAGAAGATCTTGCAGATATTATAACAGGTGGTTGAGAGCCATGTATTTCCACAGCGGTGCGGCATGCAGGGCCTGTTTGATTTCGTCGTTCAGCAACAGGGCCTTGACTTCGTCGACGGTCAGCAGGTGGACGCTCAACTCTTCGCTATCTTCCAGGTGGGCTTCCGACAACTTCTCAACCTCGGTGGCCAGAAAACAATAGGTGAGGTTGGTTTGAGTGCCGGGATTGGCCGAGATGGTCATGTAGCACTCCCAATGGCCCCCGCCGTAGCCGGTCTCTTCCATCAGCTCCCGTTGGGCTGCGGCCATCGGACTGGGGTCTTCCGGGTCGCGAATGCCGGCACAGAGCTCAAAGGAGGTGCACCCCAACCCGTGGCGATACTGACGGACGAATACAAACTGGCCCTCTGTGGTCAGCGCCAGCGTATTGACCCAGTCCGGATATTCCAATACGTAATATTCCGGAATCACATGGCCGTTTGCCAGCTGGATCTTTTCCTGACGGGCGGTCAGCCAGGGAGCCCGGTGAACGTACCGGCTTTCCAGTACCTGCCAGGAGTTCTGTTTTTCTTTTTCCATTATAACGAAATTTTGTGTAGGGGGATGTCGTAACTTTTCCCCTCTTCGGCGGCCTCGGTATCGGGAAACAATTGTCGGGCCTCGTCGACCAGCAACTGTTCGTCCTTGTATCGGGAAGAAAAGTGGCCGATGATTAATCGTCCGGCTTCGGCCTTGAGAGCGGCCGTTGCTGCTTGTCGGGCAGTGCTGTGTCCGGTCTGACGGGCCAAAACCTTGTCCGTATCGGCAAACGTCGCCTCATGATAGAGTAGGTCGACACCCTGTACCAGTCCGGCTGCTTTGGGCGAGTAGAGCGTATCGCTCAGGTAGGCATAGCTGCGACCCCGATAGGGACGGTAGGTGAGAAGGGCGTTCGGGATCGTGCTTCCGTCCGGCCGTTGAAGGTCTTCGCCCCGTTTGACGGCGGCACAGTCGGCGATCCCCATGCCGTAACGTTCGATTGCCTCTTTCCGGATATTCAGTGGAGGTTCCTTCTCCCGGAACAGAAAACCGGCAGCCGGAACCCGATGGCGCAGCGGAATCGAATAGACCTCCAATACCTTGTTTTCGTAGAGCAACTGGTGTTTTCGGGTCTTCACTTCGTGCCATTGGACTTCGTAAGGCAGCTGGCTATCGAAATAGCGAAGATGGGCCTCCAGAATTTCATCGAAAGGACGCGGGGCATAGACGGCCAGCGGGGTGCGTCGTCCTTGCAGCCCCAGGGTCGAGATCAGGCCGAACAGCCCGTAGACATGATCGCCATGCAGATGGCTGATAAAGACGGCATTGATCTTTTGAGGATTGATGCCGACCCGCATGAGTCGTTGTTGGGTGCCCTCGCCGCAATCGATCAAAAAAAACTGCTCATGCACGTTGAGTGCATGAGCAGCAGGATTGCGTCTCGGAGTCGGCGAAGCCGAACTGCTACCCAATATGGTAACCCGAAACGTCATAGGCTAAACCGATTATTCGGCTTTTTCTTCAGCAGCTTCCATCTGAGCTTTCAGTTCAGCCAGACCGGTGATGTCACCCAGGGTCGTTTTTTCAACCGAGGCGTTGATCTTTTTCACTGAGTCTTTGGCCTGATCTTCGGCTTTCTTGCGTTCGGCACGTTCAGCCTGAGCTTCCTGACGTTTGATGTCTTCGCCCAGACGAGTGTGCGACAGAATGATGCGTTTGGTTGCTTTCGAGAATTCGACTACTTTGAATTCGAGCGTTTCACCTACTTTGGCGGTGGTGCCGTCTTCTTTAACGAGCTGTTTGGCGGGAGCGAAACCTTCGATGTTTTCGCCCAGCGATACCACAGCGCCTTTATCGTTCATTTCGGTGATGGTCCCGTTGTGAACCGAATCCACGGCGAACTGAGCTTCGATAGCGTTCCAGGGATTTTCTTCCAGCTGTTTGTGGCCCAGGCTCAGACGACGGTTTTCCTTGTCGATTTCCAGAACAACCACTTCGATTTCAGCACCGATCTGGGTGAATTCGGCAGGGTGTTTGATCTTCTTGGTCCAGCTCAGGTCCGAAATGTGGATCAGACCGTCGATGCCTTCTTCGATTTCTACGAATACACCGAAGTTGGTGAAGTTACGCACTTTGGCGGTATGTTTGCTGCCTACGGCGTATTTGGTTTCGATGTCGGCCCAAGGATCGGGGGTCAGCTGTTTGATACCCAGCGACATTTTGCGTTCTTCGCGGTCGAGGGTCAGGATAACGGCTTCCACTTCGTCGCCCACTTTCATGAATTCCTGAGCAGAACGCAGGTGCTGGCTCCACGACATTTCCGATACGTGGATCAGACCTTCTACACCCGGAGCGATTTCTACGAAAGCACCGTAGTCGGCCATCACAACCACTTTCCCTTTGACTTTGTCGCCCACTTTCAAGTTGGGGTCCAGAGCGTCCCAAGGATGCGGAGAGAGTTGTTTCAGACCCAGAGCGATACGTTTCTTGGCATCGTCGAAGTCGAGGATAACCACGTTGAGTTTCTGGTCCAGTTGAACGATTTCTTCGGGGTGGTTGACACGGCCCCAGCTCAGGTCGGTGATGTGGATCAGACCGTCTACGCCGCCCAGGTCGATGAATACGCCATAAGAGGTGATGTTTTTGACGGTCCCTTCGAGGATCTGTCCTTTTTCGAGTTTGGACATGATTTCCTTTTTCTGAGCTTCGAGTTCGGCTTCGATCAGGGCTTTGTGCGATACGACTACGTTGCGGAACTCCTGATTGATCTTCACAACTTTGAATTCCATGGTCTTGTCGACGTATACATCGTAATCGCGGATGGGTTTCACGTCGATCTGCGAACCCGGCAGGAAGGCCTCGATGCCGAATACGTCTACGATCATACCGCCTTTGGTGCGGCATTTGATGTAACCCTTGATAATTTCGTCTTTTTCGAGGGCTTCGTTGACACGATCCCACGAGCGGAGCTGACGAGCTTTCTTATGGGAGAGAACCAGCTGGCCTTTTTTGTCTTCGGCGCTTTCAACGTACACTTCTACTTTGTCACCGATTTTCAGATCGGGGTCATAGCGGAATTCGCTGACGGGGATAATCCCTTCGGATTTGTAGCCGATGTTGACTACGACTTCGCGTTTGTTGAGGCCGATCACGGTACCTTCTACGACTTCGCCTACCTGTACTTTCGAGAGGGTCTGGTCGTACTTGGCTTCGATGTTTTCTTTGCTGTCTTCGTACAGACCGAGGTCATTTTCGTACGCATTCCAGTCGAAGGTGTTCAGGTCTACGGGTTGAGCGTAGGCGGCCTGAGCTGCATTCTTTTCGGTTTCTTTTTCAGTTGCCATTGTTAATAAATAGGTTTGGTAATTAATGAATTAGACATTATGTGTAGAACCATTGGGCGGTCGCTGATCCGCCGATTCCGAAGAGACCGGACGGGGCGGGTACACCCAAGGCGGCACAAAGGTAGTATTTTCCGCGTGAAATTGCAAAATTCTGGCTCAAAGACAGAACTTTTCGTGGAGAATGCCTATCTTTATAGGCTCCTGAAAGCCTGTTGTACGCAGGTCTGAAAATTCGGGTCGGGTGAGGCGGTTTGCGGAGCCGATTCGGGTTGGCCTTGGAACGGGAAAGGAGGGTAGATCGGACCGGAAAACGGAGTTGGCCGGAGGATTGGCCGCTCGGAGGCTCGGAAAAGGAGACCGGGGGTTTCCGGATTTTTTGTCAAAAGAAACCCCTCCCGGAAAGATGGATTAATGATTGAAGAAGAGAAGAAGTATGAATGAAAATGTAAAGGTTATTTGTGAGAACGATGGCAGTTCCCTGTTCGTAGCCATGGGAACTTCCCTGGAACAGATTGCCGAAGTATTGGCCCTCAAGAACGATTATCCTTTTTTGGCGGCCTATGTGAACAACCGGCTCAAGGAGCTGAATTACCGGGTCTATACTCCGGTGTCGATCCGTTTTATCGACATCACCCATTTTGCCGGGATGGGGGTTTATCAGCGGACGCTGTTTTTTGTGCTGCAGAAGGCGGTTCACGATCTCTACCCTGACCGGAAACTGTATATCAAGAATTCGGTAGCCAAGGGTTTCTATTGCGAAATTCAGGGGATGGAGGATATCCCGGGCGAGGCGATCGAACAGATCCAGGAACGGATGCGGGATATTGTCGATCAGGATATTCCCATCGTGCGGGAGAAGATGACTCAGGCCGAAGCCGAAGAGTTGTACCGCAAATGGGGCATGGAGGATAAAGAGGTGTTGTTGAAGACCCGTCCTCATCTGTATGTGACGATTTACAGCCTGGCCAATTTGGTGGGGTATTTTTACGGAGTGCTGGCCACCTCGACCCGGTTTGTGCCGCTGTTCGAACTGCATAAATATTATAAGGGTTTGCACCTGGCCGTACCCAGACGGACCGATCCTTCGCACCTGGAACCTATGGTGCCGCAGGATAAGATGTTCGATGTCTTTAATGAATATGCCGATTGGGTGCGTGTGATCGGGGTGGCGAATATCGGGGCGCTCAATTCGCGGATTCTGGAAGGACGCGGCGGTGAGTTGATCAAGATCGCCGAGGCGTTCCATGAAAAGAAACTGGGCAATATCGCCGATATGATCCAGGCTTCCCATGAGGCGGGCGGGGCTCGCATCGTGTTGATTTCGGGGCCTTCGTCCAGTGGGAAAACGACATTCTCCAAACGTTTGGGGATTCAGCTGCGCATTTTGGGGCTCGAACCGGTGCTGATCTCGTTGGATGACTATTTCGTGGATCGCGAAAAGACGCCGTTGGACGATCAGGGCCGTTACGATTACGAGACCCTGGAGGCGATCGATATCGGGCTGTTCAACCAGCATCTGGAAGAGTTGCTGGCCGGTCGTCAGGTTTCGATTCCCCGCTATGACTTCATTACCGGGAAACGGACTGCGGAAGGCGTTCCTCTGCAGATGGGAGAACGGTCGATTCTGGTCATCGAAGGGATTCACGGTCTGAACCCCACGCTGACCGCCCAGATCGAAGACAAGTACAAGTTCCGGATCTATGTGTCGGCACTTACCTCCATTTCGATGGACAATGTCAACCGTATCGCGACGACCGATAACCGACTGATCCGTCGTATTGTACGCGATTACCACTCCCGTGGCAGCAGCGCGTCGGATACGTTGCGCCGTTGGGGTAGCGTTCGCCGGGGCGAAGATAAATACATCTTCCCGTATCAGGAACAGGCTGATGTGATGTTCAACTCGTCGTTGTTCTATGAATTGGCCGTGTTGAAGAATCAGGTCGAACCGCTGCTGTACGAAGTGCCCGATACTATCGTTGAATATGGCGAAGCCCGACGTCTGCTGCGGGTGCTGGATCAGTTTACCCCCTTGGACGGGAGCGAAATTCCGCCGACCTCCATCCTGCGGGAATTTATCGGAGGCAGCAGTTTTACGTATTGATGACCCGCCGGCCGTTTAGCGATCCCGTTTGTGTAAGGCTTGTTGGGCAATCAGCCTTGGGGCTGGGAGAGGACGTGTTCCTGAGAACTTCGCGATTTACCCTCCGGGGGCGTTGGATGGGCCGGAAATGTTTTTTACCTTTGCAACTTAACTTAACTTAACCAAACTTAACCGCTATGTCACAAGATAAATTCGTGTCGCGCCATGTCGGCTCGTCCCCCGCTCAGGTGGAACAGATGCTCGAAACCATTGGCGTTAAGAGCATGGATGAACTGATCGATCAGGTCGTTCCTGCCACCATTCGTTTGAAGAAACCGCTCGATCTGCCTGCCGAAGGCATGACCGAATACGAATATGCCGACCACATCCGGGCCTTGGGCCGCAAAAACAAGATTTATCGTAGCTTGATCGGGATGGGGTATTACGGAACGGCTGCTCCGGCTGCCATTCTGCGCAACGTGTTCGAAAATCCCGCTTGGTATACCTCCTACACGCCTTATCAGGCTGAAATTTCGCAGGGTCGTCTCGAAGCTCTGCTGAACTTCCAGAGTGCGGTGAGCAGCCTGACCGGACTGCCCGTGGCCAACTGCTCGTTGCTGGATGAAGGGACGGCGGCTGCCGAAGCCATGCACATGATGTTCGCGCTGCGTTCGCGGGCTGCTGTGCAGGAAAACCGCAATGTGCTGTTCGTGGATGAAAACATCTTCCCGCAGACGCTCGATGTGCTGCTTACGCGCAGCGAACCGTTCGGCATCGAAATCATCTGCGACAGTTATGACAACTATCAGTTCTCGGGTCGTGAATTCGGGGCCATTGTTCAGTATCCGGCCGCCGACGGCGAAATCCGCGATTATGAAGATTTCACCGCTGCGGCTCACAGTCGGGGCGTGATGGTTACCGTGGCCGCCGACATCCTGAGTCTGGTGCTGTTGAAAGCTCCGGGCGAATGGGGTGCCGATATCGCCGTAGGATCTACCCAGCGTCTGGGGATTCCGATGGGGTATGGTGGTCCGCATGCCGCTTATATGGCTACCAAAGAAGAATTTAAACGTCACATTCCGGGTCGTATCATCGGGGTTTCGGTGGACCGCCTCGGAAATCAGGCACTGCGTATGGCCCTGCAGATGCGTGAACAGCATATCAAACGGGAACGGGCCACTTCGAATATCTGTACTGCACAGGCTTTGCTGGCCAGCATGGCCGGGTTCTTTGCCGTATATCACGGTCCGGAAGGCCTGCGTCGCATTGCCTTGAACGCCCATACGGCTGCCGTAGCCGTAGCCGAAGGGTTGGAAAAACTGGGCTTTACGTTGAAAACGAACAGTTTCTTCGATACCCTGGATGTGGAAGCCGATGCCGAAAAGGTTCGGACGCTGGCTCTGGAAAAGAAGATCAACTTCTTCTATGTGGATGATCATCGGGTGCGTCTCAGCTTCGACGAACTGACCGATCTGCAGGAAGTGAATACCGTGCTGGGTATTTTTGCCGCTGCTGCCGGTAAAAAGGCGCCGGTCGTTAAGTCGCTGGATAAAGTGACGCTGCGGGCCAGTCTGCAACGCAAGTCGGCCATCCTGACCGATCCGGTATTCGAAAAATACCACAGCGAAACCGAATTGATGCGTTATATCAAGAAACTGGAACGTCGGGATATTTCGCTGGCCAACAGCATGATTTCGCTGGGCTCCTGCACCATGAAACTCAACCCGGCTGTGACGATGATGCCGCTGAGTCTGGTCGAATTCGCCAATATCCACCCCTTTGTGCCGGCCGATCAGGCGGAAGGGTATCAGGAATTGATCCGCAACTTGTCGCACGATCTGGCGGTCATCACCGGTTTTGCCGGCGCATCTTTGCAGCCGAACTCGGGGGCTTCCGGGGAATATGCCGGTCTGATGGTCATCCGGGCTTATCTGCAGAGCAAAGGTCAGGGACATCGTAACATCGCCCTGATTCCGGCTTCGGCGCATGGGACCAACCCCGCTTCGGCTACGATGGCCGGGATGAAGACCGTGACGGTGGCCTGTGACGAACACGGGAACATCATGGTCGAAGACCTGAAAGCCAAAGCCGAACAGTATGCACCCGATCTGGCCTGCATCATGGTGACTTATCCTTCGACGCACGGGGTGTTCGAAAGCCGGATCCGCGAAATTGTGGACATTGTGCACGAAAATGGCGGTCAGGTCTATATGGACGGTGCCAACATGAACGCTCAGGTAGGTTTGACCAATCCGGGTTATATCGGGGCCGATGTCTGCCACCTGAATCTGCACAAAACGTTTGCCATTCCGCACGGGGGTGGGGGTCCTGGGGTAGGCCCGATCTGCGTGGCTGCCCATTTGGTGGAATTCCTGCCGGGTCACTCGATCGTGAAGACCGGTGGCGACAACGGAATTACGGCTTTGTCGTCGGCTCCTTATGGCAGCGCCATGATTCTGCCCATTACCTACGGCTACATTAAAATGTTGGGGGCAAACGGCCTGCGTCAAGTCACTGAAATGGCCATCTTGAATGCCAACTACCTGGTGGCAGCCTTCAAGGGCGAATATGATACGCTTTACACCGGCGAAACGGGTCGGGTAGGGCATGAAATGATTCTCGACCTGCGTCACTTCCGCAAGGAATACGGTGGCGTAGAATGCGGGGATGTGGCCCGTCGATTGATGGACTACGGTTTCCATGCGCCTACGGTTTCCTTCCCGGTACACGAAACGCTGATGGTTGAACCGACCGAAAGCGAATCCAAAGCTGAACTCGATCGTTTTGTCGAAGCCATGGTGCAGATCAAACGCGAATGCGAAGAGATTGCTGCCGGTACGGCCGATGGGGAAGACAACGTGGTGAAAATGGCTCCGCATACGGCTGAAGAAGCGGCTGCTGATCAATGGAGCCACGCATACGGTCGTGAAAAAGCCGTGTATCCGTTGAAATGGGTGCGTTACAACAAGTTCTTCCCCTATGTTTCCAAGATTGACGGCGGCTATGGGGACCGCAACCTGGTTTGCACCTGTGAAGGCTTTGCCGAAGACGAAAAGGCCTAATCAAAGCATAGAAAAAGGAACGATGGATCACATTCATCGTTTCTTTTTCTCACCAAGTATTTACTTAAACTAAAGTATATCACATGAAAATTGGAGAAAAAACATTTGTAGCGCTCAGCTATGAACTCAAGGTAGACGGTGAACTGGTCGAAAAGGTGACGGCTGAAGCTCCGCTGCAATTTGTATATGGGGCAGGTTTTCTGCTTCCCAAATTCGAAGCCCAGCTGAAAGATCTGGAAAAAGGCGATTCGTTTGCTTTCCGGCTGGCCTGTGAAGATGCTTACGGGCCGGTGATGCAGGAAGCTGTGGTGGATCTGCCCAAAGAGGTCTTTATGGTGGACGGGAAGATTGAAGACGGCTTGCTGGAAATTGGCAATCAGCTGCCCATGAGTGATAACCAAGGGAACCGTTTGGTCGGGGTAGTAAAGGCGGTCGACGGCGATAAGGTGACCATGGACTTCAACCATCCGATGGCCGGGAAAGACCTCGAATTTTCGGGGGCTGTGGTAGAAGTTCGCGAAGCCAAACCCGAAGATATGATGCCGGCTCACGCTTGCGGAAGCGGTTGTGGGGACGGTTGCGGCGATTGCCACTGCGAAGAAGAAAAAGGCGGTTGCCACTGTGGTTGCTAAAACCCATGCAGGCAGGTAAAGCTGCCTCACAAGATAAACGAGAGCGGTCCTTGACACAAGGACCGCTCTTCTTTTTTGGAGCCAGATGGCTGTAGATATTGGATTCGCGGGCTGATTATGCTAAATCAGAATGCGTAGGGATGGATGGGAAAACGTGCAGCAGATGAAATAGAGGCGTTTTTAAGGTGATATTTCGTCTGAAAGAGTAGGCGTAAGGAAATTGTCTTTTGAGGGTGCTGAACTAAAAAAGCGGCCTCCGTATTACGGAGACCGCTTTCTTTATCGAAACAGCGCAATTAGCCGAGGTAGCTAAGCAGGATCCCTGCAGCTACGGCACTACCAACCACACCAGCCACATTCGGGCCCATGGCGTGCATCAGCAGGAAGTTGCTCGGATTTTCTTTCTGACCTTCCAGCTGCGATACGCGGGCGGCCATCGGCACAGCCGATACCCCAGCCGAACCGATCAGCGGGTTGATCTTCTTGCCGTCTTTCACGAACAGGTTCATGAATTTGGCGAGCAGTACACCGCCGGCCGTACCCATGCCGAACGCAATCACACCCAGTACCAGAATACTCAAGGTCTGCAGGTTGATGAAGGCTTCGGCGGTAGCCGTAGCACCGACCGTAATCCCGAGGAAGATCACCACGATGTTCATCAATTCGTTCTGAACGGTTTTGCTCAGACGTTCAACCACACCGCATTCTTTCATCAGGTTACCCAGCATCAGGCAGCCGATCAGCGGAGCAGCGCTCGGCAACAGCAGCGAGATGATCACGGCAATCACCAGCGGGAAGATGATCTTTTCGGTTTTCGATACGGGACGCAGCTGCGACATCTTAATGGCACGTTCTTTTTTGGTGGTTAGCGCACGCATGATGGGCGGCTGAATCACCGGAACCAGTGCCATGTAAGAATAGGCAGCCACAGCGATCGGGCCCAGCAGTTCGGGAGCCAGTTTCGAGGTGAGGTAGATGGCCGTAGGACCGTCAGCCCCCCCGATGATCCCGATGGATCCGGCCTGAGCCGGCGTGAACCCCAGGGCATAAGCGCCGATAAACGTCAGGAAGATACCGATTTGGGCGGCAGCTCCCAGCAGGAAACTCTTCGGATTGGCGATCAGGGGACCGAAGTCGGTCATGGCACCCACGCCAATGAAGATCAAACAGGGATAGATCCCGAGTTTAACACCCAGGTAGAGGTAGTCGAGCAATCCGGCTTCGTTGACAAAATTTTCCCAGTGCACATGTCCGTCGGCAAACAGCGAGGCGTGAAACATGCCGGCACCCGGCAGGTTGGTCAACAGCATCCCGAAGGCGATGGTCAACAGCAACAGCGGTTCGAATTTGTGTTTGATAGCCAGATAGAGCAGAATAAACGCGACGCAGATCATGATGATGTTGCCCCACGTAGCGCCTGCGAACCCCGTCGAAGCGAAGAACGTCTGCAGGCTT
>JAHZDG010000011.1:17791-36640 GCA_019422485.1 Alistipes sp. | reverse complement strand
CAATAATGATAAGGTTATCGCCTTCCAACACCGTAGCTCCTTGTTGAACGAGGATCTGTTTTACCACCCCGCTGCGATCGGCATCGATGTTGTTTTCCATTTTCATGGCTTCCAGTACGATCAGGGTTTGACCTACCGACACGGTGTCGCCGACTTTCACTTTGATGTTGAGGATGGTACCCGGCAGCGGACACTTGATGGCGGCTCCTGCGCCAGCCGACGGAGCGGCAGCCCGGGGAACCGACGGGTTGGAGGTCGAGGGAGTAACGGTCGTGGCCGAAGTTCCCGGAGCAGCAGCTACATGGGGTTTCGAAGTGGCTTTACCTTTGACCCCGGAGATTTCCACCTGATAGGTTTCTCCGTTGACGACCACTTCAGCCATCGTCATCTCCTTGTTAATATCTTTCACCATCACATCGTATTGATGGCCGTTTACTTTCAATCCGTATTGTTTCATGGTAGGTCCTTATTTTTTATTAGGTATCTGAGTTAAGCCGTGGATCTTCGAGTTCCACGGGGAGTAGATACGTTTGATCTGCTGGATCGTCAGTACCTCGGTTTCGTGGTCATGGAGTTCGTGGGTATAGAGAGCCAGCGCGGTTGTGATCGCTGCGATTTCTTCCACACGCAGTTCCTGTTCGGTGACCGGAGTTTTGCTGCGTTGGTAGGTGAAAATCATCCCGAACAGTTTCATAATTCCCACCAGTAACAACAGAATAACTACTACCAGCAGGAAGCCGATGAGAGCCACGTTCAGGATCTCCGGCCAACCCCATGCGATTGTTAGCATTGCCATAGTCGATCGGGTTTACAGAGGAATATTCGAATGTTTTTTAGCCGGATTCTGCAGACGTTTGGTGGCCAGCGACTGCAAGGCGCGGATCACGCGGAAACGGGTGTTGCGCGGTTCGATCACGTCGTCGATGTAGCCATATTGGGCAGCCACATACGGATTGGCGAATTTGTCGCGGTATTCGGCTTCTTTTTCAGCGATGAAGGCGGCCTGTTTTTCAGGATCTTCAATGGCTGCGATCTCTTTGGAAGAGAGAACTTCGATAGCCCCTTTGGGACCCATTACGGCGATTTCGGCCGTCGGCCAAGCGTAGTTCAGGTCGCCACGCAGGTGTTTGGAGCTCATCACGCAATAAGCACCCCCGTAGGCTTTACGCAGAATGACGGTGACTTTGGGAACGGTAGCTTCGCCGTAAGCGAACAGCAGTTTGGCCCCATGGATAATGATCCCGCCGTATTCCTGGCTCGTACCGGGCAGGAAGCCGGGAACGTCCACCAGCGTCACGATCGGAATGTTGAAGGCGTCGCAGAAGCGAACGAAACGGGCCGCTTTACGCGAAGCGTTGATGTCCAGCACCCCGGCCATGAATTTCGGCTGGTTGGCGATGATCCCTACGCTCTGGCCGTTGAAACGGGCGAAGCAGGTGACGATATTCTGGGCATATTGCTGTTGGCTTTCCAGGAATTCGCCGTTGTCCACGATAGCGCGGATGACTTCTTTGACGTCATAGGGTTTGTTGGGGTTGTCGGGGATGATTTCGTTGAGCGAATCTTCCAGACGGTCGATGGCATCGGTGCAGACGGCCATAGGAGCATCTTCCATGTTGTTGGAAGGAATGTAGCTCAGCAGTTTGCGGACGATTTCGAGACCTTCTTCTTCGGACTGAACCATGAAGTGGGCTACGCCGCTCTTGGCTGCATGTACCGAAGCGCCCCCGAGTTGTTCCTGGCTTACTTCTTCACCGGTAACGGTTTTCACCACTTTCGGGCCGGTGACGAACATGTAGCTCGTACCCTGGCTCATGAGGATGAAGTCGGTCAGGGCAGGCGAGTAAACGGCACCGCCGGCGCAGGGACCGAAGATCACGGAGATCTGAGGAATAACCCCCGAAGCCAGAATGTTGCGTTGGAAGATTTCGGTGTAACCCGAAAGGCTGTTCACCCCTTCCTGAATACGGGCGCCACCCGAGTCGTTGATACCGATCAGCGGGGCACCGTTGCGCATGGCCATATCCATGACCTTGCAGATTTTGGCGGCGAAGGTTTCCGAAAGCGAACCGCCGAATACGGTAAAGTCTTGTGAGAAGACGTATACCAGTCGTCCGTTGACGGTTCCGTAACCGGTGATGACCCCATCGCCGAAATATTTTTCTTTATCGATACCGAAGTTGTGGCTGCGGTGGGTAACGAACATGTCGAATTCTTCGAACGAGCCTTCGTCCAGGAACATGGCAATACGTTCGCGGGCCGTCATTTTGCCTTTACGGTGCTGCGAGTCGATACGCTTTTGACCGCCGCCCAGTTTGGCTTGTTCGCGAAAGTCGATCAATTCTTTGACTTTAGTCTGAATATTGCTCATTGTATGATGTCGGATTCAAAAGTTAGTGTTGTCCTCATAGCCGCTTGGGACCTGGCAGCGCGTGCGATCGCTGGGGGTCGGCGGCAAAATAGGTTCGGAGCCAGGGGCCCTCAGGCCGGTGGCTCCGAAAGATTTGACTATTTGTTGTTTTTGTCTTCGCAGAGCTCGGTCAATACGCCGCCCGTTGATTTGGGGTGCAGGAAGGCGATGGTCAGGCCTTCGGCGCCTTTACGCGGGGTGGTGTCGATCAGGCGGATACCGGCAGCTTCGCATTCAGCCAGGGTATCTTCGATGCCTTCTACGGCAAATGCAACGTGTTGGATGCCTTCGCCTTTCTTTTCGATGAATTTAGCGATCGGGCCGTCTTCGGCGGTCGATTCGAGCAATTCGATTTTGGTTTGACCGATTTTCAGGAAGGCCGTACGGACTTTCTGTTCAGCTACTTCTTCGATGCTGTAGCATTTGGTTCCCAACAGTTTTTCCCACATGGGAATGGCAGTGTCGAGGCTTTTTACGGCAATGCCCAAGTGTTCGATATGAGTCGGTTTCATCTTTTTGATATGATTTGGTTTATTTAGTTTCAGCGTAATTTTCGCACGGGCTTGTTTCGGGGACAACACATTTTGAATCAGCTTGTTGTCGAGAGAAAACATACTTCCGGCACGGAATCCTACAAAAGTAAGGGTAATTCCGGACTTTTCAAGATTAATTTTTAATTTTTTTTGCCGAAAAAGTGGGCTTTTACTCCCTGCACGCCCGGTTTGCAGACGAACAGACTTCCGCTCAGCGGGAAGTCTGTCGAGTCGCTTGCCGAGCTGGTTGCGGTCGTGATGTAGAGGGTGTCCAGGCGCTCGCCTCCGAAGGCGCAGGAGGTGACGTTGAGGGCCGGTACGGCAATGCGCCGGATCAATTCGCCCGAGTCGGGATCCCATTGGTAGACGCCCTGACCGCCCCAGTGTGCGATCCAGAGTTTGCCGTTGCGGTCGATGGTCATGCCGTCGGGGGTTCCCCAGGCTTCGGGTACGATGATCGAGACCTCTTCGAAACTGATGCGTCCGCTCTCCTCGTCGTAGCGATAGCGGCATACCTGACGGGTCGGGGTGTCGATGTAGTACATCGTAGTGCGGTCGGCGCTCCAGACGATGCCGTTGGAGATCGATACGCTGCCGATCTGTACGGTTATCTCTCCATCGGGCTCGATGCTGTATAGGGTGCCTTCTTCGGGGCTGCCGTCGCGGGCCATGGTGCCGACCCAGAGGCGTCCGGCCGGATCGCATTTCCCGTCGTTACACCGGAGTCTCCCGTCGTGAACGGGAATGAGAGCGAGGGTATCCCGGTGTTGGGAGCGGAGGTTGAAACGTTCGATATGATCGGCCAGCGCGATGACGACGGTCGAGTCGCTTTCCGGTACGACGGTCGACAGCAAAGATTCGAAATCCCATCGGTTGCATCGTCGTTGGGCCGGGATCAGTTCATATAGTCGTTGTCCGGTGATGTCGACCCAAAACAGGGTTTTACGCAAGGGGTGCCAGATGGCTCCTTCGCCCAAATCGGCTTTGATCGTGTCGGCGACCTGCACTTTGATGTTGCGGTCGGCACGGGGAATTTCCTGAGGCGGAAGGGCTTTCCCCTCCGGTGCGAAAAGATATAAAAGGGTGATCCCCAGAGCGGTGTTTAGAAGGATTCGGGTTTTCATAGTGGTGTCGGTTTCGTCGTTGTGCCCGATGAAAGCCGGCGGGCGGATCGGCCTGTAAACGGATAATGAACAAATTTACAAAACACAATTGAAATGTCGAACGGCAGATCGCGGATTTTGGCGCGAAAGGACCTTTCGGACACTGATGGCGCCCCAGAGTAACATTTTGGGTCGGTTTTGCGTATTACAGAGGAAAGGTTATCTTTGTTGTTAGGCGTTTCTTCGTGTAGAGGAGGAACCCTGAGTGAAAACGTTTTGAATCAGCGAAAATGATACGTAAAATCGCAATCGGGGTGGTCGTGTTGTGGGGATGCCTGTCGATGGCGTCTGCCCAGCGGCTGGTGATCGGTCAGCGACCGGCGGATGTGAGAATCAAGGAATATGTTTTGGGGGAGGTCTTGCAGGAAGATCGTCCCGTGTTGATCGAATTTTTCTATTCGCCCAGCCAGCCCAGTCGGGACCGCTTACCGATGCTCAATGAAATGGCCAAAAAATACGCCGGTCAGGTGACGGTATTGGTGTTGGCCCGTGAAAGCCGGGAACGCATCGAACCGTTGGTGGCCGATAAAGGATATGTCTTTACGGTAGCGCTGGATGAAGATGGGAAAACGTTCGGGGGCTTCGATGTCCAGTATGTGCCGTTCAGTGTCTTGATGGACGCCAAAGGACGGGTCAGTTGGTTTGGAAATTCCGCTCAGTTGACGACCTCGATGATCGAAACGGAATTGAAATTATAGACGGTTTCGGGCGGGGCTTCATCCGTGCAGCCAGACGATGCTGGGGGAAAGCCGTTCCTGCATTGCAAAACAAACAGGGGAAACGAGAAATCGTTTCCCCTGTTTGTTTGATGCATTCCGAATGTGGAGCCTCCGAAAAGGAACGGACGCGGAGGCTTTCCCGATTTTGACCGGTTGGAACCGCGGTCGTTATGAGAAGAGAGGCATTCGGTTAGCTGACGGCCTTGAGCTTGTTGATGTTGGCTTTCTCCATGTGGGCTTTGGCGTATTCGAGCGTCACCTTGAAGTTTTTGCGGTTGCCTGCACTGGGCAGATCGAACATCGCGTCCATCATGATGCTTTCACAAATCTACCGCAGACCACGGGCTCCCAGTTTGAATTCGATCGCCTTGTCGACGATATAGTCCAAAGCGGCCGGATCGAAGGAGAGTTTGATGCCGTCCATGTCGAACAGTCGGATGTATTGGCGAGTGATGGCGTTTTTGGGCTCGGTCAGGATACGGCGCAAGGCGTCGCGATCGAGCGGTTCGAGGTAGGTCAGCACCGGCAGACGTCCGATCAGCTCGGGAATCAAACCGAACGATTTGAGATCCTGAGGCTGAATGTAACTCAACAGGTTGTCTTCGTTGACCCGTTCTTTTTTCAGCTGACCGTATCCCACCGTTTGGGTATTGATGCGTTGGGCGATCTTCTTTTCGATGCCGTCGAAGGCTCCGCCGCAGATGAACAGAATGTTGGAGGTATTGACCTGGACGAACTTCTGATCAGGGTGTTTGCGGCCACCCTGGGGCGGAACGTTGACGGTCGTTCCTTCCAGAATCTTGAGCAGTGCCTGCTGAACCCCTTCGCCCGATACGTCGCGGGTAATCGAAGGATTGTCCCCTTTCCGGGCGATTTTGTCGATTTCGTCAATGAAGACAATGCCTCGTTCTGCCAGCGGTACATTGTAATCGGCCACCTGAAGCAGACGGGTCAGAATGCTTTCCACATCTTCGCCGACATATCCTGCTTCGGTCAGTACGGTGGCGTCCACAATGGTGAACGGTACCTTCAGCAGTTTGGCGATGGTCCGTGCCAACAGGGTCTTGCCCGTTCCGGTCTGGCCGATCATGATGATGTTGGACTTGTCGATTTCGGTGTCCTGATCCTTTTCGCCGGTGTGCATCAGGCGTTTGTAGTGGTTGTAGACCGCCACGGACATATAGCGTTTGGCGGCGTCCTGTCCGATCACATATTGGTCGAGGAAGGCTTTGATTTCGGCCGGTTTGAGCAACTGGTCGGAGGTCAGTTTCGGCAGCGATGACTGTTGCAGCTGGCGGGCATGTTCTCCGATGAGGTTGTGGGCGTGTTCGATGCACTGGTCGCAGATGAAAGCCCCGTTGGTGCCGGCGAACATCACGTCCACTTCGTTGCGGGAGAGTCCGCAAAACGAACAACAGTCGCCCTGATCGTGGTATTCTTGTTTTGCCATAGCTTAAATATCAGACATGGTGAATCGGGTAAAGCGGTCGATCCGGGGATGATCTCGGTCTGATCGAACCGATGGCTCCCGATTTCGGAAGATTTATTTGCGTTTGGAAAGGACTTCGTCGATCAGTCCGTAGGCCTTGGCTTCGGGAGCGGTCATCCAGTAGTCCCGATCGGCATCCTTTTCGATCTTTTTCAGCGGTGCACCGCTGTGTTGGGCCAGGATTTCGTACAGTTCCTTTTTGGTGCGCATGATTTGGCGGGCGGTGATTTCGATGTCCGAAGCCTGACCTTCCACACCTCCCAGCGGTTGATGGATCATGATGCGCGAGTGGGGCAGGGCCGAACGTTTGCCGGCGGTACCGGCGGTTAACAGGACGGCGCCCATGCTGGCGGCCATGCCGGTGCAGATGGTGGCCACGTCCGACGAAATCAACTGCATGGTGTCATAAATGCCCAGTCCGGCCGACACCGATCCGCCGGGGGAGTTGATATACAGTTGGATGTCTTTTTCGGGCTCGGTGGATTCCAGGAACAGCAACTGGGCCTGGATGATATTGGCGGCATCGTCGTAGATGGGTACGCCCAGGAAAATGATCCGGTCCATCATCAATCGCGAGAATACGTCCATCGAAGCGATATTCAGTTGGCGTTCTTCGATGATGGTGGGCGAGATATAGTCGTTGGTGATCTTCTGAAAATTATGCAGTTTCAGGCTGCTGATCCCGGCGTAACCACGGGCGTATTTTTCGAATTCAGATTGGCTCATGATCGAGGGTTTAAGAGGGTTTGTGTCTGAGAATCTGATGGAAAGAATCGGGTGCGTAGCGCCGAATGGACACTAAAGCTATTCCCCGATGGGACAGACGGCTATTCGAGGATACCCCGAATAGCCGGTCTGTGAGGATGACTCCTCGGAGAGGAGTTATGTGGATCGCTTACTGTACTTTTTCGACCAGCTTGCCGAATTCTTCAGCCGAGATCGAAGTCGGGGTAACCGTGATGGCCGGTTCGAGAGCTTCGATCACTTTGCGTTCAGCCAGTTTGTCATAGATCTTGCGATTTTCTTCCTTGTTGCCGAGGATGCTCTTTGCATAGTTGTCGAGCATTTCATCGGCTACCTGGTTCATCCCGTAGTAGGCGAACTGCATGCGGGCCAGACCGCGCGCCTCGTTCATGGCGTCCTCGGGCGTGATTTCCAGTTTGAGTTCCTGCATGTAGTGTTTCTGGATGAGGTTCCATTTCATCATGTCGAGGAACTTGTCGAAATCTTTTTCGATCTCTTCCATCGAGAATTTGCCTTCGTTGATGGTGAACAACCACCGTTTGAGGAAGGCGGCCGGAAGCGTCAGGTTTGCCTTTTCCATCAGGAAGTTGCGCATATCGAGCGTGAACATGTATTCCGTTTCGCGGCTCAGGTCGCCGGCGATTTGGGCGTCGATATATTGAGCGAACTGTTCGGCGTTGGTGACGGTACCGTCGGGGAAGGCCGTTTTGAAGAACTCTTCGTTCAGTTCGGGTTCGGCGAAGCGACGGATCTGGTTGATGGTCAGGGTGAATTTGGGATCGATGTCGGCCAGTTCAGCTTCTTTGACATGCAGGATTGCCGCACGCTGAGACGTCGAGGGGTAGAGTTCGTTGATATCTACTTCCATCGAATCGCCCACTTTCTTGCCGAGGAACGGTTTGCGACGTTCGTCGTCCATCCCGATCAGGCCTACATAGGCTTCCTGGAACTGCAGGGTGTCCTGATCCAGGGTAACGGTCAGAGCGTCTTCTTTTTCTACGGTGTCGACGTCGACCAGTTTGCCGAAGCGACGAACGAAGTTGCTGCGATAGCCTTCGCGCATCTTGTCGTCGATCTTGATTTCGTATTTTTTAACTTTGTCTTTGGTGCTCAGCGAGATGTTCACTTCGGGAGCGACGCCCACTTCGAATACGAATTCATAGTCGGTGTCGTTGTCGAAGTCCAGCGGTTTTTGCTGGTCGCTGGGGATCATATCGCCCACGATCTGGATTTTTTCTTTTTCCAGGTAGTCGAAAGCGCTTTTCGAAGCGGTGCGATAAGCTTCTTCAGCTACGGCGCTTTTACGATACATTTTATTGATGATCCCCATGGGAACCATTCCCGGACGGAAGCCCGGCAGATTGGCTTTGCGTTTGTAGGTACGCAGGGCTTTTTCAACGGCATCTTTGTAGTCGGCCTCGGCCACGGTGACTTTCAGCAGGGTGGTCAGGTCTTCCAGATTTTCTCTAACGATATTCATTATCAATCAATATGATTTGGTTATTTCAGCGTAAAAAACCGCCTTTCAGACGCTTGACAGGCGGTTTTTGAGGATCGTGCGGATAAAGGGACTCGAACCCCCACGTCATAAAGACACCAGATCCTAAGTCTGGCGCGGCTACCAATTACGCCATATCCGCTCGAAGGTAGGGCAAAGATAGCGGTTTTTTATTCAGCCGCAAAATTTGGCTCTAAAAATATAGACTCCGGAGGGCTTGTCTTCCTTAGGGTTAGCGATCGAAAACCAGGGCTTGACCGCGGACGGTCAGATCGAGCTTTCCTTCGGCGTAGACGGTCCGTCCGTTGACCAGGGTTCGGATGACGCGATGCGAGAAGGTGACCCCTTCGAAGGGTGACCATCCGCATTTGGAGAGGATGTTTTCCGGGGTGACGGTCCAGGGGGCGTTGGGGTTTACGATGACCAGATCGGCGAAGTAGCCTGCACGCAGGAAACCGCGCTCCCGGATCGCGAAACGCCGGGCCGGAGCATGACACATCTTTTCCACCGTTTGTTCGGGGGTGAGCAGACCTTGCCGGCAGAGCTCCAGCAGGCAGACCAGCGAATGTTGGACCAGCGGGCCTCCCGAGGGGGCTTGGGCAAAGGGTCGTTGTTTCTCTTCGAGGGTGTGGGGAGCGTGGTCGGTGGCCACGACATCCACCTTGCCGTTGAGCAATCCTTCGCGCAGGGCCTGGCGATCGGCCGCGGTTTTGACGGCCGGATTCCATTTGATGCGATTGCCCAGCCGCTCGTAATCTTCGTCGCAGAACCACAGATGGTGAGCGCATACCTCGTTGGTAATCTTTTTCGAGGCGAGCGGACCATTGCTGAACAGATCGAGTTCCCGGGCTGTACTTAAGTGGAGTACATGCAGGTTGGCTCCGTAACGGTCGGCCAGCTCCACGGCCCGGGCGGTCGAGCGGTAGCAGGCTTCGGCCGAGCGGATCAGTGGATGCATCGGCGGCGTGAGTTGATCGCCGTATTGGGCTTTGAAGGCGGCCATGTTGGCCTGTATGGTGGCTTCGTCTTCGCAATGGGTCGCGATCAGCACCGGTGATTCGGCGAAAATGGCCGCCAGGGCTTTTTCGTCATCCACCAGCATGTTGCCGGTCGATGAGCCCATGAAGACTTTCAGACCGCAGACATGACGGGGGTCGATATGGGTAATCTCAGCGAGATTCTCGTTGGTGGCTCCTAAATAAAAGGAGTAGTTGGCCAGGGAGGTTTGAGCGGCCCGTTCGAATTTTGCCTCCAGCAGGGAGAGGGTCGTGGTGGCCGGTTTGTTGTTGGGCATGTCCATGAAGGAGGTGACCCCTCCGGCCACGGCTGCAGCCGATTCGGTATGGATGTCGGCCTTGTAGGTGAGTCCCGGTTCGCGGAAATGTACCTGGTCATCGATGACACCCGGCAATATCCATTTCCCCGAAGCATCGATGCTTTCCACGTTTTCGCCGGCAGCGGGGCCCGAATACGAACCCTCGACTACCTGTACGATGCGGTCGTTTTCAATTTCGATGTAACCTTCGAAGCGGCGACCTTCATTGAAGATCGTACCGCCGTGGATGACGGTTTTGGACATAGGAAAGAAAAATTAGGCCGTCAGGGGTTTGATGCGGCGCAGTCGCAGCCCCAATACGCCGAACAAGGCTTCCCGGAAGATGCCTTTGCTCATTTTTGAGGCGCCCTGGGTGCGTTCGGTGAAGATGATGGAAACTTCCTGGATCTTGAATCCGAGTTTCCAGGCGGTGTATTTCATCTCGATCTGGAAGCCGTACCCTTTCATGCGGATGCGGTCGAGGTTCATCGTCCGCAGCAGTTTGGCTGAATAGCAGACGAACCCGGCCGTCGCGTCGTGAATCGGCATTCCGGTGATGATGTGAACGTATTTGGAGGCGAAGAACGAGAGCAGAACCCGTTTCATGGGCCAGTTGACGACATTGACCCCCTTCACATAACGGGAGCCGATAACCAGATCGGCACCGTTGCGGGCGGCTTCGACCAGTCTGACCAGATCGTCCGGGTTGTGCGAGAAGTCGCAGTCCATTTCGCAGACATAATCATACCCTTGTTCCATCGCCCAGCGGAATCCGGTGATGTAGGCGGTTCCCAGACCCAATTTCCCGGAGCGTTCGATCAGGTGAAGGCGTCCGGGGTAGAGAGCCTGTTGTTCCTTGACCACGGCGGCCGTACCGTCAGGTGAACCGTCGTCGATGATGAGCAGGTCGAACGGTTCGCTCAGCGAGAAAACTTTGTTAATCATCGGACGAATGTTGTCCAATTCATTATAGGTCGGGATGATAACCAGGTTTTTCATACGGTGCTTCAGTCAAATGAACCGGCCTGAGACCGGATTAGGTAAGTCGAGCGGCGGACCGTGTCGGGAAAATCCGGAATCAATGTCCGCAACAAAGCTCAAAATTCTGAAACAAAAATAGTAATTTTGGCCGAAAATTACGATAATTCCCTGAAAAAATGCCCGTTGAACTCTCTTTGGTACTGACTCCTCGGGAAGCCTCGAGTCCCGAATATTATCTGCCCCAGGTTGAGGCTCGTTTGGGGGTGTCTCGTTCGCGCTTGGCGTTGGTGCGTCCCATACGGCGATCGATCGATGCCCGGGGCCGCCGGATCAAGGTGAATCTCGGCTTGGAGGTCTATGTCGATGGGGAACAGATGCCGCCCGAAATCCATTTCGAATACGGTGATGTCTCGAACCGTACGCCGGTAGTGGTGGTAGGGTCCGGACCTGCGGGCTTGTTTGCGGCTTTGCGGCTGATCGAACGCGGTTTCCGGCCGATTGTTCTGGAACGGGGACGGGATGTCTCCTCCCGCAAACGCGATATTGCCCAGATCAACCGGAACGGCCGGGTCGATCCCGATTCGAATTATGCCTTTGGGGAGGGCGGAGCCGGAACCTATTCGGACGGCAAGCTCTTTACCCGCTCCAAAAAACGGGGCGATTATCGCAAGGCGCTCGAGGTGTTCCGTTTTCACGGAGCCGATGAGTCGATTCTGTACGATGCCCATCCGCACATCGGGACGGACCGATTGCCTCGCATCATTGCCGCTATGCGGGAGAGTGTCCTGAAGGCCGGAGGCAGTGTCTTGTTTGAGGCGAAGGTGACCGGATTTCAGGTGGAAAACGATCGTATCCGGGGCGTATGGCTCGGTGATACGCTGGTCGAAGGAGTGGGCGTGGTATTGGCTACGGGGCATTCGGCTCGCGATATTTATGAGGTGCTCTATCGGGATGGGGTAGAGATCGAAGCGAAACCTTTCGCCATGGGCGTTCGGGTCGAACATCCCCAAGCGCTGATCGATACTTTGCAATATCATATGCCTGAAAGGGGCGAATACCTGCCTGCGGCGGCTTACAGCCTGGTCAGTCAGGTCGGAGGTCGCGGGGTGTACTCGTTCTGTATGTGTCCGGGCGGATTCATTGTTCCGGCCATGACCCGGGCCGGAGAATCGGTGGTCAACGGTATGTCGCCTTCGGGGCGGAACAGCATTTATGCCAACTCGGGGATCGTGACCGAAATCCGGCTGTCGGATTTTGAGCCTTTGCGGGCGCAGTATGGCGAATTGGCCGGATTGCGTTACCAGCAATCGCTCGAAGAGCTGGCTTATGCGCAGGTGGAGGATCGTCAGGTGGCTCCCGGACAACGCTTAGCCGACTTTGTGCGGGGCGTCGATTCCAAAACCTTGCCGCGTTGTTCCTATGTGCCGGGTGCAGCCCCTACGCCGATGCATCGTTGGTTGCCGGAGTTTATGGCAACGGCACTGCGGGGTGGATTTGCTGCTTTTGACCGGAAAATGCGGGGCTTTGTCACGAACGAAGCGTTGATTTTGGGGGTGGAATCGCGCACCTCTTCACCGGTGCGGATTCCTCGGGATCCGATGACGCTAATGCATCCACGGGTGAAAGGTCTGTTCCCGGCCGGTGAAGGAGCAGGATATGCCGGAGGGATCATCTCGGCGGCTGTGGATGGTGAACGTTGTGCCGATGCGTTGGTCGATTGGCTCGGCCGATAGTCCTGACAACCGGCCGTCCGGCAAGCCTGCTTTCAATGGGTCGGATCGGAGAAATACTCCAGATCAAGACAAGCCGGTCCGTGTGACTGGAAAAGACAGAAAGGTCACCAGCTGTTTAATATGGTAAATGTCAATAAAAAGCCTCGCAACATGCGAGGCTTTTTTTATTTTAATTCTGCAGGGAGGGTGCACACTGGAATCGGTTCCATTTTGTGGCGATTGGCTCGGTTACGGGCCAGAAAGATCTCGACCACTTCCCGGTCTCGTCCGTTGAGTTGTTCGGCCGATCCACCCCGATGGACATATTCCATGGCCTGTTCCAGCTCGGGATAACTGGCTCCGATTTGGTCTTCATCAGTGCGGTCGTTGTCGAATAAACCGTCCGAAGGGGCTGCCTGCCGGATTGACTGGCAGATTCCCAGGGTGTCGGCCAATTCATACACCTCGCTTTTGGTCAGATCGGCGATGGGACTGAGATCCACCCCTCCGTCTCCATATTTGGTGAAAAAACCCACTCCGAAATCTTCGATTTTATTGCCGGTTCCTACCACTAGGGCGTTGCGCAGACCGGCCATGTAGTAGAGTGAAACCATCCGCAGACGTGAACGGGTATTGGCCCGGGTCAGATCCAGCCGGGGCGTGTCTTCGGATGAAGGGAGCAGTCCGATCAGTTGATCGTAAGCCGGCGAGAGGTCGACGTCCAGCGCGGAGACATTCGAGTAATTGGTTTTCAAAAAAGCGACATGTTCTTCGGCCCGGCTGACGTGACTCGGTGCCTGATGGATGGGCAGCGTGATGCAGAGAGTCGGGAGTCCGGTGCGTGCGGCCAGCGTGGAACTGACGGCAGAGTCGATCCCGCCCGAAATGCCGATGACAAACCCGGTGCTGTGTGCCTGATGGGCGTAATCGGTCATCCATTGAACGATATAGTCGATAACGGCTTGTGTTTTCATATCCGATTGTGTTTGCGGACAAAAATACGATATAATTCGCGAACCTGCACACGCCCAGTCGTTTTTCGATCGTGAAACGAAGTCTGCAAGGAAAACTTTTGTCGGAAGATTTGATGAACGTTTTGATTTTTTTTATTTTCGTTCCCTGAATTACAACCTTTAAGATTGTGTCATGGAACCGATAAAAAGAAAAAGAACGTTGTTTTGGGGAATTGCTGTCATCGTGCTGGCTGGTTTGATATACGGTGGCGTTTACGGAAACCGGACTAAACGGCAAGCCCGACTTTTGAGTGAATATGCAACGTCTTTGAATGTCGACTGTCCTCGAATTGTGGGAACGGGAATGACCCTGAACCGGGTGGTGGATATGCCTAATAATACGTTGGTATATAATATTATATCGGATTTGTTGTCGGCCGATGCCGTGAAGAAAGATTCGGTAATTCATATCGAACAGTTGAAACAATCGGCTCGCAACAATATGTTGAATGCCCTGAAAAACGATCCCGAACTGCCACGCATTCGCCGGCTCGGTATTACGTTTGTGTACGATTATAAGTTTTTGGACGGTTCGCCGTTCATGCAGTTTACGATCACTCCGGAGGATTATCGTTAAGCCGGTGAGTGGTAGAATCCTTTTCCGGAGGGCATAATGCGGTTCTCTCTGATCGCATCGGAGAGAAGAGCCCGCCGCAGTAAACGGGCGGTGTCGATGGTCGGATAAAGTCGATCGTCGGAAGGAGAGTCATTGCGTAAAATCATCCATATCGATATGGACGCTTTTTATGCGTCGATCGAACAGCGTGACTGCCCCGAATTGCGAGGCCGTCCGATCGCCGTGGGCCATGACGGTCCGAGAGGCGTCGTGGCAACGGCCAGCTATGAGGCACGACGTTACGGAGTCCATTCGGCGATGTCGTCTTTGCGGGCCCGTCGTTTATGTCCGGATCTGATCTTCGTGGCGACACGCATGGAGGTCTATAAAAGTGTTTCCCGCCAAATTCAGGCTATTTTTCATGATTATACGGCCTTGGTCGAGCCTCTGTCGCTCGATGAGGCCTTTCTTGATGTTTCGCACTTGCCTTCTGCTACGCTGGTGGCGCAGGAGATCAAGGCCCGGATTCGGGAAGAAACCGGCTTGACCGCTTCTGCCGGGGTGTCGGTCAATAAGATGTTGGCGAAGATTGCCTCCGATTACCGGAAGCCGGACGGATTGTTTGTTATACCCCCTAAAGAGATTTTGGCTTTCGTAGAGGGTTTGCCGATCGAAAAGTTCTTCGGGATTGGTGAAGTGACGGCTCGTAAAATGCATCGTCTCGGGATTCGGACCGGGGCCGATTTGCGTCAGTGGTCCGAGGCTGACCTGGTTCGTTATTTCGGAAAGCCCGGCCGTTCCTATTATGAATATGCCCGGGGAATGGACCGACGGGAGGTGGTGCCGGATCGGATCCGCAAATCGTTGGGGGCGGAAACCACCTTTGAGGAGGATGTGGCGGATCGCAACGAGTTGTTGGAAAAGTTGACGGCTGTGCATCGGGAGGTGTGCCGACGGCTCGAACAACGGAGTTTCGTGGGGAAAACCGTGGTGCTGAAGCTGAAATACGATGATTTTCGACAGATTACCCGTTCTCGAACCTTACCTGTACCGGTCAGTGGACCGGAACCGTTATGGGAGACGGCTGTGGAGTTGTTGAATCAGGTGGATTTCGAGGGAAGGAAAGTGCGTTTGTTGGGA
This sequence comes from Alistipes sp., assembly GCA_019422485.1. Classification (GTDB taxonomy): domain Bacteria; phylum Bacteroidota; class Bacteroidia; order Bacteroidales; family Rikenellaceae; genus Alistipes_A. The sequence continues at coordinate 21,367 of JAHZDG010000011.1, read as the reverse complement.
CTGACGGTTGCCAATGCCTTGAAACCGGCGCCTGCGGACCGGCAACTTTGTTTCGATTTCGATGTGGAGGATGAATTCGAATAGTAGAAGAAATAGGGAGAAATAAAAAACACGTCGCTATGCGACGTGTTTTTTATAAGATCAATCGATCGTAACGTCCTTATTAGGAGAAAGGAATAATCGATACGTACGATTTGTTGTTGTTTTTCTTTTTGAACGCTACGGTTCCGTCTACCAAAGCGAACAGCGTGTGGTCTTTGCCCATGCCTACATTTTCGCCCGGGTTGTGTACAGTGCCGCGCTGACGAACCAGAATGTTGCCGGCTTTGGCAACCTGGCCACCGAATAATTTAACTCCCAATCGTTTACTTTCGGATTCACGACCGTTCTTGGAGCTACCTACCCCTTTCTTATGTGCCATGTTGTTCTGTTTTTAAGCGTTAGCGATTTCGTCGATAAGGATCTGGGTGAGATACTGGCGGTGGCCGTTCTTAACCTGGTATCCTTTTCTGCGTTTCTTCTTGAAGACGATCACTTTGTCGTCTTTCAAATGGCGAAGAATCGTTGCTTTTACACTGGCCCCTTCTACTACAGGTGAGCCAACATTAACCTGACCGTCGTTGTCTGTCAGCAGGACTTTGTCGAAACTCAGCGAGGAACCTTCTTCCCCTGCGAGACGGTGAACATAGAGTTTCCGACCTTTTTCAACTTTGAATTGTTGACCTGCAATTTCTACGATTGCGTACATTCAGAAATGTTTGATTACACAAATTGGACTGCAAAGATAGTGAACTTTTTGATTAAAACAAATTTCGGCTTTTCTTTTTTCGCTTTCGGAGCGCTTGTTGGAGAGTCGTTCGGGACGGGATGAAAACTCCGGCGTGTTTTTTGCAGACCAATGATCTGAAGGGCGACTTTTTTGGCTTTTCGTACGCGGAAAGCGTTTCTGAATGGGTCAGAATTTCCGATTTTCGGAATAAAACCGTAAATTAGACCGGCTTTTTGGAAAGGTGGGTCGGAACGCTGGCATTTCGGCTTCTGCAGGCCGCTTTTCGTTGGTGCAGGGTAACGTTTCATCCTGCTGAAATGGAGGAAAATACGATGTATATTCTGGTTACTTCTTTTATTGTTCATCATCGGGTGCATGACGCCTGGCTCGAATCGTTACGTCAAAATTATCTGCCGGTTTTGCGGGAAAAGGGATATGATCGCTTGACCTTAACCCGTTTGATGTCGGACCGTCCGACGGAAGAATTTACCTATTCTCTGCAGGTAGAGGTCCCGGATCTGGAGGCTTATCGGGAGGTGAGTGAAGGAATGATGTACGATTATGGAACGCAGTTGCAGCAGCGTTTCGGGGAAGGAGTCTTGTTTTGCACCTCGCTGCTCAAACGTGTGGAATTAAAATGAAACAATCTATGATAAGACGAGTTGGACTTTTGTTGTGTGTGATGACGCTGTGTGTGGCGGAACTTTTCGGCGCTGAGTATACATCCAAAATCGAAGTGCTGAAAGGAGAGCGTTGGTGGGGCGTATTCGTGTTGGGGGGACGTACCATGCCGTTCGATAAGCCGTTCCCGAAAATCAACCTGGCCGAATGGAGCGAAGGACAGACGACTCCTTTTCTGGTTTCCAGCCGGGGACGTTACATCTGGAGCGAAGAACCGTTTACCATCGAATATACCGGGGAGAGTTTTCTGATCTCTTCTCCGCTGGAAGAGGTGAAGGCTGTGACGGGAGGTCGGACGCTGCGTGAAGCTTATCTGGTCTGCTGCCACAAGAACTTTCCGCCCAGCGGCAAAACCCCGGCCATCGATCTGTTTACCCGTCCGGTGTACGATACCCGGCAGGAATTGGGATTTGCGCCAACGGCAGATGGATTGCGGACGTATGCCGATCGTCTGTTGGAAATGGGGTATCCGGCCGGAACGCTGGTCTTGGCTGCCGGTTGGCAGAGTTCGGTGGGATGTTTTCAACCCGATCCTGAACAGTTGGGGGATTTCGGTGCCCTGATCAGCGATCTGCATGCCAAAGGCTTTAAGGTGATGTTGACCGTGACGCCGTTTGTCAGTGGCGACGGTCCGGTGGCCCGGCAGTATAAGAATAGCGATATGTTGTTGCGCATGCCTGACGGGCGTTTGGCTATGTCGGAGTGGATCGGAGGATATAGCGCCATGTTCGATCTGACGCAGGAGAATACCCCTGAATTGTTGCGGGGATGGCTCGATTCGTTGCGGTCGCAATATGGAGTGGATGGTTTTGTGTTCGATTGTCAGGATGGGGTAGCCCAGATGCGTTATGCCTCCAGCGGAACGCAGGATTATCTGGAACGTTGGACCGAACTGGGAGAAGGCTTTGAATATTGCCAGTATACGATCAGCCGTAGCCGGGGTTTCGAACCCTATATTCACTGCCTGTCGCTCAACTTGCCGCTCGACAGCGATATTCTGCATAAGGCTTGTGCCGAGATGATTAATGCCAATCTGTTGGGGTATCCCTATACGATTCTTTTGCCTAATGTGGATTCGTTGGCGGGACTCGATCTGAAGGATTATACGCTGGTGCTTCGGTCGGTGCAGCTGTCGTCGATTTTACCGGTGATGCATATTCAGGTTGCGCCCTGGAAAATTCAGGAAGAACCGCTGGCCAATGCCCTGAAATGGATGGCCAATCACCGGGTGGAAATGACGGAGTATTACACGTCGATGATTCAGGAGTCGGCCCGTACGGCGGAGCCTATCCTGAGACATATGGAGTATGAATTTCCGCGCAACGGGTTCATCGACTGTGATGATCAGTTTATGCTGGGCTCCAAATACCTGATCGTTCCCTTGCTGGACAAGAGCAATACGCGGACGGTCCGTTTGCCTCGGGGCATTTGGATTGACCGGGAAGGAAAACGCTACCGGGGCCCGCTGGTGACGACCGTAACTTCGCCGGACGGTTATCCGTTGGTATTCCATTCGGGGAAATAGTCGGATGTTTTGCTCCCAATCCTTGTGAGGGCATGGAACGGAACAGGTGTAGGGAGGGCTGTATGCCTGGGTCTGCTGGCTGACCCGGCCCCGGTGCTTGGATCGTGTGGGGAAGCCGGTGCGTGCGTAATGCAGGGCGGAAACGACCTCCTCTCCGGAGGGAGGCTCAGCAAGAAATAAGGCTCACAGATAACGTAAAATAAATATTCGTAGAAAAGTGACTCCGGCAAATGTTTACTATCTTTGCGGATGTTAAAGATTTGAATGTAAATTTATGAACACGAAAAAACGAGTGGCTTTGGTGGCGCATGACAATATGAAGCGTGACCTGGCCGAGTGGGTGGATTGGAACTGGGAAAAATTGTTGCAACATCACCTGATCTGTACGGGAACGACCGGTAAAATGGTGGCTCGTACGTTGATGGATCGTCGGGGAAACGATCAGGGGCGTTTTGATATCACGCTGCTGAAATCGGGTCCGCTGGGAGGCGATCAGCAATTGGGTGCCATGATTGCGGAAGGTGGGGTGGAAGCCCTGATTTTTTTCTGGGACCCGATGCAGGCACAGCCGCATGATGTGGACGTGAAAGCGCTGTTGCGT
>JAHZDG010000011.1:6310-17771 GCA_019422485.1 Alistipes sp. | reverse complement strand
AACGCTGTATAACGTGCCGACGGCGGTCAATCGTTCGACGGCCGATTTTCTGATCTCTTCGCCTTTGTTTGAAGGGGATTACAAACCGGTGGTCAAGGATTACCGCAGTTACATCGAACGCACGCTCAAAAACGAGTAGAGCGATTATAGTGTGCATCGGGGCAACTGTCTGCATCAGTTGCCCCGGCATAAGTTATGTGGAAAACGACATCCGAAAGGGTGATCGTTATTTTTTTGTTTATACCGAACGGAATGCCTGTTACGGTTGGTCCAGACAAGAGCCTTGAGCCTCAAAAACGGGAAGGAAGATCCGTTCGTTGAGAAATGAAACCATGCAGTAAAAGGGGTTATGGCCGATTGGAGAGGGCAGGGAGGTTTTGGTGGCGATCGTTCGAGGTTCCGTTCTGGAGAAGCGTTCGGGAAGGAACGATCAGTTTGGTGCCGCTCGAGAGCGAATCCACGACCGGTACAGCCGTAGTATCTTTGTCGAAGAGGTCGCGTTTGGGCCAGGTTTTTACTTTGTCGAGTGCCTGGCGGATCATGTTTTCGATTTTGCGCGGGAAGCGAGATCCAGACCACGAACTGGTGTTGGTGATGAATACCCAGGTGTATCCGTTGTGTTGCCGTTTGAGCATGACGCTCGATCCGGCCAGGGAACCGGTTCTCGTCCAGTCATTTCCTTTGGTCGTGCGCATCCAACCGATCGGATACCGATTCTCGCCTTTTTCGGTCATAATCGCAATGGTGGCCGGGGTCAGAATGTCGGGTCTGCTGTCCTCATCGTCGATGGCTGTGATGAAACGCATCAATTCCGTGGGAGAGGCTACCCAACCGCCGGCTCCGCTGAGCACCTGAAGATCACATCCTCCGTAACTTTTGGGGACCATTGCACCTCCCCCTAAAGCCGATTCGGTCAGTTCGGCATCCGACGGCTCGTAGTAGTGTACTTCATTCGGGAAGCGTTTGGCCGGATCGGAATAGCCGATGTGCATGTCCATGCAGCCGATTGGGTGAAGGATGCTGTCCTGCATATAGGTTTCGTATGGTAGGCCGCTGACTTTTTCGATCACTTTGGTCAGCACTACATATCCTAGGTTGGAATAGATGTTGCTGCTGCCCGGCTCATAACGCAGTCGGGTGGAGGAGGCATATTGTACCATGTCGTTTAAGGTCAACGGCAGGCTTTTGCCCAGCTGGCGGGCGACACTCGGCATGCAGAACAGCGGGTCGCCGGCTCGGATCGAATATCCGCCCTGGTGGCGCAACAGATGTTCGACCGTGATTTTCAGTACGCGTTTGTCTTTGATGTTTAGGAAAATGCTGTCGTTGAGGATGCCTTCCGGCCCGAAAACGTGATCCTGAAGCGAGAGACGACCCGATTCGCAGAGTTTCATGATCCCGGTGGCGGTGATGAGTTTTGAGAGCGATGCAATGCGGAGAATGTGGTGAACCTCCATGGGCTCTCCAGTTTCTCGGTTGGCTTTTCCGAACCCCTTGCAGTAGAGCAGGTGACCGTTTTTCATAATGGCCAGCGAAGCTCCCTCGATCTCCCATTGCGTCATAAAACGTTCGATGGAGGCTTCCATGCGTCGGGTCTCTTCCAAGTCCGAATCGGTATTGTTGAGGATCAGGTGCAGACCTTGCGGTAAAACGGTTTCAGGAGCCTCTTCTGTCGGCGTCAGATAGCGCAGATAGTGGATGCGGCAGCAGGTGATGACGCATAGCGACAGGGCTAATAAAATCAGAATCCGTTTGTATACAGCACGCATAATCTCTCTCTTGGGTAGGCGAGTTCACTTTAGGGTTGTTGGACGGAGGGTTGAGTCTCCAGTTGGGTGAACAGCCGCCGCAATCGGGATCCTTTTTGTCCCAAAGCGATGATCAGTCCGGTCATCAATAGAAAATAGCCGACGTAGGTGACCGGAGTTCCTATCGGATCGTAATTGACACTGAGAATGGTTCCTTGTTCGTCCGGATCATAGGAGGCCTGATAGAGGCGGAACCCATTGACGCGGGCGATGTGGTTCATGAAGATACGGACATCGCGTTGACCCTCCCGATCCTGAATCGTGACCTCACTTTCGTAGGATGAAGGGGTAGAGGAACCCGGGTAGCGTTTCAGTTGAAAATCCCGCAGGGTGACCTGGAAGGGCAGGGTGCGTCGATCGGTGTGGGAGACCTTCAGTTGGTTGGAGGTTTCGCCCTCTCTCAGATGCAGGGTGCCTTCGTAGCCCCAGAAGTGGGTGAGGGCGGCCCCCAATAGGATGAGGATAAATCCACCGTGCAACAGCAACGAACCCCAGCGAAAGCGTTTCAGCAGATGCATGCGTCGTCCCAGTAGCCAGAAATTGACGATCATGGCGGCGTAGAGCACATACATCCACCAGGCGTGATAGATGACGCTGCGGGCGGCATCGGAACCGAGTTTTGCTTCGATGAGGGTAGCGGCGGCCAAGGAGGTCGCATACAGCGCCAACAGGATGGCGGTTGCCGACCAGCTCGATAAAGCGTCTCGAATTTCTCGCAGGGTTTTCATGGGTTTCGATCCTTGCAAAGATAATTTTTTAGACGGAGAATTGCACGTGTCTCGTTCTGAAAAAGGAGGGAAAATCGTCCGATCGGGAGAAATTCGGTTGGCGATTGCCCGGGTTAGTCCAGAAACTGAAGAGCGATTTTGATTCCCTTTGGGGTGGGTTTATTGCTTTATGGCGAATGTGTTTGGCGCTTTGTTTTGGAAAGTGAGAGTTATATTGAAAGGTGAAAAATGGAAGAGTGGGGTAGGAGCGAAAAGACCGACATTCGATCTCTGCCTTGCCAAATAAAAAGGAGGATCTTCCGAAGAAAATCCTCCTTTGGGTATAGGTGAGATCCGTAGCTATTTGGCGTAGCTGATCGAACGGGTTTCCCGGATCACGGTGATTTTTACCTGACCGGGGTAGGTCATTTCGTCCTGGATCTTCTTGGCAATGTCGTGCGAGAGCAGATCGGCATCCTGATCCGAAATCTTTTCGCTGCCGACGATCACGCGCAGTTCGCGACCGGCCTGGATGGCGTAGGTCTTCATGACGCCCGGATAACTCATGGCCATATCTTCCATCTCTTTGAGTCGTTTGATGTAGGATTCCACCACTTCGCGGCGAGCCCCCGGACGAGCCCCTGAGATGGCGTCGCATACCTGAACGATCGGCGAGATCAGGTTGGTCATCTCGATTTCGTCGTGGTGTGCCCCGATGGCGTTGATGACTTCGGGTTTTTCCTTGTAGCGTTCGGCCAGCTTCATCCCGATGATAGCGTGCGGCAGTTCGGGTTCGTCATCGGGCACTTTGCCGATGTCGTGCAACAAGCCGGCACGGCGGGCCAGTTTGGCATTCAGCCCCAGTTCCGAAGCCATGATGCCGCACAGGTTGGCGGTTTCACGCGAGTGCTGCAACAGGTTCTGCCCGTAGGACGAACGGTATTTCATCTTCCCGATCATGCGGATCAGTTCGGGGTGCAGCCCGTGGATACCCAGGTCGATGGCAGTACGTTTACCGACCTCGATGATTTCGTCTTCGATCTGTTTCTGTACCTTGGCTACCACTTCTTCGATGCGGGCCGGGTGGATACGTCCGTCGGTTACCAACTGGTGCAGGGCCAGACGGGCGATTTCACGGCGTACGGGATCGAAGCCCGACAGAATGATCGCTTCCGGCGTATCGTCCACGATGATTTCCACTCCGGTTGCGGCTTCCAAAGCCCGGATGTTACGGCCTTCGCGTCCGATGATGCGTCCTTTGACCTCATCGCTGTCGATGTTGAATACCGTAACCGAATTCTCGATGGCAGCTTCCGTGGCAACGCGCTGGATGGTCTGTACGACGATCTTTTTAGCCTCTTTGTTGGCGGTCATTTTGGCCTCTTCCATCACTTCGTTGACATAGGTGATGGCGTCGCTTTTGGCTTCGGCCTTCATGTTTTCGATGAGGATATTTTTAGCCTCTTCGCTGCTCAGGCCGCTGATCTGTTCCAGTCGCAGGTTTTGTTCCTTGAGCTTGCGATCGATCTCTTCTTTTTTGCGTTCGATGCCTTGCAGCTGGTTTTCGAGCTGTTCGCGCAACAGGTTCTGTTCTTTGATCTTTTTGCCCAACTCTTCCTGTTGCTGATGCAGCGCGTTTTCCTGCTGTTTGACGCGTTGTTCGACTTGAGCTATTTTTTGGTTGCGTTCGTTGACCTGACGGTCGTGTTCGCTTTTCAGTTGAATGAATTTTTCCTTAGCCTGAAGGATGCGCTCCTTCTTGATCATTTCGGCTTCGGCTTCGGCCTCTTTTATCAGGTTGAGTCTACGCGTTTGGGTAGCTTTCATGATAATGAAATATGAGGCGAAACCGACTACGACAGCCGAAACGACGGCGGCGATTGCGATTATCATACTCGTTGAGGGTTAAGTGAATAATTATATTTTATCGGGTTGTTTTCCGTGTTTGTGTGGGTATATAAAAAAGGCCCGCACGGGGTTTCCTCTTTGTAGGTTTGACGAAGCTCCTAAATCGTCATGTGTGGGGCTGCCGAAAATCGCAAACTTCCAACGTCTCCGCAGAAAGGGAGACCCTCCCGAAAGAGGGTAAGGCCTGTTTTTGAAAAACTGAGCTTGACCCCAATTTTTAAACTGTTGAGTTTCGCAAAGTGAAAAAGGAATCCATGCGGGCTTATTCCTGTGTTTCTGTACGTATTATGTAAAGAACGTGTGTAGCGGAGGGTATGGTGTGTTACTCCTTAATGTCGTTCAGGTAGTTATCGATCTGGCCACTGATCTCTTCGATGGTATTCATCTGGTCGGTGAGGGTTCGGTCCATTTCCAGTCCCACCTTGATGACGGCCATCTGCATAGCGGCCATGGCCAGATAGTCCTCGGGTTCGGCGGCAAATGTGCTGCGGTAGCTCGAGATCAGGCTGTTGATGTCCCGTGCGGCCCGGCGGTATTTTTCTTCCTCCTGTTGAGGGATGGTCATCGCGTAATCCTTACCGGCGATTTTGACCGTTATCTTTCGGGTCTGGGCCATGATAGCCTGAGTTGTATCTAACGTTCGTTTATCGGTTCATCAGGGCAATGCAACGGTCAATTTCCCGCAAAAGTTTATTGACACGCTGTCGGGCAGCCCGGTTATTGCCTTCCTGTCCGGATAGGGCGCCTGCGGTTTCGAGCACGCGCATCCGTTTCTCCAGTTCCAGGATTTTCTCTTCGGCCTGACGCTTTTGCCGGGTGATTTTCTCCCGGTCGTCGGTCATCTTTCTCAATTCGGCGCGTAAACTGCGATTGTCGTCGATCAGTTGCTGGACTTTGTCGCGAAGCGTGTCGATCGGATTGGTCTCTTTCATCGGAGCCGAAGATTAGCATTTCCCAACTCAAAAGTACGTATTATTTATGAAATTGCAAAACATTCCTGCATACCTTCTGAGGGGAAAACGGGAGGGTGAGGTTGTACCTCAGGCGTTTGTCCGCGAATTTGACGGAGAACAAAGGCGCAGCCGACGAACCGAACCGGATCGTCTTCCGTTCGGGACGGCTCGTTCTGCTTCAGGTGGTTGCTCACCCTGTCGCGAGGGGTTTGTCCCGATGCGCGGGCAACCGACTGGGATAGGGTCAATGTTTAGCTCAGGAGCCGGCCGTAGAGGTCATATTCTTCGGCTTCGGTGATTTCGACCGGGTAGAATTCGCCCGGCTGGAGCGGTTGTCCTTCGTCGGGGATCAGAATTTCGGTGTCGACCTCCGGTGAATCGTATTGGGTGCGGCCCACCCAGAAATCGCCTTCGTGACGGTCGATCACGACCTCTTCGGTGCGACCAATCCGGGCCAGGTTGTTTTCACGCGAGATTTCGCTCTGGATTTCCATGATCCGGTCGGCCCGTTGCCGTTTGATCTCGTCCGGGACGTCATCCGTCAGCTGTTGGGCCGAATAGGTTCCTTCTTCCTCGCTGTAGGGGAAGACACCCAACCGCTCGAAACGGACCTTCCGAACGAATTGTTCCAGTTGTTCGAAATCGGCCTCGGTTTCGCCGGGATACCCGACCAGCAGGGTCGTGCGCAGAGCGATACCGGGGACTTCGCGGCGCAGCTCGTCGATCAGGGCATAGGTCTCGGCCTGATCGAGGCCCCGCCGCATGCTTTTGAGTTGGGCGTCGCTGATATGCTGGAAGGGAATGTCGAGGTATTTGCACAGTTTGGGCTCATCGCGCAGCAGGTCGATGACATCTCGGGGGAATTGGGCCGGATAAGCGTAGTGCAACCGTACCCAATGGATTCCTTCCACGGCGCAGAGTTTGCGGAGCAGTTCGCCCAACCGACGTTCGCCGTAGAGATCGAGTCCATAGAAAGTGGTGTCCTGTGCGATGACGATCAACTCACGAACTCCTTTTCGGGCCAGGTTTTCGGCTTCGGCGACCAGCTCTTCCATCGGAACCGAAACGTGACGACCCCGGATCAGAGGAATGGCACAATAGCCGCATCCCCAGTTGCAGCCTTCCGAGATCTTCAGGTAGGCGTAATGGGAAGGGGTGGTCAGGTGGCGTTCTCCGCGCAGTTCGTCCCGATAGTGTCCGCCCACCGCCCGCAGAATGTCGGACAGGTTATTGACGCCGAAGTATTGATCCACTTCGGGGATTTCGGCCTCCAGATCCTTTTTGTAGCGTTCGGACAGGCAGCCCATGACGAACAGCTGGTCGATTTGCCCGGCTTCGCGAGCCCGGGCAAAGGAGAGGATCGTGTCGATGGACTCTTCCTTGGCGTCACCGATGAATCCGCAGGTGTTGACGATCACCACATCGGCCTCCGTCGTATTTTCGTCGAAGGTGATTTCAAAGGCGTTTGGATCCAATTGACCCATAAGATGTTCCGAATCGACGAGGTTTTTGGAACAGCCCAAGGTGACGATATTGATACGTTTCTTTTTCAAGATGAGCGATTTTAAAGCAAAGCACCGCCAATGGGGCCAAGAATACCCTTACGGATGCGGCAAGACTGATGCGTTTTTGTGTGGTTACTTGCATGAGGAGAACAAAGCGCTCCCTAATGCACCTATAAAAGCGAAGATGAAGATGAATAATCCGGTCATGATATAGTTTGTTAATCTTTTGTCAACGTTCCCGATGATCTAAATTCTTTGCCGGTCGGAGCCTTTGGGGGTGTGGGGTAGTCGGTTTCCCTGCAGACGTTTATTGGGCGTATCGTTTAAGCAGGGTCGCCGAAGAGGCTGTCGACGAATTCGCGGCGGTTGAACACCTGCAACTGATCGATGCCTTCTCCCACTCCGATGTAACGAACCGGAATCTTGAACTGATCGCTGATGCCGATCACTACACCGCCTTTAGCCGTACCGTCCAGTTTGGTGATAGCCAGGGAGGTGACCTGGGTAGCTTGGGTGAACTGTTTGGCCTGCTCGAAGGCATTCTGTCCGGTCGATCCGTCCAGCACCAGCATCACTTCATGCGGAGCATCCGGAATGACCTTGGCCATGACATTGCGGATTTTAGTCAGTTCGTTCATCAGGCCGATCTTGTTGTGAAGACGACCGGCGGTGTCGATCAACACCACATCGGCATCGTTGGCCACGGCGCTGCGCAGGGTGTCGTAAGCCACCGAGGCGGGATCGGAACCCATCTCCTGACGGATCATGGTCACTCCGGCCCGTTCGGCCCATACGCCCAGCTGTTCGATGGCGGCAGCCCGGAAGGTGTCGGCCGCTCCGATATAGACTTTCTTGCCGGCCTTTTTGAATTGGGCCGCCAGTTTTCCGATGGTGGTGGTTTTCCCAACGCCGTTGACCCCAACGACCATAATCACCAGCGGGAAGCCGTTTCGTTGTTCCGGTGAGAAACCCTGATCTTCCCCGTCATGGCTCTCTTCGAGCAGGGCGGTGATTTCGTCGCGCAGGATGCGGTTCAGTTCCGATGCGTTCATGTATTTGTCGCGGGCCACCCGTTGTTCGATGCGTTCGATGATCCGTACCGTTGTATCGACCCCCACATCGGAGGTGATGAGCACCTCTTCGAGGTTATCGAGCACTTCGTCGTCTACTTTCGATTTTCCGGCCACGGCTCGGGCCAACTTGGAAAAGACCCCTTCTTTGGTTTTTTCCAAGCCTTTATTGAGGTCTTCCTTGTGTTCTTTTTTCGAAAAGAGATTGAACAGTCCCATGGTAGAATCGTTTTAATGTTTCAAAGATAGCATGAAAAGAGGCAATCCCCGAGTTTTGGTGCATTTTTTCAAGGAATTCTGTGGAGAATGCCGGTTTTGCGGGGTGATTTTGCTCGCTTGCCGGGGAGAAAAGGCGGTGTGGAGGGCTCGTATCGTTTACACAAAAGGCCCGTTTATAAGTAAACGGGCCTTTTGTATTAAGACAAGTGTCTTAATTACTTTTTCGTGAAAAATTCTTTCACTTGTTCATTGGGGACGATTTCCGTTTTGAAGGCGTAAGCGCCAGTCTTTTCGGATTTCACCATTTTGATGCATTTCGTGAATGCTTTACCGGTTCCGGTTTTCAGGGTTGCAACTACTTTCTTTGCCATGATTCAACCTTATTTGATTTCGCGGTGAATGGTTACTCGTTTCAGAATCGGATTGTATTTTCTACGTTCCATCCGATCGGGCGTGTTCTTTTTGTTCTTGGTGGTGATGTAGCGTGACATGCCCGGCATGCCGCTCTCCTTCTGCTCGGTGCATTCCAGAATCACCTGAACGCGGTTACCTTTTTTTGCCATTTCTCGAGAGTGTTAATTTTAGTAGACCTTTTTGGGAGCGGCAGCTTCTTTCAGGGCGACAGCCAGTCCTTTTTTATTGATCGTTTTCATACCGGAGGTAGTAACCTTCAGCGTTATCCACCGACCTTCTTCTTCGTTCCAGAAGCGTTTGGTTTTCAGGTTCGGGTTGAAACGCCTTTTGGTTTTCTTGTTCGAGTGAGAGACGTTGTTGCCCACTTGCGCCGTCTTACCCGTGATTTCACACATTTTCATAACGAATCGCTTGGTTTAATTGTGGTTATTCCAAAAGGAGCGACAAAATTAGTGTTTTTTTTGAAAAATAGCAAATATTTCGAGGAATACTATGTCTGAAAAGTCTATTTCTCACTCTCAGAGGCGTTGTTGGAAAGGGTATAAGCACCCTCTAGGGGCTTACTATCGGAGATCATCAGCAGCAGGTCGCCCGGATGGAGTGTGGTTTTGCCCGTGGGCACGAAATAGTGGTCGTCGCGCTGGACCATAACCACCAGGGTGTGCTCGGGGATGTTCAGATGAAGCAGTGAATCGCCTTCAGCGAGCATTTCGGGGGTGACTTCGATTTCCGACATGGTGGATTTGATCTGTTCGGGCAGTTCGATCTTGCCGAACGATTTGCGTCGGTTGCTTTCCGGGACACCCAGTCCCAGCAGTTGTGCGACGTAGTTGATGGTGGTGCCCTGGACCAGCAGCGAGAGGATGGTGATGAAGAAGACGATGTTGAACATCATTTGCGCATGTTCAATGCCGGCCAGCAGCGGATAGGTAGCGAAGATGATCGGGACGGCTCCGCGCAGCCCTACCCACGAGATGAAAAGTTTGGCTTTGGAGGTCATACCGCGGAAAGGCAGCAGGCTGAGCCATACGCCGATCGGGCGGGAGATCAGAATCAGAACTCCGCCAATTAACAGACCGGTTCCGGCTACTGAAAGGACTTGTCGCGGACTAACCAGCAGCCCCAGGGTCAGGAACATGATCAACTGACTGAGCCAGGCGAATCCGTCGAAAAAGATCGTAATGCTTTTTTTGTGGACGATCTTGTGGTTCCCGACCACCAGACCGGTGATGTAGACGGCCAGGTAGCCGTTCCCTTTGAGCAGGTCGGTGACCGAGAAGACGAAAAAGACGTAGGCCAGCAGTAGAATAGGGTAGAGGGATTGGTTGTCGATGTTGAGGCGGTTGAGCATGCGGATGGCTAGACGACCCAGCAGAAATCCGGCCACAGCCCCGACCGACAGTTGGATCAGCAGCATCAGGATGGATTGCCCGAAGCTCATCTCTCCGGATTGGATGATCTGGATCAGCAGAATGGTGAGCATGTAGGCCATGGGGTCGTTGCTACCGCTCTCCAGTTCCAGCATGGGTCGCAGATTCTGTTTTAGCTTCAGCCCTTTGGAGCGTAGGATCGAAAAGACCGAAGCGGAGTCGGTCGAAGACATCACCGAAGCCAACAGCAGTGATTGGGCGAAGGTCAGATTCGGCGTACCCGGCAGGAAATGAGATATATAGTAGATAATGCCACCGGTCAGGAAGGCGGTCAGAATGACGCCGACCGTTGCCAGTATGATTCCTTGAGGGACGATCGGTTTGATGTCGGAGTATTTGGTGTCCATCCCCCCGGAGAACAGGATGATGCTCAGGGCCATCATGCCGATGAACTGGGCGATGGCCGGACTGTTGAACTGAATGCCCAACCCGTCGCTGCCGAAGAGCATGCCCACGCCGAGGAACAGCAACAGCATGGGAACCCCGAATTTGTAGCCGGTTTTTCCGGCCAAAATACTCATAAACAGGAGAATCGATCCCACTAACAAAATATTACCCGTGTCGAGTACCATACGCGCGAATCCTGTATTGGTTTAGGATGATTGGAGGGCGGGACCACCCCGCCGAAAGGGAGGCAAAAGGGGGCAAAAACCATCGTGTGCCACCGTGTCAAAGATAGCCAAAAATGAGAAAGACTGAAAATCGAAATTTCAGTCTTTCCGGAAATTGTTGAGGACGAGGTGGTCCTTATAATAAATGGTGTTTTCTCTTGGGAACGGATGACCGTTATTCGGGTTTCAGCAAGCCTTTGAGGTACAGTCTCAGCAGGTTGAGGGTAAAGGAAGAAGCCCGTTGAATGTTTTCCGAACGCAGTGACGAGAATCTCCGTTTATAAGCGTACACGCCTTGTGGGGTGGCCAGAGCCATCCAGACCGTTCCGACCGGTTTTTCGGGCGTACCTCCGTCGGGACCGGCCACACCGGTGGTCGAAAGTCCGTAGGTGGCTCCGGTAGCTCGACGAACCCCTTCAGCCATCTGTTCGGCAACGATGCGACTGACGGCCCCTTCACGGGCCAACGCCTGCGGATCGACGCCCAATACAGCGGTTTTCACTTCGTTGGCATAGGCAACGACTCCGCCTCGGAAATAGGCGGAGGCTCCGGCATGGGTCGTAAAGCGATGGGCGATGTTGCCCCCGGTGCAAGATTCGGCGGTGGCGACACTTTCGTGATGTTGCAGAAGCAGCGTTCCGGTCGCTTCTTCCAGGGAAGTCTCTCCGTACCCGATGATATAGTCAGGGATCAGGGTTTCGAGACGGGCGAATTGGGCGTCGATTTCAGCGGCCGCCTGAGGGTCGTCGGTTTCGTAAACCGACAGCCGCAACCGGATCCCCAAGGCGCTGGGCAGGTAGGCCAGATGCAGATGGGACGGTAGGGCGGCCTCCCAG
>JAHZDG010000011.1:0-6300 GCA_019422485.1 Alistipes sp. | reverse complement strand
CCAGGGGGCGATGGTTTCGGCCAGCATCGATTCGGCCAGGCCGAACGTGATGGCGGTTTTATGCAGGTTGCGGGGCAGGGTGAAATGGCTGCGCAGACGAGGAAGAACCTCGTTTTTGATCAGCTCCTTCATTTCGAAGGGTACGCCGGGCAGGGATACCAACACTTTCCCGTCGCAGTCGAACCACATGCCGGGGGCCGTGCCGTTTCGGTTGGGAAGCATGGTGCATCCGTCCGGCAGCAGTGCCTGAGACTGGTTCAGCTCGTTGAATACCAGTCCTCGGGCTTCGAGCATCTCTTTCACCCAACGGAAAGCCTCTTCGTTGCGAACCAGTTTCATGGAAAACATGTTGGCAAGGGTATGTTTGGTAATATCGTCTTTGGTGGGACCCAGTCCTCCTGTGGTCAAAACCAGTTCGGCTCGCGTCAGGGCATTCTGGACGGCCTGTTCGATCTCCTGGGCGTTGTCCGATACGGAAACGATGCGGCCGATACGAATCCCGGCATCGCCCAGTGTGCGGCCCAGCCAGGCGGAATTGGTGTCGACGATTTGTCCGATGAGGATTTCGTCGCCGATGGTGATGATTTCTGCAACCATGGTTCTTGTTGTTAAGATAAAAAAAAGAGGCGCTGGGCCCCTTTTATATATTATGCTTCTTGTTTGTTGTCGTTGGTTGAGGGGGCCGTCCCGGAGGCAAGGCCCGGATCGGGTTGCGCCGATGGCTCCGTTGTGGAGGAGGAATCGGACGATGCCGAGGGTGTCTGTGCCGGTTTGGAGGCGGCTTCGGCAGCGGATTGTTCGGCGCGTTGTTTCAGGCGTTTGCAGATTTTCCGAACAAAAGCAGGTCCGTTGTAGATGAAGCCCGTGTAAACCTGAATGAGGCTGGCTCCGGCATCCAACATGGCCAGTGCATCGTCAGGGGTCATGATACCGCCCACCCCGATAATGGGGAAATTGCCTTGAGTCTTTTCGTGAATGTAGCGCACGATCTCTACGGAACGTTGAGTCAGCGGTTTTCCGCTCAGTCCGCCTTTGCCGATGTGTTCGATGGTCTCGGTCGGGGTGTGCAGACCTTCGCGCGAGGTGGTGGTGTTGGTGGCGACAATGCCGTCGATGCCGCATTCCATCATCACTTCGATCATGTCGTCGATCTGGGCTTTGTTCAGATCGGGCGATATTTTCAGCAGAATGGGACGATACTGGTTTTGTCCCCGGCGGAATTCGACCAGCCCGCGCAAAATCTGTCGCAGATTGTCTTTGTCCTGCAGATGAGCCAGGTTGGCGACATTGGGACAGCTGACGTTGATCACAAAATAGTTGACGTATTCATACAGCCGGCGGAACAGTCGCAGATAATCGGCAGGAGCGGCTTCGTTGGGGGTCAGGGTGTTTTTCCCCAAATTGCCGCCTAACAAGGTGGATGTCTTGTGGCGGCAGGGATCGTACCAGGTCCGGCGGCGCAGATTGCGTACGGCGTTTTCCAGCCCGTGGTTATTGAAGCCCATGCGGTTGATTAGGGCCTGGTCCTGCGGCAGCCGGAAAAGACGGGGACGGGGATTGCCCGGTTGCGGTTTCGGCGTAATGGTTCCTACCTCCACGAAACCGAAACCCAATGCCGCGATTTCGTCATACACTTCGGCGTCTTTATCGAATCCGGCCGCCAATCCTACCGGGTTGGGGAAGCGTAATCCGAAGACTTCGCGTTCGAGTGAGGGGTGACGTACCGTAAAACAGGCTCGCATCAACCATCTGCCGCCCGGGATGTAGTGAATGATGCGCATCATCCATACGATCAGATGATGAATGGTCTCGGGTGCGATCTTGAACAGCAGCGGACGAATTAGATGTTTATACATGCCAGAATGGTTCTAATGGATACGCTTAAATGGAAACCGCAACGGTATCAACCGGCGGATTCTGCCGGCAAAGGTAATAATAATTTCTGGCTTTGGTACTTATTTCAAATTTGACCGCTTGACGATGAGTCTCTTTGCGGCGAAGAGACGCGGATCGAACCGTTAGAAAAATTCGGTTCGATAGTCGTAGTGGTTGCGCCACTCTTCGAAAGCTCCCGGATGGGTTTTCAGAAAATGCGAATGGCGTTCGATGTCGAAATAGGCCGGGATGGTTTCTCCCAACGTTTCCCAACTGAGGGTTTCGTCCGGCCGGGTCGGGTTGACTTCGCTGGGGTACCAGCCTTGCAGGGGCAGCGAAAAATGGCGGCTGATGGCATCGACAACATCGGCTGTACCGGCGGCTTTGCCTTGGCGGCTGTATCCGGCGATGTGGGGGGTGGCAAAAGTGACGCTTTGCAGCAGTTCCCGGTTGATGTCGGGTTCGTGATTCCAGGTGTCGATGACGCTGCGGGTGACGATTCCTTGCCGAATGGCTTGCAGCAGGGCCTCGTCTTCGAGAACCGGACCGCGGGAAGAGTTTATGAAAACCGATCCGGGTTTCATCAGGGTGAAAAAGCGTTCCGATGCCATGCCGCGAGTCCGGTCAGCTCCGGTTTCGATCAGCGGCGTGTGCAGTGTGACGATGTCGCACTGGGGCAACATCTCTTCTAACGGCAAATAGGGCAGGTCGGGGTTTTCGCGTTTCTTGGGAGGGTCGCACCCTAAAACCCGAAATCCGAAAAGCTCTCCGTAATGATAGATCAGCGAACCGACGTTGCCCACTCCGACCACGCCCAACGTCTTTTCGGCGGGGCTCCATCCGTCTTTGCGGGCGAGGGTCGAAAGAGCCCCCATGATATATTGTAAAACGGCCCGGGCGTTGCATCCGGCCGCGGTCGCCACTTCGATGCCGTGTTGGGCGCAGTAGTCCAGGTCGATGTGGTCATGGCCGATGGTGGCCGTGGCGATCATCTGTACGGCGGTGCCTTCCAGCAGCTGGCGGTCGCAACGGGTGCGGGTGCGGGTAATGATGACCTGAGCGTCTCGCACGTCTTCGTGAGAGATGGTGCTGCCTTTCAGGTAACACATTTGAGCATAGGGTTCCAGCACCCCTTTCAGATAAGGGATGTCGCAATCGGCTACAATGCGAAGAGATTTGTTCATGGACGTGATTTCTAAATCGGTTGTCGGACAGACGGTTGGGAAAGGTCGCACGCGGAGAAATCGGGCGTACCGGGTTCCGGCAGGGTCTTGCGACGCCGTAAATGTAAAATAACTTTTCGGATAGTGTGCTGCATCGGGTGTAAATTCCGCAAAAACCCCCGTTCCGCCGAACAAACGCCAGAACGGGGGACACCCAACTTAATGTATTGATTATGAAAATAAATTCCCGTCCTCATTCTCGCAACGATGGCGGGACTCTATGGGTATAACGCGTGCAGGCGGGCTTATATTGTGGAAACGGCCGGATGAGTTTTGGTCCGTCACTGTCGGCAGGTTTCGGAGGGAATGGCGGGTTTCCGGACGATTCGGAACGGGAAGATTGAAAAGATGTAAGTTTATGCTATCTTTGCACGCAAATTGCTCTGTGAGCTGTCAATAGACAAACTGCATGGAAAATATGCTTCATCTCTTTAATCCCGATGATCCCGGAGTGGCAAACGGTCATTATTTCGGTTTGCCGTTTACGGTGGAGGAATCGGAGTTGGTGTTGTTGTCGGTGCCCTGGGAGGTGACCACCTCTTATGGAAAAGGAACGCTTCGGGCTCCGCAGGCCATTATGGATGCTTCGTTGCAGGTGGATCTGTACGATCTGCACTATCCCGAAGGCTGGAAACGCGGGATCGGAACGATCGAGGTCGACCGCAAATGGCCGACGCTCAGCGATCGGTTGCGGGGAGATGCCGAAGCGATCATGGAGGAGCTTTCGTGGGGAGGGTCGATCGACACGCCTTCCATGCAGCGTAAATTGCAGCGGGTCAACGAAGGTTCCCGCCAGCTGAATGAATATGTCTATGAACAGGCCAAGCAATGGCTCGATCGGGGGAAAACCGTCGGTCTGGTCGGTGGAGACCATAGCGTGCCTCTGGGGCTGATCCGGGCGGTTGCCGAACGCCATCCGGGGATGGGTATTCTGCATGTCGATGCACATGCCGATTTGCGTCAGGCCTATGAAGGGTTCACCTATTCCCATGCTTCGATTATGTATAATGTGTTGCAGGAAGCTCCGGGGGTTTCGGCCCTGGTGCAGGTGGCGGTGCGCGATGTGGGCGAAGCGGAATGCCGCCTGGCGAAGGAAGACGATCGGATTCGTCAATTCACCGACGTGGCTTTGAGCGAGGCCGAATGCAGCGGCGAAAGTTGGCAGAGTGTCTGCCAGCGAATTATCGAAGCGCTGCCGCAGGAGGTGTATGTCAGCTTCGATATCGACGGCTTGTCGCCCGATAACTGTCCTCATACGGGTACGCCGGTCCCGGGGGGATTGAGTTTCCGTCAGGCGGTTTATTTGTTGGATCGTCTGGCCCGTTCCGGCCGCCGGGTGATTGGGTTCGATTTGTGCGAGGTGTCACCCGCCCCGCAGGATGAGGATGAGTGGGATGCCAACGTAGGGGCTCGTATGTTGTATAAGTTGTGTAACTTCACGTTACTTTCGTCTCTTCGCGGATAGGCCCGAATCCCGCATCCATAACCGAACGATCCGGAGCGGGACCCCCGGATCGACAATCGAATGCCATATGACCAGAGAGATCAGTTTTAGCCGCCGACGGAGATATTTTGTTTGGCGGGAGAAGCAGTATAAATTTTTGCACAGTCCCTGGGCGGGGGGAGTCGTTTTGGTGATTTTTGCCCTCGTTGCCATGGCCTTGGCCAACCTCGAGGCTACCAAACATGCCTACCATACGATTTTAACTACTCCGCTGACGATCGGTTTCGAAGGTTTTCAGCTGAGTAAAAGTGTCGAGCATTGGATCAACGACGGTCTGATGGTGCTCTTCTTTTTCTACGTGGGGCTGGAAATTAAACGGGAAATCATTGCCGGTCAGTTGTCCAGTCTCAAACAGGCTGTCTTGCCGATTGCTGCCGCCATCGGAGGAATGCTCGTGCCGGCCATTATCTATACCATGGTCAATGCCGGGAATCCCTACGAGTCGGGTTGGGGTATTCCGATGGCGACGGATATCGCTTTTGCCATCGGGATTCTGTCGCTGTTGGGCAATCGGGGGCCGGTTTCGCTGAAGATCTTTCTGACGGCGCTGGCGATTGTGGACGATCTGGGGGCGATTCTGGTGATCGCGCTTTTCTATTCTACGGAGATCAATTTTATGATGCTGATCGCGGCCGGAGGGGTGATGGCCTTTTTGATTCTGCTCAATCGGCTGAATGTTTATTCGATGCGTTACTATATTATCCCCAGTGTGTTGTTGTGGATACTGTTCCTCTATTCGGGGATTCATGCCACCATCGCCGGGGTGTTGATTGCCATGACGTTGCCTGCGACTCCGCGTTTTTCGAAACCTTACTTTTTGTATAAGACCAATTACTATCTGTCGGAATTCAAACACTACGACCGTCCTGGGGTAGAGGTGCTGGGTAATCCTCGGCTGGTTCGCACGCTGATGACCCAACGCCAAGTGGCTAGCAATGCCATCAGTCCTTTGCAGCGTTTGGAATACTCGTTGCACCTGCCGGTATCATTTTTTATTATGCCGGTTTTTGCATTGGCTAACGCGGGGGTCGAAGTGGCGAATCTGGAAGATTTGCGGGTGCTGGCCAATCCGCAGGGATTGGGGATCTTTTTGGGCCTGGTGCTCGGAAAACCGCTGGGCATTTTCTTGTTAAGTTATCTGGTTGCCAAGATCGGCTGGGGACAGTTGCCTGCGGGTGCTTCGTGGAAAGCCCTTTGGGGGGTTGCCATGTTGGGCGGAATCGGTTTTACGATGTCGATCTTTATCGACAACCTGGCTTTCGATAACTCGGCTTATATTGCTACGGGGAAAATTGCCATTCTGATTGCTTCGTTTGCAGCGGCCATTCTCGGACTGTTGTTTATGCGAACGGTATTGCGGCCCCGCGCTAAAAACGAGCGTTAAAAAATGGCAAAATATTTGAAATAGAGACGCGTTATTTCTGTAATTTGCCTATTTTTGCACCGACTTCTGCCAAAAGGTAGAATGTTGCACACTTTTTGAGGAAAATTAAGTTTACTCAATACATAACGAAAATGAAAAAAATGATCATTTTGGGTGCTGCTGTGGCTCTTATCATGAGCTCTTGCGGTGCCGGTTCCAGCATCAAATCGGAACAGGATTCGTTGGCCTATGCGCTGGGGATGGATTTCGGAAGCTGGCTCAAGACTGTAGACAGCACGATGGACCTGAATGTGGTTTCAGCTGGGGTGAAAGAT
>JAHZDG010000010.1:34625-77509 GCA_019422485.1 Alistipes sp. | reverse complement strand
GTCCATGACGGGCTTTGATTTCCTGAATGTTGCTGATCGTTTTCTCGTAGACGCTGTCCGTCGTAGCGATGGCGATTACGGGCATTTCGTTGTCGATCAGAGCGATCGGACCGTGTTTCATTTCGGCGGCCGGATAACCTTCCGCATGGATATAGGAGATCTCCTTGAGCTTGAGGGCTCCTTCCAAAGCCACCGGATAGTTGTATCCACGCCCCAGGTAGATGAAGTTGTGGGCGTAAGTGAAAATTTTGGAAAGATCGGCGAGTTGGTCGCTCAAACCCAATACCGTTTCCATCTTCTGCGGAATGCTTTGGAGTTGTTTGATCAATTTCCGATAGCGTTCCGGGTCGATGCTGCCGCGCAATTTGCCGATGGTCAGAGCCAGCATTGTCAGTACGGTTACCTGTCCGGTGAAAGCTTTGGTGGAGGCTACCCCGATTTCGGGTCCTACGTGGATGTAAGATCCCGAATGAGTCGCCCGGGGAATGGACGAGCCGATTACGTTGCAGATTCCGTAAATAAAGGCTCCTGCTTCGCGTGCGATTTCGACGGCTGCTAGCGTATCGGCCGTTTCACCCGATTGGGAGATGGCGATGACGATGTCGTCGGGGCGTACGATGGGATGACGGTATCGGAATTCCGAGGCGTATTCCACTTCGACCGGAATGCGGCACAAGTCTTCAATAAGGTGTTCCCCGATCAGACCCGCATGCCAGGAGGTTCCGCAGGCCACGATGATGATGCGACTGGCATGCAGGAATTTTTCCTGGTTGTCGAGCACGCCCGAAAGGATCACGTCCGTTCCTTCGGGATTGATGCGTCCGCGGATACAGTCGATGATCGTACGGGGTTGTTCGTAGATTTCTTTGAGCATGAAGTGAGGATAGCCGCCTTTTTCGAGCTGGCTGATACTCATTTCGAGGGTCTTGATATGGAGCGGTTTCTCAACGTTTTTGAAATTGACGATCTTCAACGGCTCATTGCGCTGAATGATGGCCACTTCTTCGTCTTCGAGATAAACGACCTCGTGGGTGTATTCGACAATGGGTGTGGCATCCGAGGCCAAGAAAAATTCGCCTTCCCCGATCCCTACGACCAGCGGGCTGCTCTTGCGGGCGGCAATGATCCGGTCGGGATTGCCCCGTTCGATGACGGCGATGGCATAAGCCCCGATCACTTCCTGCAATGCCAACTGAACGGCCTGGCAAAGATTGCAATGGTTGGTCTGTTTGATGTATTCGATCAATTGTACCAGCACTTCGGTGTCGGTGTCACTCTGGAACGTGAACCCTTCCTTTTGCAGGGCAGCTTTCAGAACGGCGTAGTTCTCGATGATCCCGTTATGAATGATAGCCAGATTTTTCGATTGCGAATAGTGCGGGTGAGCATTGCGATCGTTCGGCTCGCCGTGGGTGGCCCAGCGGGTATGGGCGATGCCGATCGTTCCGGAGGTATCCTTTGCTTCGGCGTACCGTTCCAGATCGGCTACTTTCCCTTTGGATTTGAGTACGTTCAGCTCATTCTGATCGTTGATCAATGCAACCCCGGCACTGTCATAACCTCGATATTCGAGTCGATGTAAACCTTTGATTAAAATGGGGTAAGCGGGGCGCTTACCGATGTATCCTACAATTCCACACATGTATCTTAAACGTTGTCTCAGAGTTTTTAGTGCCGTAAAAGTAACATAATTCGTGCGAAACTTTTACCTTTGTTACGGCAAAATTTTAGAGTATGGATAAGCGATTGGAAGCCTTCGGACGCCTGTTGGATGTCCTGGATGAGTTGCGGGTCAAGTGCCCTTGGGATCGTGAACAGACCTTTACTTCGCTCAGAAGCAGTACGATTGAGGAAACGTACGAATTGGTCGACGCCCTGATGGATGAAAATCTGGATGGCATTAAAAAAGAATTGGGCGATTTATTGCTGCATGTGATTTTTTATGCCAAGATTGCTTCGGAAAAAGAAGCTTTCGATATAGCGGATGTGGCCAATGCCGAGTGTGATAAGTTGATCTTCCGTCATCCGCATGTATTCGGAACGGTGGAAGCTGATACGGCCGATCAGGTCAAGCAGAATTGGGAAGACCTGAAACTCAAAGAAAAGGAAAAAGCCCACGAAAAGAAACGGGTTTTGTCGGGGGTGCCGCGTAGTTTGCCTTCGCTCGTGAAGGCGTATCGGATCAGCCAAAAAGTCTCTTCGGCGGGGTTCGATTGGGAAAAGAAAGAGGATGTCTGGGATAAGGTGCAGGAAGAAATCGGGGAATTGCAAACGGAAATGCAGACTGCTGATCCGGTGCGCTGTGAGGAAGAGTTGGGTGATCTGCTCTTTTCGTTGGTCAATGTGGCCCGGCTGTACGGTATCAATCCCGATGCGGCGTTGGAAAAAACCAACCGGAAATTTATCCGTCGTTTTACCGCTGTTGAAGAACAGGCCGAAGCTGCGGGCAAAACTTTGCGACAGATGACCTTGCCGGAAATGGAAGCCTTGTGGCAGAAAGCCAAAAAATCGGAACGGGAATAATTTCCGAGTCAGTCGGACAGAAAGGAAAACGTCCGGTCCGGGACGGAAAAGAAATGCCGGCCGAAAGAACAGAATATCAATTCAAATAATCATAATATGGCAATTATCAAAGCAGTACGGGGTCACGAACCCGTCATTGGAGAAAATACGTTTTTGGCAGACAATGCCGTGGTGGTGGGTGATGTGACGATCGGACGCGATTGCGGTATCTGGTTCAGTGCCGTTGTGCGTGGGGATGTCAACACCATTACGATTGGTGACCGGGTGAACATTCAGGATGGAACCGTGATCCATACCTTGTATCAGCGGTCGGTTACCGAAATCGGCAATGATGTTTCGATCGGTCACAATGCCAATATCCATGGAGCCAAGATTGAAGACCGTTGTCTGATTGGGATGGGAGCGACGATTCTCGATCATGCGGTGGTAGGCACGGGTTCGATCGTAGCGGCCAATTCCCTGGTGCTGACCGGCACGATCATCGAACCGGGCAGTATTTATGCCGGGGTGCCTGCCAAGAAGGTGAAAAATGTAACGCCCGAACAGGTTCGGGATATTATCGAACGCACGGCACGTGATTATATCATGTATGCTTCGTGGTTCAAGGATTCGGATAAATAATCCTTGAAATCGAATGCCCTGAAAAGGGAAAAAACTATCTTTGATGAAACTACATTCCTGATGCAGCAAAAGGAGAAATACCGGATCTTAGGCATTAATGTGCTGGTGGCATTGGCTTTGACGCTGATGCTGAACCTCTCCTTTTTGCTGGTTCGGGAACATCCGGGACGAAGACCGGATTTTTTTCCGGGATTTTATATCCTGGTGCAGGTTCTCTATTTCTTTTTCGTCTCCTGGGTGATGCTTACCGTCAACACGGTGAAACGCTTGAGTCTGATTCGTCGAATCGGAGTCACTGTGATCTTGCTGTTCTTGCTCTATTTCCTGACGCCCGAATTCCATCGAGGACGAGACGAATGGAGCATTGTACTGTATAGTCGCAAATTGTATAATCCGTTTCATGTGTTGCGATTCTCGTTTTTGGGGGTTGTCAGTGTGTTGTACGGATTGATCTACGATCTGATCTATCAGAAGCAGTACATGGCGATCGAAAATGAACGTCTCCGGAGCGAAAACCTGCAAACCCGTTTCAATCTGTTGGCCAATCAGATCAGTCCGCATTTTTTGTTCAATTCGCTCAATTCGTTGACGATGTTGGTGCGGGAAGGCTCTTCGGAACGGGCCCTGCACTATATCGACCAGTTGGCGGATACGTTCCGTTACACCCTGCAGTCCGGGAAAAATGAATTGACGACGCTCTCCGAAGAGATGCGTTTTTCGGAGGCCTATTTTTACCTGTTGTCGATTCGTTACGAGAATAAACTCTTTTGGGACGTGGCGGTTGAACCGCGTTATATGGCCTGGCGATTGCCGTCGATGTCCTTGATGCCCTTGATCGAAAATGCGGTCAAACACAATACTATTACCCTCGCCCATCCGTTTCGGATATCAATTCGGACCGAGAATGACCAGTTGATCGTCAGCAATCCGTTGGCCCCAAAAATTGAATCAACCACCGGTACCGGTATCGGTTTGAAAAATTTGTCGCAACGCTATGTGTTGTTGACCGGCCGGGATGTTGTCATTTCGGATGAGGGAGGAATCTTTACGGTTACCTTGCCGTTGCTCCAACCTTGAAAAAGGCGATGATGAAAACGTTGATCATTGAAGATGAAACAGCCGCAGCCCTGAATCTTCAGCGGATGTTGGCCGAGGCCGATCCTCAGATCGAGGTGCTGGCCGTATTGGATACGGTGGTGGACAGCGTAGAGTGGTTCCGGCAGAACGAACAACCGGATCTGGTCTTCATGGACATCCATCTGGCCGACGGGCAGGCCTTCAATATCTTTGAACATGTAGAGGTCACCTCCCCTATTGTGTTTGCGACGGCTTATGATCGTTATGCTCTAGAGGCTTTCAAGGTCAACAGCATCGACTATTTGCTCAAACCAATCAAAACGGTCGATCTACAGCGGGCTTTGGATAAGTTCAAACGACTGACCCAGTCGGAGCGCCGGGAATACAGTCGTCGGGTTCATGAAGCGATGTCGTCGCCGAGCGGGACGATGCAGGCGTTTCTGATTCCACAGCGGGACAAATTGATTCCGCTGGAGATCGAAAAAATCGCTTATTGTTATACTTCGGCCGAAAAAGTCGTAGCGGTGACGTATGACGGTGTGACGTTGCCGCTGGACCGTTCGTTGGATCAGTTGTGCGCCATTTTGCCGGCTCATGACTTTTTCCGTGCCAATCGTCAGTTTATCGTGGCCCGGCAGGCAATTGTCGATATATCGGTGTGGTTCGGCAGTCGGGTGACCCTGAATCTGAGTGTTCAGACACCGGAACGAATTGTGGTCAGTAAAGTGCGTACGCCGGAGTTTAAACGTTGGTTCACCCAACTTTTCTCCCAGCGATAAGGCGTTTCACCCTTGGAATTTGGCGATTCACCCCGCAGAGATCCCCTAATCATTCGGAATGTGTTATTTTTGAGAAAATTTCGAAAAATTGGGGATTTTTTATGAATAAACTGCTACGCTTTTTATGGATAATCCTGTTGGTTGGATTTGTGGGGCCGGTGTCCGCCCAAACCGGGGGCATGCTTTCCGGGATTATTCAAGATAGTACGACCCAGGAAGGGGTTGTGGGAGCGGTCATCGAGGCCGCACCAAAGGCCAATCCGGATCAGAAAAAATACCAGACCTCTACCTTGGATGGTAAATTCTCTTTTACCGGTCTTGCTTCCGGAGAATATACCTTGACGATTTCATTTCTGGGCTATAAAACCTTGACCTATCCGTTGAAATTGGGACGTAGAGCGCTCAATACCGGAGTGATTCTGTTGCAGCCCGAAGCCAAAGAGTTGGAAGAGGTGGTAGTTACCGGTCGCGCTATGCGGACCTCGGCCAAGGGAGATACGATTATCTATAATGCCGATGCCTTTAAAGTGACGCAGGATGCCTCGACCGAACAGTTGTTGGCCAAAATGCCGGGGGTGCGTGTGGTAGACGGTACGGTGGAAGCCCATGGGGAGACCGTCCAGAAGGTTTTGGTCGACGGGAAAGAGTTTTTCGGGGATGACGTGACCACGGCCATCAAGAACCTGCCGGCCGAGGTGATCGACAAAGTCGAGGTTTTCAATAAACTGAGCGACCAGGCGGAATTTAGCGGAGTGGATGACGGTGAAGGTTATAAGGCCCTGAACATCGTTACCCGCAATAAGATGAACCGCGGATCTTTCGGGAAATTTTATGCCGGTTACGGGTTTAATGACAAGTATAACGTGGGAGCCAGTCTGAACCTGTTCAATGATAAGCGACGCATTTCGATCATCGGGATGGCGAACAACATCAACGAACAGAACTTCGCGACCGACGATATTCTGGGGGTCATGGGATCGTCAACCAGTGACGGCGGCGGACAACGTCGGGGAGGCAGCGGTTCGAATTTCATGGTGCCGACCAGCAAAGGGGTTTCGACCGTTTATTCGCTGGGGGTTAATTATAGCGAAAAATTCTCGGAGAAGGTCAAACTGGACGCCAGCTATTTCTTCAACACCAATCGGAATGAGACCCAAACGCTGACCGACCGGAATTACTACATGACGGATGAAGAAACGCAGTATTACGATGCCGAAAGCAATCGTCAGACCCGCAACTATAACCATCGGTTCAATGCCCGGCTCGATTATCGGATCAATGAGAACAATTCGTTGATGTGGCGTCCGAGAGTCTCTTTGCAGACCAACGATGCCACCACGTTGGACACCTCGTCCCAGTATCTGAGCGCAACGGCGCTGGAAAAGGCGTTGTTGAATGTCTTCAACAGTGCCGCAACGACCCATACTGAAGGTTATAATATCTCCAACTCGCTGGTCTATATGCATAAGTTCGGCGAGAAAAAGGGACGTATCCTGACCACTTTCCTGAATGCCAATTTTTCGAAAAATGACAGCGATCAGGACAAATACTCTCTGACACGATACTATAATCCGGACAGCGAAAGCCTGTTGGATCAATACATTCGGAACCATTCGAAAAGTTATCGCCTGAGCGGGAATATTATGTACTCGGAACCGATCTCTCCGCGGTCGCAACTGCTGATGAGTTACCGGATCTCCTACAACTACAGCGATCAGGACAAACGGACCTACGAAATGCCCGATGAGGAGTTTCTGGATGAATACTCCAATACCTATAACAGCGGATACCTGACGCACAGTGTCGGGCCGGGTTATCGGTATCAAAAAGGCAAATCGATGTTGGTGGCTAACGTTTTCTATCAGGCCTCCAGTCTGACCGGCAATCAAATCTTCCCTTCGATTGAGAACCCGAATACATCGGCACACTTCAACAATGTGACCTACATGGCGATGTTGAACCTGCAGTTCAATCCCTCCACGACATTGCGCACGATGTTGCGTTCTTCGACCAATAATCCCTCTGTGACGCAGTTGCAGGATGTGCTTGACATTTCCAATCCGTTGTTTGTGACCCAGGGGAATCCATTCTTGCGTCCGATCTATTCACATCGGTTGTATATGAACTTCGTGAAGGCCAATACGGAAAAAGGACGTACGTTTATCGCCTCTTTGGGCGGAACGACCCAATCGAACTACATCGCCAACAGTATTCAGATCGCGGATAAGAATAATTATGAGGTCAAGGACGAAGCCGGAAATGTGGTGACGCTTTTGGATCAAGGGGCACAGTATTCACGTCCGGTCAATCTGAACGGATATTGGAGCGTTAATGGGTCGTTGAGTTACGGGGCTCCGATTCAATTCATTCGCAGTAATCTGAATATTTCCGGACAGGTTCTTTATTCGGCTCTTCCGGGGGTTTTCAACTTCCAAAAAAATACGACCAACACCCTCTCTTATATCGGAGGAGCGACTTTGGGTAGTAACATCAGCGAAAAAATCGACTTTACTTTTACATACAACATTGGTTACAATATTGCCAAAAACGCGGTGCGTCCCCAGTCCAATAACGAATATGTGAATCAATCGGCTACGGGTCGTTTTAAATGGATCACCTGGGGCGGCATCACTTTGCAGGCGAATGCCAATTACTCCAAATATACGGGGGTAACCGATGATTTTACGGAAGAGTTTGTGCTGCTCAATGTCTCGTTGGGGAAGAAGCTGTTCAAAGGACAACGCGGAGAAATTAACGTGACGGTCAATGACCTGTTGAACCAGAACAAGAGTTTTGCGCGTAATGTGACGGCCTCCTATATCGAGAATGTGACAACGAATGTAATAGGCCGCTATATAAGTATCAATTTCATCTATAATCTTCGCCGGTTTGGCGGGAAAACGGTAGATAGTATTCCCGCTGGCAAGGGTGGACCCGATATGTTACGTCCCGGTGGTCATGGCGGACCTCCTCCGGGGCCCCCTCACGCATAGGCGAAGGAGCAGCTGATCATCGAAACCGGACCTGTTATCAGGTTCGGTTTTTTTATGCTTGCCGATCGCGGTAAAAGGAGAGAATCTATTACGGGATGATATCGAGGTTGGAAGCGGCTTTTGTCCCTATGGGAAACCGGATATGCCGTTAGGGAGAGGATGGATGGTGACGGTGGGATTGGATCAAACTGGAGTTGGATCAAGCCTCTGTCGTGACCAGAAAACAGGGACGTTAAAGGTTCAGAAATGGAGTACAAAAAGGAAGTGCGATCTCTTTCTCGGGAGGTAAGGTGTTTGCTCCATTACTATTGCTCGGAAAGGGCAGGCAATAAAAAAGGTCCTCTTATGCAAGAGGACCTTTGGATGGTTGGAGTCGTGAATTATTCTTCTACCAGTTCATATTTCTGATCAATGTTCTTTTCCAGAACCGAAATGCCTTCTTTCATCCAGCGAGGCATGGGAGCTCCCTTCAAATAGTGATCGAAGAACTGATACATACGTTTATCCCAGTCCATGCAGGCGGCGCGAGACATCAGGTTGTGATCGTCGCCGCTGTAGTTCAGCATCCAGACCGGAGCCCCCAGTCGACGCAGGGCGATGTAGTATTCGATGCTCTGATACCAGGGCACGGCACCGTCTTGGTCGCTGTGACGCAACAATTGAGGCGTTTTGACGCGATCGGCGAAGAAGATCGGAGAGTTGTCGATATACAGATCCCGACGCTGCCAAGGCGTGGCACCGATACGGCTCTGACCGGTTTCATATTGGCTGGCACGTGAGATACCGGTACCCCAACGGATGCCTCCATAGGCAGAGATCATGTTGCTGACGGCAGCACCCGGAGCGCTGCAGGCATACAGATCGGTTTGCGTTACCAGCCATGCGCTCTGATAACCACCCCAGCTTTGTCCTTGCAGACCGATGTGTTTCGGATCGGCAATACCCCGTTCGATCAGGGCCAGCGTACCGCTCAGAACGACATCGTAGCAGCTCTTGCCGGGAAGACCGTCCCGATATTTGATGTCGGGGATAAAGACCACGTAACCGTTGCTGGTGCAATAGACCGGATTGATGATCGAACGGCTCGGTGAGGGGACATTATAACGATACCGCAGGAAGGTTTGGGTTTCGTAGAAGTAAACGATCGTCGGATAGGGTTTCGAAGGATCGTAATTTTCCGGCAGGTGCAACAGGCCTTCGCATTCGTTGCCGTTCAGGTCTGTCCATTTGAACAGTTCGACCGACCCCCACAGGTAATTGGCTTGTTGGGGATTGGCGTCCGTCATGCGGACCGGGTTGCGGAATTGGCGATCTGAAGTCCACAGGTCGGGGAACTCGTTGAAGTTCTGACGGGTATAGAGAATGCGGTCACTTCCGGGATCCTTTGCATACGAAGTCATGGTGTAGATGTAAGGACCTTCCACCAGCGGACGAATGGCTTCGCCGGGTTGCAACAGGTAGTATCCGTTTTCTTTGTTCACGTAGTTGAACGACAGGAAGAGCATCGGTTTGGAGAGATCGACAGCTCCTTTCCCCGGCGTGGTAACCATGTTGACGAAACGGAAACGGGTATCGGTTTCACGACCGGTCCCGGTCAGGTTTTTAGCGGGCGTCTGAGCGGTCGGATCCACCAGCCACAGGTCGTAACGATCCGGAATCAGCATTTGTTCGTCGGTCGTCCAGCCATAGAAACCATACAGAGGTGCAGCTGCGGGATGGTCATCGTCTTCGTTGTAGAGCGGGTAAGGAATGTCGGCCGTTACCCGTTTATGTACCAGGGTTTTGGTGTCGATGGTGTACCAGGAGGAGTCGGCCAGGTTGTAGTAGGCGACAAATTTGGCTGAAGGCGACAGGTAGCTGCCTCCGAAACTGTTCTGGAGGAGTTGAGTCCGTTTCCCGGTTTTCAGGTCGATCAGGTAGGTGTCCGTACCGACATAGGGACGGATGTTGTTTTCGGTATAGATGCTGTACGGTTTGCCGGTTACGCCCAGTGCATAGGGGGCATTGCCGTTTTCGGCAAAACGGATCGTTTCGAGGTTGTAGTCACCCAACGCCAAAGCCCGATTTTCTTTCGGGAAATAAACGGCGCTGTATACTTGTTCAGCCAGGCGCTGTTTCATTTTCAGCTGTTGGGGCATGATGATGGTGTCGGTACCGCTCCACAGGTCCAATGAGAATTTTTCGTCATCGGGCAGGCTGTCCGGTTTGGGTTCCGGTTTGGGCCGGGGGGCGATGTTGAACTGCAAGAATGTACCGTCGGTATGGAACGAAAGGGCTCCGAAACGACTGATGGCATAATCCTGTGGCAGACCGGCTACCTGAGCGCTGGTGATCTGTACGGGTTTCGGATCGTTCGTCCGGAAATAATACAGGTCACACAGTGCACTGTTCCGCTTATCGGTGGTGGTCAGGAAGGCCCCCTGTTCGCCAAAACGGTCGAATACGAAGTTCGGGGAAACCGCTCCTTGATGACTGTTCCAGAGTTGGGTTTGTACGGCACCTTTGGCCGGATCGACCCGATACAGATAAACCGATTTGAGTGAGTCGGCTTCGCGGCTGTATAACACGGCGGTTCCCGGTTCGTTGACGGTAAAGCTTTTGACGCTGTCCACCGTGACGCTGTCGCCTTTGGCCACGTTGAAGATCACCAGACGATCATACGCTTTGGCTTTTTTGTCTTTGGAGTCTGTTTTGGTAGAGTCCGTCTGCGGTTTGATTTCGTAGCTATATACGACCAGCGGACCTTTGGCCGAAGCCATCAACCCTTTGGCTTGGGGCAGCAGGGTCAGGCTCATGTCGCTCAGGCGTACGATGGCTGACGTGTCCTGAGGCATATCTTCCTTTTTGGCTTTTTTGATCTTAGCCTGGCGTACGGCCTCAAAACGAGGCTTAATCGTGAAGCGAGCCCAGGTGCCATTATTGAAATAGGCGGGAAGACTGCCTCGTTCAAAACGCGTTTTTTGACCGTTGGCCATGTTGTAGAATTCCAACACACCGTCGCCCCGCTGAGGGTCGATGGTATAATAGGCCCAGGCTCCATCGTCGGACAGGGTCGTGGATTTAATGGCTTTCCAGCCATCGTAGACACTTTGATCCAGCGGTTTTTTCTGGGCCATCGCCAAGGTACACGCCAAAATCAAAGGCACACTAAGCAATGATTTTGAGTTCATGCAGATTCGATTTAAAAGAGAGATTGGGTTTATAGGTTATAAATATTTGGCTAAAATACAAAAAATCCTTCAAACGAGAGGTGGAATTGCCCGGGAAGGGTCCCCTATTTCATAGAAAAAGTTCGGATGATCCTTCATCCGAACTGTGTAAGGCGTGTTTTTGGCGGTGGTTGAATGAATTCCTTGGGTGAAATGTCGCAGCCACCAATAGACCCCGGATTCTTGAGGCGGGATTATAAGGGGATAATCCGACCGCTTTGGGCGCTCTCAAAGGCGGCCTCCAGCATGCGGACATCGGTTAGCATATCATCGAACGTTACGCAGGGGGTGCCGTTTCCGCAAAGAGCCTGATAGAGGTTGTCGTAATAGCTCAGGTAGTTCCCGGCTATGGTAGGATATGGTTGACGTCCGGCGTCTGTGTGGAGAATCCCCCACTCTGCTTCCGGTTCCTGTCCCCATGAGCCCCGCGTCGGTTGACCGCCCGAACGCAAAATGCCTTCTTGAGGGTCCAGACCGTATTTGACGAAAGAGCCTGCGGTACCATGTACGGCAAAACGAGGCCCCTGTTCGCGAATCAGCATGCCCGCCTTCAGGGAAACTTGAAGGTGGGGATAGATCAGGCGCATGTCGCAATAGTCGTCGATCTGACTCCCCTCACGCTGAGAGTCCATGCGGGCCCAAACGCCTTCGGGTTTTCCGAACAGCACTAAGGCCTGATCGCTTAAATGGGAACAGAGGTTATAGGTAATGCCGATATGTCCTTGGGCTTGTTCTTTCCAGGCAATGGGAGACAGTTGCGGGCGGTAACGCTGAAAAGCCGATTGAAATTCCACGACACGTCCCAGTTTTCCTTGTTGCAGAATTTCCTGAACGGTCAGAAAATCACCGTCGAACCGTCGGTTTTGATAGACCGTCAGCCATACCTGGCGGCGCTGGGCCAGTTCGATCAATTCCCGGGCCTGGTCGGACGAAAAGACGAAAGGCTTTTCGACAACTACGTGTTTTCCTGCCTCCAAGGCCATCCGACAGAAATCATAGTGGGTCGGATCCGGTGTATTGATGATGACCAAATCGATCGCTTCGTTCAGTAACTCTTCGAACGAACGAACCGTCTTGATGTCGGGATAAATCGCTTGTGCCAGGTTTTTGGTTCGTTCGACAACGGCGCACAGTTCAAAACCTTCGTGCAGTTGCAAAAACGGCGCATGGAAAACGCGACCCGAAAGACCGAAGGCCGCCAGCCCAGCTTTAATGGTTCTCATGATAGGATACGATCGAGTTTTCTTCAGTGGTTACAGGCAGTTCCGGAGAGATCTTTTCCCCTTCCTGTTCTTCCTCGCGTTCGATGCGGTGCATCAGAAGGCGTATGCCGATGCAGGCCAGCACCAGATAGACTCCGGTCAAAATCCACAGGGTGATCCATGAACCGCTGATTTCCGACAAACTGGCACCCATGCTTTGCAAGCGGATAAAACCGTCCACGGCGCTGCTGCTGGGGATGGCTTTTCCGAAGGCGAACAGCCAATCCGGCATCGATTCTTTGGGAATGGAGGCGCCGCTGAGCATCAGGAACGGGATGGAAGCAAACAGCAGGAACAGCAGGGAGTTTTCACGGTGACGGAAAACGGTGGACAGTGCGATTCCCAGGAAGATACACGACAGCAGATACGGCAGCAGGAACAATACGACCTGTAAGAAGCTGGCGTGCATCGGATAGCTGAAGACTTTGTAGTGGAACCCCAGCACATAGAGCAGGGTGACGGTGTAGATCGACAGGTAGACCACCGACTTGCCCAATACCATAGGCAGTACGGAGAGTCGTTTTTCCCCTTTCGGAATCAAGGAGCGATACAGCCCCCGCTCACGCCACGTTCCTCCGATCAGACCGATTCCCACCAGCAGGGTCTGCTGGATGATCACCATGAGAATGGCTGGCATAATGAAGGTCGCGTATCCCCCATAGGGGTTGTATAGGTTTTCGATTTTCGAGCCCACCGGGTCGCTGAGTGTAGCGGCCTGTTTGGAGGGGACGCCTTTCGATACGAACCGCAGCCATTCGATTTCGGCTCCGGTAGTCAGAACACTCTTGGAAATGTCGAAAAAGACCTGCCGGTACATCAGAAAGTAACTGGCATCGGCATAAACGGCCAGATTGACCTTTTCGGCCCGCATGAGCTTCTTTTCATAATCGGACGGGATGACCACGATCCCGTTGATTTTCCGCGTGAGGAACAGCTCTTTGGCGTCGATCATGCTGGTGGGTTGGTAGGCGACCCACAGATTGGGGGTCGCGTCCATGGCCCGGCATAATTGACGGCTGGAGGCGGTATTGCTTTGATCTACCACGGCAATGGGAATGTTGCGCAACACCTGCGGCCCATAGGCCAGCGAATAGGCCAACGAGTAGATGAAGATCGCCCCGATGATAATCAGTATGGCCCCCGGATCATGAAAAATGAAGCGGTATTCATGTTTGAGGGTGTTGACGAACTCCCGATATTTGATTTTGAATCGTGTCGTTTTCATAGTTTACAACCTCCCCCAATATTTTTCATGCGTACATATTTTCTGCAAACGGGGCAGCATGGCCAGTCCGGGCAGCAGGAATAAAACGATATAACCCAGATAAGCCGTTGAGTTCGCCACCGGAGCGCCGCGCATGGCCTGATCGATGAAGATTTCCATATAGAAGGTCAGCGGGAAAATGTAACCGATCAGTTGCATGGGGGTAGACATGGCCATGAACGGGAATGTCAGTCCCGAAAAGGTGAAGGCCAGTACGGAATATCCTCCCCCAATAGAGAGTGAAAGACGCATGTTGCTCAACCAGCTGACCAGAAAAACCCCTAAGGATTGAGATGCCAGCACAAAAGCCAGACCGGACACGAAAATCATGGCCACACTGCCGCGTAACGGAACTCCGATGTATTTGAATAAAACGGTGTCCATCAACAGGGCCAGCGAGAAAAAAATCAGGGTGTAAGGCAGGAGTTTGCCTGCGATGGCAATCAGAATGTTGTTGTCGGCCGTTGTCAGCCAGCCTCGGGCTGTTCCGTTTTTGAGTTCGATGCCGATGGTGAAAATGGTCGTCAGCAGGACGAACAGCATCAGCATTAAAGGAAGAAAGGTCGGCAACAAATAGTAGGCGTAATTGATGTAGGGGTTGAACAAGATGTGCTTTTCGTAGTAGATCGGCATCATTTGCTGATAGGCTTGCTCTTCGGAGAGTCCCTTTTTCATGAGGGTCTGCACCTGAATGCCGGACGAGAAACTGGTGAAGACGGTTTGGATGTCTTTGTTCAGCAGTCCGTTCTTGGTGATGTTGACACCGTTGATGTAGGCGACCACATTCGCTTGGGTATTGCTGTATACGTTCTTTTCCAGGTTCCGAGGGATATAGATGACGGCATCGACTTTCCCCTCTTTCATCAGGCGTTCACCTTCGGCCAGGTCGGTCACCTCGTAGGAGACCATGGCGGAAGGGGTGGCGTCGATCATGCGGATCAACTGGCGGGAAAGCGGCGTATGATCCTGATCATAGATGGCCACGGGAAGATCGCGGGGAACTCCATGCTGGAACAGAATGATGAACAGCACAAACGAAAAAATAGGCAGACCGATTGAGAGCCGGGAAAAGGTGCGGTGTGAAGAAAACACCAGCAATTCCCGGGTCAGCACAGCCTTAAATGTACGGAATGCCTTTTTCATGATGGGGGCGTTTATTGGAGTTCATCCCAGTTGACCGTAACGGTCATGCCCGGACGCAGGCCTTCGATTTTTCCTTCGGGCCGGGCGCGCACTTCGAAGGTGCGTATATCGAATTCGCCACGGGTACGGGTGGCTGCCCATGTAGCGTATTCGGCTTCAACGGCCAGGTAATAAACCGTCAGTTTGATGCTTTTATCCAAGCCGGGAACATAGGCTTTCATTACCGACCCCTCTTTTACCCGGGGTAATAAATCCTCTTTGATGTTGAAGGTGACCCACAGATCGTTCATGTCGAGCATGGTAATCACCGGGTAACCCGATCCGATCAATTCGCCCTCTTCGGCGATTACGGTCGAGATTTGTCCGTCGATCGGCGCATATAAGCGGGCGTCGGCCAGGTAGGATTCGACTTCTGAAACCCCTCCGGCAGCCTGTTGCACCAAAGCGGCTGCAGCGGTCAGGTCTTCGGAGCGGGCTCCGTCCCGAGCCATGAGGTACTGGGATTTGGCAGCGTCGGCTGTGGTTTGGGCGGCTTCCAGATTGGCCGAAGCTTCGTCGAATTTCTGGGCAGGCACTACCCCGGCCTCGTACAAGTTCCGTACGCGGTCATAGGTCTTTTGGGCCAGTTCCCGCCCGGTTTCAGCTTTGCGCCACATATTGTAAACGGCATCGAGCTCTTGTTTGCGGACACCGGCCTTGGCTTTGGCATCCTGGGCACTGGCTGCCTTGCGCATCGCTTCGGCCTGGATCAGTTTGGCGTCGATTTCGGGCGTGCTCAGTACGAACAACAAGTCTCCTTTGGCGACTTTCTGTCCCTCTCTTACTTGCAGGGTGTCGATGCGTCCGGACAGTTTGGAGGCGATTTTGTAACTGGTGGCTTCTACTTCGCCTTGGAGCAGAATGGGCACAGGCTTGATGGCGTACCAACTGATGAGCGACACGGCGACGATGATGACGATCACCCCGATGCTGAGTCCGATTACGTTACTCCTTTTCATGTGATACAGATTTATAATTTTTAAAAGATTTTACTGCTGTGACAAAGTGCTGGTCTGAAGTTGTTCCGGAGCATTCAGGTATTGAATGTGTTGAGCCGTTGAACGTTTGGCATATTCGGGCAGCGATTGGCTCAACCCGCAGGCTTCCAGCAATCGGGCCAGCATCAGATCGTAATAATAGGCGGCCTGCAGACGTTCGGTCTTGATTTTGGCCAGATTCAGACGGGCATCGACCACATCCGACGAGGAGGCCATCCCCTCTTTGAAAGCTTCCTCTTTGATGCGCAGGTATTCGACCGCAAACGCATAGGAGGTCTCCAGCGAAGGGAATTTTTCCTTATAGGTCAGCATCTCGTTGTAAAGCTTGTCGATGAGGGTGAATACGTCGTTGTTGGCCTTTTGACCGAGGGCTTCCACCTGGCGGATTTGCGAACGGGCGGCGCTGTATTTATGTTCCCGACCCAAACCGTCGAAAATCTTGAAGGTGACTCCTGCCCCGACCGCCCACCGTGGCATCAGGCTGGTAACTTGGTAGTTGTAGAAAGAGGCGGCCCCCATCAATGCGATTTGCGGAGCGAAATCGGCACGTTGCAATTTCATGCCCTCTACGGCTAAATCGTGTTTCAGGCTCACCTGTTTGAGAATCGGGCTGTGGGTTTGTGCCATTTGTTTGAAATGGTCGACGCTTTCGATCTCTTCCAGAATAAACATGGTGCTGACGGGCGTAAATTCCGCTTCGGAATTCAAGGTGTTTCCCAACGCACTGCGCAGCGTTTCGACCGTTTTGATCGATTCGAGGTAGTTCCGTTCGGCTTCCGCGCTCGATACTTCGGC
The DNA here is from genome assembly GCA_019422485.1 of Alistipes sp. Taxonomy (GTDB): domain Bacteria; phylum Bacteroidota; class Bacteroidia; order Bacteroidales; family Rikenellaceae; genus Alistipes_A. The sequence goes on along the minus strand of JAHZDG010000010.1, from coordinate 60,806 downwards.
GTACAGGCGTTCGCCGCGGGCAATGATCCCGTTTTTTTCCAGTTCGACGGCATCATGCAGGTGTTGGCGCATGCCTTCGAGTACCTGTTTGCGGACTTCGGTGACTTGCAACGCCAGCGAAAGTCCGTAATAGCGTTCCACCAGCTCGGAAACCAGGGCGTTGCGGTTGCGTTGATCTTGTTGTTGGCTTTCCCCGACTTTGATTTTGGCGGCCCGGTTGGCGGCATTGATCTTACCTCCGGTGTATACCGGAATCGAAATGTTGGCTCCAACGGTTCCGAAGCTGCGGTTCTGCAAGGGAATCGACCAGTCGGCTTTCATCAGTTCGCTAGCCTGGTTCAAGATCGGAGGAGGCAGCAGGCTGCTCATGTTGTTCATGATACCTCCGATCGGATCTTTCAGGCCGTTCAGATCGAACCCGATATCTTCCGACAGGTAGGCGTAAGCTCCCGTGACATTGATTTTGGGAAGACGCAGTCCGTAAGTGGCTTTGCGTTCCTTGATCGCCGCTTCCGTTTCATAAGCCGAGGCTTTGATCTGAGGGTTTTCGGTCAAGGTCATATTCATCGCTTCGTCCAACGTCAGCAACCGGGGCGTGTTTTGTGCGGGCAGGACCGAAACGAAACCCGTACATAACAACAGCGCAGAGAGGAAATGCTTCATAGAATCGATTTTAAAAATCTGGTGTAAACGCTTCTTCGGATCACTGCAAAAATTTGGCCATGTGTGATGCGGTGAACGATTTTGGTTTCAGGTTACACGTATTACACAAAGATTTGAAACTTTTTGTTGATTTCCAAGGGAAAAACGTCTTTTAACGGTCTTTTGAAGATGCAGGGGCGGTGTTTTGCAAAATGTGGGCATTGACGGCCAGCGCTCGTTCGGCCAGTTCCGGAATGACCGTTACTTCAATGCCGGCATTTTTGAGCGTTTGTTCCCCGCAGCATTGGACAAAATTCGAAGGCTCGTAAGTGGCGAAAACGACGCGACGCATGCCATGCCGGCAAATGAGTCCGCTGCATGACAGGGGTTTTGACTTACGGGTCGAACAGGGCCCCATGGAGGAGTAGATCGTGGCTCCTCGCAGAGAGCATCCAGCCTGTTGGGCTTTGAGGATGGCCTCTTCTTCGGCGTGGTTGTTCGGAGCGCTTTCGCGGCTGTAGCCCGTGAACCGTTGTCCGTCCGTTGTGATGAGCAGGGCTCCGACGCTATAGGCGCTATGGCTGCGGGGGCAGTTTTCGGCTAAAACGATGGACTCTTCCAGGTTGGCGTAGTCTTCGGAGGTGTATCGCAGGGCATATTCCAGAACGGCCATATCTCCGGCACGGCTGCTGCGCAACAGATGCATCCGTCGGTCTTTATGGAAAGGAAATTGAGCTTCACCGACCCATCGGGGAGCGGCAGCTTCACCGACAAAAAACGGAGCAATGGCCAGTCGCAGGTAATCAACTGCATCGTGACTCAGGAATTGGGTCAGGATTTGAGCTCCGCCTTCGATGAACAGGGAGTGGAGTCCGCGAGCCTCGAGCTGGGTCAGGATTTGCTCCGGAGCGATATCGGGTCCGGGTATGCGAATCACGGTGGCCACTTCCTGCAGACGGGCCGCTGAGTCAGTCGGAGCGTCGGCGCTCAAAAAGACAATCTTCTCCCCTGCCCCTTCGGTGAAGAAACGGGCGTGAGGGTCGAGATGACCGCTTCGGCTAACGGTGATTTTCACCGGATCGGGTGTCTTCCCGGCTGCCAGTCGTTGGGCGAGCAGCGCCTCTTTGCGGGTTACCAGTGCGGGATCATCTTGCCGGATGGTTTCGGCTCCGATCAAAATGGCATCACACTCGGCTCGGGCGGCTTTGACCTCGTCCCAGTCTTCGGGTGAGGAGAGAATCAAACGTTGTGAAGAGGTGTCGTTGAGATATCCGTCCAGCGAAATGGCGGCAGAAGCTCGTACAATCATAAAATTTATCATTTTTTGGCTTTACAAATATCATCTAATTTTTTAGGATTCACAAATTTGATTATCTTTGTTTTGCCAAGTGTTTTTAAGTTAAATGAAGGTGCCTATGAAATAATTTGACGAAAAAAACGTTTCACAAGCAACGAAAACTCAACCTTGTTCATCTATACCGTGTAGATGGAGTAATGCCCGATAGGTGTGACTGAGAAACAGCTGATTAAACGGTGTAGCCAATATGACCGCACAGCCCAACAGAAACTTTACGAGATGTATGCCCCGAAAATGCTGGGTATATGTCGTCGTTATGTGACGGATGGCGAAGTGGCTCAGGATTTGATGCACGACGGTTTTATTACGGTTTTCTCCAAAATCGGGGATTTTCGGGGCGAAGGCTCTTTCGAAGGCTGGATGCGACGGATTTTCGTCAATACGGCGTTAGGTTACATCCGAAAACAGAAAACTTGGCAGGCAACCCTTTCTGTGGACGAAGTGGGCGGACAGTTGGAAGCCGATACGATTTCGGCTCTGGAAAAAATGGAAGCCCGGGAATTGATGCGCTGCATCGAAGCTTTGCCGGATGGTTACCGGGTGGTCCTGAACTTGTTTGCGATCGAAGGTTATTCGCACAAGGAGATTGCCGAAATGCTGGCCATCAACGAGGGAACTTCCCGATCGCAATATGCGCGAGCCAAACTCTATCTGCAGAAGTTGTTGAAAAAGCAAGAGGGGCATTGAGAGTACGATGAACGATCAGTTTGAGAAAATATTAAAGGATAAGTTGTATGATCTGAATGCAGATCAGCCGGTTCCGTCTTGGCATGAGATGCAGCGGCGCATAACCTTGGCCGAAAACGCCAAGGGCCCGTCACAACGTCCGCCGCGTTATCGCTGGATAGCCTATGCGGCAGCCGCGTTGATTGCCGTTAGTCTGGGCGTCTGGTTATCTCGTTGGGAGGCTCCTTCCTCGGAACCGCTGGCCAATATTCATCTGCCGGAAGATTCGCTCAATATGAGTCTGCCGGGTATCGAACGGGCTATTCCGGTAGAATCGTTGAAGGTTTCCCATCAGGAGATCAATTCGGCATTGGGAAGTCTGTTCCAATCGGCGGCCAGTGTGACGGTCGTAAATACGCCCCAACGCAATCCTTTGCATAATGTTCAGACTCAACCGACCGTAGTCGAAGATTTCGACCTGAGTCAGGTTACCGAGTCTCTGTTGGCCGATGAGTTGACGGTGCATTCCTTCTCGGCGGAACCCGAAAAGAGAAACATTCCAGGCCATGCGAATTCCATGGCACGGGTTCAACGGAATCAAGCTCCATCGTTCGGAGGCGGGTTTAACTGGGATCGTTATATGGATCAGAAGCAACATGCAAGCTGGCAAATGTCGGCATTTACCAGCACGTTTGCTTCATCGGATAACAGCAAAAACAGTGGCCGATTCGATACGCCTAAAATTTTACTTTCTTCGATGGTCGATCCCGACTATCTGAACTCTATGTCTACGCGATTGTCGGGGATGAAGTATAAACACAATTTCCCGATTTCGTTCGGTTTGGGTGTGAAAAAGCATTTCAACAACCGTTGGGCTTTGGAAACCGGTTTGGTGTACACCTATTTGGAATCGAACGGAGAGATGGAAGCCAGTGGGTTCTTGTATAAGGCACGTCAACAAGTTCATTATTTGGGGATCCCCTTGTATGCCAGTTATTCTCTCTTTAACAACAACCGTTGGGATGTTTATTTGACCGGCGGTTTTATGGCAGAAGTGGGTGTCGGAGGGCAGCAGCGCATTCGGATGTATTTCGAAAACGATGCCCAGTCGACACACTATCAGGATCTGAATCCGAAGGGTTTGTTGTGGTCGACAACCTTGGGCGGAGGGGTTACTTACTATATGCTGGATCGTTTTGGGGTATATCTCGAACCCGGAGCCAGTTATTATTTCGCCAACGATCGCCAGCCGATCACCTATCGTACGGAAAATCCGTGGAGTTTCAATGTCCGTTTAGGATTCCGGTTTAAATTTTAATAGAAATCCTGAGACAAGTTTGTTGTTTGGGTGCAACGTATTCGATTCATTCTGCATCTTACTAGAGAACCAAAATTTGGGAAAGATATGTGGAATAGAATTTCGAATTGTGCATGGGTAATGATGTTGGGAGCCGTACTGCTCTTTTCATCTTGCAAAAAGGAGTATGAATCCTATCATTTCGGGGTGTCGTATGGTAATATCGTAGGCAACGCTGAATCGTATAATATTTTGACGGATGAGGGATTGACGCTCTATGTGGTTGAAAATAATGTCTCGGAGGCTGAAGTGGAGGACGGACAACGAGTGATGGCCAATTATACGGTTTTGGAGCGTGTCGAACAAGGCTATAATGTTCAATTGAATTTCCTATATAATATTTTAACGAAAGATCCTGTTTTTCTGTCGGAAATGACCTCGGAAGAACAAAACGAAATCGGAAACGATCCTTTGAATGTGCTTTCCATGAGTTTTGGAGGTAAATATTTGAATGTCAATATGCAGCTGATGCGTAAAGATCCGGAGCTGGCACATTTTGTCAATCTGGTGGTGGATGAGCAGCGTTCTGACGATCAAACGGTTTACCTGACTTTGAGACATAATGCTTATGGCGATGCCACTTCGATTCCTGTTTCGCAGCGTGTGTCGTTCGATCTCTCGAAATTGGTCCCCGAAGGTCAACAGCAAATTAATGTGTATGTGGAGTGGACGAATTATCAGGGTGAACACCGTGAGGATTCAGGGGTATTTACTTTACCGTCAGGAACTATTCATTAAAAAAGGTGCGGCGTCTGAGCCGTTTATAGTTAGTTATTTATATTTTCAATAGGGTTGTTTTGCAGGTAGGAACGGAAGGAAGAAATGATCTTCTTTCCGTTTCTCGTTTTTTATAAGTAGATAAAAATGGCCCGGTATGAACAAATTCATACCGGGCCATTTTGAATAGAATGTGTGATTCCCTATTTGGATGGTTTCTTGGCAGTTGCCGGAGCCTCATTCTTGGGGGCTTCCGTGGAGACAGCCGTAGTTGTGGCAGCCTTCCGTTGGTGAAGGAATTGTACGACAGCGTATTTGGCGGCAGCGATGGTTTCGCGGTTTACTTTTTCGATAACGCTTCCACGAGCCAAATCGTCGCTGTTGATGTAACCTTCGAGCATCAGTAACTGAACGATCATGTTGTTGATGTTGGTCTCTTCGCTGTAACCTTCCGCCAGATACAGTTGGTCGAGTTTAGCGGCGAACTCTTCGGCAAATTCCGGGTAGTTCGGGAAACTCATCAACTCATCGTAGGTTTCGCTGAAGCTGGTCAGCTCGATGTTGAGATTCGGGGTCACCAACAACGGACTGAATTCCTGCTTACGATCCGAAGGATGGAAATCGACCAAGTTGGAGATATCCACTTTCTTGTTGCGGTTATCCATGCGGCGCAGGTCGGCCTTGCGCATGTTGTCCAGCTGATAGAGGTAGAAGTTGTAGCGCCAGATTTCGGAGCTGTTCATCTCGCCTCTGAAAATATGGTGATACTTTTCGTTGATCAATTCCTTGACTTTGATCTTGCCGGCATTGATCTCGGGCTTGTTGACCCGCACCTCTTGAATCAGTTGTTTGAGGGCTGCAGCGGCTTTTTGAGGACCGGTGATTTCGCGGCCTTTCTTGCCGATTTCGGTAGACAGCACGCCGCATTGAATCAGACGGGCTTTCCCTTTGCCGTCTTTTCCGCCGCGCAGGCAGGTGATCAGGTTGTGGATGCACTCCATCTGACCCTCTTCGGCGATGAACGGCTGACCGCCCGGAGTGCTGGCCAACGCATCGAAAATCGCACTGAACATCTTGCGGTCGATTTTCATTTCGGCACAACAGGGTTCACCGTCGTCTTGCGTATAGCTCAACGAAGCGATGAAGCGGTTCTGAATCATGTCGAAGTCAACCCCTTCGATGCGGTAGCGAATGCCGTCGCGGGTGAAACTATGCCCGACGAAGATCATACGTACCACTTCGGGAATATCCACCTTGTCCATCAACTTGAACGACGAGGCCAGATAGTATTGTTTTTCAGACGGTGAATAGTCCCAATCCAGAATGTCATCCAGGTAGTTGCCGTGTTTGGAGATGACTTCCACGATGTTTTTGTCCGCCGTGTACCGTTTGAGCGTACGGTGGAAGTTGGGACCGTCCTGACTGGTGGCCTTTTCCTTGCGTTCGCCGTGAGCGTCGATATACAGCAGGAAGTTTTCGGGATTATCCACACGCGTGATACCGCCTTCATCCTTGGCATAGTTGCTGGCCGAAAGCATGATGTCGACCTTGTACGGCATGGTAATGTCGCACATGCCGCTGACCGTACTTCGGGAATTGAGGTCGTCTACATTACTGTCGGCGCTGCTTTCGAACAGGTACTTGTAGTACTTGATGTAGTCCGGGTCGAAGTCCGTCGTACGGGAGAAGTCCCCTACTTCGGTGCCGATACCGTAAAGGTTACCGTCGGCATCCTGGAATTCGTGGAACATGTCTCCGGCGATCATCTTCACCGAACGGATTCCTTCGAGGTTGTTGCGCAGCCATTTGAGCACAAAGGCGGCGATCATTTCACTCTTGCCTACCCCGCTGTCGCCGTTGATTTCGATCACGAACACGCTACCGTCGTTTTCTTCAACCATGAACAGTGAACCGTGGCGCGGAATCCCGCCGATCTCTTTCACTTTTTCGTTGATGACCGTCAGACGAGGTTTTTTGACGTCACCGAAGTAGTCGGCTTCCGATTTAAGTGGAGTGACGATTGTCTTGATATTCCCTGCCGGACCTTTGATGTCGAAGTAACCGATTTGCGGGAAGGAGATCAGTTTTTCGGGAGCCCCCAACAGCGAGATAACGTCCGGCACGAAATTGCGGATGTCTTTCAGGCTGATGTCTTCGGTGTAGTTCAGCCGATAGTTGTCGGTCAGGTATTTCATATACCCTTTCTGGAAGATCACCAACTCCTTGACGATCCCGTGTTTTACCACCTTGCAGCGATAGTCGTCCGAGTCCATGTTTTCGACAAAGCGGGCCAGCCGGTCCATGAAGAACGAGGACGACGGACGGGTGTCGATGTAACGGATGTATTCGGCCGGGTAGTCCGAAGGAATTTCTCCATCCGGTTTACGGCTTTCGAGACGGTCGATCTTGTGGAACGGATATTCGCGCTTTTTGGCGTCGGTTACGATGCGGGTGTGTACCTGGACGGGTTGTTCCGACGAGATGACGCCGCATTTGGACATCAGCTCGTTGATCCAGCTGATCCGGCCGTTGTCGAACGTTTCCAGGGTCTTGTTCTCCATGTCGAACCCTTTGTAGAGCGAAATCCCGTGCTGTACCATTTCGTTGACACTGGAGTTCTGCTTCTTGAAGGCCGTTTCGACGATACGTACCATGGTGTGGGCATAACGGTTGTAATAGTCCGTACCCCGCGTACGTTTGATCATGCTGATGTAGAAACGGACGACCTTGCGGCTGACCGAATAGATTTCGCTTTCGGCGATCTTGATGTCCTTTTTGCGCATGATGTAGTTGCTCAGTTCGCGCAACTCCATGGGCAGCAGGCTCGAGACAAACTCTTCGGCAAACATCCGCAACTCGCCATCGTCACAGCTTTCGATGCGTTGGCTGAAATATTGCAACTTGTTGCAAACCAGCTTGTAGAATGAATCGTCGTTGTGGAGCAGGTAGAGATAGAGGATCTTGTCCGAAACTTCGGGTGCGTTGTTGACGGCCTGATAGATCATCTCCTCGATGTAGCCGATGCTGCGGCGAGAGAAGATCTCCAGGGAACGGAATTCGGGAATTTCACGCAGGTTGCGCATGAATTCGTCGATCCAGATATTGAGATTCAGGTCGGTCAGTTTGATACCCGTAATCTCTTCGAAGCACTCTCCGGCCACGTGAATGATTTCGCGGCGGCTGGGTTCCAGACTCTCCTTCTCGAACGGTAGGTTGAAATGCAGCAGAATTTCGCGGATATGCTTCTTGAGGATGGAGTTCAACCCTTCCAGTTTGGCTTTGTCCAGCTCGGGATTGCCCGTGGCGTTGATGGCCAGGATCTTCATCTTGCTGTCCGAGAAGAGCAGGTTTTCCATCTCGATCAAGATCTCTCGCATCACGTTTTTCTCTTCGGGGTTATCCAACACATGATGATTGGGCTGGAAGGTCCGTTTGTTAGTGATATATTTGAGAATGACCGCTTTGCTGTATTTCGAGCTGACTTTGTTGAAATCCAGATCGGCCAGGGCCGGAATCTTGCGGTAGACCTGGGCCAGCAGGTTTTCGTACACTTTGGTAAAGGCCGAACTCTTGACGAATTCGAACACATCCTTGCAGGAACCGATCAGGTCGCCGTGCAGTTCGATGACCGAATTGGCCGAACGGCCGATGGTGGTGATCGTCACCCCACTCTTTTCGGGTGAAGTGTGATAGAGTGAGCGTACGTCGCGGATTTGCAGTGAAGGCGCCTTGTCCTTTTTGTAGCGGGCCGACAAGGCATAATCTTCGATCACGGCGTCAATGAAATCCTGATCTTTCGGGTAATAGAAGACCTGAGCGAGCAGTTCGCTGCTCTCTTTCTCCTTGTTGGCTTCATCGGCACGCAAGGCGGCGAAGCGGCTCCAGTATTTGATCAGGATCGAGAAGGCGTCTTCGATTTCAGCCGCGAAGACCTTCATTCCTTGAGGTGAAGCATTGATGTATCCGCCCAGCGAGAAACGAATCAAGCCCGTAGGGTACGGTACGGTGGCGACCCCTTTGTTTTTGGCCAGTGCCCGGCAGAAGAGCAACAGGTCGGGATAGGCATACGGTCCCGTAATGCGGAAATTGAACAGGTAGGAACCGTCGGACTGGATATAGTCCATCTGAGTTCCTTCGGGAGCCTCTTCCAACAGACGTTTGGCGATACCCTGAGCCATTTTCTGGCGGGTGAGAGATTCCTTGCGGAAGTTTTTATTGACCCGGAAGCGGTTCAGGTTTTCCACCAGGCGTTGTTGGTAGTAGACGAAGAAGGGTTCGTCATGGTATTTGAAGTCGTCCGGCAAGCCCAATACGTCCAGCTTGTCCAGGGCAACCAGTTCGTCCAACAGGAACAGATACAGCGGAGACCCTTCGAAACCGGCGGTTTTGTGCAACTGACGGTTGGTCTTGCTGATTTCGTTATTTTGTTCGGTCTTGTCGATCTGGTTGATGATAAATTTGACAATGGCCTTTTTGATCTTCGACCGAGAGGCGTTTTTAGGCAGTTCGGCTTCGATTTGGTCTTTGATGCTTTTGGCCACCTGAGCCGTTTCCAGCGTATTGTTGAGCATCAGCAACGAGTTGTTGTTGCCGTGTTCGGCGCTGTTGCAGCTGCGGGCGTATTTGGCAAAATCGGCGGCCTGAGGCGTCAGGGCAACTGCCCCCAAACGTTCCCCCGTAGCGGCCAGGTTCTTGGTGGTCGAGAGCGATGAGATGGCTTTGATGCGAGACTGGGCGTTGATGTTGTTCATGATATAACGCGAAATCGTCCGCCATTTGGGCATCTCCCGATCCTCGATCTTGACGCTTTCGGCGTAAGCCTCATCCAGGAACAGGGTGATCTTGCAACTGTTCAGGAAGCGCAGAAAGTTGTTGATCGCTTCGGTGTTGAAGTCGCTGTATCCGGTCGGGTTGTTGGGGTCGTTGATGATGATGGTGGTGTTTTCGCAGAACAAATCCCACAGGCTTCCGCTGTCGTCGAACAGAGCCAGTGTCGATTTGATCCGTTGCAGCTTGTCGATCAGTCGATCGTAGGCCAAACGGCCTTTTTCGTCGTTTTCGATCTCGATGTCGAACGGATTGACGTCGAAGCAGTCATCCGGCAGCAGGTCTTTGTATTCCCAAGCCTGTACGGCATTATAAATAATGTAAGGTTTGGGCCGCCCGTTCGGATTGAAAAGCAGGTCGCGAATGATCATCTGCACCGAATCCGATACCGAAGTCTGATCCAGGTTCCCCAGTGCCGACAGGAAATTCTTGACGATATTTTGGTCTTCTTCGCTCAGGGCGAAATATTTGTCGCGAATTCCCAGGTCGATCAGGAATTTTTCGTACCGCCCCTTGTTGTCGGCATCCTTGATGGTCTTGGTCAGGTATTCCTGATATTTTTCCAGGAAGAGGTTGATGCCAAAGTTCTTGTGGAAATGGTTGTGGAGAGTCCGTTCGTAACAGCTGGGGATGATATCCAGAATCAGTTGACAGGCATAACGGATACGGCTGCCCAGGTTATTGAATGTTTTGCTGCGCAGATAATCGCCGAAAGTCTTGATCTGGTGGCGTCCCCCACCCTCCAGAATGGTGATGACGTCGATGAGTTTGTTACCGGCATAGAAATATTGTTTCATGCGGCTTTCGAACTCGTCGATCAACTCCTGGGTCTGGATTTTCTTATTGTCCTGCTTGTGGCAGTTTTCCAGGAAGAAGATGAAGTCACGCAGTTTTTCCAGCGAATATTTGTCCTGCACCACCTGACGCGAGAAGGCGTCGAGCTTGAACAGCGTGATGCGTTTTTCCAGGTTGTCGGTTTCGCCGGTCTGTTCTTTGAGCAGAATGTTCAGTTCGCGGGTGTACTCGGCGATCTGAGCTTCGATCTTTTCCCGAAATTCGATCAGGTATTTCAGGTTGACGTTTTCGAGAATCAGACGCAGGTTCAATTGCGTATTGGCCGGAGATCCCAGCTTTTTGGTGTGAACGATGTTCAGGGTGTTGATGATGCCGTTGTGGAAGCAGAACACCAGCGAAGTGTTCGAACTGCGCGATTCTTTGGAGTCGTCCACGATCACCAGACGGGTCAGTAGCGGGAACCACTTTTCCCCGGCGTAGTGATTGATGCGGGCGTGCTTTACCTTGACAACGAACACCGAAGTGGTGTCGGTCGTCATACGTTCATAGAGCACTTCGGGCGACGGACTTTCCATCACCACCACGCAATCCTTGTTGAAGACATCGCCGCGCAGCAGCGACACCGCCTTGTCGGCATTGCCCGACACCACGGTGCGGATCATCCCGTTCATCCCCTTGAAGTTTACGGCCCACTGGCTGCGGTGCAAAAAGTCTTTTTTCTCCGCCTGAGTGGTGTAATGGGTACTTTGGCTGATCATCTGTTCGAGCGTGTCCATCAGGTAGTTCCAATGGGCTTCATTAATGTCACCCGTGACACCGATCACGTCCCGGTATTTGCGCAGGTCGCGGACATGCCCCCCCAACTGTACCTGAGACATGAAGTCGATGTGCGAGCTGTTGATGGGAGGTGTCCCTACGGACAGGTCGTGGCTGTCGCGGATGTTGCGAAGAATATTTTTGACTTCGGGGCCGGTGCCGTCGGTGTCGAGCAGGGCATTGATTTTGCTCGTAAATTCACCGCGTTTGCTGCTCAGTTCAAAGGCTTTGGAGTTATTGTGCGGCACGAGCATCAGCGATACGTGCGTATAGCCCGGAATATCTTCCCGGAATTTGAGCAGGTAGCGGTTGATTTCGGCCTGCTGTTTGGCCGGATCGTCAGGTTCCTCCATACAGAGGGAGACGAAGCTGGTCAGGTTGTCGAAAATGTGACGGGGCAACAGGATTTCAGCCCGCTCTCCCAACGACTCGTACAGATTGAGCAATTGGCGGGCTTCCTGGCTTAAAAAGGCTTTCGGTTCTCCTACAATTTTCATCTTGTGTTTCTTCTTGGTTGCAACGTATCGATTGTATATCAGGCCGGTCGACTCTTTGGAATTAAAAACGCAGATTCTTCCGGTTGGGGACAAAGATAGAGTATAAAAATCCGGATTCCCAGAGGATGTTAAAATTTTATTTTATTTGTATAAATATATACAAAATAATATGTTTCCGAACGGTATAAGAGAGAGTCGTTCCTGAACAACTAAAATACATTTTATTTCCTGATTAAAAAACAGAAAGAGCGTTGAAGGTCTTGAAATTTATCGACAAAAGGCTAACAGTTCTTTCGTTTCCCCGTCAGAATTTTTTATTTTGAAGCCCCAAATAAAACAAATCATGAACTGGAAAACCTGTTTCGGGGCATTATTAGCCCTGTCTCTCTTGGTTTCATGCCGGGAGAAAACCCTCGAAGAGCGGGCCGATGAGTTGCACGCTCGTATGTTGACCTTGGATTCGCATAACGACACGCCGTTGCGTTTCCGTTTGCCGGAATTCGATATGCTGCAGGATAATCCGGGCATTTGTGTGGATTATCCGAAGATGGTGGCCGGCGGATTGGACGGTGCCTTTTTTGCGGCCTTTATTCGTCAGGGAGCTCGCGATTCGCTCGCGTTGGAGGCGGCTACACAGCGTACCCTGTCGTTGATCGAAGATATTCGGCACATGGCGGCTGAACATCCGGAACAATTTTCCCTGGCAACCACCCCTGAAGACGGTCTCGCAATCAAACAGGCTGGGAAACGAGCCATGTATATCGGGGTGGAAAACGGTTATGCCATCGGACGTAATTTGGATAATCTGGATCGTTTCTACGATTTGGGGGTTCGTTACATGACCCTGTGCCATACGCGGAACAATGACATCTGTGATTCGGCCAATGATAAAGTCGAAGAACATGGCGGTTTGTCGGATTTCGGCCGTCAGGTGGTTGAACGCATGAATCGTCTCGGGATGATGGTCGACATTTCTCATGTGAGTGAGGCGTCGGCGTTTGATGCGATTGAACTGAGTGCCGTTCCGGTTGTGGCTTCGCACTCGTGTGCATGGGAGGTGTGTCACAATCCGCGTAACATGAGCGACAGTTTGTTGGTGGCTCTGGCTGAAAAAGGCGGGGTGATGCAGTTGTGTATTCTGAGCAGTTACGTACGGCCCGATGTGCCCAATCCTCAGTTGGATTCGGCTTTGAGTGCCATGCGGGCGCACTATGCCGAACTGGCTCCCTTAACCCCCGAACAGCAGCGTCAGCAGCGGGCCGATACCTATCAGATTTATGAAACCTATCCGCCCAATTTGGCGTCGGTGTCGGAGGCTGTCGATCACATCGATCATGTGGTTCGTTTGGTCGGAATCGATCATGTAGGCATCGGAACCGATTTTGATGGAGGCGGTCAGTTGTCGGATTGCAAAAATGCCGCTCAGTTAAAGAATATTACCATCGAATTGTTGCGTCGGGGTTATTCCGAAGAAGATATTGAGAAAATCTGGAGCGGAAATCTGTTGCGTGTCATGAAAGCGGTTCAGGATTATGCCGCTCAGCAGGCGACCTCTTCACAAAGCTGATTCATGAGTGAACCATAAAAAGAGACGCACCCTGTTGCAAGGGTGCGTCTCTTTTTTGTGTTTGCTCCGACGGAGACCGTAGTGCCAGGCTTGCTGTCTTGGCTTTGGGAGCGACCGTGATTTGTATTTGGATCGGCCCCAAATTGAACGACGGTCTCGTTACGGTCTGTTACAGCGTGTAGCGGAACAGTTGTGCGGTAGCCAGTCGGAAGTCCCGTTCGATGGTGAGCAATTGAGCTCGGCTTTCGAACAGCACGTTGACTTCGGTGAAATATTCGATGATGTCGATTTGGCCGGCATCGAGCGCTTTTTGCAGAATTTCCAGGTTGTTTTGGTGGCTCAACAGCTGTCTGAGCTCCCGGCCGGAACGTTGTAAGGTCTGGGCCTGTTCATAGAGCTGTTTGAGCTCGGTTTTGAGATTCAGCTTGGAACTTTGCAGTTGGGTCTGTGAGAAAAAGCTGCGGGCTTTGGCAGCCTTGACCTTGTTTTTGTTCTCGAACAAAGGAACGGAAATGCCAACCAGAAAACCTTTGGCTTTGCCCTCCATGCCGAAATTCTGCCGGTACCCTACCTCGAACTGAGGCAACGACAACGACCGATTGAGTGCAATGCTCTGTTGGTCGATACCGTAAGCCTGCTCCAAAGCCTGCAAAGTCGGATCGTTGTCCAGGTACTGCTCTTCGATCATACTCAATGGGGGTAATTCCGGTTCCGGGGAGTATTCCTGTACATTGAATTCGATAGGCTCCCCGCCCACCATATTGGAGAGTTGTTCGAGCTTGCTGCGCAGGGCGGTTCCATTGAGACTCAGGGCGGTTTGGGCGTTCAACTTTTCGATGTTGATTTTATTGATGGCAATGATATTGGCATCTCCGGCTTCGAGCTTTTGTTGATACGCCTGCGAGAGCTTCTGGGCGTTGGTCAGACGTTCGTTCAACAGGGCTTCCTGTTGTCTCAAATAGATGATTTCCAAACAGGCCATTTGGGCATCCAGCAGCAGTTGGCGTCGGAATGCCTGGCGTTCCTGTTCGTACATTTCCCCTTTGAGACGAGCGATTTTGTTGCGGTTGCCGTAGGCGCTCGGGAAATCGAAGGCCTGTACAACTGACAATTCTCCGGCATTGCCGCGGTTCTCCCCACTCCCCCACATGCTTTCATAGCCTACCGACGGGTTCGAAAGATAATTGCCGGTTTTGGCTTCCAGCTTTTGGGCTTCGGTCAGTTTGCGTTGGGCTTCCATGGCGATCGAAGCCTGTTCGACCCGAATCAGCACATCTTGGATGGTATTTTGGGCGACAAGCGTACTCCCGACCGGGAGCAGGCAAGCCATCATGAGCATTAGTCGTTTCATGCGGTTTTGGTTTTACGGTTCACAATCAGGTAGACGATCGGAATGATGAATCCGTTGAGCAGGGTCGAGCTGAGCAATCCGCCCAAAATGACTTTGGCCAGCGGACTTTGGATCTCGTTGCCCGGCAGATCGCCGCCCAAAGCCAGCGGAATCAGGGCCAAAGCCGAGGTCAGCGCCGTCATCAGAATGGGGTTCAGACGGTCGAGCGAGCCTTGAACGACACTGTCATGCAGAGAGAGACCTTCGTTACGCAGGTGGTTGTAGTGCGAGATGAGCAGAATCCCGTTGCGGGTGGCGATCCCGAACAGTGAGATGAAACCGATGATGGCCGGAATACTCAGTTCTCCCGCAGTAACCCACAGGCTCAGCACGCCTCCGATCAGGGCCAGCGGCAGGTTGAGCATGATAACCCCGGAGATGGTCATGCTCCTGAACTCCTGGAAGAGCAGCAGGTAGATGATCAGCAGCGAAACGATTGAACATAGCAGCAGAATCCGGGAGGCATTGGCTTCATTTTCGAATTGTCCGCCGTATTCGATGTGGTAGTTTTCCGGCAGGACGATCTGTTCGTCGACGATGCGCTGGATGTCGTTGACGACGCCCCGCAGGTCACGATCCGAAACGTTGGCCGAAATGACGATTTTACGTTGGGCGTTTTCGCGGCTGATGGTGTTGGGCCCCGAGGTGGAGACGATATCGGCGATATAATTCAGAGGTACTTTGCCGTAAGCGCCTTCGATACACAGATTGCCGATTGCCTCCATGTCGTCGCGATCCCGGTCGTTGACCTTGACGGTGACATCGAACGAGCGGCCCTGGTCGTACACCTGTGAGACGACCCGACCGGCCAAAGCCACTTCGACGAATTCGGAGAATTGCGGCAGCGTGATTCCGTAACGGGCCAGCATTTCGCGTCGGGGACGGATCTGCAGTTGGGGACGTTCGATCTGTTGTTCGACATTCAGGTCGGCGATGCCTTCCACGCCGGCGATGGCGTTGCGAATCTGGGTGCCGAGACTGAACATCTGGTTCAGATCGGTACCGAACAGTTTGATGGCGATGTTGGCTTGGGTCCCCGACAGCATGGCGTCGATGCGGTGCGAGATGGGTTGTCCCAGTTCGATGTTGACACCCGGCAGTATGCTCAGTTTCTGGCGGACGTCAGCCATGAATTCGCTGCGGGAGCGTTTGTCGAGCAGGAAGGGTGCTTCGATTTCAGACACATTGACCCCCAGCGCATGTTCGTCCAGTTCGGCTCGTCCGGTTTTGCGGGCGACGGTCTGGATTTCGGGAATGGACATCAGAATGCGTTCGGCGCTTTGTCCGATGCGGTTCGATTCTTCGAGGGTGACACCCGGCATGGTAGCCACATTGATCGTTAGCGAACCTTCGTTAAAGGAGGGAAGAAAACTGCGTCCAAGCCCCAGGAAGATAACCAGCGAGACGATGAACAGCGCTAAGGTGCTTCCCAAGATGATTCGTTTATGGCACAGAACCCATTCCAGGGCCGGGCGGTAGATCCTCTTGAGCCAGCGGGACAGAAACGGTTCTTTTTCGCTGTGACGGAGGGTTTTCTCTCCGGTCAGCAGGTAGCTGCACAACACCGGAGTCAACGTCACGGCGACGATCATCGAGGCGAACAGTGCGACGATGAAGGAGATTCCCAACGGACGAAGCATGCGTCCTTCCATCCCGCTCAGGAAAAACAGCGGAATGAAGGCGACGATGGTAATGAAAGTGGCGTTGACAACCGAGCTGCGGATTTCCGTAGAGGCTTCGTAAACGATTTTCAGTGTCGGAAGTCGTTCGGCTTTGGGGCGCTGGAAGTTTTCCCGCAATCGTTTGAATACATTTTCAACGTCGATAATCGCGTCATCCACCAGCGAACCGATCGCAATGGCCATCCCTCCCAGACTCATGGTGTTGATGGTCAATCCCAGGGCTTCGAGCACCAAAATGGCGACCAGCAGCGATAAGGGAAGAGCGATCAGGGAGATGAGTGTCGTGCGGGCGTTCATCAGGAAGAAGAACAGCACGATGACGACGAAGACCGCCCCTTCCAGCAAGGCTTTCTGGATGTTGTCGATCGAATTTTCGATGAACCGGGCCTGACGGAAAGCATCGGTCGAAATGTGGATGTCGGCAGGAAGCTGGGCCTGCATTTCGGCGATGGCGGCATCCAGTTTTTCGGTCAGTTCCAGCGAGTTGGAGTTCGGTTGTTTGGTGATGGTCAGGAAAACGGCCGCTTTGCCCTTCTCCGAGGCGACACCGACTTTGGGGGTCTTGGCCCCGATGCGTACATCGGCAATATGTTCCAGCAAAACCGGATTGTTGTCAACAGTCTTGACCACCGATTTGGCGATTTCGTTGGTCGAGGTCGTGGAAAGCATGCCACGGATGATGTATTCGTTGCCGTACTGGTTCAATACCCCGCCGTTGGCGTTGCGGCTCAGGTTGTCGACCACGGACAGGACCTCTTCGACCGAAACCCCGTAGTGTTTCATACGCTGAGGGTCGAGCAGAATCTGATACTCCTTGATGTCACCGCCGATGACGGTTACCTGAGCAACCCCGCCGGTTGACAACAAGCGGGGACGCAGGGTCCAGTCGGCCAGGGTACGCAGTTCCTGCATTGAAGTGGTGTCGGCGGTCAGTCCCACGATCATCAGTTCGCCCAAAATGGAGGATTGAGGGCCTAATACGGGCGTGCCGACATTGTCGGGCAGGGTTTCGCCCAAGGTACTGAGTTTTTCGGAGACGATCTGTCGGGCCCGGTAGATATCGGTGCCCCAGTCGAATTCCACCCAAACGATTGAAAAACCGGTGGTCGAACTGGAACGTACCCGGCGCACGTCGGTGGCTCCGTTGACGGCCGTTTCGATCGGAAAGGTTACGGTACGTTCGACCTCTTCGGGTGCCATTCCGAGCGCTTCGGTCATTACCACGACCGTCGGGGCGTTCAGGTCCGGAAATACGTCGACTTCCATGCGGTTGGCGGTATAGAGACCGACGCCGGTCACCAAAGCCGCTATGATCATTACCAACAGACGGTTGTGTAATGAGTAATTGATGATTCTATTCAGCATGGCGGGAGCGGATTAGTGGGTGTGACCATGAGGAATCGCTCCCGAGAACGAGGCCATTTTGACCAGAGTGGCTCCTTGGCTGACCACAACATCTCCGGCTTTCAGACCCGAAAGGATCTGTACGTTTTGACCGTCATTGGGACCCAGGGTGACTTGTTGGCGACGATAGCCTTCGGCATCCAGTTGTACGTATACGAAATAGTTGCCCTGATCTTCGGTAAGAGCCGAAACCGGTACGGTGAGTACATCGGCCATCGGAGCGGCAATCAGGTAGATTTCCACAAACGATCCGGGCAGCATATTGCCACGGTTATCGAATTCGAACGTAACGGGCAGGTAGGCCGATCGTCCGTCCGAAGCCTTCCCGATCGAAAGCAACCGGCCGTTGAGTTCGCCCAGCGTGTAGAGTTGCCCGTCATAAGGGGTTAAGAAATTGGCACTTCGGATCGAAGAGAGCAGATGGTGGTAGCGTTGTGAAACCTCGGCCTGCAGAACCAGCCGGCGGTTTTGCGAAATGACGGCCAACGGCTGTCCGACTTCGACGTATTGTCCTTCGGTTACGCTCAGGTTTTTGATAAAACCGCTCAACGGGGCCTTGACGGCCGTTCCTTGCTGGGAGATTTTGTCGCCGAGTGCCTTTCGGGCTGCCAGAGCGGTTTCATAGGCGGTTTTGGCAGCTTCGAAGTCGGCTTGAGAAATGATTCGGTCGCCAATCAGTTTTTGAGCCCGTTCATAGTTGGCTTTAGCCTGTTGATAGGCCGCCTCGGTACGGGTGGCATAGTCCCCTTCGGCGATCTCTTTTGAAGAGACATAAAAGAGGGTTTCATCTTTAGTTACTGCAGTTCCCGGAACCAGCTTTTTGGCAGGTAGGCTGATGATTCCGCTGAAGGAGGCCACAACCGTCGCTTCATCCCCCTGGGCTGTCAGAATCTGACCGCTGGCAGGAATGATGCCATGGAAGGAGCCTGATTTCACGGTATCCAGGGCAAAGTCGGTCGCAGCCGCTGCCTGGGCTTGCGTGAAGATAATTTCTCCGCTGTGAGCCCCTTCATTTTCATGATGGTGGCCGGCGTGTTCCTCTCCGGTTTCGGAGGCATGATCGTGATCTTCCGAAGCATGATCGTGCAGATCGTGATCGTGGATTTCAGCGGTCTCTGCAGCGTGATCGTGATCGTGTTCGGCGTGAGATTCATGGTTGTGGTTTCCGCAACCCAGCAGCAGACCTGTCGATATGGTAGCGATTAAAAAGATTTTTTTCATTGCTTAAAGATTGTGATGTCAATACATGATAAGCTCGGTTCAGGTGTGAATCGAGCGGGTTTCAATGGAGTGAAACCGGAGTCTTAAGCAATGAGGAAAGGAGGGGCTCGCAGTCCCGTGCACGCTCTCCCCTGCCCGTTGTGCAGGCGTTCGGAAGCGGGTACGCAATAGACGGTGAGGAGTTCAGGTTGGCAAGGTTCGAATGCTAAACGGTCGAACAGAACCACCGGGAAGAAGAGCGGCGATCCGAGTGGATCGTCCGCTCCGCTACCGTGGTATATAGGTAAAAGATGTTCGTCTCGAGCCGAGATGACAAACAGTTGACGCAGGTCGCAATCGGCATCCGATTCAGAAGAGTGATCGTGCCGGTGAGAGATGAGATCCCATTGTCCCTGTCGGGCATTTTCACGACAATCCAGACAGCTCTCGCAGCGATCAACCACCCCGAAGTGGATGATGTCTCCGTGGTGATGATGCGGCAGTACGGACAGTACCAGCATCAGTGCACCGGAAAACAGAATGAGAATTTGGGCTGCGATTTTTTTCATGGGAGTATGGTCTCCTGCGAAGACAGTCTGTTTAGTTAGGCCGCTGCTGTTGTATTTTGAGCTGCCTCTTTTTTCTTCATGTTACGATAGATCTTATCCATGATCAGGGCGATGGCACCTCCACCGGTTACGTTGCCTGCGGTGCCGAAGCTATCCATGGCGATATACAAGGCGATCATCAGCCCCTGCAGGTCGTTGTCGAATCCCAGAATCGAGGCCAGCAACCCCAATGCGGCCATAATAGCCCCTCCCGGTACACCCGGAGCCGCTACCATAGCGATGCCGAGCATCAGGATAAATCCGGTATACAGTTCGAAGGTGATGGGCAGCGTATCCGGGGTAATCCACATGATGGCCAGTGCGCAGGCCACGATTTTCAGAATACTGCCCGAAAGGTGGATCGTAGCGCAAAGCGGTACGACGAAACCGGCCAGGTCGGGATTGACGCCCATTTTGATGGTTTGGGCGAGCGAAACCGGAATCGTAGCGGCTGAAGACTGCGTTCCCAAAGCGGTCATATAGGCCGGCAACATGGTTTTCAGCATTTTTAGCGGATTACGTTTGGAAACGATACCGGCAATGGCGTATTGGAACAGCAGTAGCAAAATGTGCATAATGAAGATCAGTACGATCACCTTCATGAACAGAGACATGATGCTGGCGGCTTGTCCTTCGGCGCCCATTTTGAGGAAAATACCGAAAATATAAAGCGGCAGAATGGGGATAATGACTTTCGCGATCAGCATATTGACCACTTCACCGAATTCGTTCAGCACATCCTTGAAGGCGCGACCCGGCATGGCAGCCAATCCCAATCCCAGAATGAAGGAGAGAATCAGGGCTGACACGACATCCATGAGCGGCGGCATGGCGATGGTGAAAAACGGTTCGATTACTTTCCCTGTCAGATCGAGCTGTCCGGCTGCCGATGTGGCGGCAGAGGCAGCACCTCCGACCACGTGGGGACCTCCGTCAGGAAGCAGGTAAGGGAACGTGGCCATACACCCGAAATAGGAGAAATAACCGGCGATAATGGTCGATACATAAGCGATCAGGGCTGTAATACCCAGCAGTTTGCCGGCTCCGCTTCCCAGGTCTGCAATGCCCGGGGCCACCAGGCCGAGAATGATCAGCGGAATGGCAAAGCCCAAGAAGTTGCTGAAAATAGAGTTGATGGTCACAAAGACGCGCACGAATCCTTCGGGCATGAATAGCGAGCAAACTAAACCGAGGATAATGGCGATAACAATTTTGAGTAGTAGTCCGATTTTGATGGGCTTTTTCATGGAACGTTGAATTGAAAAGCGTTTTTTGAAATTTGACCGTAAATATAGCAGTTTTTTTACCAAAAGCATTACCTTCGTTCCGCTAAACCGAACGAATTTAACATCATGGCTTGGTTTTATTTGATTTTAGGTGGCCTGTTCGAAATGGGCTGGGCACTGGGACTCAAATTTTCTCAAACAATGCAAGTCAAACTCTGGGGCATTTTGTTTGCAGTTGTCTCGATGAGCCTCAGTGTGTTTCTGCTCTATTTGGCACAGCGGCAGATTGCAATCGGCACTGCCTATGTGGTGTGGACCGGCATCGGTGCTGTGGGAACCCTATTGGCGGGGATTCTTTTTTTCGGCGATTCTGCCAGTTTTTGGCGATTGTTCTCCGCAGCGCTTATTATTATCGGGGTTATCGGCCTGAAATTGGCTTCTTAGCGAGACAGAGTACTTCGCAGCGTAATCAACGTAATTTCGGGGCGGGTCCCGATGCGCATCGGATACATCACATACCCGATTCCGTCGTTGACATAGAGATATTTCCCCTTTTCTTCATAGAGACCGCTCCAACGATCGTACATCCAGCGGGCCGGAGACCATCCCCTGTGGCCATAGGGCCATTTCATCTGCATAGCATGCACATGACCGGCCAAGGTCAGATCGGCAGGAGTTTGTGTTCGGATATCGTCCCAATTTTGTGGGGTATGGGAGACCATCAGGTTGAATAACGAATCGGGAACATGACGATAGGTAGCCTTCAGGTCGCACCCTCCCAGCCCACTGTCCCGGCCGTTATGGTGGCCGTCGCGGGGATATTTGACCCCGGAAACCGACAGACTGTCCGTTCCCCGTTGCACATAGATGGTTTCATTTTGCAGCAGGTGCCATCCCATGGCTTGCTGTTTTTCGATCAGCAGGCGCACACTCTCCTGTGGCGTAAAGGTGGAATTTTCTCGCATGTAAAAGCCCAAGTCGTGATTGCCGAGGACGGAAACGACTCCGTCGGGCGCTTGCAATCCGGCCAGAATTTCCTGGTAGTGAGGAGTCAATTCCCGGGCCGATAGATTGACCAGGTCGCCGCTGCAGACGATCAGATCGGGATGCAGGGTGTTGATTTTTTGGACGACTCGTTCAATCAGTGTATTGTGGCGGGAGTAGTTTCCCAGATGGATGTCGGAGATCTGAGCGATACGGTATCCGTCGAAAGCGGCGGTGAGCTTGTCGGATGTAATTTCGATTTCGGTAACCCGGATGCGGCTTCGCCCTTCGGTGGCGCCCCACAGCATGATCCCCAGCACACATCCCGCAGCGATCAATCCGATGATCGAGAGACCGTGGGATTTGCGGCCCCGCAATCGGTCAACGAGATGTCCGATGGAGGCGCACAACATATAGATGAATTTCGGAAGAATCGACAGAAAGAACAGACAGATCACCCAGAGAATCAGCAGACCGTACGGACTGTCGGGCGTGTTGATTGCTTGTCGGTAGAAGATCAGGGCCAGCACAATCACGACATCCAGGGCAATGGCTTGTCCCAAATAGAGTTTATGGATCCAAAGGGTGTTGTGCAAGCGGCTTTTCAGGTGGCGATAGATCCATCCGTCGAGTGCCAGGGCGAGCAGGGCCAGCACCCCAATGAAATATTTAATCATACGGCGAAAAGAAAAAAGGCTTTCCGGCAAAGCTACAAAAAATAGTTCGTTTGAGCATTTGTACCGACGTTGAGCTACGTATAAAATCGTATTTTGCAGAGTGACTCTGGTTTACCTTTGTTCTTTTGTGTATTTTCGCCTCGCATCAAAAATTTCCGCAAGAATTATGTCGAATAAATTTCTACTTCAGTTCAAAAACGAAGACTGGGTCGCTACGATCATGGGTTTGGTCCTGATGGGGGTGATTATCGTCTTTCCGGGACTGATTCCGTCTTTTCCCAAAACCCTGACCGGGGTTGACGCCTGGTTGAAAATCGGAGGAATGTTCCTGATTGCCTTGCTGTTCGCCGGACTGGGCCTTCGATGGCTAGGTGAACGTCTACAAGGGTTTATTCCGGCGTTTATCGGTATTTTCCTGATCGCCGCCTTGTCTATGTATGTGTGCGGACTCGGTTTCGTGAAGAAAATCGGTCTGGAATCGGTGTTTTTTTCGGTGGCCCTCGGGTTGTTGATTCGCAATACGATCGGACTGCCGAAATGGCTGACACCCGCGGTTCGCAGCGAATATTATATTAAAATAGGATTGGTGCTGTTGGGTACTTCGGTGCTTTTCGGTGAAATCATGGAGGCCGGCTTCTGGGGAATCATTCAGAGTCTGGTGGTGGTTTTCAGTGTCTGGTACTTTACCTTTTGGCTGTCCGGAAAGATGAAAGTAGATCCTGAAATGGGGGTGATGCTCTCCAGTGCGGTGTCGATCTGTGGTGTTTCGGCGGCCATCGCAACCTGTGGCGCGATCAAAGGGGACAGTAAGAAGTTGTCGCTGGTGGTATCCCTGGTGCTGGTTGTGGCGATTCCCATGATGTATCTGATGCCGTTATTGGCGCAATGGTTGGGGCTTTCTCAAGAGGTCGCCGGCGCCTGGATGGGCGGTACGATCGATACGACCGGAGCCGTGGTGGCGTCCGGTAAATTTTTAGGTGAAGTAGCTGAAACTTACAGCGTGATTATCAAGTCATCCCAAAATGTTCTGTTGGGGGTGGCTGCCTTTGTGATCTCGATCTATTGGTCGTTGCGGGGAACGAATCAAACCGAACGCCCTACTCCTCGGGTGTTGTGGGATCGCTTCCCGAAATTTGTGGTCGGGTTTGTGTTGGCGTCGTTGATTTTCAGCTTTTGCTTTTCGGTCGAACAGGCCAAGAGTCTGGGTTCTCTGGCCAAGGGAATGCGTGAGGTAATGTTCTCGCTTGCCTTTGTGTGCATTGGGCTGGAAACCGATTTCCGCTTCCTTTTCAAAGCCGAAAACCGACGCTATATCACGACCTTTTTGGTCGCACAGGGATTTAATATTGTGGTGACGCTGGTGATGGCCTCGCTTTTGTTTGGTTGGCTGGCGGCTTAAATAGACTCTGTATGTTATAAAACGGGCGCCTCATTAAGGGCGCCCGTTATTTGTTTGTAGGAGTGGAAAATGATATGTGTATCGAACCCGTAAAGTCTTGTTTGTGCGGTCAGAAGTCGTTATTGGGGAGAACGAGTATGCAGTTGGCTACGGGACGAGGAAACCGGATAAATCCGATGCGGTCCGAGGGGCGGTTCAGGTTTCCTTTCCCTTTGAACCACAGGGCTGATGAGCCTCCGCCATCCAGATTGAGTGCTGATTCCATGTTCAGCAGACGGGCGATAAATGCCAGTTCGGATAAGCTGACTCCGGCAGCTTTTCGGCGTCGTCCGTCAACTACCAGCAGACACCAGTTGCCGTCGGAGGTTTGACCGATGAGTGACCGGGGATGGCGGGCCGGATTGGTGTTGGGAATTGTGCGATGGTTGAAGCGTAACATGGGGCCTGCGATCAATACGTCACGGTACGCGGCATGCCAGAGCGTATCGCTGTTTTTCGGGTCGGGCAAGTAGATAAATTCGAGGAGACCGGAGTCTGTGATGCCGATTCCGGCACGATTTCCTCCGTTGGCAGAAGGAATGACCTGTCCGTCGATTTTCAGAAAATCGTTGGCAATGGCCTGACGGGTACGGGTGATGAAAAAGCCCCCGTTGATGGCGGCACGAGCTCCGGAACGACGGCCCTGTTTGCCGGGAGTTCGTCGTATCCGATCCTGTACAACTGCCAGACGATATAGCGAGGGGTCTATTTCCAAACAGAAAATCTGCTGCGGAGCCCCGAACAGTTCGAGGGATACTTTTCGGATCGTCAATCCGGCTTGAGGGTGTTCCGTTTTCCACGGAGCGTGGACCAGCGCCACCGAGTCGGACGCACTTTGTGCCCGGAGGCCCGGCATGATGAACAGTCCGAAAATCATCCAAACGTTTAAGGCAAGAAACCGATTCATCATAGATGTGGATGTTAAGAAGTTCAAGAGAAGACCGAGGGCAAAGATTGGAAAAATATTTGGATAGCGATCTTCCCTCCGGAACCGAAGTGCTGAACGGGGTACCCTTGTTTGAAAAACGTTCGACCCGGAGAGGATCGAACGTTTCTAAGAGGAAGATTATTTGGCGTAAAGACGTTCCAGATTCTGTTGCACCTTTTCGTCAAACAGATAGTCGTCGTAGGTCATGTATTTGTCGATCATGCCTCGCGGCGTAATTTCGATGATGCGGTCGGCCACCGTGTTGATGAATTCGTGGTCGTGCGAGGTCATCAAAATATTGCCCTTAAACGAGATCAATGCGTTGTTGAAGGCTTGGATCGATTCCAGGTCGAGGTGGTTGGTCGGCGAGTCGAGCACCAGCGTATTGGCCTGTTGGATCATCATGCGCGCGATCATGCATCGCATCTTTTCGCCCCCGGACAGCACGCTCACCTTTTTATAGATTTCTTCGCCGCTGAATAGCATCTTGCCCAGATAACCTCTCAGATAGAGTTCGCTGGTATCGGTCGAGAACTGTGCCAACCAGTCGACAATATTCAGGTCGGTATTGAAAAACGGCGTATTGTTCAAAGGCAGGTAGGCATAATTGATCGTAACCCCCCACTCAATCATACCGCTGTCGGGTTGATCGTTTCCGGCGAGGATCTCCAGCAGTGCGGTGACGGCACGCGGTTCACGTGACAGGAACACCACCTTTTCGCCTTTTTCGATCGTGAACGAAACGTTGTCGAAAAGCTTTTCGCCTCCGACGGTTTTGCTCAGACCATCCACGGCCAAAATTTTGGTGCCGGCTTCGCGCTCGGGTTGGAAGATGATGCCCGGATATTTGCGCATCGAAGGTTTGATCTCTTCGATCGTCAGTTTTTCAAGCATTTTCTTGCGGCTAGTGGTCTGTTTGGATTTGGCGACGTTGGCGCTGAACCGCTGGATGAACTCCAACAGCTCTTTGCGTTTTTCTTCGGCTTTCTTGTTTTGGTTGGCCTGTTGGCGGGCGGCCAACTGGCTGGATTCGTACCAGAAGCTGTAGTTCCCTGCAAACAGATTGATGTCGCTGTAGTCGATGTCGATGATATGGGTGCTCACCGAGTCCAGAAAGTGACGGTCGTGAGAAACAACCAGTACGGTGTTTTCGTAGTTGGACAGATAGTTCTCCAGCCACATGATCGTATTGACATCGAGGTCGTTGGTCGGTTCGTCCAACAGCAGATTGTCGGGCTTCCCGAACAGTGCCTGCGCCAACAGAACGCGGACTTTCTCTTTGGGGTTGAGATTCCCCATCAGTTCGTAGTGGAGTTGTTCCTTGATGCCCAGACCGCTGAGCAGTTCGGCTGCATCGCTTTCGGCATTCCAGCCGTCCATTTCGGCGAATTTTTCCTCCAGTT
>JAHZDG010000010.1:31193-34611 GCA_019422485.1 Alistipes sp. | reverse complement strand
AAAGTCGGCTTTGGCATACAGCGCTTCTTTTTCCTGCATCAGCTGCCAGAGCGGCTGGTGACCCATCAGCACGGTGTTGAGAACCGTATATTGGTCATATTCGAAGTGGTCCTGTTTGAGGACGGAAAGTCGTTCCGACGGACCGAAAGCCACTGAACCTCGGGTTGGAGTCACCTCCCCGCTCAGCACCTTCAGAAAGGTCGATTTGCCGGCCCCATTGGCGCCGATCACCCCGTAGCAGTTGCCCGGGGTGAATTTCAGATTGACGTCTTTAAACAGAACGCGTTTGCCGTATTGAACTTCCAGATTTGAAACTGTGATCATGGTTTGTCTGTATTCCTAAATGAGGCGCAAAGGTACGATTTTCGTCCCGATTCTGAAAACAAAGGGACTCCGCTCTCTGTTTATTCAGCCTTTTCAGGGGATGTTTCTTCGGGTTGTTCCGATTTCTTATTTGCCTTTTTCTCTTTTTTCGGTTTGTCGATTTCCTCTTTGTTGGCTCCCTTTTTGTCCGTTGACGGAGTTTCGGTCTGAGGACGGGCGATGGGCGTCAGCACAATGTTCCGAAATTCAACGGGATAGCCCTCGCTTTGCAGTCCGATGAAACCTTTGGTGCGCGAAAGCCCGGTTACCTGGTTCTGCAACTCTCCGTTGATATAGACCGTGATGGTATCGCCTGTGCAGAAGATTTCGGCCTGATTCCATTCTCCGCAAGGTTTTTCGTTGGAAGGGTTTTGTTTGACGATCACCGGATTTTCTCCCTCTTCTCCGGCGTATTGGTCACAGGTGATTTCCCCCGACACATAAATGTCGCCGGCATTACCAGCTTTGAGCTGGCATTCGAAGTTTTCGGGCCAAATTTTAAACGTAGGCGCCAAATGCAGGAAAATACCGCTGTTGGAGGTTGTATCGGGCCAACGCCATTCGAGATTCAGTTTGTAGTTTTCGTATTCATCTTCGGAGCGGAGGTATCCGAACTGTCCGCTCAGATGGATGACGCCGTTTTCGACATAAAATTCCTGACGTGAATCTTGTGAGGCACTTTGTAGATAGGGAATCCAGTATTTTAAATTTTTCCCGTTGAACAGTTCAATCGATTCAGGCTTTTCGGCCCGGCAAATAGAAAAACTCAGCATTAAGAGCATGAAGGCGCTTACACCATACTTTCTCATCATTTTCATCATCTCTTGTTTTTATAGGTTACTTCCATTGGATCATGGCTCGGCACGCAGCACTGCCGTCCTGGCGTCTCACTTCGAAACGGCTGCAGGTTTCGGTATCTTCGGCGGCGATCGTCAATCGGTCTCCGTAACGTGTCTCGTGCAGGTAGTTGATGTCGATGCGGAAGAGACGTCCGGAGGTCATTTTTTCCAGCGGCAACAGGTCGGTCATCCACTCGACATATTTCATGCTGTTGGCATGTTGGTTAAAGTCGATGTCGCTGTAACGCACCGTATGTTCTTCGCTCCAGGTTCCCGTGATCGCTCCGATGCGGGCCGGGCGTTGCATGGGAAATTCGAGCGGTACGACCACATCGGTATACTGTACGTTGGAACGCAGGTCCAATGCCTGACGACTCTGCATGTCAATGATGGCCCACAGACTCGATGCCCGGCCGATTTCCTTCCCGTTCTTGTCCCATAGAATGAAGTTACGGGTAGTCATTACCCGGCTGACTTCGGCCACCCAGGTCTGAATCCGGTACGTTTCGTATTCATCGGGTTGCCGGTCCACTTCGATGGCGAATCGGGACAGCACCCACGAAATATTGTGTTCGTGAAGGTTCCGGATACCGAATCCGTTCCGATCGGCATCTTCTCCGGCGGTGTGCAGAATGTGGTCGCCCAAGGCGATCAGGGTGGCTCGTTTGGTGAGGTCTACTTCCCGAGGTTGAACTTGAAAATCATAGTATCCACATTCCATAGTCGTACAGTTTTTAGTTGAATCGGTTTACCACAGCAGCATCAGGGTCGAGAGAATCGTCAGCCAAATGATCAGTGTGCGGTATTTGCTTTCGGGCAGTCGTTTGACCAGCCAGATACCCAATACGGCTCCCACGGCAATGGCCGGCAATAACATCACATCGACCGCAAAGGTGGTCCAGGAGATGTTTTCCCAGGCAAAGATCTGCAGGGGCACTTTTAGCAGGTTAACGATTAGGAAGAACCAGGCGCTTGTTCCTACGAAGGAGTTTTTTGGCAGGTTCATCGACAACAGATAGACCGACATGATCGGTCCGGCGGCGTTGCCGATCATGGTAGTGAAACCTCCCAGCAGACCGAACAGCGGACCGTACCACCAGGCCGAGGATACGGTGTTTTCTTTCCCTACCTTTCGGGTCCAGAACATCACGCCGATACCGGCTAGAATGCACAGCGCCATCAGTCGTTTGAACTCATCGGCAGGAATGAGTTTGTCCACGGCCAGAGCGACGAAGAAGCCGGCGATGGCCGACGGCAACAACCGCAGGATGTATTTCCATTGGGCATCGCGTCGGTAATAGGCGACGGCCATGAAATCAGCCATACATAACATGGGCAGGATGATACCTGTCGAAGGTTTTCCTCCGAAAACCAGCGCCAGAATCGGAATGGCCAAAGTCGTGATGCCTTGGATGCCGGTTTTCGACATTCCGATGATGATGGCGCACAGCACCAAAATCGTCCATTGAGCAGGACCGTTAACTACCGCACTGATATCCATCTCGTTGTTTTCGTGTAATTAGTTATAAAACGTACTAAATTCGGTTTCAGTACTTTTAGTGGTTGTTTTTTACCATCAATCCCCCTGCAAAGAGGGGGATTGATCAGGTAAGAAGTACGTGAACCTCCAGGGAGGATCAGCCTATACTATTTGTATTCGTCCCACGACTTGATGGCGATGTCGCTCATGTTCATCGTGCAGAAGGCGTGAATGAAGGCGGCTGCCAGTCGGGCGTTGGTGATCAACGGAATGTTGTGGTCGATGGCGGCACGACGGATGCGGAACCCGTTGGTGATTTCGCGGGTCGTGTGATCTTTGGGGATGTTAACCACCAGATCGAACACTTTGTCGGCGATCATCTGGGTAACGTTGGTATCCTTGTTTTCGTCGGCGTGAGCTACGGCGATGGCTTTGACACCATTATTATTGAGGAACTGAGCCGTTCCTTCGGTGGCGTAGATCGTATAGCCGCGTTTGTCCAGTTCGCCGCAGGCTTCCAGCATGTCGACTTTCGACTTGGCTGTACCCGAAGAGATCATGACGTTCTTCTTGGGAATGTTGTATCCGACCGAAATCATGGCGTTCAACAAGGCTTCGTTGAAGTCGTCACCCAGGCAGCCTACTTCGCCGGTCGAGGTCATGTCGACGCCCAGGATGGGGTCGGCCTGCAACAGACGGGCGAACGAGAACTGAGAGGCTTTCACCCCGATGCAGT
>JAHZDG010000010.1:0-31183 GCA_019422485.1 Alistipes sp. | reverse complement strand
AGATGGTCTTATCGGCTTTGGTGTAGGGAGCGTCCAGCATGACGCGGGTAGCCGTTTCGATAAAGTTGCGTTTGAGAATCTTCGAAACGAACGGGAAGCTGCGCGATGCCCGCAGGTTACATTCGATCACCTTGATTTCGTTGTTCTTGGCCAGGAACTGGATGTTGAACGGACCGGTGATGTTGAGTTCTTTGGCGATCTGACGGCTGATTTTCTTGATCCGGCGGCCGGTTTCGAAGTACAGCTTTTGAGCCGGGAAGACCAGCGTGGCGTCACCGGAGTGAACCCCTGCGAATTCCACGTGTTCCGAAATGGCGTATTCGATGATTTCACCGGCATGGGCTACGGCGTCGAATTCGACTTCCTTGGCGTTTTCCAGGAAGGCCGACACCACAACCGGATATTCTTTCGATACTTTGGCTGCAATGCCCAGGAAGTGTTCCATTTCCTGTTTGGTGTAGCAGACGCGCATGGCAGCACCCGACAGTACGTATGAAGGACGGATCAATACCGGGAAGCCTACCCGATCGACAAATTCGTTGATGTCGTCCATCGACGAAAGTTCTTTCCACTGCGGTTGGTCGATCTTCAGCGAGTCGAGCATCGAGGAGAATTTGTGACGGTTTTCAGCCCGGTCGATCGAAACGGCTGAAGTTCCCAGGATGGGTACCCCCTGGCGATAGAGTTTCATGGCCAGGTTGTTGGGGATCTGACCGCCGACCGATACCATCACGCCGTTGGGTTGTTCCAGGTCGATCACATCCAGCACCCGTTCTTCCGACAGTTCGTCGAAGTAGAGCCGGTCGCACATGTCGTAGTCGGTCGACACGGTTTCGGGGTTGTAGTTGATCATGATGGACATGTAACCCAACTTGCGGGCCGTCTGAACGGCATTGACCGAACACCAGTCGAATTCCACCGAACTACCGATCCGATAGGCGCCCGATCCGAGAACGATCACCGATTTTTTGTTCTGGTAGTAAGGAATATCGTGTTGTGAACCGTCATAGGTCAGGTAGAGGTAGTTGGTCAGTTCGGGATGTTCCGAAGCCACGGTATTGATGCGTTTAACCGAAGGCAGTACGCCCAACTGTTTACGATAGTTGCGTACACGGATAACCTCTTTTTCCATGTTGCCGCTCGGATTTTCTACCAGACGGGCGATTTGGAAGTCGGAGAACCCGAGGCGTTTGGCTTCGCGGAGTACATCGGCACTGATCTCTTCGATTTTATTGAATTTGGCGATGACTTGCGAGTAGCGGTAGATGTTTTCGAGTTTCTGGAGGAACCAGGTCGAAATTTTGGTCAGTTCGTGGATGCGGTCGACGCTGTAACCCTTTTCGAAAGCGACTGCGATCGCAAAAATACGCATGTCGGTCGGGTTGGCCAGTTCGTCGTCGAGGTTTTCGAACGACAGGTCGTTGTTGCAGACAAAACCGTGCATCCCCTGCCCGATCATGCGCAACCCTTTCTGGATAATTTCTTCAAAGGTTTTCCCGATGGCCATGATTTCGCCCACGGATTTCATGCTCGATCCGATGTGGCGGTTGACGCCGGCGAATTTACTCAAGTCCCAACGCGGGATTTTGCAGATCATGTAGTCGAGTTCCGGAGCGACATAAGCCGAGTTGGGAGTACCCATTTCACCGATTTCGTCCAACGTATAACCGATAGCCAGTTTGGCGGCTACGAATGCCAACGGATAACCGGTAGCCTTGGAGGCCAGAGCGGAAGAACGGCTCAGACGGGCATTTACTTCGATAACGCGGTAGTCGTCGGTTTCGGAGTTGAAGGCGTATTGAATGTTGCATTCGCCCACGATGCCCAAGTGACGGATCGTCTTTTTGGAGAGTTCCTGCAGCATGGTCAGCTCTTCCTGATCCAGCGAGCAAGTCGGAGCTACCACGATACTTTCCCCGGTGTGGATACCCAGCGGGTCGACGTTTTCCATGCTGGCCACCGTGAAGCAGTGGTCGTTGCTGTCGCGGATCACTTCGAATTCGATCTCTTTCCAGCCTTTGAGCGATTCTTCAACCAGAATCTGGGGAGCATATGAGAACGAGTTTTCAGCCAAGGCCTTCAATTCGTCCATGTTGTAGCAGAAACCGCTACCCATTCCGCCCAATACATAGGCTGAACGTACGATGATCGGGAAACCGATAATCTGAGCGGCTTCGACGGCTTTATCCATTGTGTCGACAGCGATGCTGCGCGGCGTTTTGATGCCGATTTCGTCGAGTTTTTTGACGAACAAGTCACGGTCTTCAGTATTCATGATGGCTTCGACCGAGGTACCCAATACTTCGACACCGTATTTGGCCAACGTGCCGCTGGTATAGAGTTCCGTACCGCAGTTCAGAGCCGTTTGGCCACCGAAAGCCAGCAGAATGCCGTCGGGACGTTCTTTTTTGATGACCTCTTCGATAAAATAAGGGGTCAGCGGGAGGAAATAAACTTTATCGGCGATCCCTTCCGAGGTTTGGATGGTGGCGATATTGGGGTTAATCAGTACGGTAGAGATACCCTCTTCTTTCATGGCCTTGAGGGCTTGCGAACCGGAGTAGTCGAACTCTCCGGCCTGACCGATTTTAAGCGCACCCGAACCCAGGACTAGCACTTTGGAAACATTTTTCTTCACGGTACAGAACTGTTTTTGATGGTTATTCTAGGGATATGATATTTCGCGGACGAAGTTACGAAATAAATTTGGAAAAGGGACTTTCTGAATGGGTCTCAGTTTCTCATTTTTTGACATTTTCTGAGAAAGTGTTATTTTATGCTCGAGATGCTGGCTGTTTTGAAGGAAGAGGAAAAGTCAATGAGCCGATCATTAATTAATAATGGATATGGGTAAGAAAATGATGTATGGGGTGGCTTTGTTGGCCATCGTTGGGTGGATGACGCTGGTCGCTCAGGAGCGGAATCGAACACGTGTGGAGGCAACAATGAGCGCGACGTGTGTATGTGAATCTGTGAGGCCGGTTGAAGGATGTGTGAATGGAACCGGAACAGCCGTACGTTCTTGTGCCGCTGTGTGTCTGCAAGGATGTGATACGCTTTGTTGTCAACCTTGCGGGCGGGCGCGTTGCCCGCAGGCATGTGTGGGAGCGGCAGATGAGGTTCGATCAACTTGTGTGCGATCTTCTGTCCGCTCGGAAAAGAGGCGGGGAAACCGGTGTTGCCGTTGGCGATAACCCAACGGTACGATTCAGAACAGAAAACGAGGAGCGAGGCATTATGGTTGTCTCGCTCCTCGTTTGTAGTCGGACGAAGAACGGAAAAGTCAGGGGAGCTCTTTGATCTTGATGTTTTTGAACCAAACTTCGTCCCCGTGATCCTGTAATAGAATGTGACCTTGTTCGGCGTTCCCGAATCGGGGCCATTTGGCGAATTTGCTGTAAGCTACCAATGCGTTCCACAGATCGTTGTTGCGTTCGTATTCCAACAGTTTGGTGCCGTTGAGCCAATGCTCCACATGGTTGCCCTGGACCACGATCATGGCTGTATTGAATTCGTTGGCCCGGAATGGTTTATTTTCCGGGGCCGGAATCAGGTCGTACAGCGAACCCAATGTCCGATTGCCGGCCACTCCCAGTTTGGCATCCGGATGGCGCAGATCGTCCAAAATCTGAAATTCACAGCCGATGGCCGATCCGGCTTGTCGGTTCAGGTCCGGATCGACGAAATATTTAATTCCGCTGTTGGCGCCTTCCGTGATTTTGAAATCCACTTTGAGAATAAAATTTCGATAAGTGTCGGTTGTGATGATGTCCCCTCCGTTGGTGGATTCTCCCCCGTCTCCTTTTAATACTTTCAGTACGCCCGCTTCCATCACCCAACCTCTCTCCGGGAAACTGTCTGTTTTGGCACCTCGCCACCCGGCGGTGCTGTGACCATCCCATAACAGGCGCCATCCTTCGGCTTTTTCGTCGGGAGAGAGAGTATTGTCGCAGGTGTTGACTTCCGGGGCGATGGGGTCTCGGGCGGCATAACGTTCGGGGTGCTCGGTGCAGATACGAATATGGCGCCAGCGGACGGTTTTCCCAACGTCTTCCGGTTGATAGACGGCGTGCACCTGGAGGGCGATGAACCCGCTGCTGTCGGCATCATCCCACAGCTCGGTACAGGGAATGCCATTGATCCAGGTTCGGATTTTGGAACCGATGGCTTCGATGCGGGCTTGGTTCCAGTTGCCGTTTCGGAAAGCCGTCCGGCCGGAAGGGTTGAAGGTCAGCGGATAGAGCCAGCCCCGTCTGGATTCGTCATAGAGGCCGCCGCTCCAGGCTCGCGGAGAAGGATCTATTTCGAATTGATAACCGTGAACGATGCCCTGACGGTAGTTCGGGTCGCTGTGACTGCGTAGCTGAACTCCTGAATTGAGCCCGTCGTCTACCTGAAATTCAAATTCGAGGATAAAGTCGCTGTACGTTTGTTCCGTCACCAGAAACGTATTGGTTCGGTCCATGCAGGCTCTTCCTACGATGCATCCCTCCTCGACGGCATAGGTGGCCTGACCGTTCATGCGTTGCCAACCTTGGAGGTCTTTGCCGTTGAACAGCGGTTGCCATTTCTGTGCCGAGGCAGTGCCCAAGCCCAAACTTAACATCCATAAAAGCAGCACACATCTTTTCATGAAAGGGTCTGTTTTAGAGTTTGTAATAGCTTTCCCATCCTTTTCGGGGTGGTTCACCGGCCAGCAGCGCGTCGGCGAAAGCGTCATTGGTGATGCGTTTGGTGGTTCGGTCGAACAGCAGTTTTGTGCCCCGACGTTGGGCGATAACACCCAAAGCAAAAACCTGACTCAACGGACCGTGGATTTCGAACGGTGAACGGGTCTCTTCCAATCCCTGGCAAGCCAGCAGAAAGTTGGCGAAATGATTGGAGGGACTGGGCGGAACGTCGGGCAGTTGGGAAGCCATGTCCGCTGCTTTTTCCGAGGGAATGATGGACAGCGTACTGCCGTGTGAGGCTCCTTTGAAGGTAATGTCTTTGCCGTAGATGATTTTGCCCGGATTGAGCTGTGAGGGGTTGATTTCTCCGGCTCCCGAAGTGGGGATGTTGGGGTCGAGTTCCGATTTGCCATACCCTTCCGGAATAGGAGGCAGGTTGTCCTGTCCGTCATACCAGGTGACATCCACGGCCGGCATCGATCCCCGCTCGGGAAAATGGAACCGGATCGTGGAATCTTTCGGGAAGAAGTAGTTGTTGTGTCCGGTGAGCTTGATCGGATCGATCACCGTAGGCAGACCCAGCTCCAGAAATTCGTGAACCGTGTCGAGGATGTGGGCCCCCCAGTCGCCCAAAGCTCCCATGCCGAAATCGAACCACGAACGCCATTCGCCGTAGTGATACAGTTCATTGTAGTCGTGATACGGACGGGCTGACAGCCAGGTCATCCAGTCCAGTGTTTGGGGAATCGGTTGGGCGGAGGGCGGTTTCTGTATGTTGGGATCCCAACCGTGCCACCGTCGGGGATTATTCATGTGGGCGGTTACGGCGGTGATGTCCCGAATGATGCCGGCTTCTTTCCAGGCTTTGAACTGAAAGTAGTTGGCTTCGGAATGACCTTGATTGCCGACTTGGGTGACGACTTTGGGGTATTTGCGAGCAGCCTGCATCATCAGCTCGGCTTCGAGAAAGGTGCGGGCCATGGGCTTTTCGACATATACATGTTTGCCCAAAGCCATGGCTTCCATGCAGATCGGGAAATGAGAATGGTCGGGTACCGCCACAATGACGGCTTCGATGCGGTTGCCGATACGGTCGAACATCTGACGAAAATCCTGGAAACGGGCCGCATCAGGATATTTGGTCAAGGCGGCCTGGGTGTGATGGGCTCCCAGGTCGACATCACAGAGGGCGACCACCTGGATCATGCCCGTTTTTTCGAAATCCTGGATGAGCTGTTCGCCTCGGTTGCCGATACCGATGAAGGCGACGGCGACTTTTCGGTTTGCTCTGCGGATGTTGGCATAACTGCGGGCGTTGAGCGAAGAGAGTCCGCCCATGGCCAAACCGGCTGAGGCCAGCAGTGAAGTTTTCAGAAATTCCCGACGTGTGACCATACGATTGGGTTTTAGGTGAACGATTCGGATAGCAAAAGAGCCGCCCGAGAGGGCAGCTCTTCAAAGATAATAAAATTCGTTCGGAAACCCAATCGCTTTTTTAGCTCAGGTTCAGGATCTTTTCTTCGCAGAGGGTCAGTTTTTCGAGGCCGTTTTCGCGGACAACAAAAGAGTTTTCGATCCCTACGGCCCCTACGCCCGGAATGACGAATTTGGGCTCCAGGGCGAAGACCATGCCCGGGGCAAGGATGTCTTTGGCCCGCGGAGCCAAAACCGGGCCTTCATTGATCTCGATCCCGATGCCGTGGCCGACGAATCCGGCTTTCTGGTTATGGCCCATGAAGTAGTCTGCCAGTCCGGCTTCGGTAGCCACCTCCAGAGCCTTGTTGTAAAGGTCTTTAGCTGGAGTTCCGGGTTTGGCCATATGCTCAATTTCGTGCTGGATGGCCAGCGAGCAGTCGTGAGCCCGGTAAGCCAATTCGCTCAGCGTACCGATGGAAAAAACGCGGCTCATGTCGGTCGTGTAACCGGTGAAGTTACCGCCCATGTCAACCATGACGGCCATGCCTTCTTTCAGCGGAGTCCCGTTACCGCCTACGGGAAGTGAGGGGTCCTGCCCTGCTCCACCCATGGCGAAATCATAGGGCGAGGGGTTGTCGGCATTGTCTCCGGCCAGCAGGCTTCCCATGAAGATCTCCATGCTCTGTCCGAAGATGCGGAACAGACCCAATGATCCGGCCAGTCGGGATTGGCGTTCGATTTCGATGGAGAGCTCGATGTCGGTCATGCCCGGACGATAGAGGGACGGAATGGTTTCGTATACCTGGGTATGCAGTTTGCCGGAGCGGCGGATCTGTTCGATTTCCCAATCGGTTTTCAGGTTGCGGACACTGCGCAGCAGAGCCGATCCGTTCTGAATGGCCTCCGGATGGAAAATGGCTTCGTAACGTTGGTATTCGTTGTAAGAGATCGAGTCGGTTTCCAGGGCGAGGGTTTTCGGGAAGGCAATGCCGTGTTCCTGAAAATAACTGCCGATCTCTTCGGGTTTGCGGATATAGATGACACCGCTGCCCGAGAGTCCGACCGGTCGGCGAACGAAAAACAACGGATCGCCCTCGGCCGGCAGATAGGTGTAGCCGCTGAATACCCGGCCCGAAACATAATATAGATTGACGTTGCTGGAGACGAACAGTCCTTGAGTGGAGGTTTTCTGCATTTGGGTCTGCAGGTTTTTCCAGCGCAAGCGGAGTTCGTTCAGAAATTGATCTTGAAA
Organism: Alistipes sp.; assembly: GCA_019422485.1. Classification (GTDB taxonomy): domain Bacteria; phylum Bacteroidota; class Bacteroidia; order Bacteroidales; family Rikenellaceae; genus Alistipes_A. The sequence goes on along the minus strand of JAHZDG010000010.1, from coordinate 23,845 downwards.
CATAGGTGTATGGGTGTGATTCATAACATTTTGTTGGTGAAAGACCGGAAGATTACATCCCGTTCCTGAAAAACGGAATTCCGTCGTTCCGGGGCAACACAGAAGCCGAAAGACTATCGTGTAGAGGTGCGGTCGAAAAACGGGCTTTTGGACGAGATGCTCAAAGGCATGGCCAAAATTTGGCGACAACCGTTCAGCAGTCCCAGTTTCTGAGCCGTATATCCGGCCGAGAACATGATGCGGGTATCGAGACGCAGGTCGGCGGCTTTGGCGGCCATCGATCCCAGTGCAATGCCGACATCGACGGAGTTTAAGGCGCAAGGTACTTCCGTGTGGAGGGCTTTTTCGGCGCAACTGGCATAACCGCAATAGCCGCAATTCAGCGACATGGTCTGACTGCGGGTTCCGACGAGAATGACGGCCAGCGAAGCGTCGATGTTTTCAGCGTCTCGGATTAGAAATTTCAGGCCGGTTTCTTCACTGGTGCGGCGCATGGCTTCGGCCAATGTGTGCAGGTCGTCACCGATCAGGGTGATGATTTCGATCAGATCCAGGCCTTTCCCTTTCGGGGCGGTGCGCCCGGCGGTCATGATGGCTCGGGTGGCTTCGAGAATGGCCTCTTCCCGGCAGTTGCGTTCGTCAAGTATCATGGTTGTCGGTTTTTGAAAAGTTTATTTTTGGCTGAGAGCAGCGATTTTTTCTTCATCCAGTCGGAAAAGAACCCATTCGGGATGAGCTTCGGCGCCCAGCGATTTATAAAAGTCGATGGCCGGAGTGTTCCAGTCCAGGGCAATCCATTCCATGCGGCGACAACCCCGTTCGCGGGCGATGCCGACCAGATGCAGCAACAGGGCTTTGCCGTATCCTTTGCCGCGGTACTCCCGGTCGACGAACAGATCTTCCAGGTAGAGCCCGTGACGTCCTTTGAACGTGGAGAAGTTGTGGAAAAACAGGGCCATGCCGACCGGTTTCCCGTCCACCTCTCCGAGGACGACCTCGGCCTGATGCTCGTCGAACAGAGCCCGTTTGAGAGAGACTTCGTCGGTGTCGACCTGATGGGTCAGTTTTTCGTATTCGGCCATTTTGCGGATAAATCCCAAAATCGTGGCGGTATCGGCTTCGGTAGCCGTGCGGATGGTGAATTCGTTATCCATGTTTGGTTATGATTTTTTGGCAAAAATGCGTTTGATCGAGGACTGTTTCCATCCCTTTTCAGCGATATATACGCCACCTAAAATCAGGACTGCTCCACAGAGGGCCATCGACGTGACCGGTTCGTTTAGCCACCAGGCGGCACATCCCAATGCAATCGGAGATACCAGATAGATGTAGTGGCTGGTTGTAATGGTGCCGAGGCCTTTGACGGCCAGGTTCCAGATGGCAAAACAGCAGAGGGAGGCGATCAATCCCAGAAACAACAGGTTTCCGATGACGATCGGCTGGAACAGAATGTCCGGATCATAGGTCAAGGGGTGAATGACAAAAACAGGCAGAAGGGTGATGACCCCGTAAAAGAATACTTTTCGCGTGATTTCCAGGGTGCTGTATCGGCCGTCCAGCCATTTCAGTACAATGTTGTAGAAAGCCCAGCTAAGGGCGGCGGCGATCGACAGCAGATCGCCCAGCGGAGGGATTTGCAACACGAAATGGCCGTTGTATACCACGAAGGCCACTCCGGTCAGAGCGAGTAGTGAGCCGATGATCAGGGCTGTACGAATTTTTTGCCCTTTCAGGCAGAGGCGGCTCAACAGGACAGTCAGGATCGGGGCGGTGGCCAGCAACAGGGCAACATTGGCCGAGAGGGTGAGATCCAGCGCGGTGTTTTCGGTCCAGAAATAGAGAGACCCCCCGCTGATGCCGGCCAGTACGAACAGCCCTTCGTCTTTCCAGTTTTGGGGCAGATAGAGTCCCGGCCGGTAGGCCCACAGAACCACGTAAGCCAGCAGAAAACGGTAGAACATGATGTCCGAGGGGGAAAGGCCTTCGGCCAACAGGGTTTTGGTGGAGACGAAAGTCGTCCCCCAGATAATCACGGCTGTCAAGGCCATGAGGTGATAGAGTCCCTTGGTTGCTTTCATGGATGTCGGTACGCCCATAACGGGGCAAAGGTATCAAAATATTTTCATCTGAAGAGACGAGTGTCGGAGGAATCTTTTGGGAATGGTTTCGGAACATGGAGTCGAATGGCAGACGCAAAACGGCGTATGAATTCCGTGATCGGGTCGGAGCCGAAAAGAAGGAATTGTAGCGTAGGTCGAGAGGTTTGTTTGGAGGAGGAAATGATTTTGGAAAGGGAGGGATCGTACGGCAGACGGTTACGATGGGTGCGGAAAAATCGTATCTTTGGCGAGATTTAAAAAGGAGCCTATGAAAGTAGATGTCATTATTTCAGCGTCTCATATCACGGAGGAACAGGTCAAAGACCGGACCGTTTGTGTGATCGATGTTTTTCGGGCCACTTCGGTGATGATTACGGCCTTGAAAAACGGAGCCCGTCGTATTTTTCCTTTGTTGGATATTCCCGAAGCTTTTGCCGGGCGTGAACGTTTGGGCGCACAGGAAAAGGTGATCTTAGGGGGTGAACGGGGTACGGTTTTGATTCCGGGGTTCGATTTGGATAACTCCCCGCTGGCGTATACGCCTGAGCGCGTAAACGGGGCAACGATTCTGTTTACAACCACTAATGGAACCCGAGCCATTAATGGCGCCAAGGCAGCCGGTGCCGGTGCGATTTTTGTCGGGGCTTTGATCAATGCGACGGCGGTGTGTCGGCAGATGATGGATGCCGGACGAGACATTACGCTGATTTGCTCGGGTCGTGAAGGCCACTATACCATGGAAGACGCCCTGTGTGCGGGATTGATGGCCGATATTATTTCCGGATCGCCGGAGTGCTTTCTGACCGATCTGGCCTGGACTCTGCGGGATCAATACCGCCGTTATCGAACCGATCTGCGGGAACCGTTGAGCCAGAGCCAACACTATAATTTCATTATGAAGCGAGGCCTGTTCGAGGATATTGAATACTGCCTGCAGGTCGATACGACCGATTGTGTGCCTGTGGTCAAGGAAACCGGTGACGTGGTATTGGTCTAATCGGGGATGGCAGGCAACGTTCCCCTGCCCTTTTCGTGGATCATAAAAAAGCCGGGACTGAAAAGTCCCGGCTTTTTTGATAACGGAGATCTCCGTTCTATTAGTAGATGTAGCTGTGTTTTTTGCACAGTTCGATGAATTTTTCCACACGTTCGGGTTTCACGTCGTTCTGGATAATGTGGGCCGGAGCCACCATGTAGCCGCCGCCTTTCCCCAGAATGTCGATGCGTTCTTTGATGGCTTCTTCCAGCTCTTCGTCCGTACCGTTCGGCAGCAGGTATTGCTGGTCGATGGCACCCCAGAAGGCGAACAGATCGCCGAAGCCGTCTTTGACTTCTTTGGGTGAGTGGTGAGGCACGCCGGGTTGTACCGGGTTGAATACATCGAAACCGATTTCGTGGATCATCGGCATCAGCGAGCTGACGGCACCGTCGCAGTGCAGGATAGCCACCAAGTCGGGTTTGGCTTTCTTGAAGGTGTCGATCATCTTCTTGTAGTGTGGGAAGAGCAGTTTGCGGAACATTTCCGGCGAGAACAGCGTGCTGTTCTGCGAACCGAAGTCATCCCCTACCCAGATGGCGTCTACCCCTTTTTCGATCAGGCGCAGACCGATTTGGGTCTGGAATTCGGCGCAGGCGGCAAACAGCGGTTCGAGGTATTCGTCTTCGGTGAACATACTCATAAGGATCTTTTCGAATCCGGCCAGTTGGTGAGCCAGCGAGAAGATCGTCACTTCGATGTCGCCGATGATGAAATATTCGTCTTTGTACTTTTTGATCAATTCTTCGGCGTCACGGTAACGGCCCGGAGCGTCCGGATCGGGGAATTGATAGTTTTTGATATCTTCAGCGGTTTGGGCGTTGGCCAGCGGATAGTCTACGACTTCCACGTACAGCGACCCTTGCTGCATACGCATTTTATATTCATTGAGCCAGGTCCCGTCGGCATCTTTAACCACTTTGAAGTCGTCGGATACGGAGGCACCGGTAATAACGACGTCGCTCCCCATGGCCAGACGCAGTTCGTTGGCGCTGATACGGTAGGTTACGTCTTCATAGAGGTTGTTGGTCACCTTGACCGGAATGTTCAGTTTTTTACCGAAATGTTCGGCCAGTTGTGCGCACAGGTCGAATTCGACGGGCACACGGTCGGGCAATCCCTCTACCCGGCGGAAAGCTCTTAATACGCGTTCTCTGCTGTTCATTGGATATGGTTTATTAGATTTAAGGTAGTTTCGATGTGTTGACATCTTGCGTCGTGAAATTCGGCGCGAGGCAAAGATAAAAATTTTTCTGCCGGGAACAAACAGCTCGACAGAGAGAACTTGTGAATCGGAAGGCGGATGTAGACTTTTCAACGCCGCGGGATTCATTTGTGAAATCTTGCAGGGGTGAAGCTGAAATCTGTCGGGATGGAACTTCCTGTTCGGGGAAAATTTTTATATTTGTTAAAACCTAAATACGAACATAACTCAAACTAAACTTCTTTTTATGATGACCTCAAAAGAACGATTCCAGACCGTGTTGAATCACCGGTCTGCCGATCGTATTTGCGTAGATTTCGGAGCCACAGCCGTTACCGGCATGCATATTCGTTTGATTGAAGCGCTTCGCCGCCATTATGGTTTGGATGATCACCCGATTAAGATTGCCGACGTATTTCAGATGATCGGTGAAATCGAACCCGACTTGCAGGAGGTGATCGGGGTGGATATCGTGGGGATTAAGGATCGCAATACGATGTTTGGTTTTCCGCTGGAGGACTGGAAAGAGTTCAAAACGCCTTGGGGGCAGGTTTGTCTGGTTCCCGGGAAATTTACGACGGATGTACGGGATACCAATGGTGATTATCTGATGTTCCCCGAGGGGGATACTTCCCTGCCTCCTTCGGGTCGGATGCCGCAGGATAATTTCTTTTACGATGCCATTATCCGTCAGGATCCGATCGACGAATCGAAACTCAATGTGGAAGACAACCTCGAAGAGTTCGGCCCGATTCCCGAAGAGAGCAAAGCCTGGATCAAACGCCACCTGGAAGCCTACAAAAAGACCGACAAAGGGATTATCATGTCCATCGGCGGTATGCAGTTGGGGGACGTGGCTGCGGTTCCGGGGGTACATATGCGTCATCCCAAAGGGATCCGCGACATCGCTGAATGGTATATGTCTACGGTGATGCGTCCGGATTACGTGAAAGCGATCTTTGAGCACCAGACCGATATTGCCGTCGAAAACCTCAAGACGATCTATGACATCGTGGGTAACGACATCGACGTGATGTTCATCTGCGGGACCGACCTCGGTACGCAGGATTCGCAGTTCTGCTCCGACGCTACCTTCCGCGATCTGTATCTGCCCTATTATAAGAAGATGAACGACTGGATTCACAAAAATACGACCTGGAAGACCTTCAAGCACAGTTGCGGGGCGATGGTTCCGCTGTTGCCGGGCTTGATCGACGCTGGGTTCGATATTATCAATCCGGTACAGATCAACGCCAAAGGGATGGATCCCAAATTCCTGAAACGCGAATTCGGGGACAAGCTGGTCTTCTGGGGCGGCGGTGTCGATACGCAGATCACGATGATGCACGGCTCAGGTTCGGGACGAGGTGAAACGTCAGTGCGACATTTTCGGCCAGGACGGCGGTTTTGTGTTCAATGCCGTGCACAATTTGCAGGCCAATATGCCGGTGGAAAACGCCATCGCCATGATCGATACCCTTCGTGAAATCAATCATTTGTAGCCGATGACACCGCGTGAGAGAGTGCTCGCCGCCATGAAGCGGACGGGACAACCAGATCGTACTCCTTTTGAAATTAGTTGGGGGGCTTTTACCCCGCTGTTGATGAAGACTTACCGGGAAAAGACTGGTTCGGATTTACCGCCCGAAGAGTATTTCGATTTCGATACCCGTTCGGTGCTACCCTCCCCTTCTCGACTGAAAACGGATTTTACCCAGTTCTTTCCGGAGGGCGTGCAGGACGATACGACTTTTGATGAATGGGGCATCGGTTCGGTGCCGACCCTATATGAGATTCCCGATTTCAAATACCACCCGTTGAATCGGATGACGACGGTCGAAGAGATCGATGCCTATCCCTGGCCCGATCTGGGGGCAGCCTATCGTTATGAAGAGGTGGCGGCCCGAACCGAAGAGTATCACCGAAGGGGTTATGCGGTGTGCGGGGAGATGTACCAGACGATTTTCGAAACCGCCTGGCTGATGCGTGACATGCAGGATTTCCTGATGGATTTGCTGATGAACGAACCCATTGCCCATGCCATTTGCGAAAACATTACCCGTATCCGGATTGAACAGGCCCGTCAGTATGCCCGGGCCGGAGTGGATATTCTGCGGCTGGGAGACGATATTGTGAGCCAGCAGGGATTGATGATGTCGCGTGAAACCTATGCGACCTTCTTCAAGCCTCGTATTCGTCGGATCGTTGAGGCGGCCAAGGCAGAGAATCCCGATATTCTGATCTTTATGCACAGTTGTGGAAAGATCGAGGGGATGATCGACGATCTGATCGAAGCCGGTGTGGAAATTCTCAATCCGGTACAGCCCGAGTGCAACGATTTGGCGATGATCCGGGAAAAATATGCCGGTAAGTTATCGTTTTGGGGAGGTGTCGGTGTGCAGTCGGTCATGCCGCACGGTACGCCTCAGGAGGTGGAGGCCAAAACCCGGGAAACGATTCAGACGCTGGGTCCGGATACCGGTTTCTTGGTGGCACCTGCCCATATTCTCGATCCGGTGATTCCCTGGGAAAATATCGAGGCGTTTATCCGCACGGTAAAGAGTCTGTAATTTTTAAAAGAATCCAATGGATATAAGGGGGCCGGGTATCGACCGGCCCTTGTTTTAAATGAATAAAAACATGACATCAAAGGAACGTGTCATAGCTGCCATGCAACGTCGGCCGGTGGATCGTATTCCGATTTTCATGTGGTTTCATCCTGAGACGGCGGCTATTTTGGGTAAGGTGTTGGAAATTCCGGCTTCGGAGGTTGGGATCGCGATGGGCAACGATGTCTGCCAAAAATGGGTGGGTAACAACTTTGCGATGGAAGGAATTGTCCATGAAAACGAAGGTGAGACCCATACCGATTTTTGGGGGATTCTTTGGGGGCGCTACGGTGGTTTCAATCAGATTATGCGCTATCCGTTGAAAGGGGCTTCCGAAGCTCAGATCAGAGAATACCAATTCCCGTATGAACACATCGACGAGTTGTTGAGCAACATGGATGATCTGTTGCCCTATGCCGACGATTATTTTATCGGGTGCGATGTCTCGCCTTGTGTTTTCGAGTTGTTGTTCCGTTTGTTCGGGATGGAAGAGACCATGATCCTGATGGCGACCGAATCGCCGGCGTTTTTGGATCTGGTGACGCGCTGCGTGGACTTTAATGTGGAATTGGCTCGCCGAGCCTGCGAAAAATATCGCCTCGATTGGTTATGGACGGGCGATGATATTGCCGGCAGCGGAGGGATGATTATCAGTCCCGACATGTGGCGCCAGATGATTAAACCCCAACTGAAACGTATCTTCGATGTAGGCAAACAACACGGTTTGCCGGTTGCCTACCACTCTTGTGGGGGTGTGCGGCCGGTGATTGCCGATTGGGTGGAGATGGGGCTCGATGTGCTGAATCCCATTCAGTGCGACTGCCCCGGGATGGATGCCATTCAGCTCAAGAAAGATTTCGGACAGCATCTGACTTTTATGGGAGGTGTGGATACCATCGGCTTGTTGCCACGGGGTACGGTCGATGAGGTGCGTCGTGAGACTCGACGTCTGATCGACGGCATGACTTCTGACGGAGGCGGATATATTTTGGCGGCTTCGCATACGGTTCCGCCCGAAACGCCCCTGGAAAATATCTTTGCCATGTATCATGAGGCGGGTCTGACCCGGGAAATGATTTTCGATACGGCGGCCGATTTGCGGGCTCGTGCACGTCAGTAAGCGGATGGATGAATAACGAAAAAGCAGACCTGTGTAGGGTCTGCTTTTTTCGTTATATAGGGATGATTGGAGTCGGTCGACTTTTGTAAGATTCAAACCGAGGTATGTAGGTCTGTCGCTGTCTGCGTCGACGGGCTGTCCTTCCGTGTGCGTGCAAGTGAAAGTCTGTATTAATCTTTTTTGGAGGATGGGGATTGGTCCGAAGTCTTGGCGCTCGATGATCCTGCTCGGGTGTCGCATCCGGAAGCCTGGGCGCAATCTTTACAGGGAGAAGAGTCATCAGGACCGCTTCCACATCCGCACCCTCCGTTGAGTTTCTGCGAACGGCCGATTCGATTGAATATCAGAACGACGGCTACTAAAGCCGCCAGAATGATAATGGTTTTGGTAATAACTTCCTGCATGGTTTTGAGGTTTTAGTTAGAACAGACTGCCGATCTGGAATATGAGGAAGGAGACGATCCAAGCCGCACAAGTCGTATAACACAGGGTGAAGAGAGCCCATTTCCGGCCGGCTTCCCGTCGGATGGCGGCCACGGTGGCAATACAAGGGAAATAGAGCAAAATAAAGACCATCATGGTATAGGCAACCAGTGGGGTGTATACTTTTTCACCCGCATGTTCACCTTGTGTATAGGTCATGTTTTGCAGATTGGATACCAGATTGGCGTTGTCATCACCGCTGTCGGTGAGAACCGCCATGGAGCTCACGACGATTTCTTTGGCGGCCAGTCCCGAGATCAGGCTGATGCCGATTTGCCAGTCGAATCCCAGCGGACGGATGACCGGTTCGATTATTTTGCCGATCTGTCCGATGTAAGATTGTTCCTGCTGCTGGGCGTATGTCATGGATGCGTCACCTTTGGGGTAATGCCCTAAGGCCCAGATCAGGATCGAGGCCACTAAGATTACCGTCCCCATTTTGCGGAGGTATTGAGAGCCTTTGTGCCACATGTGACGGATCACGCTGCGCCCGGTCGGAACCCGATAAGGCGGAAGTTCCATGACGAAGGGAGCTTCGGTCTGTTTGAAGAAGAGTCGTTTGAACAGCAAAGAGCTGACAACGGCCAACAGAATGCCGATCAGGTAGATGGAGAACAGTACCAGACCCTGGTGGCGGGGAAAGAATGCCGAGATCAATAGCACGTAGACCGGCAGTCGGGCGCTGCAGGACATGAACGGCAGAATCAGCATGGTTAAGATGCGGTCTTTGTGGCTTTCGAGGGTTCGGGTGGCCATGATGGCGGGCACGTTGCAACCGAATCCCATGAGCAGCGGGATAAATGATTTGCCGTGCAGCCCCATTTTGTGCATGAGCTTATCCATGATGAAGGCGGCCCGGGCCATATAGCCGGTATCTTCCATCAGGGCGATAAAGAAAAACAGAATCAGAATGTTGGGCAGGAAAACGATGACGCCCCCTACTCCGCCGATGATACCGTCGACGATCAGATCGCGCAGCGATCCTTCGCTCATGTGATTTTGCACGAAATGTCCTAACCAACTGACCCCGGATTCCATCCATCCGGCCGGAATGCTGCCCAGCGTAAAGGTGGTTTGGAACATCAGCCACATCAACAGAAAGAAAATCGGTAGTCCCCAAATTTTGCTGGTGACAAATTGGTCGATGCGGGAGGTGCGGGCGTGTTTGTCGCGGGGAGCTCCGTGATAGGTCTCTTCCAGGGCTCCGGCGATAAAGCCGTATTTGGCATCGGCAATGATCGTTTCACACTCTTCGCCGTAGTTGCGTTCCAGCATCTGGCGTTCTTTGAGTGCAGAAGCGCAGATTTGATCGTAATTGGGGCTCTTTTTCAGCAGCTGGAGGGTAGATTGGTCGTTTTCCAGCAGTTTGATCGACAGGTAACGCGACGAGTAGCGGGCAACCAAATCCTGATCTTTCCAAATCAGTTTCTGGAGTGATCCGATGGATTGTTCGATGTCGTGTCCGTAGTTGATGTGGATATGACGAGCGATGGGTTCGTTGTCTTCGAACACAGCGACGACCGTGTCGAATAATTCGGTCAGCCCTACGTTTTGGGCGGCGATGGTCGGAATGATAGGAATCCCCAACAGCCGGCCTAAATCCCGGTAATCGAGTTTGGCGCCGCTTTGGTTCAGTTCGTCGTACATATTCAGGGCCACGACCACCTTGAGGTCCATGTCGATCAGCTGCGTGGTCAGGTAGAGGTTGCGCTCCAGGTTGGAAGCGTCGATGACGTTGATGACCACATCCGGCATGTTTTCCAGAATGTGGGTCCGGACGAAGAGCTCTTCCGGACTGTATTCGGTGATGGAATAGGTCCCGGGCAGGTCGACCAGGTTGATGACATAGTCTTTGTGGTGGAAGGTTGCCTGTTTGGCGCCCACGGTGACACCGCTGTAATTACCTACATGTTCCCGTGCTCCGGAGGCCATGTTAAAGAGCGAGGTCTTGCCACAGTTGGGGTTCCCGACCAGGGCGGCATTGATGGTTTTCCCCGCTTTATGCAGAAAACGGTTGGCTGACTCTTGAGGGAACGTGCCTCCGCCGGGAGCGAAAGCGGGTTCGTTTGGAATGTTCTCCGGAGAGGTGACTTCGATCAGTTCGGCTTCGGCACGGCGCAAGGCGATGCGGTAACCCATGATTTCATATTCGACGGGATCTTGTAGCGGCGCGTTTTTGATAACCTTGACATTTTTACCGCGCACGAATCCCATTTCGGTGATTCGGTTCCGGAACGAGCCGTGGCCGAACACGCGAGTGATGACGCCCTCTTCGTCGGTTTTCAGTTCAGACAGACGTTTGCAGGGAATATCGGGCGTATGGGAAGTAGACATGAAGCGATTCTTTCGATGATTCAACGCACAAAGATACGCACAGGATTCTAATTTTCTTCTCCCTATATATAGGGATTTTCATCGAATGAGGATCGGGACAGATGGTTCTGTGAGGGAAATGAAAAATCGCAGTTTGACGCATTTGCGTGGAATATATTAACCGATGGTCCGACGCTTGTGCGGTAATAGAAAAGCCGCGAGCGTAATGCTGCGGCTTTCCCAAAACGGTCGGAACGGATTAGTCATCCCATTCGGTCAGATTTCCCTGTTTGTCGAACTTGAGTTCGACATCGTTCAGCATGATGATTTTGTAACCGTTTTTCTCCTGTTCGAGGATCAGGATGGTTTGTTCCGGAAAATTGAGATTGACGTATTCGGAAATAGCTGATGGAACCAGATTGACCGGGATGCTTTGTGGAGTTCCATTAACTTCTTTCCACATGCCCTCTTTGTCGAACTCCAGTGCGAAGCCGTTGTCCAGTTTGACTTTGTATTCGGTACCTTCGATTTCGCTGTCTTTTTGAGCCAGTTGGACGTTCGCTCCCGGGAAATAGGTCTGGATAAACTGTTGGGCTTGAGCAGGTAGATCTTGACCTGAGATCATTTGGTTACCCGATCCGCAAGCGGTCCACAACAAGGCTATGGCTCCCATGATACTTCCGTAAATAGTTTTCATAGAAAAAGGTTTTAGAGGTTTTGATACAGGAAGACTATCAAGAAATAGACCATTTTTTGTTTATGTAATTGGATTAAGACAAAAACCTGTAATTCCTAGGGCACATCAGCTCATCTGCTCAGAGTATCTGTGGAATCGTTAGCTCCACTTGGAAAAATATTTCAGGCGGGAAGGTAAAATCACTAAAAAAACACAAGGAGGGAGCCTCACGGCTGCCTCCTTTGTCGGAGTCTGGCGACTCCTAAACTACTAACCCAAACTTAAATCAATAAAATGAAAAAACCATGTTTCCTGGTTATATAACTCAATATATCAATTTGTATTGTGTGAGAGCTGACATTTTGTGGTAGAAAAATTATTTTTTGGCTTTTTTGATAATTTCTCAACTTCCATGCCAGAATGCAAAGGTAATTTTTATTTTAAAAAATTTTAACAAATATCGGTTTTTATTTCATTTTTCGCTTCTTAAGCGAATAGGATGGTGACCGAAGAGATGAGAAATCCTCCGCCGAATCCGGCGGCCACCTGAGCCAGATTATGGCTTCCCAGCCAGAGTCGAGCACTACCCAATGCACCAGCCAACACAATAAACATCAGTAATGTGTAGGGGAACTGACCGAATCCGGAAAAATTGAGGATGAACAGCATGGCCAATAATCCTCCGGCAGCGGTCATGTGCAGGCTGATTTTCCAGAACGGCGTGACGATCAGCGTCAGGAGTACACATCCCAGCGCGGCGAATACAAATCGCCGGATCAGAAATGCCATAATCAGGTCAGACAGCATAAAGGCGCAGGAGATATACCCCACGGCCACGATCAGCATGGGAATGATCCGGTGTTTCGGTTCATTCAGGCTCCAATCCGGAATCAGTTTCAGACTACGCAGCAGAGCGATACACAAAGCCGGGATGATCATCGTGTTTAACAGCACAATCGCCACAAAGAACCCCTTTACCTGCAGAGAGATACCGCTCATGATCGTGTGGCCGAACAACAGCAGCAACACGGCCCATGTAGGGACGATCAGCGGATGCAGAGCATAAGATATCGTCTGGCTCAGACGTGTCAGCAACTCTTTATTCATGGTTATATCTCTTTGCGCAGTCTGGCGACCGGAATACCGAGCATTTCACGGTATTTGGCAACGGTTCGTCGAGCAATATGGTACCCTTTGCTGTTGAGCATATCCATCAATACCTCGTCAGTCAACGGTTTATGTTTGTCTTCTTTGTCGATGCACTCCTGAAGCAACTGCTTGATTTCGTAGGAGGAGACTTCCTCTCCGCTATCGGTTTGCATGGCTTCAGAGAAAAGTTGTTTCAGCGGAATGATGCCGAAATGGGTTTGAACATATTTGCTGTTTACCACCCGAGAGATGGTAGAAACGTCCAATGAGGTAGCGTCGGCGATATCTTTCAGAATCATGGGACGCAATTTGGACGGATCGCCTTCCACAAAATAGTCTCGCTGATAGTTCAAAATGGCCTGCATGGTACGCATCAGGGTATCATGCCGCTGTTTGATGGCCGAGATGAACCATTTGGCGGAGTCGATTTTGTTTTTGACGAACTGGAGGGCTTCTTTTCCCTTTTCCGACGATTGTTTTCCCTGGTCGTTGACCATTTCGCGGATCATCTCCATGTAATGGCGATTGATCTTGATGTCGGGTACATTCGCCGAATTGAGGCTGAGGTCAAAAATTCCGTTTTGGTAATCCAGAATGAAATCCGGTACGACATAAGGCTGCATTTCGTTCCGACCTTCGGTATAGAGGTTACCGGGCCTGGGTGAAAGCCGGAGAATCTCATCGACAACCTCACGGAACTCCTCGGCGCCGATTCCCAATCGGGTCATCAGCTTGTCGTAATGTTTTTTGGTAAATTCGTCGAAATAGTTGGTCAGCAGTTTCTGGGCCAATTGCTGGATGCGGGAAGGTTCGGGCTGGGCGTTCAACTGCAACAGCAGACACTCTTGTAAAGTCCGGGCCCCTACTCCGGCCGGTTCCAGTTGCTGGATGATATGCAGAATCTGTTCCAGTTCGGATTCGGATACTTCGATGCCCTGGGTAAACGCCAGGTCATCTGCGACCGACAATAAGTCACGACGCAGGTATCCGTCGTCATCCAAACTGCCGATCAGGTATTCGGCCAATTTCTGTTGGTGAGGAGTCAGGTGTTTGTACCCCAACTGCTGGATAAGGTTTTCCCGGAACGACTGTCCCTCTGAAATATAGACGGGACGACGGTCGTCGTCTTTCGAGAAGTTGTTGGTCTGATATTTATACCGAGGCGTATCATCCTCGTTAAAATATTCTTCAACGGAGACTTCTTTAGGGGGTTGTTCCTCTTCCTTTTCTTCGGAGGCTTCCTCTTCCAGCACTGGATTCTCTTCGATTTCCTGTTTGATGCGTTGTTCCAGTTGCAACGCAGGAAGTTCCAGCAGCTTAATCATTTGGATCTGCTGCGGAGATAGCTTTTGAAGCAGTTTTTGTACCTGACGCTGACTGACGCTGGACATAGATAATGACTCCTGGGGATATTTCTATGAACTTTCAGCCAGGGTTTCCGACCTCTCGATCGAAAACCTTGGAGGAAAATTCATGAAGCTGGCTTAACAAATATAACAATTTTTTCTAAAAATCAGCATTTTTAGGCGTGCGGGGGAACGGAATGACGTCCCGGATGTTGGCCATACCGGTAACGAACAGCAGCAAGCGTTCGAAGCCCAACCCGAAACCGCTGTGCGGAGCCGACCCCCAACGACGGGTATCCAGATACCACCATACGTCTTTTTCGGGGATGTTCAATTCGGCCACACGCTGTTTGAGTTTTTCGTAGTTGTCTTCGCGTTGAGACCCCCCGATGATTTCGCCGATTTTCGGGAACAGCACATCCATGGCACGGACGGTTTTTTCGTCGTCGTTGAGTTTCATGTAGAATGCCTTGATCTCTTTGGGGTAGTTGATCAGGATGACCGGTTTCTTGAAGTGCTGTTCGACCAGGAAGCGTTCGTGTTCGCTTTGCAGGTCGAGACCCCAGCTGACCGGGAACTCGAATTTCTGGCCGCTTTCCATCAGGATTTTGATCCCTACGCTGTAATCCAAACGGACGAATTCGTTGTCGACCACAAATTTCAGGCGGTCGATCAGTTCCGGATCGTACATCTTCTGCAGGAAGGCCAGATCGTCTTCGCAGTGATCCAATGCGTATTGAATCAGGTATTTCAGGAAGTCTTCGGCCAATTCCATGTTGTCTTCCAGTTCGTAGAAAGCCACTTCCGGTTCGATCATCCAGAATTCGGCCAAGTGGCGCGGGGTGTTGGAGTTTTCAGCGCGGAACGTGGGACCGAAGGTGTAAATCTGACCCATGGCCAATGCTCCCAGTTCGCCTTCCAGCTGACCCGATACCGTCAGGTTGCACGGTTTGCCGAAGAAGTCCTGGCTGTAATCGACGGCCCCTTCTGCCGTACGAGGCGGATTGTTCAGATCGAGGGTCGTAACCGAGAACATGGCGCCGGCTCCTTCTGCGTCACTGCCCGTGATCAGCGGCGTGTGCAAGTAGAAGAAACCCCGATCGTTGAAGTATTTGTGGATGGCGTATGCCATGGCGTGACGGATACGCAATACGGCTCCGAAGGTATTGGTGCGGGGCCGCAAATAGGCGATTTCCCGTAAGAATTCCAACGAGTGTCCTTTTTTCTGCAAGGGATAAGATTCGGGGTCGGCGGTGCCATACACCTCGATGGACCGTGTTTGGATTTCTACGCCTTGTCCGGCGCCTTGCGATGCGACCAGCTTTCCTTCGGCGCAGATGCAGGCTCCGGTCGTGATCCGGCGCAAGAGGGCTTCATCGAAATTAGCCACATCTACCACCAGTTGTATATTGTTGATCGACGAGCCATCGTTCAGGGCGATGAAAGCTACATTTTTATTTCCACGTTTGGTTCTCACCCAGCCTTTGACTACGACGTCTTGATTGAGTTCCGTCGTTTTCAGCAGGTCGACGATTTTGATTCTGCCTCCGCTTAACATAGTTTTACAGGATTATATAATGATTCTTAAGTTGCAAATATCGCTATTTTTTTTCGAAATGAGTCACCCTTCTTTTTCTTTATAGGTGATTTTTCTAAATCTTCTTCGAAAAGAAGAAAAGAAAAGGTTTCGACCGGAGCCGAAACCTTTTCTGTGAGGTGAAAAAAGACGGGAAATTAATTCACTGTCCCCAAAAATTGGGTTTCTACTTCGGGATCGCATTCATTGCCTTCCCCTTTCCATGTACTGAGAGTAATGTCGAGCGGATTGGCTCCACTGTTGGTGAATGCCGAACTCATGACGCCATTTCCGACAATATGTTCTCCAAGTTTGCAGTCGGGATTGAAAGTTAAAGATTTAGTGGTTTGTACGGACATGGTGTCAGCGGTATACATTGTGGTGATTTGGTGAGCGCTGGCTACGTCCATCGCATAAGTGGTTTCTTTAATCGAGGCAAAGGTTTGATCCCCTGTCTTTTGAGTGATGGTGATTTTGCCGCTCCAATTCGATTTGTCCGTACTTTCTTCATCATCATTTTCAAGATTTCCGTCCGAAGAGGAACCGGCTTTGCTGGAAACCAATTCTTGAATTTGGATTTCCCATTTGTTGTCTTCGACGGAAGTGATCGTGTATTCTTTGACCTGAAGGGCAATGATAGAACCGGAGTTGCTGATACTGTATTTGGATGATTCGGGAATACTGATCGTCCAATTGTTGCCGTTGGAAAGCGTGCTTCCATTGGTTTGGATTGTAATGCTCCCTGAGCGGAGATAATCATATTGGCCCTGTCCTTGCAGTGTCAGCGTGTAAGCGCCGGTATTGTCCGCAGCGATGGTGGTTGTCCCAAAAAGGTCATTTCGAATTTGAGCCAGATCAGCGTGATTGACATCCCCACCGTAGGCTTCGCTTTCGGTCATGAGCGTATTGAGCCGGAAGGCCAGGTTGAAAGGATCCAGGCAGAGGATGATCTGGTTGATGTTGCTGGTGTGCATCAGATAGGCGATGAGTTCGCGGCGAGCATCTGGATCATCATCGTTATTATTATTATTCAGCGAACAAGATGAGAACAGCCACAGGCCGCCAGCCAGAAGTAAGACAAATTTTTTCATTTAACGAATGGGTTAAATTTATGCGTGAATTAGAAAAATGGTTTGAAAGTTAGATGAACAGAAACCCTCAAACGTTGCATGGAAATTAAAATGTTTATGATTCGAAAAAATAAGGCATGCGATTTGCCGTTCCTTTACTATAAGGAAACGACAAAGTTACGAATATATTTTGGGAATGGCGAAGAAAAGCGATTGTCAAATTTCTTATATTTGTTGGCTTTTTGAAAAATAGCGTAAATTTCTTCTGAGTACATCTTATGAATGGAAAATATAGAGATCTGACTTCTGCCGAGATCCAAACTTTGACCCGAAATGGATGTCGGGCCGAGGATTGGTCGAAAGTGAAAGTGGCGGATGGATTTTGCCCTGATCGTTTGAGTGAAGTCTGTTTCGGAGGAGAAATAAAATTGGGTGCCAATGACGGGTCGATTCAAGGGTCTGAGCCGATTTGTCGTCCTTGTGGCATTCGTCGGGCGACCTTGTATCATTGTACGGTGGGCAACCAGTGTCTGATCGAAAATATCGGGCGTTATGTGGCCCATTACGACATTGAGGATGGCGTGATCCTGGAAAATGTGGGCGAAGCCTATTGCGAAGGTGAAAGTGCGTTCGGAAATGGGACTGCCGTTTCGGTGATTAATGAAGGGGGTGGCCGTGAAGTCCTCATATATGATGAACTGACGGCTCAAACGGCTTATATCATGGCGATGTATCGGCAACGCAGCCAGACGATTCGGCAGATGGAACAGTTGATTGCGCAGCGGGTGGCCGAGAAAACATCCTCTCGCGGCCGTATCGGAAGACATAGTGTGGTTGTCAATACGACTTCGTTGGTCAATGTGCGTATCGGGGATTATGCTTCGGTGCGGGGCGCGCTTCAGTTGAAAAATGGAACGATCAATAGTTCGGAGGAGGCTCCTTCGGTCGTGGGCAGCGGTGTGACGGCCTGTGATTTTATCATCGCCCACAGCGCTCGGGTCGATACGGGTTCTCTCCTGCGTCACTGTTTTGTCGGAGAGGGAGTATTGATTGAAAATGGCTTTTCGGCTGAAAATTCCCTGTTTTTTGCCAATTGTCACTGTACGCATGGGGAAGCCTGTGCCGTTTTTGCCGGTCCGTATACCGTGTCGCATCACCGTTCCAGTTTGCTGATTGCCGGTTATTTCTCCTTCTTCAATGCGGGCAGTGGCGCCAATCAGAGCAATCATATGTATAAAACCGGGCCTGTTCATCAGGGCATTCATTTGCGGGGCTGCAAGTTCGGAAGCGATGCCTATGTCTTGCTGCCGGCTTGTACCGGGGTGTTTACCTTGGTGACGGGGCGGCACTATAACCATCACGATACCGATCACATGCCTTTTTCCTATCTGGTGGAAGAGGATGGCGATACGCTGCTCATCCCGGGGATTAACCTGCGGAGTATCGGGACAGCGCGAGATGTCGGGAAGTGGCCTCGTCGAGATCGTCGTCAGGGGGTGGCCAGCGATCTGATTCATTACGAGATGCTGAATCCTTATACGGGAGGTAAGATCCTGAAGGCTATCAAGATCTGTGAGTTTCTGATGGCCAAATACCCGGGCGTGGAGGTGTTGAACTGGAATCGGGTGAAGATCAAACTGCCTTCATTGCGGCGGGGATTGTTGCTCTACCAGCAGGCGTTGCGGGGTTATCTGGGACGGCTTTTGGAGGCATTGCCTGCCGATCAGCGGAAAGCACCCGAGGGTTTCCAGGCCGGACTCTCGGAAGAACAGTATGAATGGGTGGATTTGTCGGGCATGTTTCTGGCGCGTCCTCGTTTGCAGGGTTTGTTGGAAGCCCTGGATGAAGGGAGGATCGATTCGCTCGACGCCTTGCGTCACCAATGGCGTACCTTGTATGACTGTTATGCCGAGGATGAACGTGAATGGCTGTGGTTTGCCTTGTCGAGTCTGCTGAATAAACCGGTGGATCAAATTACGACAGAAGATATCGAAGAGGTCATTCGTCAGGGAAAAGCGGATCAGACCCGATTGGATGCGGCCATTAAACAGGACGGAACCCGAGACCGGGCTTTGATGATGGCTGTCGGATACGGCCTTGATTTCGATCAGGAACGGGAAGCTGATTTCCGGGCCGTTCGGGGGAATTGACGGACGCCTTGTTCTGAAACGGTTGGTGTCGGGGCGTGTTTTCAGGTTGCGTCCCGGATCGAAAACCGTCAGGATTGCCCATTGGAACCTCTTCATTGAGGGGAGGTTCGGAAAAAATGCCTATCTTTGAGCCAGAATCCGGACTGTTGGCGGAAGAAGGTTTTTCGGAGTCGGTTCGGATATAATTGAGAAAGTCATGAGTATAGTAGCCATTGTAGGACGGCCCAACGTGGGCAAAAGCACCATGTTCAATCGCTTGGTGGGCATGCGTAAGGCCATCGTAGATGATACGGCGGGTACCACCCGTGACCGTCATTATGGACGTTCGGATTGGAACGGCCGCGAATTTTCGGTGATCGACACCGGTGGATATGCCCTGGGCGGCGAAGATATTTTCGAAGAAGAGATTCGGAAACAGGTCGTTCTGGCGATCGAAGAGAGTGACGTGATCCTTTTTATGGTGGAAGTTTCGACCGGGATTACCGATCTGGATATGATTATGGCCGATCTGTTGCGGCGAACCTCTAAAAAGGTGCTGCTGGTGGTCAATAAGGTGGATAATAACGCGTTGATTTATAATTCCCACGAGTTTTATGCCTTGGGTCTGGGTGATCCGTACTGCATTTCGGCCATGAGCGGTAGCGGTACCGGGGAACTGATGGATGCCATCATTGCGGCCTTGCCGGCCGAAGATGCGAAACCGGAAGAGGAAAATCTGCCGCGTTTTGCCATTATCGGGCGCCCTAACGTCGGCAAGTCGTCGATGACCAATGCCTTGTTGGATAACGAACGGAATATCGTGACGCCCATTGCCGGAACGACCCGGGATTCGATCCTGACGCGTTACAATAAGTTCGGGCTGGACTTCTATCTGATCGATACGGCGGGATTGCGCAAAAAGAGTAAAGTGACCGATGATCTGGAGTTTTATTCGGTGTTGCGTTCGATCCGTTCGATCGAATCGTCGGATGTCTGCATTCTGATGGTCGATGCGGAACAAGGATTGCAGTCACAGGATATGAATATCTTTTCGCTGGTAATCCGGAACAAGAAAGGGTGTGTGATCGTGGTCAATAAGTGGGACCTGATCGAGAAGGATCACAACACGATGAAGGCGTTCGAGGAGAATATCCGCCGTCGGGTAGCTCCTTTCGATGATGTGCCCATTATCTTTACGTCGGTGCTGAATAAGCAGCGTATTTTGGATGTGTTGCAAACGGCCATGCAGGTCTATTATTCACGGATTCGGAAGATCCCGACCTCGCAACTGAACGACTATCTGTTGCCGATTATCGAGGAGACCCCTCCCCCTTCAACCAAAGGGAAATATATCCGCATCAAATATGTGACGCAGTTGGCTTCGCCGACACCGGCTTTCGCCTTTTTCGTTAATCTGCCTCAATACATCAAAGAAGGTTATCGCCGCTTCCTGGAAAATAAGATTCGGGAGCGTTGGGATTTCCGCGGGGTGCCGATTCAGATCTTCTTCCGACAGAAATAGAATGGGACCTCATAATAAAAACAGCGTCGAGATTTCGTATATCTCGACGCTGTTTTTTTATGGGTGTCGGCTGTCAGGAAGAATGTCTATTATGCTGGTCGGTGCGAAGCGTTGCGACCGTGCGACCCTCTTCGCTTCGAGAGTGGATGTTCCTGAGCGTTCCCGGGTCCTCAGGGAACGCTGGAGGGAGACAGCATCGTTCTATTTTTTGACCAGCTTGCAGCGATAGTCGGCTTTGTATTTGCCTTTGGCAATGGCGGCCAATTTGTTGCGGATTAACGTCTTGCGGAGCGGCGATACCTTGTCGACAAACATCTCCCCGTCGAGGTGGTCGTATTCATGTTGGATAACCCGTGCGGCATAACCGGTGTACTCTTCATCGTGTTCCACGAAATTTTCATCCAGATAACGGATTTTGACGCCGGCCGGACGCATGACGTCTTCATGAATGCCCGGGATACTCAGACAGCCTTCGTTGAACGGCCATTCCTCCCCGAAGCGTTCGTAGATGACGGGATTGATGAATGCCTGTTTGAACGGTTTGATGTCTTTTTCGTTGGGGCCGGGGGCTACGTCCACCACGAAAACGCGGACGCTTTTGCCCACTTGGGGAGCGGCCAGCCCTACTCCATCGGCTTCGTACATGGTTTCCCACAGATCGGCCAGGAATTTCTTCAGATCGGGATAATCCGGTGTGATTTCTTCGGCCGTCTGGCGCAGAACGGTCGAACCATAAACATAAATCGGTAGTATCATGTCAGTTTCTGTTTTTGTGCGTGTTCGGTTCAGGAACGGCTGTCCAGGTAGCTTTGCAGGATGATGGCTGCACTGACCCGGTCGACCAGTCCTTTGTCTTGACGTTTGGTCTTCTTGACTCCTCCGGTAATCATGGCGGCCATGGCCAGTTTCGAGGTGAAACGTTCGTCCATCCATTCGATGCGCAATTCGGGGAATTCCTTGTGCAGACGTCGGGCAAACGGTTCGATGTAGGTAAACGACTCTGAAGGTTGTCCGTTCATCTGGCGAGGCAGGCCGATCACCACGGCATCGACTTCGTTGGCAGCGAGGTAGGCCTTGAGAAAATCCATTAAGGTATGGGTGGGTACGGTTTCCAGGGCATTGGCGATCAACTGAGTGGGGTCGGTCACCGCCACTCCGCAACGTTTGCGTCCGTAATCAATCGCTAAAATGCGTCCCATGTTTACCTTTAAAGAGTTAAGATGACAAAGTTACAAAATTATTGGCTTTTTGATAGCGCGATGGTGGAAAAGGTGTTTTTCTGAGACCGGAAAAGATGTTTGAGTGAATTTCGTCGGGTGAAAAATCCGCAGGAACGACTGACCCTGAAAATGGAAACCGGGAAAAGAGGGTGCGAAGCGGGTCGTAAATCCGTAAATTTGGAGACGGAATGTATTTATTTGCCGAGGGCGTGGGTTTTCTCTGAAATAAATTCCATATCTTTGCTTTTCAGACAAAACTGTTAATTATCCGATATGACTCAAGACGAACTTTTCAAAAAACTGATTGCTCATAGCAAGGAGTACGGATTTATCTTTCCTTCCAGCGAAATTTATGACGGGCTCAGCGCCGTGTATGATTACGGACAGTTGGGGGTCGAACTCAAAAATAATATCAAAAAATATTGGTGGGATGCCATGACCCGGCTTCACGAAAATATCGTGGGGATCGATTCGGCCATTTTCATGCACCCCCGTATTTGGGAAGCCTCGGGTCATGTGGGGGCCTTCAACGACCCGTTGATCGATAACCGTGATTCGAAAAAACGTTATCGCGCCGACGTTCTGTTGGAAGATTACATCGCCAAACAGGATGAAAAAATCGAAAAAGAGGTGGAAAAGGCTCGGAAACGTTTCGGGGAATCGTTCGACGAAGCTCTGTTCCGTCAGACGAATCCTCGGGTGGCCGAACATCGCGCCAAACGGGACGCTGTTCACGATCGTATGGTGAAAGCGTTGCAGGATAATGATTTGCAGGAACTGCGCCAGATTATTATCGATGCTGAGATCGTCTGCCCGATTTCCGGTACTCGCAACTGGACCGAAGTGCGTCAGTTCAACCTGATGTTCGAAACCAAGATCGGTTCGGTTTCTGACGGAGCCAATAAAATTTATTTGCGTCCTGAAACGGCTCAGGGGATTTTTGTGAATTTCCTGAATGTGCAGAAAACGGGTCGTATGAAGATTCCGTTCGGGATTGCCCAGATTGGGAAAGCGTTCCGGAACGAAATCGTGGCTCGTCAGTTCATTTTCCGTATGCGGGAGTTCGAACAGATGGAAATGCAGTTCTTCGTACGCCCGGGCGACGAAATGAACTGGTTCAACTATTGGCGTGAAACCCGTATGAAGTGGCACCGTGCCCTGGGCTTCGGGGACGATCACTATCGTTTCCATGATCACGAAAAGCTGGCTCACTATGCCAATGCTGCTACCGACGTGGAATACGAATTCCCGTTCGGCTTCAAAGAAGTGGAAGGGATCCATTCCCGTACCGATTTCGACTTGAGCAACCACCAGAAATTCTCCGGGAAAAAGATCCAGTATTTCGATACCGAAACCGGCGAAAGCTATGTGCCCTATGTAGTAGAAACCTCGATCGGGGTTGATCGTATGGTGCTGCAGGTGCTCTCGGCCGCTTACAAGGAAGAACAGCTCGACAACGGCGAATCTCGGACCGTTTTGTCGATTCCGGCTGCGCTGGCTCCGGTGAAAGCCGCAGTGTTGCCGTTGGTCAAGAAAGACGGTCTGCCTGAAGTGGCACATCAGATTATGAACAGCCTGAAGCTCGACTATAACGTACAGTACGACGAAAAAGACAGTATCGGGAAACGGTATCGTCGTCAGGATGCGATCGGTACTCCGTTGTGTATTACGGTCGATCATCAGAGTCTGGCAGACGGTACGGTGACCGTTCGTCATCGCGACAGCATGCAGCAGCAGCGTGTGGCCATCGCCGAACTGCCTGCCTTGGTGGCTGACGAAGTGAGCCTCAAGAAATTGTTGGAAAAAATCATGGCATAATGGGCAAAACTGCACTGTTCCCGGGATCGTTCGATCCTTTTACCCTGGGGCATAAGGTGGTGGTGGATCAGGCGCTCGAACTGTTCGACCGCATTGTGATTGCTGTGGGGGTCAACTGTGACAAAAAGGGTTTGTTGACAGCCGAAAACCGGGTGCGGCTGATCGAGGATCTCTATCGAAACAATCCGCGGATCGAGGTGAAGACCTATACCGAACTGACGGGGCGTTTTTGTCGGGATCTGGGGATCAGTATCATTTTGCGAGGGCTGCGCAACAGCGTCGATTTCGAGTATGAACGAAACATCGCTCAGGTCAATCAGACGATGTTTCCCGAAGTGAAAACGGTGCTGCTGTTTACGCCGGCCAAATATGTGGCCATTTCGTCGAGTGTCATCCGGGAGTTGATCCGTTTCGGAGGCGACCCTACCCCGTTGATGCCTCGCAATATCGACATTAAAGATTATTTGTAAACCTC
>JAHZDG010000001.1:138658-139185 GCA_019422485.1 Alistipes sp. | reverse complement strand
GATGGCTCAACTGGATCGCTATCCCGAAGCGTTGCAGAACGATGTCGATTTTCTGTCCGAATTTTCGAGCCGCGAACAGGCTGTCGATTTTGCCGGCCGCATCGTCTATAACGATAAGGGTGAAGAGGTATTCAACTTCGGAAAGCATAAAGGGAAAACCGTTCGGGAGGTATTTCGGACGGAACCCAGTTACTATTCGTGGATGATGAATGGCGATTTCCCGCTCTATACCAAAAAAGTGATCACCGCCCTGCGTTTGCGGGACATGAACCAGAAATAGGGAAGCGTTTTTCCCTCCTTGCGAGGAGTCTCCGGGACCTTCCCCCGAGAACAAAAAAGGTATGAAGAAAATCGTTTTGTTATTGTGCCTGGCCTGCACGTCGTTCGATTTTGTGGCCGCCCAGAATGCTCCCTCTGTCTCGGGAAATATCGTGACGATCGGAGGTGTCAATTACTACGTGCATAACGTAGTGCAAGGCGATACCTTTTATTCGTTGAGCAAACGTTATGGGGTGGATGAAGCAACC
>JAHZDG010000001.1:114698-138607 GCA_019422485.1 Alistipes sp. | reverse complement strand
G
This sequence comes from Alistipes sp., assembly GCA_019422485.1. Taxonomy (GTDB): domain Bacteria; phylum Bacteroidota; class Bacteroidia; order Bacteroidales; family Rikenellaceae; genus Alistipes_A. Next base: position 138,606 of record JAHZDG010000001.1, on the reverse strand, counting down.
TCATTAAGATTCCGGTGATGCGGGCGGAGAGCCGTCCGTTATCGGAACGTAAAATGAGTCGCTTATTCGATACGCATGTAGTCAATCAGGGCGAAACGGCCTACTCGATTTCACGTCGTTACGGGATTTCGCTGCAGACCCTTATCGAGGACAATCCGGGGTTCGATCCGGCCCATCTGTCCATCGGACAAAAAATCAATGTCCGGATCAAAAGTCAGGGACAGACGCATCCTGAACAGATCAAGGAAGAGATCGCTCAGTATACAGAAAATTTGAACAGTGTCTCGACGCATTTTACGCATCATGCGGTCAAACAGGGAGAAACGCTCTATTCCTTGAGTCGGAGCCTGAATATTCCGGTCGATACTTTGGCAAAATACAACGCCGAAGAGCTGAAAGAAGGGTTGAAAATGGGATCGATTCTTCGGATTCCGGTAAAAGATACGATCGTTACAGCGCAGCCTGTCGCAGGGGAAAATACGCAAGCTGCTGCGGGAACTCCGGGACCGTGGGGAATGCCTTCGGTTGATGGTGCGCAGGATGTGAATGGATCGGAGCCGATATGGAGTTCGACCGGTTCGTTCCGGTTTAAACAGATGGATCAAACGGCCCCGTTGAATGTGGCGGTATTGCTGCCGTTGCAGGTGGAATCTTCGGCCAATCCTCAGTTTTTAGAGTTTTATCAGGGTTTTTTGTTGGCTCTGGGGGAACTCAAAAGCATTGGAGTCTCGGCCCAGGTGGATGTTTTCAATACCGGTCGTTCAGAAGCCGAGGTGCAGTCGATTTTACGGGAGCCTGCTGTGCGGAAAGCCGATCTGATCATCGGTCCGGTGTATGATGACTGCTTTGCTCCGGCGGCTCGGTTTGCTGAGTCGAACGGAATACCGATCGTATCACCGTTGGGCTCGATTGATGGCATTGAAACACCGGCGGCTTTTCAGGTCTTCCCAGCTGCTTCGACCAAAAACGAAAAGCTGCGTGAAGAACTCTCTGGCGATAAAAATGTTATCGTGATTTCCGCTTCGTCGGTCGATCAGGAATTGAAACAGGAGATCGAACCGTTGTTGCCCTCGTCGGTTCATCGGCTCACTCATAGCTCGCATCTGGCGGCCGAGGTAGAAAAATTGTTGAGCGGCGACAAAGAGAATATATTGGTCGTATTGTCCAGCAGCGAAATCGCGACGGATGAAATTCTGGCCCGTATCAGTTCGGTGCAGAACAACCTGATGGCCCGCAGTATCAAAAGCCCTGTGATCAAGGTGATCGGCAGTTCGAAATGGGCCCGCTATCAGAATGTCGACCGCAGTCTCTATTTTAAACTGAATGTGCGTTATGTAACCTCCTATCATGCCGATCGGGGCAATGCACGGGTACAGGATTTTGATCGCCGTTATGTGTCGGAGTTCGGCTCGCTGCCGTCGCAGTATGCCTACCGGGGGTATGATGTGGGGAAACTTTTCATCGGGTCGATCAAATTGCACGGTTCGCAGTTCGTGTCCTATCTCAACGATGATGAACTGCCGTTGCTGCAGGTGCCCTATCGTTTTGGTCAGAGTGCATCTTCCGGTAAGTTTATCAACCAGGAGTGGGCTAAGGTGTGCTACAACGATAACTATACCATCGATGTGAAATAGTCCGTTGGGGGAGGGCTGCTCTCACTGGACGTAGATAGAACAAATCGGCCGGACCCATAGGTCCGGCCGATTTGTTGAACGGCGGTGTATTGATATTTGAGGAGGGAGGTTGTCGATTTTGAGGAAAATCCACCTCCGACCTTCCAATGGATGATTCTTTGTCTATAAAATACTTTACAGCGGGCGTTGACCGTATACGCTCAGACTGAATATCACGGTCGGCCGGGTTTGATAGTCGGCACACTCTTCGGGTGTGAGGTGTTGCGAGAGGATCTCTTCGGGCACAATGATCGGTTTTTCGCGTTGGATCGTCAGCTCTGTAAACCCGGCCTGACGAATGTAGTTCAGGTATTCTTCCTTGTTGATCGCACTGGCTACGCAGCCGGCATACATCTCTGCAGCCGATTTCAATCGGGTGGGCAGTTCTCCCGTCAAGACGATGTCCGAAATACTGAAATGTCCGCCCGGTTTGAGCAAGCGATATATTTCGGCGAAAACGGCCTTTTTATTGGGGACCAGGTTCAATACACAGTTGCTGATGATGACATCGGCCGTTTGGTCGGGCAGGGTGGTGTGTTCGATGTCGCTTTGGACGAATTCTACGTTGGTCAGTCCCCGATTCTGCGCATTGGTGACGGCTTTGGCAATCATGGCGGGCGAAAAGTCAACACCGATCACTTTCCCTTTCGGACCGGTTTCGGCTCGGGCGACAAAACAGTCATTGCCGGCTCCGCTCCCTAAATCAATCACGGTATCGCCGGGACGAATCTGGGCAAACGCCGTGGGCAGACCGCAACCTAAACCCAGATCGGCGTCGGGGTGATAACCTGGCATCTGTTTGTAACTGTCGCTCATGATGGTATAGACCTGTTTCTTCCGGCAGCAGCAACCGCCTTCCGATTCCCGGCCAGCCAGGGCCAGATCGTTGTATTTCTGCTTAACCATCTCTTTGAGCTGCTGTTCGTTCATCTCTTTCATTTTTGTTTAGAATTGTTCGTTATTTTACGAATAATATAAGCAAAAAAAGCCTGTTATTTCGAACAGGTTGGGTGAAATTCGGTGATTTCGTCGATCAGGCCGCCCAGCATCTTTTGGACCCGCTGCCAGTTCTGCGGGTGAATGCAGTATTTGACGGCCGGGGGATTAATCTCTCCCTGAATGAGCCCTGCCTCTTTCAGTTCGTTGAGGTGTTGCGACAGGGTGCTTTTGGCAATGGGCAAGACTTCCGACATGTCGCCGTGATAGCAACAGGTTTGGCGTGCCAGCATTTGTAAAATGGCAATGCGGATCGGATGACCCAGCGCTTTGGCAAAACGGGCGATTTGTTCCTGTTCGGGGGTGGGGATAGGGTTTGACATGGCGTGCCTGAAGTTTGTTCGCAAATATACGAATTATTTGATTCGTAAAAATACGAATAAGGAAAATTTCAGATTTTTTGTAGATAGAGAAACCGTAACATGGAGAGAGATACTTCTCTTCTCCAGAAAAAGAAACCCCGGAGGAATGTAGCCTCCGGGGGTATGAAAGGGGAAAGTAGCGTCTTATTGTAACGTGGCCAGTACGTCGACGAGCAGCTTCCAGAATTTATCGACCGATGCAATTTCGAGTCTTTCGTCCGGGGAGTGTACGCCGCGCAACGTGGGACCGAACGAGACCATCTCCAAAGCCGGGAATTTTTCCAGAAACAGGCCGCATTCCAGTCCGGCATGAATGGCTTTGACCTGAGGAGCAACTCCGAAAAGTCGTTCATAAGAGGCACAGGTGACGGCCAGCAGATGGGATTCGGGATTGGGGGTCCAACCCGGATAGCCGTCCGAATGCAGCACTTGTGCCCCGGCCAGTTCGAAAACGGCTTCGATGCTGGCGGCTGCCTCTTCTTTGGCGCTTTCGACCGAAGAGCGCTGTGACGTCGTTACGGTGATGTGTTGGGCATCTGTAAATTTGACCGAAGCGAGGTTGGTCGATGTTTCGACAAAGTTCTCGATGCTCTGACTCATGGCCAATACGCCGTTGGGCAGGGCGCACAGCGTGTTGAGCAGTGCGTTTTGAGTCGGCAGATCAATGACCGAATCCGGGGTTGATGTTTCGTTCAGTGAGGCGGTTAATCCCGGTTCAGTGATATGGAATTCGGCACGAATTTCAGCCAGGTAACGTTCGAAATAGGCTTTCATGTCGGTAACCGAAGCGGTCGGAACGCCAAAAACAGCATAGGCTTCCCGCGGGATGGCGTTGCGCAGATTGCCGCCGTCGAAATAACTCAGTCTCAGCAAGAAGGATCGGGTGGCATTTCGGAGAAAACGGTTGAGCAGCTTGTTGGAGTTGCCACGTCCTTTGTTGATGTCGTCTCCGGAGTGTCCGCCAGACAGGCCTTGCAGGTCGATCCGGAAAAAGCTATAACCGGCCGGAACGGCTTCCTGGGTATAGGTGAATGTTCCCAGAGTGTCCACTCCACCGGCACAGCCGATGAACAATTCGCCTTCGTCTTCGGAATCGAGATTGATCAGGTATTGTCCTGTCAGCATGTCGTCTCCCAGCCCGAAAGCCCCGGTCAGTCCGGTCTCTTCGTCGACCGTGAAAAGACATTCCAAAGGCCCGTGAGCCAGGTCCTCCGCGTCCAGAATGGCCAAAGCTGCCGCCATCCCGATGCCGCAGTCGGCACCCAGGGTGGTCCCTTCGGCTTTGACCCATCCCTCTTCGATGCGGGTGCGGATCGCATCCCGTTCGAAATCAAACTGTACGTCGCTGTTCTTTTCGGTTACCATGTCCATGTGGCTCTGAAGAACCACTTTCGGACGATTTTCCATGCCCGGAGTAGCTTCCTTCAGGATGACCACGTTGCCGGTCGAGTCCTGACGATAGGAGAGAGCATGCCTCTGTGCAAAATCAATCAGGTAAGCGATGATTTTCTCCTCTTTTTTGGAGGGGCGGGGAATGCGGGTGATTTCGTCGAAAAAGCGCCAAATGGCGGAAGGGGTTAAATCGGTGAGGGTCGAAGCCATAAATGTGTGTTTTTAATCTCCGAAAGATACGTTTTTTTGAGGGGTTCCCCAGCGTTTCAACCGGAAAATCTGAAGACGGGAACTAAAATCGGCTTCTGTTATGGCGTTCCCGCGAAAACTCCCTATCTTTATCTGAATAAATTTACTCAAGAACGTATGGAAACTTTCAGAATAGGTCACGGATACGATGTGCATGCCTTGGCGCCCGGATTGCCGTTATGGTTGGGGGGTGTACGGATCGAACACGAATTGGGTTGTGTGGCGCATTCGGATGGTGACGTGGTGATTCATGCGCTGTGCGATGCTTTGTTGGGCGCAGCGGCGCTGGGGGATATCGGATTGCATTTCCCCGATACGTCGGATGAATATAAGGGAATTGACAGCAAAAAGTTGTTGCGTCGGACCGTAGAGTTGCTGGCTCGAGAAGGCTACCGGATCGGAAATGTGGATTGTACCCTGTGTTTGCAGCGGCCTAAAGTCAGACCTTATATCGACCGTATGCGTGAAACGTTGGCGGAGGTGATGGGGGTGACCCCGGCACAGGTATCGGTCAAGGCGACCACCACCGAAAAGTTAGGTTTTGTCGGACGGCAGGAAGGCGTGGAATCCCATGCCGTTGTGCTGATTTATCAATCATAGTCTTTTGTGGTGATCCGGTTTCGTTCCACCGAAACCCGGGTCATTTTCAAAAATGGTTATACACGAAAAGGGCCCGCTGCAGCGGGCCCTTTGTTATTAGGTGATTTCTGAATGTTGTCCGGAATGATCGTCAGCCTCTTATGAAAAGCGAAGCAGGTGAAAGCCGTTTTTCGCTTCAGAGCGGAAGGCTGAGGGCCGTTTATTGAAAATAGGGTTCCAGCAGTTTGACAAAATAGGCCGGAACGCGGCAGGCCCGACGGGTGATGCTGTTCATGAAGCCGAGGGTAACACTGCCGGTATTGATTAATTGATCGCCCTCCCGGTAGATCTCGTAATCGAACCGCATGCGGGCCTTGGGCATCTCCCGGAGGGTAACCCGGATGGTCAGCAAATCGTCGTCATAAGCCGGCGAGATATAATGACTTTGCACATCGAGAACCGGCAACATGACCCCATGTTCCTCCATTTCACGATAAGTGGTGCCGAATTCCCGCAACATTTCGGTGCGGACGGTTTCGTAGTAGCGGATATAATTGGAGTGGTGGACGATGCCCATTTGGTCGGTCTCGTAATAGCGGACCCGAAGCGGAATGTCGCGTGTAATCATGATATAAAGCCTGTTTAGTTGCATCTAAGATACGAAAAAATGCGGGTCGCGCAATTTTTTCGGATTGTCAGCACCTGTTTTTAAGGTAAGAATCGCAGAGGCGGGAAACAAAAAACAAGGCGGACAAACCAATTGTCCGCCTTGTTTATGATGCATGGTGCAGGATTATTCGCCCCGACTGTAGTTGGGTGCTTCCCGGGTGATGGAAACGTCATGCGGATGGCTTTCCTGCATCCCCGAATTGGTGATGCGAATGAATTTGGCATTTTTCAGGGTGGCAATGTCTTTGGCCCCGCAGTATCCCATACCGGCACGCAGACCGCCGATCATCTGATAGATCACTTCAGACAGGGTGCCTTTGTAAGGAACACGGGCGGCAATGCCTTCCGGAACCAATTTCTTGACATCGTCTTCCATATCCTGGAAGTAACGGTCTTTGGAACCGTGCTGCATCGCTTCGAGCGAACCCATACCCCGATAGGATTTGAATTTACGGCCGTTGTAGATGATCGTTTCTCCGGGAGATTCTTCCACCCCGGCAAACAGCGATCCTGCCATAACCGAGTCGGCACCGGCGGCCAAAGCCTTGACGATGTCGCCCGAATAACGCAGACCCCCGTCGGCGATGACCGGAACATCGGTGTCTTTAAGTGCCTGTGCAACATCATAGATGGCAGAAAGCTGAGGTACACCGACCCCGGCGATGATACGGGTAGTGCAGATCGAACCCGGACCGATCCCTACTTTCACCCCGTCAGCGCCGGCTTCAACCAGCATGCGGGCGGCTTCACCGGTAGCCACATTGCCTACGACAACATCCAGCGTGGGGTAGAGTTTTTTCACTTCCTGGAGCATCTTGATTACGCCGGCCGAGTGACCGTGAGCCGTGTCGATGACGATGGCGTCAACCTGAGCTTCATACAGTGCAGCAACTCGTTCCAGGGTGTTGTACGTAACGCCGACCCCGGCAGCGACCCGCAGACGACCTTTGGCGTCTTTGCTGGCATTGGGGTTAGCCTGTACTTTGGTGATATCCTTATAAGTCAACAACCCGATCAGGTAGCCGTTTTCGTCCACTACCGGCAATTTCTCGATTTTGTTCTGACGCAGAATGTCAGAAGCGGTTTGCAGATCGGGGTTGTGGGTGGTGATGAGACGATCTTTGGTCATCACTTCAGAGATCGGGCGAGACATGTTGCCTTGGAAACGCAGGTCACGGTTGGTGACGATCCCGATCAGTTTGTTGTCAGCCGTAACGACCGGAATCCCGCCGATACGGTTGTCATGCATCAGTTGCAGGGCGTCACCCACGGTGTTGTCGGGACCGATGGTGATCGGATCATAGATCATTCCGTTTTCGGCCCGTTTCACTTTGCGTACCTGAGCGGCCTGTTCGGCGATGCTCATGTTCTTGTGAATGACCCCGATACCTCCTTCCCGAGCGATGGCAATGGCTAAATCGGCTTCGGTGACGGTATCCATAGCCGCCGATACGATAGGCGTATTAATCGGTACATTGCGTGAAAAACGCGAATGAATGCACACTTCGCGGGGCAGAACCTCCGAATAAGCAGGAATCAACAATACATCATCGAAGGTGAGACCCTCACTCTGAACTTTATCTTTCAACAGCGACATGGTAGGAAGTTTTTAAGGTGGGGTAATGTATAAATTTGGGCAAAATTACAATAAATTTCCTAATTTTTATAGAAGAGAAAGGGTTTTTACTGAAATTTTACCTCGATGGGGAGTGCTTCCGGATGAATGGACGGGTTTTGCAGGCGTAATTGCCGATGTTCTTCGACGATCAGCGTATCGGATACAGGTGTCGGCTCGGAGGCCGTTGTCCATTGAATCGGATACTGGCCCGGAGGAGGTAACAGTTTGATCGGATCGACTTCTGTCAGACAATCCCCCTGCAATACGCCGTGCAGCCCATAAGGGCTTCCCAGGTATTGGGCGGCTTGCGCCAGGTTGCCTTGGGCGATTTGTCCGCGCACGATCGTGGAGCTGACTTTTTCCTGTCCGACCAATTGGCGGGGCATCTCTTCGACCCGGAAGCCTTCCTGGGCTCCCCATTGGCGCAAAGTGGTGCTGTTGCCGGCTTGGTCATGGCCCAGGTGGTGATTGTAGCCGACGATCAGGGTATCGACATGCAGTTGACCGACCAGGTACTGACGGACAAAATCACTGGCCGAAATACGGCTGAAGGCTAAGGTGAACGGAACCAAAATGACGTTGTCGATCCCCAGCGAGTCCAGCAGTTCCAGCTTTTCGGAAAGCGTGTTGAGCAGGAAAAGTGGTTCATCAGGGTGGAGAACCTGTCGGGGGTGAGGGTGGAATGTGATCAGCGTGGTTTCACCGTTGCGTTGGGCTGCGGTTTGTTGCAAAAGCGACAAAATTTGCCGGTGACCTACATGCACCCCATCATAAGAACCGATGGTGGCTACCGGTCGAATAATCTCACCGCTGTGATCGAATCCTTCGAATACCCTCATATCAGTTGTTCTCTTCGGCTTCCTTGACGAAATAGGCTACTTTTTCCAAAACGGTGGTGATGTCGTAATTTTCGACGACGATCCCTTTCGGAAAGTTCAACGGCATGGAGGTGAAGTTGAGCACCCCTTTGATACCGGCGTTGATGATCGGAACGACCAGCTCCGAGGCGATGGATGCCGGGCTGGAGAGAATGACAATCTTGATGTCCAGCTCATCGACCTGCTCTTCGAAACGCGCCATGTCATAACACGGGATGTCGTCGATGCGGTGGTCGACCTTGGCCGGATCGACGTCGAATGCGGCTACGATCCGTAGTTTGGAGCGTTGGCCGTTGAAGTATTTGGTCAGGGCCTGTCCCAGATTTCCCATGCCGATCACCCCGATGTTGACCACATTGCGGGCGTCGAGGATCTGGCTGATGAAGTCGATGAGCACTTCTACGTCGTAACCCTTTTTGGTGTCGCTCGAGAAGCCGATCAACATCAGGTCGCGTCGTACCTGTACGGCCGTGATGCCATGGATGCCGGCCAGCACGTGGGAAAATATATGGGTGATTCCCTGGGCATGCGAGGCCAGCAGGGTGCGGCGATATTCGCTCAGGCGTTCGATGGTTTTTTCGGGAATGCTCATGACAGGATGACTTTCTGGGGACAAAGATAACATTTTCGGCCGGATCGGCCAGCGTGAACGGAGGGTTTCTCGCTGATAAACGGAGGGTCGGCTCGGAAGGTGCCATGGAAAATTGGGAAAGAAGCGGGAGGTGAAAATTCCGGAACGTTTCCCGGTTTGTCGGGAAATCGTATCTTTGCGCCAAATTGGATAGAGATATGATTAAAGGAGTCATTTTTGATATGGACGGGGTGCTGGTGGACAACAGCGACGTGCATATCGAGGCGTTCAGACGCTTGTTTACCAAATATGGGTTGGCTTTTGACCGCGAGAAGTTTATGCCCTGTTTCGGGATGACCAACGATTTGATCTTCCAGGGACAGGCTCCCGAATTGTTGGAACGTTTCGATCTGGAACGGCTTTCGCAGGAAAAGGAAGCGCTGTATCGGCAACTGTTCGAAGAGTCGATCGCTCCGACGGCCGGCTTGGTCGATTTTCTGGCGGGGATTAGACGGCAGGGCTTGAAAGTTTCGGTCGGCTCATCGGGCGGATCGAACAATGTGAACTTCGTATTGACCCGTTGCGGCATCAGCGAATATTTCAATGCCATCGCCAACGGGGATATGATTACCCGAGGCAAACCCGATCCGGAGGTCTATTTGTTGGCGGCTCAGCTTTTGGGGCTCAAACCACAGGAATGTGTCGTGTGTGAAGACGCTCCGGTGGGGATTCGGGCCGCTCGGGCCGCCGGTATGCGGGTGGTGGCTTTGGCAACGACCTTCCCGCGGGAACGCATTCCGGACTATGATCTGATTGTGGATGATTTTACGCAGTTGACCCCCGAAGCCGTGATGGCGCTGGGTTAGTACCCGGAACGGAGGAATCGAATAGGCGAGGCTCTGGTGAGGCTGTCATTGACAGTTCTCCCGGAGCCTTGTTTCTGTCAAATTGGCAGGATTTATCGGGTGGCATACGTTTTGTTAAAAGGGCTATGTCCCGAAAAGGACGCGACACGAAGAATCAATTAGAAAACAGTATAAAAACACACAACCATGCAAAACGGAAAAATAGGTGTAACTACCGAGAACATCTTCCCGATTATCAAGAAATTTCTCTATTCTGATCATGAAATTTTCTTGCGTGAATTGGTGGCCAATGCCGTGGATGCGACCCGCAAAATCTCTACGCTCGCTTCGAAAAACGAGTTTAACGGCGAATTGGGCGATCTGACCATCCGGGTGAAACTCGATCCGGAAACCCGTACCCTGACCATTTCCGATGCGGGGATCGGGATGACCGCCGAAGAAATCGACAAATACATCAACCAGATCGCCTTCTCGGGCGCCGAAGAGTTCCTGGCCAAATACCAGAATCAGTCGATCATCGGTCATTTCGGGCTGGGGTTCTATTCGGCCTTTATGGTTTCCGATAAGGTGGAAATCGTCACCCGCTCGTATCGCGAAGGCTCCAAAACCATGAAATGGAGTTGTGACGGCACCCCGGAATATTCGCTGGAAGAGGCCTCGGAAACCCGTGAACGGGGAACGGATATTATCCTGCATCTGAGTGAAGATTGCAAGGAATTTGCCGAAAAAGACCGGATTCGCGGCATCCTGAATAAGTATTGTCGATTCTTGCCGGTACCCATTGCATTCGGGAAAAAGCAGGAATGGAAAGACGGTAAATACGTAGATACCGATCAGGACGATATCATCAACGATACCGAGCCGCTGTGGACCCGCAAACCGTCGGAAATCACCCATGAACAGTATGTGGAATTCTACCACAAACTCTATCCGATGGGCGAAGATCCGCTGTTCTATATCCACCTGAATATCGACTATCCGTTCAACCTGACGGGGATTCTCTACTTCCCGAAGATTCACAACAACTTCGAGATCCAGAAAAACAAGATCCAGCTCTATTCGAACCAGGTTTTCGTTACCGATTCGGTGGAAGGGATCGTGCCCGAGTTCCTGACGCTGTTGCACGGGGTGATCGACTCGCCGGATATTCCGTTGAACGTATCGCGTAGCTACCTGCAGAGCGACTCGAATGTCAAGAAAATTTCGAGCTACATTACCCGTAAGGTGGCCGAACGATTGAACGATATTTTCAAACAGCAGCGTTCGGAATATGAAAGCAAGTGGGATAACCTGAAGATCTTTATCGAATACGGGATCATCACCGACGAAAAATTTGCGGAAAAGGCAGCCGATTTCGTTTTGCTGAAGAACATCGAAGGCAAATATTTCACGCTGGACGAATACAGCAAACTGGTGAAGGAAAACCAGACCGACAAAGATGGGAATACGATCTATCTGTATACCTCCGACAAGGAAGGCCAATACAGTTTTATCGAAGCGGCTCGGGAAAAAGGGTACGATGTGCTGGAACTGAACGGCCCGCTGGACAACCACTTCGTAGGTTGGGTGGAAAACAAGAATCAGCAATTGCGATTCACTCGGGTGGATGCCGATGTGATCGACCGCTTGATTCAGAAAGCGGAACCGATCCACATGGCCCTCAGTACGCAGCAGCAGGATATTCTGCGGCCGGTTTTCGAAGCCCAACTGCCGGTTCAGGAAAAGGCTCATTACAACCTGGTGTTCGAACCGATGGCGGAAGATCAGGTGCCGGTACTCATTACGCAGAATGAGTTCATGCGTCGTATGAAAGATATGGCTGCCATGGGCGGCGGTATGCCTTTCTATGGTCAGATGCCGGATAGCTTCAATGTCGTGGTCAATGGGAACCATCCGATGGTGGCTGAAATCCTGGATGAAGTGGAAAAAGGCTATGGCGAAGATCTGGATAAGATCAACAAGAAGATCGATGCGGCCGTTTCGGAACAGAACAGCCTGCATGATTTGATCAAGGATAAGAAGGAAGAAGATCTGACGACCGAAGAAAAAGACAAACGAGACGATCTGAACAAGAAAGTCGATGATTTGCGTCATCAGCGGACGGATCGTCTGGGCGAGTTGGGTAAGGAAAACAAACTGGTTAAACAGTTGGTCGACCTGGCCTTGCTGGCGAACGGTATGTTGAAAGGCGAAGAGTTGACCCGGTTTATCCGCCGCAGTGTGGATCTGATCGGTACCAATAAAAGTAAATAGAAGTTTGTGAATGCCTGTAAGTAAGGGGTCTTCGGACCTTCAACTGAAACGGCGACGGACCGATGTGTCTGTCGCCGTTTTTTTGTGTGGTGGTGTAACCGATCGTGATTGCTCGGGACGACGCTGTGGAATGGGTTTGGATACAGGGAAAAGGATGATGAGAGAAAAATAGGATGTTCGGTTTAAGTGAATAAGAAACGGGGAATCGCCTGCACAGAGGCGATTCCCCGTTTGTGTTTGATCGGAGAGAGTGATTATTCGACGATGTTCATTTCGTCGAGCAGGTATCCGGCGTGGCCGATGCGGTCGATGACGAACAGAACGTAGCGGATGTCTACGATAATGTTGCGGCATTTGACCGGGTCGAATTCATAATCGCTCATGGTCGTTTCCCAGGTGCGGTCAAAGTTGATCCCGATCAGCTCGCCCCGGGCGTTGAGAACCGGACTGCCCGAATTGCCTCCCGTGGTGTGGTTGGTGGCAATGAATCCGACTGGAACCGTCCCGTTGACATTCCAGCGGCCGTACTCTTTCGAGGCATACAGATCGCGCAAGGTTTGGGGAATGTTGTAATCGTAGATTTCAGGATTATCCTTTTCCATGATTCCTTCCAGAGTGGAGAATGGCTCGTAATAGACCGCGTCTACGGGTTTGTAGCCTTCGATCTGACCGTATGATACCCGGAGGGTCAGGTTGGCGTCAGGGAAGAACGTTTTGTTGGGTTGCATCTCCATCAGGGCACGCATGTAGGGACGGTAGAGTTGGTTGATTTGTGCGTTGAGCTGACGGTAACGAGGTGCGATGCGGGTTTTATAATAGTCGGTGAAAGCGGCCGACATCTGCAGGGCCGGATCGGTCTTGAGTGCGGCAGCCCGACCTGCTGAATCAAGAGCCATCAGCTTGGCGTAATTCTCCGGCGAGGAGAAGTAGCTTTGATTGAAGAGCGTATCCACAAAGGCCTCTACGCTGCCGGCTTTTTGTACGGCTTCACGGAAGTAGTCCGGCTTCCACTCCTGAGGAACGTTTTCTTCGTACTCTCTCAGCAGGGCTTTGGCCGTCTGGATGTCGATCGCGCGGCTGTAGTTCTTGAAATAACCGTCAGCGGCTCGGGCGGCATTTTCTTTAAAGACATTTTTGGAGGCTCCGGTCGCAAAGGCCGTCAGTTCGATCGCTTCGTATACTTCCTGATAATAGTCGCGGGCATAGGCATAGGGTGCCAATTCGGCATAAAGCTTATGGAACTGAGGCAGCAAATCGCGGTAAGCCGGTTTGTCGGCCGCCCATTGGGTAAATTCGGCTTCGAGCGCTTTCTTCTTCTCCAGGGTGCCCAACCGAGCCAGACCTTTGCTTTCACCCTGCCATTTTTTCCAGGGATTGGCAATGCGGGCGTTTTTGGCGGCATAGGCAATACGGACCGCCGGGCTTTTGGCCTGTTCGGCATTCATGATGTCGAGCCGTTTGGTGCGTAGACGGATTTTGTCGGGATTCCCGTGGTTGAGGGTATAGTCGATGGCATCGGACACTACGTATTGTTGGGTGCGGCCGGGGTTCCCGTATACCAAGGTGAAGTCGCCTTCTTTAAGTCCCTGGGTCGAGATAGCCAGCGATTTGCGGGGGCGATAGGGTACGTTGTCGGGCGAATAGTCGGCCGGTTGGTTCTGGGCGTTGGCATAGATGCGGAACACGGCAAAGTCTCCGGTGTGGCGCGGCCAGATCCAGTTGTCGGTGTCGCCCCCGAATTTACCGATCGAGGAGGGAGGGGCGGCTACCAGCCGGATGTCGGTGAATTTTTCGTACAGGAACAGAAAATATTGGTTGCCGTAGTAGAACGGTTCGACCGACGCTTCGTAGTGGGTGCCGGCCGTGGCCTTTTGGGTGAGTTGCTGGCTGTGCAGGCGGATCAGGCTGTCGCGTTCGGCCTGGGGCATCTGGTCGGTGACCCCTTCCAAAACCTGATCGGTCACTTCATCCATGCGGATCAGGAACTTGACGTTGAGACCCGGATTGGGCAACTCTTCGGAACGGTTCATGGCCCAGAAACCGTTGGTCAGGTAATCCTGTTCAACGGTGCTGTGGGATCCGATGAAGTAATAGCCGCAGTGGTAGTTGGTGAGCATCAGCCCTTCGTCGGAGATCACTTCTCCGGTACAGCCTCCGCCGAACAGTACAACGGCGTCTTTCAGCGAGGCTTGGTTGATGCTGTAAAGGTCTTCGGCCTTCAGCTTGAAACCTTTGGATTTCATGTCTTTGATACGGGTGCCGATCAGCGAAGGAATCCACATCCCTTCGTCGGCACGGAGGCTGCCTCCCGCGAACATCAGGGCCGCGCAAAGCAGGGTGACGATTTTTTTCATGCTTCTATAAAACGGTTTAATTGGTCATACAATTTTTGAATGGGTAGGCCCATGACGTTATAGAACGAGCCCTGAATGCCTTCGATCCCGACGTAACCGATCCATTCCTGGATGCCGTATGAGCCGGCTTTGTCGAAGGGTTTGTATTGGTCGATGTAGTAGGTGATCGCTTCCCGGGAGAGCGGGGCGAATCGAACTTCACTGTGGGCGTCGAACGAAAAAATGCGATCGCGGGTGCGCAAGGTGACCCCTGTGACGACCCGGTGACTGCGGCCGCTGAGTCGTTCCAGCATGGAGAGAGCCTCTTCGCGGTTGTGGGGTTTGCCCAGAATGTCGCGGTCGAGGATCACCACCGTGTCGGCCGTGATCAGAATGTCGCGGTCGTTCAATGGGGTGGGATAGGCTTCGGATTTGAGACGGGAGAGGTAAACCGGTACCTGATCACACGGCAGCGTTGCGGGATAAATCTCTTCGACTTCGTATGGGTCGGCCAGCGTGTATTCCAGCCCGCAGTCGCGGAGCAGTTGTTGTCGGCGGGGGGAGCGGCTGGCCAGAATCAAGCGGTAATCTTTGAGTTTTTCGTGCAGTAACATGGCGATGGAATGAATGCGGTGAAATATTCCGTTACATTTTCCGATGGAGCCAGCCGGGCAGGTTTTGCAGCAACAGTCCGATCAGGCGCCAGCGGGGTGAAACGTATTGAACGGGTTTCCTGCGGTCGACGGCACGCAGGATATAACGGGCTGCCTCTTGGGGTGAGGTGATCCAGAAGTGACCCTCGCCCTTCATCATGTCGGTTTGGACCGAACCGGGGCGAATGTCGGTAATATGCAGTGATACCGTTTCATGGGCGGCCCGTTGTTGAAGTCCCTGCAGATAGTTGATCTGGTAGGCTTTCGAGGCGGCATAGGCCGGAGCGGCCCCGCTACCCCGTAGCCCCATGACCGAAGTGACAGCGACAAAATGACCGCCTCCCTGGTTTTTCAGGGTGCGATAACTCCAGTCGGCCGTGCGGGTGAAGGCGTCGATGTTGAGGAGGTTGGTTTGGGCTTCGATGCGGTAATCGAGTTCCGGATTGAAGTCGCCGGTTCCGGAGCACAGCACGATCAGATCGACTTTCCCCAGTTGTTGTACGGCGGATTCCAGATATTCCGGTGCTTCCGCTGCGGTCAAGTCGAACGGAACGGCCAGGTAATGTTCGGGATCTTCCGCCTGCAAGGCATTCAGTCGGTCGGCCCGGCGTCCGGTAATGGCCACTCGGCAACCGCGGGCTGTCAGTTGTCGGGCCGTTTCGAGACCGATGCCCGAAGAGGCTCCGATGACAAGAGCTTGTTGAATCGTAGAGGTTGGGCGCATGGGTAGTGTTTACGCGGGTCGGAGAACGAACAATCGCTTCAGTTACGGATGGCCTTCAGAAAAAGAGCGTCCGAATTCGGGGTTGGGTGTTGAGCGTTCCGTCAGTGAAGGTCCTGTTTCCGAGAAGTGTGATGATCGTTTGTAGGGTTATTTGATGTCGAAATCCAGCAGGGTATGGCCTTCGAGCGAAGCCCGGATGTGGTCGCCCGGTTTGACGGGACCGACACCTACGGGAGTCCCCGTAAAGATCAGGTCGCCCATCTTCAGGGTGAAAAACTGTGACAGATAGGAAACGATCCGGTTGACGGAGAAAATCATCTGGGCGGTATGCCCCTGTTGGCGGACTTGGTCGTTGAGCGACATTTCGAAATGAAGGTTTTGCACGTCGCCGCCCAGTTCGCTCAGGGGAATGAATTGCGGGGAGAGGGCCGCCGAATGGTCGAAAGCCTTGCAGATCTCCCAGGGCAATCCTTCGGCAATGCATCGGCGTTGAATGTCGCGGGCCGTGAAATCGATACCCAGTCCCACCTCGTCATAACAACGGTGGGCAAACTTTTCGTCGATAGATTTGGCTACACGGTTGATACGAATGACCAGTTCGGTTTCGTAGTGCAGATTCTGACTGAACGACGGTACGTAAAAGGCGTCGTTGTTGCGCAGCAGAGCGGTGTCGGGTTTCAGAAAAAAGACCGGAGCGGGCGGAATCTTTCGGTTGTTGTCCAGCTCCTGAATGTGTTCGACGTAATTGCGTCCGATGCAAAGAATTTTCATGGTTTATTTCGTTTTGCGCAGTTCCTCTACCATCCGGGCTCCGACCCGTTCGGAAGCCCCGGCCGAACCCATCTTTTCGCGCAGTTCGGCGTAGTCGGCCAACATGCGTTCGTGTTTCGAACCGCCGGGCAGAATGGCGGTCAGCTCTTCGGTGGCGTTTTTCATGTTCATCTGGAACTGAAGCAGTTCGCGGACGGCTTCGCGTTCCAGCACCAGATTGACCAGCGAAACATACGGAATTTTCAGAAACATTTTTCCGATCAGCATCGAGGGCAGGTCACGGCGGTAGCAGACCATTTCAGGGGTGCCGATCAGGGCAGTTTCCAAGGTGGCTGTACCGGAGGTCACCACGGCCGCTTCGCTCACCGACAGCAGTTCATAGGTGAGGTCTTTGACCCAACGTACATCGCTGCCGGTCAAGTGTGGTGCATAGACGCTTTGGTCGAGCCACGACACCCCGGCTACGACGAATTGGTATTGGGGGTATTTGCGGGAGAGTTCCACCATAAAGGGCAGGTTGTAGCCGATTTCCGAACGACGGCTGCCGGCCAACAGCGCGATGATGGGACGATCGTCCAGCCCATGGGTTCGGACGAACTCTTCCCTCGAGGGAAGGTTGTTTCGGCGGGCTTCGATGGCATCCATCAGTGGATTGCCCTCATAAATGGCTTCGATTCCCCAGCGTCGGAAGTAGGGAATTTCAAAAGGAAAGATCACGAACAGCCGATCGACATAGCGTTGCAAGAGTTTTACGCGGGATTCTTTCCACGCCCATACCTTGGGGGCGATGTAGTAGTAGACCGGAATGCCTGCCCCATGGGCGAATCGGGCGATACGCAGGTTGAAGCCCGCGTAGTCGATCAGAATCAACAGGTCGGGGCGGTGCGCTTCGATATCCCGGCGGCAGAATTCGATCTGTCCGAGGATGGTGCGCAGGTTTTTGAGCACTTCGGTGAATCCCATGAAAGAGGTCTCCCGATAGTGTTTGACCAGGTTGTCGCGTCCGCCGGCTTCGGCCATTTTGTCGCCACCCCAGAAACGGAACTGGGCTTCGGGATCGGCTTTCAGAATGCCGCGCATCAGATTGGCTCCGTGAAGGTCGCCGGAGGCTTCGCCGGCAATGAGGTAGTAACGCATGGGTCTGTTCTTTTTCGTGGAATGAATGGGTGAAACTTGCGAAGAACGGGGCGGAAACGAAACGTCGGCGGATTATTCGTCCCGTAACAGGTCGGGGCGTAATCGGGCCGTGCGTTCCAGGGCCTGTTCTTCCTGCCAGCGGGCAATCTCTTTCGGGTTGCCCGACAGCAGCACGTCGGGAACTTTCCAGCCGCGGAAATCGGCCGGTCGGGTGTAGACGGGAGGCGCCAGCAGGTTGTCTTGGAAACTGTCGGTCAGGGCCGAGGCTTCGTCGCCGATGGCGCCCGGTATCACGCGGATTACGCTGTCGGCAATGATTGCAGCGGCCAGTTCGCCACCCGTAAGCACATAGTCGCCGATGGAGATCTCCCGAGTGATCAGGTGTTCCCGTACCCGGTGGTCGATGCCTTTGTAGTGACCGCAGAGGATGATAATGTTCTCCAGGGTCGAGAGGCGGTTGGCTTCGTGCTGGTTGTAGGTGATCCCGTCGGGCGAGGTGTAGATGATCTCGTCGTAATGGCGTTGGCTTTGCAAATCCTCCACGCAGCGGAAAATGGGCTCGGGCTTCATGACCATGCCCGCTTCACCGCCGAAAGGATAGTCGTCCACCTGACGATGACGATCGAAGGTGTAGTCCCGAATGTTATGGATAACGATCTCCACCAAGCCTTTTTCCTGGGCCCGTTTGAGGATCGATTCGCCCAGCGGCGAGGTCAGCAGTTCGGGAACGACGGTCAGAATATCTATTCTCATCGCTCGCGGTTATTTCGGTTCTTGGGGGTCGACTTCTCCGCCCAGCACTTCGGTGATGAACGGATTGTAAAGGGCTTCATGGCCCAGCGTGCTTTCGGGACCGTGCCCCGGATAGAAGCGGACCTCGTCACCCAGCGGCATCAGTTTGTCGAGGATGCTGCGCATGATCCAGCTGTAATCCCCGCCCGGCAGGTCGGTGCGACCGATGCTTTCGCGAAAGAGCGTATCGCCCGTGATGAGCAGTTTGTTCTCGGGGTTATACAGGGCGATGTGTCCGGGGGTGTGTCCCGGGGTCTCGATGATTTGGAACCGGTTTTCGCCGAAACGAACCTCTTTTTCGCCGTCCAGATCGATGTCGATGGAGGGCGTATCCGTTACTTTGAAACCGTAAATGGCCCCGTGGGTGGGTGCCGATTCGATCAGAAAACGATCCTTGCCATGGATGGCGAACGGAATGCCGAACGTGTTCTTGACATAATTGACGCCCAGCATGTGGTCGACATGACCGTGGGTGTTGACCGCCATCACCGGTTTCAGGTCATGGCTTTCGATGTATTGGGTCAGAACCGCGTCTTCTCGGGGAGTGTAGTTGCCGGCGTCTACGATCAGGCATTGGCCGGTTTGATCCGAAACGATCAGGGTATTTTCCCCGAAGGGGTTCATGGGCAGAACGGCTATTTTTATCATAATTTCGAAGGCTGATTTCCTACAAAGATACGGATTACTATCTTTGCATCGAAATCGGCCGGCACTTTTTTATACGGATCTCGTTTCCCGGCCGGGGAAAAGGGATCAAGACCGGCTCCGAATGTTGTCCATCCGAAAAAATAGAAGTATCGTGGCCCGAAAGAAAAAAGCGAATTATCCCCTGATCGAGGCGTTGGAAATCGAAACGATCGCTGCCGAAGGCAAAGCCTTGGGACATTATAATGATATGGTGGTTTTTGTGCCGATGACGGTTCCGGGCGATGTGGTGGACGTGCAGATCCGCAGCAAACGCCGTCGTTTCATGGAGGGGACGGTGGTCGCTTACCGTAAACGCTCTCCGTTGCGGGTCGAACCCCGGTGCGAACATTATGGCGTATGCGGCGGGTGCAAATGGCAGCACTTGCCTTACGAAGAGCAGCTGCGCTTCAAACAGGAACAGGTCAGCGAACAGCTGCGTCGGATCGGACGGATCGAACTGCCCGAAACGAGTCCTATCCTGGGTTCGGAGCAGACCTTTTTCTACCGGAATAAACTGGAGTTTACCTTTAGCGATAAACGTTGGTTGACGACCGAAGAGGTCACTTCCGGGGCTGAACTCGGTGACCTGAGGGCGTTGGGTTTCCATATCCCGGGGTTGTTCGACAAGGTGTTGGACATCCGGAAGTGCTGGCTGCAACCCGATCCGTCCAACGAAATTCGGATGGCAGTACGGGATTTTTGTACGCAGCACGATTATTCGTTTTACAATGTACGCGAACACACCGGGCTGATGCGCAACCTGATTATCCGGACGGCATCGACCGGCGAGGTGATGGTCATTGTGGTCTTTGCTATCGAGGACCGCGAACGCATCGACACGCTGATGTCTTACGTAGGGGAACGCTTCCCGCAGATTACCTCGTTGATGTATGTGGTTAATACCAAACTCAACGATACGATCGGCGATCAGCAGGTGGTTCTCTTCCGGGGACGCGATCATATCTTCGAACAGATGGAGGGTCTGCGATTCAAGATCGGCCCCAAATCGTTCTATCAGACCAATTCGGCGCAGGCTTATGAACTGTATAAAGTGGCGCGGGAGTTCGCTGCGCTGGAAGGCGACGAAATCGTGTACGACCTCTATACCGGGACGG
Organism: Alistipes sp.; assembly: GCA_019422485.1. Classification (GTDB taxonomy): domain Bacteria; phylum Bacteroidota; class Bacteroidia; order Bacteroidales; family Rikenellaceae; genus Alistipes_A. Next base: position 118,288 of record JAHZDG010000001.1, on the reverse strand, counting down.
GAACCATTGCCAATTTCGTGGCACGGGGTTGCCGGAAGGTGGTGGGGGTGGAATACGTTCCCGAAGCCATCGAGGATGCCAAGGTGAATGCAGCACTCAACGGTTTGGATAATACGGTGTTTTATGCCGGCGATATGAAAGACGTGCTCAATGAGGCGTTTATTGAAGCCAATGGTCGTCCCGATGTGGTGATTCTGGATCCGCCCCGGGCCGGTATTCATGAAGATGTGGCCCATACGGTGCTGGCTGCCGCTCCCCGGCGGATCGTTTATGTGAGCTGTAATCCGGCCACGCAGGCCCGTGACCTGGCTATTTTCGATGAAGCTTACCGGGTGACCCGGATTCAACCCGTGGACATGTTCCCGCACACCCATCATGTCGAAAATGTAGTGCAACTGGTGCGCCGTTAAACTTGCTTTTCATTCGGGAAATGATTAACTTCATGACGTTTAACTATTAACCAGGTTTGTCATGAAGCTCATATGTCGTTGGTCGGCCCTGTTGCCGGCCTTGTTGGGTTATACGGTCGTATCGGCCCAATATATGCAACGAGAGCAGGATCCTATTACCTTAGATTGTCATTATGATCAGACTCAAGGCGATTTGGTGGTGACAGTGAATAAACGTGTGTTAGGAAGCTATTCGATTGCAGTTCAGTTTGTTTCTCCTCGAAATCTGACGCCGCCGAGCCGATTCCGTCGCTCGGTCAGAAGTAGTGGAACTTTGATTCGTCTCAAACCTATTCAGGCTAAGCAACCGGGCTGGTGTGATTTCCAGTTTTCCTATGTGTTAGGAGCGAATGATGCTCGTGTTGATCCGGATTTTGTCTATCGATTACCTTTTTCTGAAAATTGTGGAGAGGTGAGAGCTGATACGGCAACCAATCTCAATGAACATTTCTTTCAAAAGGCTCGGCCCCAAAATTGGATTGCCTATTATTTTCAAATGCAACCAGGAGATACGGTTTTCGCCGCTCGAAAAGGTCGAGTGGTGGAGGTAATGGATGAGCATCAGAGTAATCCGGATATTGCTTATACTTCGCGTATGAATAGTATACGAGTAGAACATCCAGATGGAACGATTGCCCTTTATCAAGTATTGGAACAGGGTTCAGTTATGGTGCGTGAAGGGGATATGGTCTATCCGGATACCCCATTGGCTTTGGTCGGCTCGTTTGATGGAACGAATTATAAACTATCCTTTTGCATCTATTATATCAAGAATAGAGAATCGAATCCCTCGGAACCGTATGATTTTACACGGGCATTCATGTCGGCGTTTGTCAATCCGGTATTTTCGACCTCTCAAGGGTCGATCAAATTGCAGTCGGGACATTCATATCGGGCTTGTGTGATGCCTGAGTTGGTGCAGGAAGAGATGAGCAAACGGGAAATCAAAAAACGAAAATCGTTGACAAAGCTGTAACATTTTCTGTCGAAAAACATCTTATAGGTATAAACCTAATCTGATTTTGCTATGAAAAGATTATTGATGACCGTGGCAGCGGTGGTGTTGTGTACGGTGGTTTTTTCGCAGGAAAAGAGTTTTATCGATCAGAACTATATGGAAGTGACCGGGAAAGCCGATCTGGAGGTGGTTCCTGATGAGATCTACATTCGGATTAATCTGAGCGAAAACGAAAGCAAAGGGAAAATCTCGCTGGATCAGCAACAAAAAGAGATGTTTCGTCGCCTGGACGCTTTGAAACTCGATTTGGAAAAGAACCTGGTGGTGCAGGATCAGTCGGCCGATCTGCGGACGTTTTTCTTGCGTAAGGATGCCGTGTTGGGAACGAAAACCTATTTGTTGAAGGTTTCGACGGCTACTCAGGTGGGACAAGTGTTCCGGACGTTGGCCGAAATGGGGGTGTCTGATGTGAATATCGAGCGGACGGATGTCTCCAATATGGATGAACTGCGGCAGAAGGTGCGTGCAGCAGCGGCGGTTGCGGCCCGTCAGAATGCCGAAGTATTGGCACAAGCCGTCGGTCGTCAGGCCGGCAAGGCACTTTACATTCAGGATTACAGTTATAATGCCCGTCCGTATTCAAACGTGATGCTGGCGAAAAGCAGCGCCGTCATGGATGCGGCCGTGGAAGAAAGTATGCCGGAACTGGAGTTCGAAAAGATCAAGATCGAACATTCGGTGATGATCCGTTTTGCTTTGGAATAGGAGAATGGAAGCGATTGAACCGCAAATAGAAACGACAGAGGATGGATCGCCTACGCTGCGCCATCCTCTGTTGCATGATACTTATCATTCGTTGCGAGGTGCCGAAGGTGAATCTCGCTATATCTTTATTGAACAGGGATTGCACGAGTGGTTGAACCGAAAGAAAGAGTCGGGTGATTGGTGCGCCGTTTCGGAAACGGAAAATCAGGAACGGCCGGTTGTTCGGATCCTGGAGATGGGTTTTGGCAGCGGATTGAATGCGTGGCTGACCTGGAAGGAAGCTTGTGCAGAGAATTTGAGAATCGATTACGAGACCTTGGAACTCTATCCGGTGGCGGAAAAGGTGGCAGCGCAGTTGGCCTATGCGTCGGATGAGCGGTTTATGGCGTTGCATCGTGCGCCATGGAACGTCGAAGTGGCCCTGGACGAACATTTCGCGCTGAAAAAACGGAGCTGTTCTTTGGTGGATTGCCCTTTTGAGGCTACCTTTGATCTGATCTATTTCGATGCGTTTGCCCCGGATACCCAACCCGAATTGTGGAGCCTCGAAGTATTCGCCCGCTTGTATGACCATCTGAAAGAGGGGGGAATTTTGGTGACCTATTCGGCGAAAGGAACGGTGAAGGAGCATTTACGGCAGGCTGGATTTGTCGTGAAACGTTTGCTGGGGGCTTTGGGAAAACGCCACATGCTGAGGGCCGAGAAACCTTTGCAACTTTCGTCGGCTGCGGAATAAAACGGTTGTAAACCATGGAAAAGAGACCCTTTACGTTTGACTTTTGGGCTTATGACTCGCTGTGCGAACTGCCGGAAGAGAATGGGCGGTTGGTGGAGCAGGCCCGGAAAGCGTGTGCTTCGGCTTATGCTCCCTATTCTGGGTTTCGGGTGGGGGCGGCGGCCCGTTTGTCTGACGGACGGGTGGTGACGGCCAGCAACCAGGAGAGCGAAGTCTTCCCGTCGGGGATGTGTGCCGAACGGGTCTTGTTGTATCAGATACAGCCATGGCTTTCCGAAGTGTCGGTGGAGGCATTGGCGTTGGCGTCCGATCCGGCCGGAGACCCGTGCTACCCGTGCGGAGCGTGCCGGCAAGTGCTGTTCGATACCGAAAAACGCCAGAACAGTCCGATTCGGATCATCATGTCCGGCTCCGACAGCGCTATGGTGGTGGAACGGGCGCGCGATTTGTTACCTTTTACCTTTATGTTGAAAAAATGATGTTCGATTCACAACGAATTCTGTATGAGGATAACCACCTGTTGATTGTCAATAAATGCGCGGGGGAGTTGGTGCAGCCCGATCCGTCGGGAGATCCGGCGTTGGAAGAGCAGATCAAAGAGTTTATTCGTCAGCGGGATGCCAAACCTGGCCGGGTTTTTCTGGGGGTTGTCCATCGGATCGACCGTCCGGTGAGCGGAGCC
>JAHZDG010000001.1:109650-114688 GCA_019422485.1 Alistipes sp. | reverse complement strand
AAATGATCAAGAATCGGGAGATTGCCAAATATTATTGGGCGATTACCGAAAAGCGGCCCCAGGAGCCGGAGGGGGCCTTGAAACACTACCTCGTACGGGACGGAAAGACGAATAAATCGAAGGTGTACGACAAGGAAGTATTCGGTAGCAAGGAGGCCCGATTGAATTATCGGCTGTTGGCCGATAGCGATCATTACAGTTTGGTGGAGGTGGAGTTGCTGACCGGGCGTCATCACCAGATCCGGGCACAGTTGTCGAAAATCGGTTGTCCGATTCGGGGCGATTTGAAGTACGGGGCAGCTCGTTCGAACCGGGATGGCAGCATTTCGCTCCATTCTCGTCGGGTGGAGTTTTTGCATCCGGTAGCGGCCTCCGGGGCTCCTCGTCAAAAGGTGTCGGTCACGGCTCCTGTTCCGCAGGAGGACAATCTGTGGCGCTATTTCGAAGAAGCTGTTGAATAATCACGAAATGATATAAGAAAAAAGAAAAAGGAGGCGAGGCCTCCTTTTTTATGTTTAGGGGGTATGGATGGCATGTCGTTGTCGTTCGGGAAAGGGTGAGGGGGCCCGAATCATTCTTCGGCCGTGCAATCGACCGGTGGCTGAAAAGGAAAATCGGAAAAAGGGGGCTGAAAGGTTGATACCGTAATGAAATTTTGTACCTTTGCGACATCTAACCAAATTTTGTATTTGTCATGACAAAAGGACCTGTTTCTCAGTTTATCACACACCATTATCGCCATTTTAACGCCGCAGCTCTGATCGATGCGGCCAAAGGGTACGAAGCTCACCTGAACGCCGGGGGTAAAATGATGATCACCTTGGGCGGGGCGATGAGTACGGCCGAACTGGGTCTTTCGCTGGCCGAAATGATCCGTCAGGATAAAGTGCAGATCATCACTTGCACCGGGGCCAACCTCGAAGAGGATGTGATGAATCTGGTGGCTCACAATCACTATAAACGGGTGCCCTACTATCGCGACCTGACTCCTGAACAGGAACGCGAACTGTTGGACAACCATATGAACCGTGTAACGGATACCTGCATTCCCGAAGAAGAAGCGTTCCGTCGCATCCAGCAGCATATTTTCAAAATTTGGAAAGCTGCTGACGAAAAGGGTGAACGTTATCTGCCGTATGAATTCATGTATCAGTTGTTGCGGAGCGGCGTGCTGGAACAGTACTACGAAATCGATCCCAAAAACAGCTGGATGTTGGCCGCTGCCGAAAAGAACATTCCGATCATCGTTCCGGGCTGGGAAGACAGTACCTTGGGGAACATCTTCACCTCGTATGTGATCAAAGGCGAACTCAAGGCGTCGACCGTTAAAGGCGGGATTGAAACCATGATTTTCCTGACCGAATGGTATCGTGCCAACAGTGGTGGCAAAGGCGTAGGTTTCTTCCAGATTGGGGGCGGTATCTCGGGTGACTTCCCGATTTGCGTAGTGCCGATGATGTATCAGGACCTCGAATGGGAAGGGGTTCCTTTCTGGGCTTATTTCTGCCAGATTTCCGATTCGACCACTTCTTATGGGTCGTACTCGGGTGCTGTGCCCAACGAAAAAATTACGTGGGGAAAACTGGATGTGGATACGCCTAAATTTATCATCGAATCCGATGCAACCATCGTAGCTCCGTTGATCTTCGCCTATTTGCTGGGCTGGTAGTCGACGGACTCGAATGCATAAAAAAACGCCTCCCGACAGGAGGCGTTTTTTTATGGTTCGTTTGGGATGTTGTGGCGTTCACATGCCGTTGTTATGGTTTTTTACGCCGTTTTTTGCTCTCGGTGTCGAACTCTTCCTGGTCGAACTGGGCTTCGAGAATCTCTTTGGCTTTGGCTGCGTCCGATTCCCGTACAATGAGCTTGATCTCCATCATCTCGTTTTGCAGGGGCAGTACGTCCGAGCTGGTTTCGTTCAGCAATTCGGCATCGATGCCGTTGCTTTCCAGAAGCGTTTTATAGATCAGGGCTTCTCCGGTCGTGGGGAAAGTCCGGATAACGGTTACGTTTTGGGTATCCATGGCCGTCGCGTTTTAAAGGTTTGTTATATGAAAATACGATTATAATCGGATAAATGCAAAGACAATGCCTGATTTTTTTTGTCAGAAAACGAGCTTTGGACAGAATCGGATCGAGGGATGGAATCCGAGCCGGGGAAAAGGAGAGATGGCTTGCTGCGGGTTTGAAACGAGGTTGGCGATTGAAAGGGAAAACGTCAATTTAGAAAAGGAGAAAAGTGTTCGGTTATTTGTTTGGATTTTTGTATTTTAGATAGTCATTTAACGGAGGCTTCATATGAAAAAAATCCTTTTGTGGGGCGTGTTACCCTGGCTATGTGCTTGTGCCGCTTCCCCAACCTCGACGAATCGGGTGGCTGACAGTATTACAGTGGCGGCCTATTATTTTCCGGGTTATCATACGCGGGATACTTCCGAATTGCCGTATAGCCTGATGCATCCGCATGATTGGACCGATTTGGAGCTGGTAAAGGCGGCTCGTCCTCGGTTTGCTGATCATGCACAACCGCATATCCCGGCTTGGGGCTATGAAGATGAACGTGATCCGGCTGTTATGGCTCGGAAAATCGATGCGGCGGCTGATCATGGTCTGGATGTGTTTATTTTCGACTGGTATTATTACAACGGGCGCCCGTTTCTGAACCGGGCGTTGGATGAAGGATTTTTGGGTGCGCCCAATAAAGATCGGATGTGTTTTGCGCTGATGTGGGCCAATCATGGTTGGACGGATCGTTTCCCGTATACGGGGGGGACGCCTTATGTGCCGATGTACGACGGGAAGGTGACACCGGAACTGTACGATAAGATCGGGGATGAACTGGTTTCGCAATACTTTACGCAGCCCAATTATTGGAAAATAGATGGCAAAGCCTATTTCTCGATTTATGATGTACCCAGTTTTCTGGCCAGTTTCGGATCGGTTGAGGCGGCTCGTGCGGCGATGGAGTCGTTGGATGCCAAGGCACGGGCAGCCGGACTGAAAGGGGTGCATTGGAATATGATAGTCATTGAAAACCCTAAAATGCCGGACGGAACGCCGTTTGAGTATGCGGATGTGTTCAAGCGTCTGGGGGTAAGTTCGGTGACGACGTATATTATCATTCATCAGGCTCAGCTGCCTGATTTGCAGACCGATTATAATCAGGTGCGGGATGAATACCTGAACTATTGGGCACAGCATCGCCGCGATTATTCGATGCCATATATTTACAATGTGACGATGGGGTGGGATTCGTCGCCGCGTACGGATCAGACACAGGAGTGGTCGTCCGATTATAAATTTCCGTATTGGAACATTATGCGCAACAATACGCCGGAAAATTTCAAAACGGCGTTGCAGAGGACACGCGATACGATTTTGGCGCATCCGGAGGTGGCTCCGGTAGTGATTATCAACGCCTGGAATGAGTGGACCGAAAGCAGCTATCTGGAACCGGATACGGTGAATGGTATGGCTTATCTGGAAGCGGTTCGAGAGGTGTTCCCTCCACAGTCCTCGTCCTCAAAGCCATAGGAAAAACTCCTAAGAAATGTAGCAGGACCGCTTCGGGTAACGGAGCGGTTTTACTATCTTTGTAAAGTCGTAAAATATTGTTTGAAATGAGTCAATTTGTTCATCTTCATGTGCATACGCAGTTTTCGATTCTGGACGGGGCTGCCGCGATCAAACCGTTGATCCAGCGTGCCAAGGAGTTGGGAATGACCTCGCTGGCCATTACCGACCACGGCAATATGTACGGGGTGAAAGAGTTTCACGATACGGCGGTCAAGGAGGGAGTGAAGCCGATCCTGGGGTGTGAGGTCTATGTGGCCAAAGGCAGCCGCTTTGATAAAACGCGCGGAGCTGAAGACCGTGGGCACCACCTGATTCTGTTGGCTAAAAATTCCGAAGGATATCACAACCTGGCCCGAATTGTTTCGTACGCTTTTACCGAGGGGTATTATTATCATCCCCGGGTGGACAAGGAGTTGTTGCGTACGTACCACGAAGGGCTGATCTGTTGTTCTGCGTGTCTGGGGGGTGAGCTGCCGCAGGCCATTATGCGGGGCGATCTGGAAGAGGCTGCCCGGGTGGTCGCTGAGTTTAAGGAGATTTTCGGGGAGGATTATTACCTCGAAATGCAGTTGCATCCCAGCGGAAATCCCCGGATCGATGCCCAGGTGTATGAAAATCAGAAGAAAGTCAATGCCGAGTTGTTGAAGTTGGCAGCTCGGTTTGGGGTCAAATACATTGCATCCAACGACGTGCATTTTATCATGGCGGAGGACGCTCCGGCACACGATCGCCTGATCTGTCTCAATACGGGCAAGGATCTGGATGATCCCAACCGCATGCGTTATACGACCCAGGAGTTTCTGAAATCCGAAGAGGAGATGGCGGCGCTGTTTCCCGACCATCCCGAGGCATTGACCACGACTCTGGAGATTGACGCTAAGGTAGAGGAATATTCGCTGGATCATAAACCGCTGATGCCGAACTTCCCGATTCCGGATGATTTCGAGATTGATCCCGCGAAACTGAAAGAGACCTTTGCCAAAAAGATCAAGGATGAGGCCTTGCTGGCTGAAATTCAGGCGGCCGCTACGGTTGAAGAGGTGGTGGCAGCCCATCCCGATATGGCCTATGCGTTGACGGTGGCCAAACAGTATCTTTATTTGGAGTCGCTGGCTTTTGCCGGGGCCCGGAGACGTTATGGCGATTTGACGCCCGAACTGGAGAAACGTTTGCGGTACGAGCTCTCGACCATCGAGTGGATGGGGTTCCCGGGGTACTTCCTGATCGTGTGGGACTTTATTCGGGCCGCACGGGGGATGGGGGTTTCGGTAGGTCCCGGACGTGGTTCGGCCGCCGGTTCGATGGTGGCCTATTCGTTGGGAATCACCAATATCGACCCGGTACGGTATGACCTGCTGTTCGAACGTTTCCTGAACCCGGACCGTATCTCACTGCCGGATGTGGACGTCGATTTCGATGAAGACGGACGGGCCGATGTGTTACGCTACGTAATCAGTAA
>JAHZDG010000001.1:65978-109632 GCA_019422485.1 Alistipes sp. | reverse complement strand
GACAGAAACGGGTCGCTCAGATTGTGACATTCGGGACCATGGCGCCTAAAGCTGCCATCAAGGATGTTGCGCGGGTACAGAAACTGCCTCTGTCCGAAAGTAACCGAATCAGCAAGTTGATCCCTGAAAAACCGGGGATGACCTTTGCCAAGGCCTTCAAGGAAGTGCCCGAGTTGTTGGCCGAGAAGGAGTCCGACAACCCGCTGATCCGCGATACGATGAAGTATGCCGAAAAGCTGGAAGGATCGGTGCGTCAGACAGGGGTTCATGCCTGCGGGGTGATTATCGGGCCGGACGACCTGGAAAAATTTGCGCCGATGGCTACGGCCAAGGATGCCGATCTGAACGTCGTGCAGTTCGAGGGTAAACTGGTCGAAAGCGTGGGGCTGATCAAGATGGACTTCCTGGGGTTGAAAAACCTTTCGATCATCAAGGATGCGTTGGAGAACATCGAGGCGTCGCGGGGGATTAAAGTCGATATTGACAACATTCCGCTGGATGATGCGATGACCTATGAATTGTATAGCCGGGGGGAAACGACGGGACTGTTCCAGTTCGAATCCCCGGGGATGAAAAAGCACCTGCGCAACCTGAAACCCAACCGTTTCGAAGACCTGATCGCCATGAACGCCCTGTATCGTCCGGGGCCTATGGAATACATCCCGAGTTTTATTGCGCGTAAGCATGGTCAGGAGAAGGTGACCTACGATATTCCCGATATGGAAGAGTACCTGAAGGATACCTACGGTATTACGGTTTATCAGGAACAGGTCATGCTGTTGTCACAGAAGTTGGCCGGTTTTACGGGCGGTGAGGCCGACACCCTGCGTAAGGCGATGGGGAAAAAGCAGAAAGCGGTGCTGGACAAGCTGAAACCCAAGTTTCTGGAAGGCGCGACGGCCAAGGGGCATGACCGCAAGATCTGCGAAAAAATCTGGAGTGACTGGGAAGCCTTTGCTTCGTATGCGTTCAACAAGTCGCACTCGACCTGTTATGCCTATGTTTCCTATCAGACGGGTTATCTCAAGGCTCACTATCCGGCCGAATTCATGGCGGCTTTGTTGAGTCGTAACCTCAGCGATATCAAGAAGATCAGCTTCTTTATGGACGAATGCAAACGGATGGGGATCTCGGTATTGGGACCCGATGTCAACCAGAGTAAGTTGAAGTTCTCGGTCGATGATCAGGGGAACGTTCGTTTTGGTCTGGCCGCGATCAAAGGGGTGGGCGAGGGCGCCGTACAAAATATTATGGAGACTCGTGCCGAAGGCGGAAAATTTACCTCGATTTACGATTTTGTGGAACGGGTGAACCTGCAGTCTGTCAATAAGAAAACGCTCGAAAATCTGGTGTTGGGCGGGGCGTTCGATTCGATTTGCGATCTGCCTCGCAGCGCTTATTTCGCAGCCGACACCCGGGAAGGAACCTTCTTGGAAGCGTTGATTCGTTACGGGAACCGGGTGCAGAGCGAACGCAACAACGCTCAGCAAAGCCTGTTCGGAGAAGGCAGTGCACAAGTCGAAGTGCAAAAGCCCGAACCGGCTCCTCATACGCCGTGGAACAAACTGGAAACATTGACCAAAGAGCGGGAGGTGATCGGGATCTTCCTGTCGTCGCATCCGCTGGATGATTTCTCGATCATTCTGAAACACTATTGCAATGCTTCGTTGAGCGATCTGGAGGATTTGCACGCCATGGAGGGGCGCGATTTCTCGTTGGGCGGCATGGTGACTTCCGTGATGCACCTGACCACCAAGACAGGAAAACCGTATGGCCGGTTTGTGTTGGAGGATTACAATACGTCGCATGAGTTCGTGCTTTTCAGCAAGGATTACGAGAATTTCCGTCGCTATCTGTATGAAGGGTATTATCTGATGATTCGCGGGAAAGTGCAGCCCCGTCCGTACAATCCGGCGGAGTTGGAGGTGCGCATCTCGTCGATGATGATGCTTTCGGAAGCTCAGGAAACGCTGATTCGGGAACTGACCATTGCCTTGCCGTTGGAGGATGTGACCGAAGATATGGTGACCCGTCTGTCGCAGACCTTGCAGGATAACCGGGGCGGGGTTACGTTGCGGATCAAGGTGATCGATCCGGCTTCCGATGTTTCGGTTGGACTCTACTCCAAGTCGTTGAAGGTCGGCATTACTCCCGATATGGTGCGATTTTTGGATGATAATGCGTTACGCTATACGTTGATGTAGGCGGGTTTTGAAACGAAAAACAAACCGCCGGCCGGCAACGGATGACGAAAACGTGGAAATGTTCACAAACCTGTTAGCTTTTTTCTGAAGTTTGTTAGTCGGAGTTTTGATTATTATTCCCAATTTTGTGTACCGTTTAAACAAGCCTAATATTAATTTGTAAAATTCTTGAAATATGGCACTTACAATCAATTCGGATAATTTGCAGACGCTGCTGGACGGGTCTCTGCCCGTTGTGATCGACTTTTGGGCGGAATGGTGCGGTCCCTGCCGCATGATCGGTCCGGTGATCGAAGAACTGGCCGCAGAATATGAAGGCCGGGTAGTGGTCGGTAAATGCGATGTGGATGACAATGATGCCATCGCCATCAAATACAGCGTACGGAACATTCCGACTATTCTGTTTATTAAGGATGGTCAGGTGATGGACAAACAGGTGGGCGCTGTTTCGAAAGATGTGTTGAAGGCCAAAATCGACAACCTGTTGTAATCCGAACAGATCTCTGTCGGGTCATGAACGCCCGAAGTCTAAGCCGCTTCTCCAGCATAGGGAGGCGGCTTTTTTAGTGCATAATCGAATTACAGGCACCGGTGGCAGAAATTCGCTGTGTAAGGTCCTGCTGGTCGAGGAAGTCGGGAGGAAAATCGGAAGAACGGGGCGGAATGTCGCTTTAGGAGAGTAGAAATCCCAGTGACAGCAACAAGGCGAACAGCAGCATGTTGCGGGAGGTTTCCCCTAAGATGAGGTTGAGGGCTTTACCTTGGCCGATTCGCAGCATTCTGCGCCAACTGTGGATGTGAAAAGGCAGGTAGAACCAGGGGAGAATGGCTGCCCACAGATAGCCGTATCGCCACAAAAGCAGGCTCAGAAGAACGGCCAAAAGACCGGGCAGCAGGTAGAGCAGACCGCCGATTCGGGCTCCACATCGCACGATCAGGGTGCGTTTCCCGTTGCGGGCATCTTGTTCCCGGTCGCGGTAGTTGTTGACCATCAGTAGAGTGTCGACAACCAGGCCGCAGGCCAAAGCGGCAATGCATACGGGAGGATTCCAACCGTGTGCCATGACATAATAGGTGCCGCCGACCGGTACGAATCCGAAGAAAATCAGAACCAATACATCCCCCCAACCATGATAGGCCAGCGGATAGGGACCGGCCGTGTAGAGAAAGGCGAACAGCACGCACAAAGCTCCGAGAAGTATCAATTCCGCCCCTCCGTATGCCAACAGACCCAGTCCGCACAGACAGGCGAGCAGGGTGGTGAGGGCGATTCCCCATTTCATGGCCCGAGGGGTGATCCATCCTTGGGCACAGGCCCGTTCCGGACCCAGTCGATCTTCTCCGTCGCTGCCCTTGAGGTAGTCGAACAGGTCGTTGATCAGGTTGGCGTCGATTTGCATGCCGAACGCAAACCCCAGGCATAACAGGGCGGGAGGCCAGGCAAAATGTCCGGTCGCATGAGCCAATGCACAGCCGATCAGAACCGGAACTGCCGCTCCGGAGAGGGTTTTGGGTCGTGTTGCCAACAACCATGCTTGCCATGAATTGGTGCGGATGGAATCACTCATAGTCGATATTTTCGAGAGTCGTTGAGAGGTTGTGTATGTGCGGCTTTCCGTGAAAAGGGAAAACGGTTGAGTTTTGTGGGCTTCAAGAAACATCCGAAAAATCTTTCTTGAAGTTTCTGTATGGGAAAACGGACCGCCTGCCCTCGAGGACAGGTCAGGATATATCCGTGGAAAAGGTCTGAAACGATTTTGAGGGTTTCGGAGCGGGAAATGCGAGAAAACGTGTTGGATCGTTACTTTTTCAGGCGGGTTTCCCGTTCTTCCATGACGACCAGCCCCTGTTTCATCAGGTAACCCATGCTGCGTTTGAATACTTTTTTGCTCATGTGGGTTAAGTCGTACACCTCTTCGGGGGCACTGCGATCACTCAACGGAAGGCGGCCTCCGGTTTTTCGCATCATATCCAGAAGCCGTTCGGCGGCATGTTGAACCTCTTCGTACCCGGATTGCTGGAGAATCAGATCCACACGCCGGTCTTCGGTGATGCGGCGTACATAAGCCGACAGACGGTCGCCGATCGCGATGGGTTGAAACAGTTGGTTGCGATAGAGCATGCCCCAATGGCGGTTGTCGATGACGGCCCGGTAGCCGATGGGGGTTTCCGAAACCACCAGGATGTCGACCTTTTGCTTGGGTTTCAGGTGCAGGTCGAGGTTATGGATGAAGCCGTTGAGAAAGTTGGTGGCCACGACTCGTCCCGTGACGTTGTCCGTGTAGAGGTACACCACGGTCGACCGTCCGATTTCCAATCGTCCCTGTTGGTTGCGATTGGGCAGGAACAGGTCTTTGGCTTTCAGTCCCCAGTCCAGAAAAGCCCCATGAATGGTTTTGTCGATGACTTTCAGGTAGGCCACCTCGCCGACGGTAGCCAGCGGTTGGTCGGTCGTGGCGATCAGGCGATCTTCCGAATCGTGGTACACGAATACGTCGATCGAATCACCGATGCGATTTTCCTTGGAAACATAGCGGTTGGGCAGCAAAACCTGTTCGCCATCATCGTCGCTGAGGTAAAGTCCGTGATCGGATACGCGCTCTACGCGCAGAGTATAGTAGTGACCGGCTGTCAACATAGGCTTATTTTTTGCAAAGCTACGCTTTTCTGAGGATTAATCCGCCGGCTATCGGTAAAATCCCGGTCGTTGCGGCTGAAAATTGTTCTCGAAAACAAGGAAAGAGGTAGTCTGTCGGTTTCAGTTCCGATTTGAACGGAACTTTTGGGTAAATCCGGGTTTTCCATGGAAAAATTAGTAACTTTATCCGCTGTTTTAGCGTCTGATGTCATGAAATATGTCGCTTTTTGTCTGGCCGTTGTTTTTTCGGCCTTTGCCTGTGCCCAGCGCAGCGCTCCCGTTTTCTCGGGAAACCACACTTCCTCTACGGAGGCTTATGCTCCGGTACAGATCCCTCAGCTGCCGGAACATCTGGACCTGGCGGGAGAACCGGTGCCTTTGGAGAATTACGATACCCGCGAAAGCCTGATGCGGGAAATGTTGAGTACCATGTATCTGCACTCGCGGACCATGCTGACGTTGTTGGCTACTCAGCGCTATTTCCCGATCATTGAACCCATCTTGAAAAAAAATGGGGTTCCCGATGATTTTAAATATCTGTGTATGGCTGAAAGCGGTTTGAATCCCAATGCCGGTTCGTCGGCTGGAGCTGCCGGATTGTGGCAGCTGATGCCGGCTTATGCGCGTTCAGCCGGATTATATATCGGAGGTGGTGTCGATGAACGCTATCATATCGAAAAATCGACGGAAGCGGCTTGTCGTTATCTGTTGGAGGCCAAAGAAAAATTCGGAAGCTGGACCTTGGCTGCCGCTTCCTATAACGTCGGGACGGCCAAACGGTTGGAAAAGCAGGGAGTTGATTCCTATTACGACCTCTATCTTCCGACAGAAACCATGCGCTATGTGTTTCGCGTACTGGCCTTTAAATTGATCACTCCGAATCCGGCCGCTTATGGTTATCAGATCCAGGCGGAAGATTACTATCGTCCGTTGCCGGACTATACCGAAGTGACGGTCAGCGGAACGCAGATCGATTGGTCCGCAGAAGCCCGTAAACACGGGACGAACTATAAAATGTTGCGTGAACTCAACCACTGGATTCGCGACTACGACTATCGTAATAAAACGGCACGGAGTTTCGTTTTGAAGGTGCCGAAATCAGGAACGAGACAATAAGTGGAAGATCAGAAAATAAAGATATTAGGAGCTCGCGTCCATAATCTCAAAGGGGTGGATGTGGAGATTCCTCGTCAGAAATTGACGGTTATTACGGGCCTGTCGGGTTCGGGAAAGTCGTCGTTGGCCTTCGATACGATCTATGCCGAGGGGCAGCGCCGCTACCTGGAGACGCTGTCGACCTATGCCCGTCAGTTTGTTGGGACGATGGAGCGTCCCGATGTCGATAAGATTACGGGCCTCAGCCCGGTCATTGCAATTGAACAGAAAACCACCAATAAAAATCCCCGTTCTACGGTGGGAACCGTCACCGAAATCAACGATTTTTTGCGATTGTTGTTTGCTCGGGCTTCGGATGCCTATTCTCCGGTGACGGGCGAAATCATGGTGCGACACAGCGATGAACAGATTCTGGACCTGATCCTGAAAAACTTTTCCGATCGCAAAATCGCTTTGCTGGCTCCGTTGGTCAAGGGCCGGAAAGGGCATTATCGCGAACTGTTCGAAAGTTTTCTGAAAAAGGGATTTTTGTATGCTCGGGTGGATGGAGAGATTATCGAGGTTCAACCGGGCATGAAACTCGACCGTTATAAGATCCATCATATCGAACTGGTGATCGATCGGCTCAATGCCCGGGTCGATAACCGGGAACGTCTGCTCAAAAGCCTTCAGGAGACGATGCGTCAGGGCAAAGGGACGATGATGGTGTACGATTACGGTACCAATAACGTGCGTTTTTACAGCCGGCACCTGATGTGTCCCACCAGCGGTATCGCTTTCAACGAACCCGCCCCTCATACCTTTTCGTTCAATTCGCCGCAGGGGGCTTGCCCGCATTGTAATGGACTGGGCGAAGAGGCTGTTTTCGATCGGGAACGGATTATGCCGGACGAAAGCAAGTCGATTCGCGAAGGAGGGATCGCTCCTTTTGGAAAATATCGGAAAAACCTGCTGTTTGCCCAACTGGAGGCTTTGGGGCATAAGTATGACTTTACGTTGGACGATCCGGTCGGCAGTCTGGGTGATGAGGCCCTCAATCCGATTTTATATGGGGATCCCGAACCGCTGCATATCGACGCCCGTGAATTGGGAGGGACGGGAAACTATATGATTTCGTGGGAAGGCATTGCCGACTACATCGAAAAACAGCAGGATGATGCCTCGTCCGGCCGGGGAGACAAGTGGAAGGAACAGTTTGTGGTGCGGAAGGTCTGCTCGGTGTGCGGCGGCTCGCGCCTGAAAAAAGAAGCCCTCTATTTCCGGATCGATGGGAAAAATATCGCCGAATTGTCGGCACTCAGTATCGAAGAGTTTGCGGCCTGGATGGAGGGACTGGAAAGCCGGATCTCGAAAAAACAGGAACAGATCGCCCGGGAAATCCTAAAGGAGATTCGGGAACGTTTGCGCTTCCTGTTGGATGTGGGATTGGGGTATCTCTCCCTGAGTCGGGCTTCGTGTTCGCTCTCCGGTGGGGAAAGCCAGCGAATTCGGTTGGCGACCCAAATTGGCTCCAAACTGGTCAACGTACTCTATATCCTGGATGAGCCCAGTATCGGGTTGCATCAGCGCGATAATATCAAGTTGATTCATAGCCTGCAGGCGTTGCGCGATGCTGGTAACTCGGTGATTGTGGTGGAACACGACGAGGATATGATCCGCAATGCCGATTATGTGGTCGATGTGGGCCCGTTGGCCGGTGTGCGTGGAGGCGAGATCGTCGCAGCCGGAACCGTGAAGGATATTATGGCCTCGGGCGGTATTACGGCCGATTACCTGAGCGGTCGTCGGCGTATCGAGATTCCGGCCGTACGTCGTCCGGGTAATGGAAAGAGCCTGACCATCTATGGGGCACGGGGTAACAACCTGAAAAATATTACGGTGGAATTTCCGCTCGGGAAGATGATCTGTGTGACCGGAGTGAGCGGTAGCGGTAAATCGACGTTGGTGAATGCCACCCTCAAAGCGGCTTTGAATCGGACTTTGTACCGCTCTTATGAACAGCCCTTGCCGTACGATCGCATTGAGGGGATCGAGTATATAGACAAATTGGTGGTGGTGGATCAATCGCCGATCGGGCGGACGCCCCGCAGCAATCCGGCCACCTATTCCAATGTCTTTTCGGACATTCGTAAGCTGTTTGAAGCGACGCCCGATGCTCAGATTCGGGGCTTCAAAGCCGGACGGTTCTCGTTCAATGTCAAGGGGGGACGTTGTGAAACGTGCCGGGGTGCCGGGGTGCAGACCATCGAGATGAACTTTCTGCCGGATGTGTATGTGAAGTGTAATGCCTGCAACGGAAAACGTTATAATCGGGAGACGCTGGAGGTTCGCTATAAAGGGAAAAACATCAGTGAGGTGTTGTCGATGACCATCAACCAGGCTGTGGAGTTTTTCGAAGCGGTGCCTTCGATCCACATGAAACTGAAGACGATCCAGGATGTGGGTTTGGGTTATCTGACCTTGGGTCAGCCATGTACGACACTGTCCGGAGGGGAAAGCCAGCGTATCAAGTTGTCGGCCGAATTGGCCAAACGGGATACCGGCAGTACGCTGTATATTCTGGATGAACCCACGACGGGCCTGCATTTCGAGGATGTCCGGGTGTTGTTGGGCGTGTTGGACAAGTTGGTGGAAAAGGGAAATACGGTGATTGTGATCGAGCACAACCTCGATGTTATCAAGGTGGCCGACTATCTGATCGACATTGGACCCGAAGGCGGTCAGGCCGGGGGCCGGGTACTGGCAACCGGTACGCCCGAAGAGGTGGCTGCCGTTGAAGAGAGTTATACAGGACAATTTTTGCGTCCGTTGTTGGCGAAAAAATAGCCCTTGGACGAGGGAAGTATCATTTTTATTTTTGGAGAAAGTAAGCTCCGCGGGTATATCTCGCGGAGCTTGTATTTTATGTGCCCTGGTGTCGATGCGAAGTTGAAAAAGTGTTTATAGTGTGTGTACAGTCTGTCGATACTACCTCTATAAGTGGGTTATTTATGTGAATAACTCCAGAAAAAGATGTGAATAAACGGTTGATAACTGGTTTATAACAGAAAGCCGCCACCTGTTTCCAGGTGACGGCGTATGAAAAGGCTTTGCGATCGGATGGCCGTCGCAGAGCTTATGTGCTCGGAATTTATTTGAATGGCGAGTCGGGCTCTTTGGCCATGTGGTTATAGAAGAGACGGTCCAGCAGAGCCGGAGCGAATTTCTTGATGAAAGCGGTGGCTCGGCCGTTGAATTCCATCAACAAGAGGCGCTTGCGTCGGGCAATCCCCTTGGCGATGCGGTGAGCGACTTCCTCGGCCGTCATCATTTTGCCCTCTTCCCGCGGGGAACTGCCCTGGGAGGATCCGTCGGCCGTTAATGCGGAAAACCGAACGTTGGTGGCGGTAAACCCGGGGGCGGCGATCATGACGTGTACCTTCTTTTTGAGGTTTTCGATGCGGACGGTTTCCAAAAATCCTTCCATGGCATATTTCGAAGCCGAATAGCCCGTGCGTCCCGGCAGTCCGTGCAGACCGGCGACGGAACTGACGCCGACGATGGTGCCGTGAGCTGCCTGAATATAGGGCAGGGCGTATTTGGTGCAGTAGACGGTTCCCCAGAAGTTGACGTCCATCAGTCGTTTGAGTACCTGTAAATCTACATCGTCGAATAGTGCGCGCATGGAGATCCCGGCGTTACAGATCAGAATGTCGATCCCTCCGAAACGCTCGGCCGCCAGGGCAATCAAGGCCTGACAGTCCGTTTCAAGGGTGACATCTGTTGCCCGAAAGGCGCATTGAATCCCGCGTTCGTGCAGGGTTTCGGCTATTTTTGCCAATTTGTCTTCGCTGCGGGCTCCCATGACGATGCGAGCTCCCTGTGCGCCGAATTCGTAGGCCAGAGCTTCTCCAATACCCGAAGAGGCTCCCGTGATGACAACGACTTTGTCTTTGAAGTTCATGAGTTTTATGTTTGTGCCCCGGGAGCGGTGAAGCAATCACCCATCGGGGCGGATGGTTAAATTTGTAACAGACCGTATGAGCGTAGGATGTCCCATTTTTTAGCGTGATAGAACACCAAAAACGGTTCATCGCTGTATTGGGCATAAAGGGTTTTGATCTCGTTCAGGGTGACCGTCCGGTCGAGGTCAGCCGTATGGGTGAGCACTTCTATGAGAAAGTCGGTTTCCGCCGCAGAGAATGAGAGAGTCTTGCTGCCGGCATGACTGTGCAGGATGATGCCCTGTTCGGTCCGCTGAGGCGGGAGCCCGATCCAGACCACCCGGGCTTTTTCGTGGAAAAGGCGTCGGGCTTGATTAACTGATCGGTGATCAGGGTATCTTCCACTGTGGTCGGTTTGGCGTCCTTCCCGGCGAACCATTTATGGACCGGACGATTCAGCCCGTTGCCGACCAGATAGTTCGCCAAGGCTTCCCGTAGGGCGTCGCCCACCCGGTCGACGTCATATCCCCATTTCCCGGAGAAGGCGATTTCGTTGTTGGCAAACGGATGGCAACCCGGATGTTTGCGGGTCACGCCGAATCGTTCGGGTTCCCGACCGCTGGGGCTGTGTACGGTCATGGCATAACGGTGCCAGAAAGCCGAATCGATCAGTTCGGCGTGGAACATCTGACGGACAACCTCCAGTGCGTCGATGCTCTCTTGGAGGGTTTCCGTCGGGAACCCATACATCAGGTAGGTGTGTACCATGATGCCTGCATCACGGAAGTTGCGCATGGATAATGCTGCCTGTTCGATCGTCACCCCTTTGTTCATGAGTTTCAACAGACGGTCGGAAGCCGTTTCCAGTCCACCGGATACGGCTATACAGCCGGCGGCCGCCATCAGTTGTGTCAGATCGCCCGTAAAGTGGCTCTCGAATCGGATATTGGTCCACCAGCTGACTTTCAGCTTCCGGCGTAAGATTTCCAGCGAAATTTCTTTCAGTAATTTGGGCGGAGCCGCTTCGTCGACGAAATGGAATCCCCGACTGCCGGTCTGTGCCATCACCTGTTCCATCCAATCGACGAACAGTCGGGCCGGAATGTTTTCGTATCGGCCGATGTAGTCGAGCGAGGTGTCGCAAAAGGCACATTGGGCCCAATAACATCCGTGAGCGATCATCATCTTGTTCCAACGGCCGTCGCTCCAAAGACGGTGCATGGGATTGGGAACTTCGCTCAGCGAGAAATAGCGATCGTGGGGTAGACCGCTGAAATCGGGGCAACCCCGCTGTTCATGGGTGATCGATTCCGCTCCTGCGTGATAACCTTCGGCTGTGTATGTATGAAGCAGCGTTTCACCCTTGAGAATCCGTTCCAGCGGTAATTCACCGTCATCCAAAATCAGGTAATCCACATAGCGGAAAATGCCCGGATCGGTCATTTGTCGCAATTCGGTGGAGGGGTATCCGCCTCCGAAAATCGTACGAAGGTTCGGATGTCGTTCCCGAATGTATTGGGCACAGCGGAGAGCCGAGAGCAGATTGCCCGGGAAAGGAATCGCAAAACCGACCAGAGAGGGCTGAATGGCAGTCAGGTGATCCTCCAGCAGTTGAACCATCTCTTCTTCGATCAAGTTGCGGGGTTGGCTGAGTTCCTGTTCCAGCCGGTCGAAGGTCGGGATTGACAACGAGAGGCGTTCTCCGTAGCGAACAATTTCAAAATGAGGCGAGATGACGGCCCGGATCAGGTCGCTGAGATCTTGCAGGTAAAGCGTGCAGAGGAAACGAGCACAGTCGGTTGTCCCCAGCGAACCGAAAAAATAGGCCAGCTCATCGGTGGCTTCGAAACGTTTGCCTTGCGGCAGAAAGTCGCCGCTGACAATCAATGTGCCGAGCGTCGTGTCGCCGCATCGGAGGAAGTGCATGACACTTTCGATCGTGTCGAGGTAGTGTGGCGCCAGGGCGTAGATATGATCCAGATTGTCGTCGGAGCGGTCGAGTGTGGCCCGGTAGGCCGGATAGGCGTCGAATACCCGGCCAAGAAAATCGCGACAGAAGATGCGATTGAGTAACTCAATCGACAGATCAACCTGTTCGACCTCAGCCCCTTGCCGAGTGAGATACCCTTTCAGGTAGGCCGTGGCCGGATAGGGCGTATTCGGTTGGACGAAGGGGGGCGTAATCAGCAGTAATTTTTCCATCGGAACGGTGGATTTAGTCGCGGGTTTCGATTTTCAGACCGTCGTATGCCATGTGGCAGTTTTCGGGCAGGGCCGGTTCTTCCTGTGCCTGACGTCCCATCTGGTGGGAGATATGGGTGAGGTAAGTCTGTCGGGGACCGACCAGATAACTCAAGTGCAATGCTTCACTCAAGGTGAAGTGGGAGAGGTGTTGCTCTTTGCGCAGGGCGTTGACAACCAGAATATCCACCCCTTTGATCTTTTCGATCTCTTCGGGCGAGATGTAATTAAAATCGGTCAGGTAGGCCAGATTCCCGATGCGAAAACCCAGAATCGGCAATTTGAAATGGCGTCCTCGTATCGGAATGATGTCGACACCTTTGATTTGGAACGGGTGTTCGTCAATGGTGTGCAGGGTGATTTCCGGGACTCCCGGGTAGGGGTTGGGGGCGAACGCGTAATCGAAATCCTTTTTGATTACCTTTTGAACGCGCTCTTCGGCATAAAGGTCTACCGGTTGGCCCGAAGTATAGTTGAAGGCCCGGACATCGTCCAATCCTCCCGTATGGTCTTTGTGTTCGTGAGTGAGCAGGATGGCGTCGATATGTTGGACGTTTTCGCGCAACATCTGTTGCCGGAAATCGGGTCCCGCATCGATTACCAAGGTGACTCCTTCGGTTTCGATCAGTGCGGAAGTGCGCAACCGTTTGTCGCGGCTGTCGGGTGAAGTGCAGACCCAGCACCCGCAAGAGATAACCGGTACGCCTTGAGAGGTGCCGGTGCCCAAAAACGTGAGTTTGGTCATGAAGCCTTGATTTAATCTCTCCAAAGATAGGGATTTTTTACGAAAAAGGTTGCGACCTTGTGGGCCGCAACCTTTGAACGATAAGCCGTGTATGGATTAAGCTTCGGAGGTCGTCTTTTCGAGACGTTTCATCATCGAGAAGAGGAAAGCGGCCGATACCAGGCAGCAGGCCACCAGAATGCCCCACAGAATCCACAAATCAACTTTCAGCCACAAATAACCGATTACGGCGACCAGGTAGTTCCCGATGGCCGTAGCGGCTAACCAGCCCCCTTGAGCCAACCCTTTGTATTTGGGAGGAGCGACTTTCGATACGAACGAGATCCCCATCGGCGAGAGGAACAGTTCGGCGATCGTCAGTACGAAATAGGTGCCGACCAGCCAGTTGGGCGATACCAGTGTAGGACTTACGCCACCGGTGGAAGCCAGCGTCGAGGGAGCGGGCAGGCCCAGCGATCCTAGGGTCAGCACCACGAAGCCCAAAGCGGCCACGATCATCCCGATACCGATTTTGCGTGGAGCCAGCGGTTCTTTGCCCCGTTTGGCCAACCAGGCAAAGAAAGCGACGGTGACCGGAGTCAGCAGGACAATGAAGTATGCGTTGAACTGTTGGAAGATTTGCGGGGTGATCGATATTTCGGGTTCGAAAGAGGCGTAGGCTACATAGGAGAGAATGAGGCCGACAACAGCCACAATGCCTGCGCTCCATTTGCCGCGAGAGGTGGTCGATTGGAACAGGTTCAGAATGCCGTAGAAGGCCACGGCGAACGGCAGCAGCGTCAGCAGCGAGAAGCCGAACCGGTCGAATCCGCTCACGGACTTCACGGTATAGTCGCGGGCAAACCAGGTCATCGTCAGACCGTTCTGATGGAACGCCATCCAGAAGAAGATCACCACGGCGAAAACCAGTCCCAGCGCTACGAGACGATCTTTGGTCTGTTGGGGAGTCAGTTCCGTTACGGCAGCCTGTCCTTTTTCGCTGGCTTTTTGTTTTTCGGTTTTGTCAGCGGTTTTGTACAGACGGCGGAAGGCGAGGAAAATCGTCATCGAAACGATCAATGACAGGCAGGCTACACCGAAGCCGTAGTTGTACGAGGTGCTCAGCGAATCGATGTATTGTTGCCCGAAGGTGGCCAGGTCGGCGCCCGGATGACCTTGTTGAGCGGCCAAGTCAGCAAAGGTTTTCAGTCCTTCCTGGCTGATGGTGCCGTCGGCGAGACGGTGGGTCAACGCCGGGATTTCGGCATTGTAGGTGAACCCGTCTTTGGCCAGGAAGTAGTTGGATACGCCTTCAGCGGCCGAGGGGGCGAAGAAGGCACCGATGTTGATGCACATGTAGAAGATACTGAATGCCAGGTCGCGTTTTGCGCTGTATTTCGGGTCGTCGTACAGGTTGCCGACCAAGGCTTGCAGATTGCCTTTGAAGCAGCCGGTACCCATGGCGATCAGCAACAGCGAGGCGCACATGGTAATGATGGCGGCCGTACCGGTTCCGCTGGGGATGGCCAGCAGCAGGTAGCCGAAGAACATGATGACGATCCCTAACGCGATGGTTTTGCCGTATCCCAACACCTTGTCGGCCAACAATCCGCCGAACAGAGGCAGAAAGTAGACGGCCGCCAGGAAAGATCCGAAAATCGTGCTGGCCATTTCGGCTCCGAAACCGAACTTGGCCTGCATGTACAATACAAAGATGGCTAACATGGTATAATAGCCGAAGCGCTCACCCATATTAGCCAACGATAGAACGAAAAGTCCTTTGGGTTGTCCTTTGAACATGTGTGGTGTTTTAGTTTAGGTTATTGGATTAACACAAGGGAATCCGCTTTTTTACCTGCTGAGGCAAGGTAAGTTTGTCCGAATCATCGGCGAGGATTACCCTTCGAAATTTTTGCACGACAAAGATAACCATTTTTGGAAGGGAAAGAAATAAACCGTACATTTATATAATAAAAATGCCCTGATTTTGGGTGCTTGAATCGAGGAACTATGAGCGAGGAGAGAAAGTTGCTACCCATTGTGGAACAGGATTCCTGGTTGCTTCCGGTGGCCGATCAGATGCAGCAGCGTTACGATCGCTATCGGGAACGCCTGGCCGCCATCGAACGTTCGGCCGGCAATATCGTCGATTATGCCAACGGATATCTCTATTTCGGATTCCAGTACGATCCGGTACGGAAAGGCTGGTGGTTTCGCGAATGGTTGCCGGCGGCACAGGATGTCTATCTGTTTGGGGATTTCAACGACTGGCAGCGTACCTCTTTGCCCTTGACCAAAGGTGCGGATGGGGTGTGGTCGATCTTTTTGTCGGAGGAACGTTTCCCGGGTTTGGTGCACGCCTCCCGGGTCAAGATGCTGGTGCATGGTCAAAACGGTTTTCTTGAACGCATTCCGGCCTATATCCGTCGGGTGGTGCAGGATGAGCAGAGTAAAGACTTTTGTGGGCAGCTGTGGGCTCCACCCAAACCGTTCGATTGGGAAGGCGATGATTTCGATATCGCTTCGATCGGTAGTCTGCTCATTTATGAATGTCACGTAGGCATGGCCCAGGAGAAAGAAGGGGTGGGGACCTATCGTGAATTTACACGCCATATCTTGCCGCGGATCAAACGGGCCGGCTACAATACCGTGCAGTTGATGGCCGTGGCCGAACATCCGTATTATGGCAGTTTCGGGTATCATGTCAGCAACTTTTTTGCCCCCTCTTCGCGTTTCGGAACTCCCGAAGAGCTGAAAGCCCTGATTAAAAAGGCTCACTCGATGGGACTGGCGGTGGTGATGGATCTGGTGCAGGCCCATTATGTGAAGAATATCAACGAGGGACTGAACGAATTGGACGGTACGGACCTCTATTCTCCGCCGGGCGAGGCGGGCAATCAGCCATATTGGGACTCCAAACTGTTCGATTATGGAAAAGAAGGCGTGCAACATTTCCTTTTGTCGAATGTCAAATACTGGTTGGATGAATTCCATTTCGACGGATTCCGTTTCGATGGAGTGACGTCGATGATTTACCGCCATCATGGTTACACCGAGTTCGACGATCGCAGTAAATATTTTACGGATGTCAATGACGATGCGCTGACCTACCTGACCCTGGCCAATCGGCTGGTGCACGATTTCCGCCCGCATGCGGTGACCATTGCCGAAGATGTCAGCGGTATGCCAGGTATGTGTATCCCGAATGAAGACGGAGGAGTCGGCTTTGACTATCGACTGGGGATGGCGGTGCCCGACTTTTGGATCAAGTTGCTGAAAGAGGTGCCGGATGAACAGTGGAACATCTGGGAAATGTGGCACGAGATGACCAATCGTTTGGGAAATGTCAAGACCGTAGCGTATTGCGAGTCGCACGATCAGGCATTGGTGGGGGATAAGACGATCGCTTTCCGGCTGATGGATAAGCAGATGTATACGGATATGAACCGGGCGGCGGAGAACCTGATTATCGACCGGGGCATGGCGCTGCACAAAATGATCCGTCTGTTTACGATTTCGCTGGCCGGGGAGGCCTACCTCAATTTCATGGGCAACGAGTTCGGTCATCCCGAATGGATCGATTTCCCGCGGGAGGGCAATGGCTGGAGCTATGCCCATGCCCGTCGACAGTGGAGCCTGTCGACCAACGGTTTCCTGCGGTACAGTTATTTGGGAGCGTTCGACCGGGCGATGATTTCACTGGTCCGTCGCTATGGAATCTTGAGCAGCGGGTTCGCTTACAACCTCAATATGGACACCGACAACCAGACGGTGGTATTCTGTCATGGGGATCTGGTCTTTATTTTCAACTGGCATCCCGATCGCAGCATCCCGGACTATATTTTGCCGGTTTTGCGGCCGGGGCGCTATCGCATTATCCTCTCCACGGACGAGAAACGTTTCGGTGGGTATGGTCGGGTAGATCTGCATGAACCGGCATTTACCTACACGCAAAAAGATGGAGACGGGGAGTTGAGACACCGCCTGAAGGTTTACAATGTTTGTCGTTCAGCTTTGGTGTTGAGACGATTGGCTCGCTAACAGTCGTTTCTTATATAGGAAAAGTCGTTCTCTGTTTAACAGAGAACGACTTTTTTATGGGGGTCAACGGATGGTGTCAGGGGAATGAAATCGGCCGGGACGGTCAGGCGTTGAACGTGAAGAAAAAATTCATCAGAAAGTTCCAGATGGTGACTACGCCGATGGCCAGAAGTTTCGATACATAGAAGTTGAGCTTGCCCCGGTCGGCGAGCAGGTAGATGATTCCGTTATTGATGCCCAGACCGATCAGGGAGATGGCCAGGAAAAGCAGATACTGGCGGGTGACCTGCGGGTCGTGGCTTTGAAACGTCCAGATTCGATTCAGCAGCCAGTTGGTGGTGGCGGCGCAAATGAATCCCGTTGAGTTGGCGAGGTATTTGTTCAGGCGCAACTTTTCTTTCAGCAGGTAGGTGATCGAGAAATCGACCACAACTCCACTGCCTCCAACGACGCAAAATTTGATAAATTGAGCAATCATAACGGGAGAATTGGTGTCGTAAAAGTAATGAAATTGCCTTGTTTGACCAAATAGACTTCCGGATGTTCCGAGGCAATGGACTGTTCGGACCGCACATTCAGAACGATTCAAAGCTGATTTTCTCATGAAGCCCGTTTGCTAAGCGCTTCGGATTAGACAGTTGCGCAAAAGCAGGGCCGGTTAAGATAAATGGCTTGAATGCAGCTCTGGAGGTGGAACCGGAGGCTATTCGATCTTCATGGCCGTGATTTCCGAGTTGAACCAGGTGCTGGCCGGAGAGTTGCGAACCGTGAGTCCGGTTTGATATTCCGTGGGTTTGATGTCCGGAACCACAAAATCGGTTTTCCCATGCCATTGTCCATGAGCGGGCAGCACCCCTTCGATGTTCGGTAACGGGAATACTTGTGTGGGCTCGCCCAAACGTCGGAAGACAAACCCGATGTTGGTCTCGCCGGCACCGAAGGTGTAGTCGAAGCCATAGGGATTGATCAGGTCGAACTCCAGGTGCAGGGTGTCTCCCGGATGCACGGTGGCGGGCAGCGGTGACATCCGGACCAGAATCTCGCGTACAGGGCGATACGAACTGTCAGCGATGTAGGAGAAGGTACGTCCGTTGGCCAATTGAAGGGTCTGGGCACCGGAGACCGAATCGGCTACCTCGACAATCACCGGATGGCCGGCCATGGCCCGATCGTCGTCTTTGAGTTCGTATTGGCTGGTCCGATAGTAGATCGTGGGGCGAGCGTAGGCCTTCCCGTCGGTATAAAATTCATATTTGGCGGCATGGGTATACCCCCCGTCGAAAATCACCGGACGATCTTGGGCAATCTGGTGGATCTGGTCATAGGAAGCCTGATTGTCGAATACTTCGAACCGCAGGCCCAGCGGGTTGAAGATCATTTCGAGGCGCACCAGAACGATCAATGCGAGGGTGATCCATCCGATGCGGACGGTATAGCGACGCAGGCGAGCCCGTTCCCGGGTGTAGCCGAACAGCAGCGCGATAATGCCGAAGGTAGCCGGAATCTCCCATTGGGGTTGCACATATCCCCGCAGGGTGGATGTCAGGAAAAAGAGAATAAAACCGGCGGCTATGCAGCTCAGGGCTCTCAGGACGGGGGTAGCGGCTTTGTTTTTCCACCAGGCGACCAAAAATACCGGGAAGAGGAACGGGTTGAAAATAGCGAACAGGTTGAGAATGTATTCACTGACAAACCCCCATTCGAAATCGCGGTTTCGTCCGATGAGGTGGTAGCGGAACGACACCCAGTCGTGTTGGTACTGCCAGAACAAATGAGGCAGAATCAACAGTAAGGTCAGGATACCGGCGGCATAGAATTTCGGATTTTTCAACAACCGGAGGTTTGACCCGATCAGCAACAGAACGACCAAGGCTCCGTGGTATTTGCTGTATGCCAAGGCGGCCATGCACACTCCCATGCCCAGGGCGGAGAGCCAATCGTTTCGTTCGGTGAATCGTTTGTAGCAGCCCAGCAGCAGCGCTGTAAAGAACATCAACGGTCCGTCGGGAACTGCGATAAATCCGTATAGTTGCAGAATAGGCATGGCGGCCGTGATTAGCAGAAACAGGCCTGCATCCCGGACGCTCGCGTTGTCGGGCCGGATGATTCGCCAAAGAACATATACGTATATGGGCTGCAGGAGGGTGAAGAAAAACCGTACCCCCAGTTCACCTCCCAGAAAACTGCCCAACCAGACCAATACAGGGGTCATGGGTGGATGATCGAAATAGCCCCAGGCCAGATCCTGGGCGAACATATGGTAATAGGCTTCGTCGTTGGCCAGCTCGCAGAGTCCGGCCTGCAGCAGGTTCAGTATCCACCATAAGGCTAATCCGAGCCAAAGCAGTTGTTCGGGTGTTTTGATGCGTGCGGTCAGTCGCTGGAAGTTCATAAGCGTATGGTTTTGGACCGGTCCGAGAGGATCCGGAGCGGTAAAAATACAAAAATACGGATAATCGAACAAAAAGGGCCGTCCCCTTTGGAACGGCCCTTCGATTCCTCGAGACGGGAGGATTATTTTTCTGCCATGTCAGGCATGGGTTTGTTGTATTCGCCGTTGAGCAGTCTCTTGTGGCAGGCTTCGAAGCAATCGAGCGTGTATTTTACGTCGTCCAGCGTGTGGGCAGCCGTAGGAATCAGACGCAGGATGATTTCGCCTTTGGGAATAACCGGGTAAACAACCACCGAGCAGAACAGGTTGTAGTTTTCACGCAGGTCAACTACGATGTTGCAGGCTTCGTTGACGCCCCCCTTCATGTAAACCGGGGTAACGGGCGAAAGAGTGCCGCCGATATCGAAACCGCGTTCGCGCAAACCGCTTTGCAGGGCTTTGACAATCACCCACAGTTTTTCCTGGAATTCGGGGTGGTTGCGGATCAGGTCCAAACGTTTGAGAGCCCCCATTACCATCGGCATGGGCAGTGATTTGGCGTAGGTCTGCGAACGCATGTTGTAGCGCAGATAGTCGACGATGAAGGGTTCTGAAGCAACGAATGCCCCGATCCCGGCCATCGATTTAGCGAAGGTGTTGAACAGTACGTCTACTCCATCGGTTACGCCGAAGTGGCTGGCCGTACCGCGACCGCCTTTACCCATGGTTCCGAAACCGTGCGCATCGTCCACCAACAGACGGAAATTGAAATCCTTCTTCATGGCAACGATTTCGTCCAGTTTACCCAGGTCGCCTTTCATACCGAATACCCCTTCGGTGATGACCAGAATACCGCCACCGGTTTCCTGTACCATTTTCGTGGCGTGTTCGAGTTGTTTGCGGCAGGCGGCCATATCGTTGTGCGGATACACGAACCGTTTGCCGGCGTGCAGACGCAAACCATCGATGATGCAGGCGTGAGCTTCAGAGTCGTAAACCACTACATCGTGACGAGTCAGCAACGAGTCGATGATCGACAGCATCCCTTGGTAACCGTAGTTCAGCAGGAATGCATCGGGTTTGCCGACAAATGCGGCCAGTTCGCGTTCGAGTTGTTCGTGCCATTTGGTCTGACCGCTCATCATGCGGGCCCCCATCGGAGCAGCCATCCCGAACTGGGCGGCAGCTTCGGCGTCGGCTTTACGCACTTCGGGGTGGTTGGCCAGCCCCAGGTAGTTGTTCAAGCTCCAGTTGAGCACTTCACGACCGCGGAATGTCATTCGAGGGCCGATTTCGCCTTCGAGTTTCGGGAATGAATAGTATCCGTGGCTCTGTTTCTGATATTGTCCGATCGGACCTCCTGCATTTTTGTGTATGCGTTCAAAAATATCCACAGCGATTGTATTTTAGTTAGATTGATTATCTTTGAATTTGGGATTTCCCTTTCAAAAAATCTTCACAAAGTTATATACTTTATTCTTTTTGGCCCAAAAAAACAATATAATTTTTTCCAACTCGTTAAATTTTCATAACTTTGCCCAATCCCAGGCCCATGTCCATGCTTGGATGTGTGGAGGAGTGAGGGTATTTCTAAACGGCAGATCAAAATGAGGTTGAATTTCTGTAAGGTAGGTATTGTGGCTGTGGCGTTGTCGGTGGTTTCATGCAGCGGATTCAACAAGTTGCGTAAAAGCAATAACCCTGAATTGAAATACCAAAAGGCCCTGGAGTATTTCAATCGAGGGAAGTATAGTCGTACGGCGATCTTGTTGTATGATATTTCCGGCATTTACGGGGGGAGTAGTAAAGGCGATACGATTGCCTATTATTATGGAGCCTCGTTGTATCGGGACGGGGATTTTGAAGGCAGTGGCTCTGTTTTCGATGAGTTCCGTCGCTATTATCCGCGGAGCCCGTTCCTGGAAGATGCCGAATATATGTATGCGAAGGGGATCTATTATACCTCTCCTCGTCCGGAACGTGACCAGAGTAACACGATGCGGGCTATCAGTGCCATTACCGAATACCTGAACCGTTACCCGGAATCGACCAAACGAGAAGCGCTGGAAGACAACCTGAAAGAGCTTCAGCAGAAGCTTTATGATAAATCCTTGATGTCGTCGCGGCTGTATTATGATATCGGGTATTATAACTCGGCGGTGACGGCTCTGCAAAATGCATTGGAACTCTATCCGGAAACCAATCACCGGGAGTTGATTTTGTACCTGATTGTGCGTTCTCATTATATGTATGCGCGCAACAGTGTGGAAGAAAAGCAGCGGCAGCGTTACCTAAACATGCAGGATGCTTACTATAACTTCGTATCGGAATATCCGCAGAGCCAGTATTCGAAGGATGTAGAGAAAATGCAGGCCGAAGCGAAAAAGTATCTGGCGCGTTTTGCGACGACGGAGAATGGCGAGACGACGGCTGCCAGCGATACGGTTGTGTTGTCGAAACGGCAGATCCGTCAGAATGCACGTGAGGAACGTCGAAAGACTCGGGAAGAAAACCGGGAACTTCGTGCAGAGGATAGAGAATTGAGTGCGATGGATAAGGAAATCGATAAGAATTCATCGTCCAAAGTGCGGAAACCCAAAGCCGATAAAGAAACAAGAAGAACTGAAAATACCGAAACCGAAAATGGAAATTAAAAAAGCCAACATTCCCAACAACACGGTCACCCGTAAATTGGTCGATTTGGACCGCCAGACGGGTAATATTTATGAGTCGGTGGTGATTATCAGCAAACGTGCCGATCAGATCGCCAGCGAAGTGAAACAGGAATTGACTCGTAAATTGGCCGATTTTTCGAGCGTGAACGACTCGTTGGAAGAAACGTTCGAGAACCGGGAACAGATCGAGATCTCGAAGTATTATGAAAAACTTCCCAAGCCGACGATTGTCGCAACGGAAGAGTTCCTGGAAGGGAAAGTCTATTTCCGGGATGCCAAACCCGAGACGAACGAGTAGTTGGGTGAACCATAAGTGCGCTGCGGCGCACCATACATATAAGTATATATGTTGACAGGAAAACGATTGATTGTCGGCGTGACAGGAAGTATCGCAGCTTACAAGGCTGCGATACTTGTCCGGTTATTGGTCAAATCGGGAGCAGAAGTGCGTGTCGTGATGACTCCTTTGGCCAAAGCGTTCATTACGCCGTTGACTTTGGCCACGCTCAGCAAACATCCGATTTTGGTGGAGTTTTTCGATCCGGAAAACGGAGCGTGGAACTCCCATGTCAGTTTGGGCGAGTGGGCCGATGGATACATCATTGCTCCGGCCACGGCCAATACGATCGCCAAAATGGCCACCGGCGTTGCCGATAATCTGTTGTTGACGACCTATTTGTCGGCCCGTTGTCCGGTATTTGTGGCTCCGGCCATGGACCTAGATATGTATGCCCATGCGGCTACCCAGACCAATCTCGAGACTTTGCGTCAGCGAGGCTGCCAGGTGATTGAACCCACCAGCGGTGAACTGGCCAGCGGCCTGGAAGGGAAAGGACGCATGGAAGAACCCGAACGAATTCTCGAGGCCTTGGAACGTTATTATGACCGTCCGCAGGGCCCGTTGTCGGGACGCCGCTTTTTGGTGACGGCCGGCCCTACGGTAGAGGCGATCGATCCGGTCCGGTATATTTCCAACCATTCTACCGGTAAAATGGGGTATGCCCTGGCTGCCGAATTGCAACGACGGGGGGCAGAGGTTACGTTAGTCAGCGGGCCTACACGTCTGGAAACTCCGCAGGGTGTCGATCGGGTGGATGTCACCACGGCCGAACAGATGTATGAAGCGGCGGTACAGGCCTTTGATCAGTGCGATGGGGCGGTGATGTGTGCGGCAGTAGCCGATTACCGGCCGGCCCAGGTGGCTGATCAGAAGATCAAAAAGGGCGAAACGAACTGGGAGTTGGCCTTGGAACCCACGCGGGATATTGCCCGGGAGTTGGGGCAGCGTAAAGGTGGCCGATTGTTGGTGGGTTTTGCGCTGGAGACCGAGCAGGAACAGCAACATGCGCTGGCTAAATTGAAAAAGAAAAATTTGGATTTTATTGTGCTCAATTCGCTGGCGAATCCGGGCGCGGGATTTGGGGGGGATACCAACCGGATCACGATTCTGGATAGCGAAGGCCGCCTGAGGGATTATGCCCTGAAAAGTAAAAAAGAGGTGGCCCGCGATATTGTGGACTATTTGGAAACCTATTTCGTTTCCTAATAAATGTCGTTATGCTGAAGCGTTTGTCGGTAGAAAACTATGCGCTGATCGATCAGCTCGACATCGAGTTCGCTCCGGGATTGAATATCATCACGGGGGAGACCGGTGCCGGTAAATCGATCTTGCTGGGGGCCCTGGGATTGATCCTGGGGAACCGGGCCGACGTATCCGTATTGAGGCATAACGATCGAAACTGTGTGATTGAGGGGGAATTTGATCTGACGGGTTACGGATTGGAATCCTTGTTCGAAGAACTGGATGTCGATTACGACCTGCAAAGCGTGATTCGTCGGGTGATTACGCCCTCCGGCAAAAGCCGTTCTTACATCAATGATCTGCCGGTTCCTCTGACGACATTGCGGGAAATCGGGGGACGCCTGATCGATATTCACTCCCAGCATCAGACGCTGTTATTGTCTGACCATTCGTTCCAGACGGCGGTGGTGGATGCTGTGGCGAGTCATTCGGATTTACTGAAGCAATACGAAACCGCCTATGAGGATTTGCGGGCTACGGAAGCCGAATTGCAGGCGGTCAGCCGTCAGGCGGAAGAGAGTCGCCGGGATCAGGAATATGTGACGTTCCAGTGGCAGCAGTTGCAGGAGGCAAAACTCGTGGAAGGCGAACAGGAAGAGCTGGAAGCCTTGTTGAGCGAGTTGACGCATGCTTCGGAGATCAAAGATGCCTTGTTGTATGCGACTCAGACCCTGGATGCGGATGAGGAAGGGGTTTTGACTCGTTTGAAGTCGTTAGAAACGACATTCGGGCGCTTGCAGGATGTTTATCCGTCCGGGGGTGCCTATTATACGCGTTTGCACAGTGCTTTGCTCGATTTGAAGGATTTGGCAGGAGAGATCGCTTCGGAAGCTGATCGTCTCGAAGCCGATCCCGATCGCTTGGAACGAACCCAGCAACGGTTGGATCTGATCTATACGCTGCAACAGAAACATAAGGTCGATTCGGTATCGGCTCTGTTGGCTTTGCAGGCGGAGTACGGGGCTCGTTTGGCTTCGATTGAGGGCTATGGGGAACAGATTGCCCAGTTGCAGGCCCGGATCGGATCATTGACCGAACAGGCTCAGCAGTTGGCGGGCCGAATCAGCGAAAATCGCCGACAGGCCGCTCAAAAGGTAGAATCGCAGGTGGTAGAGATGCTCGTTCAGTTGGGGATGCCTTCCGCTTGTTTGCAGATTGAGATCACGCCGGCTGCCTCGTTGCGGAAAGATGGGGCGGACGATATTCGCTTCCTGTTTACGGCCAACCGAAACATGAAACTGCAACCGATTGAGAAAGTGGCTTCAGGTGGGGAAATGTCTCGACTGATGCTCTCTCTCAAAGCCTTGATTGCGGCTCATGTCCAAATGCCGACCCTGATTTTCGACGAAATCGATACCGGGGTATCGGGATCGATTGCCGACCGTATGGGTGAAATTACGGCTTCATTGGCTGAAAAGCTACAGATTATCAACATTACCCACTTGCCTCAGGTAGCCTCTAAAGGCGATCATCATTTCTGGGTCTATAAAAAAGAAGAGGCAGCGGGTACCGTGACCCACATTCGGGAGCTAACCCCGGATGAACGAATTGATCAGATCGCTCAAATGATTAGCGGGTCGAATATTACGCCCGCCGCCCGTGAGCAGGCTCGACTACTCTTGGGGCTATAATGCCCCCTCGGAGGTTTCTTTTGGTCGCTTAGCTATCGGACTTTTCTTCTGTTTTACATCCTGTAATTTTTTGATTGGCAGATCGTTGTTACGATGCCTGGCGAATTTGATATCGTAATTATATTTGAACGTTTACAATGTTTTTTTAACGAATAAAATATTTTTGAACAATACGGGAAAATCAGAAAGAAATAAAACTTAAAGGAGGAAAAATATGAGCGATAGATTATACATTTTTGATACGACATTGCGTGATGGGGAACAAGTGCCTGGTTGCCAGTTGAATACAGTTGAAAAAATTGAAGTGGCACGAGCTTTGGAAGCCTTAGGCGTGGATGTTTTGGAAGCCGGGTTCCCGATTTCCAGCCCGGGGGATTTCAATTCGGTGCGTGAAATTTCCAAAGCGGTGTCACGCCCGACCATCTGTGCATTGACACGGGCGGTTGAAAAAGATATCGATGTGGCGGCCGATGCGCTGTCGCTGGCAAAATATAAACGTATCCATACCGGGATAGGGGTATCCCACTCGCATATTTACGACAAGTTGCGTTCGACGCCTGAAAAGATTCTGGAACGAGCTGTGGCGGCCGTCAAATATGCGAAGAAATATGTGGAAGATGTGGAATTCTATGCCGAAGATGCCGGTCGTGCCGACAATGAATACCTGGCGCGGGTTGTGGAAGCGGTGATTGCGGCCGGAGCCACGGTGGTCAATATTCCCGATACGACGGGTTACTGCCTGCCTGAACAGTATGGGGCCAAAATCAAATACCTGATCGAAAATGTGAAGGGAGT
The DNA here is from genome assembly GCA_019422485.1 of Alistipes sp. GTDB lineage: Bacteria > Bacteroidota > Bacteroidia > Bacteroidales > Rikenellaceae > Alistipes_A. The sequence continues at coordinate 83,691 of JAHZDG010000001.1, read as the reverse complement.
GGATCGGATTGTGTTGTCGACCCATTGCCACAACGATTTGGGGATGGCTACGGCGAATACCCTGGCTGGTGTCATCAACGGGGCCCGTCAAGTAGAGGTGACGATCAACGGGATCGGCGAACGGGCCGGAAATACCTCGCTGGAAGAGGTGGTGATGGCCTTGCGTTGCCATAAAGCGTTGAATATCGATACGGGGGTAGACAGCCGTTTGATTATGAGCACCAGCCGGATGGTTTCGAATCTGATGAATATGCCGGTTCAGCCCAACAAAGCCATTGTGGGACGCAATGCTTTTGCTCACTCCTCGGGAATTCCCCAGGACGGGGTGCTCAAGAGTCGGGAAAGTTATGAGATTATCGACCCGCGGGACATTGGGGTGGATGAGTCGGTGATTGCACTGACCGCCCGAAGCGGTCGGGCTGCTTTGGCGCACCGGTTGCGTTTGCTGGGCTTCAATCTCAGTCACGAAGAACTGGACGAGGCGTATGAAAAGTTTCTGCAGGTGGCCGATAAGAAAAAGGATGTGCGGGATGACGATCTGTTGGTAATGATGAATTATACCGATCAAGCCAAAGCGGCTCGGCGCATCAAATTGCAGTATTTGCAGATTCTGACCGGGACGTTGATTCCGACGGCGACGGTGATTATGCGTTTTGGTGATCGGGAGTATACGGCGACCAGCACCGGAAACGGTCCGGTGGATGCTGCCGTACAAGCCATCAAATCGTTGATTCAGGATACGGTGCTGATTACCGAATTCTTGATTCAGGCCATGAATAAGGGAAGCAACGATATTGCCCGGGTACATATTCAGATGAAAAGTGGAGACCGTCATGTGCATGGTTTTGCAGCCCATACCGATACGGTTCGGGCTTCGATCGAGGCCTTTGTTGATGGGCTGAATCACCTGAATGTGCAGGAAAAAGAGTCGTTGGAACCGGAATCTAAACAATAGTAAAACCGATAGAAGACAATGGGAAAAACATTATTTGACAAAGTGTGGGACGCACATGTGGTCAAGTCGTTGGACGGTGGCCGCAGCGTACTTTATATCGACCGCCACTATATTCATGAAGTGACCTCTCCGGTGGCTTTCGGAGGCTTGAAAAGACGGGGTGTGAAAGTGGCCCGTCCGCAGAATACGACCGGGACTCCCGATCATAATGTGCCGACGATCAATCAACATTTGCCGGTAGCCGAAGAACAGAGCCGTCGTCAGCTCGAATCGTTCGAACAGAATTGTCGGGAACACGGCATCGAATGTTTTACGTTGGGATCTCCGCGTCATGGGGTAGTTCATATCGTGGGTCCGGAACAGGGGATTACCCAACCGGGGATGACGATCGTTTGCGGCGATAGCCACACTTCGACGCACGGGGCTTTCGGTGCAGTGGCTTTCGGGATCGGAACTTCGGAAGTCGAAATGGTTTTCGCTTCGCAGTGCATCCTGCAGCCCAAACCCAAAACCATGCGCATTACCGTGAACGGGAAGCGGGGCAAAGGCGTGACAGCCAAAGATATTATTCTGTATATCATTTCGCAGATTTCGGCTTCGGGCGGAACGGGTCATTTTATCGAGTTTGCCGGGGAGGCGATTCGAGACCTGTCGATGGAGGAACGCATGACGGTCTGCAACATGAGTATCGAATGTGGGGCTCGTGGCGGGATGATTGCTCCTGATGAAACGACCTTCAACTACGTGTGTGGGCGGAACAGAGCGCCTAAAGGGGACGATTTCGATCGGGCCGTAGAACGTTGGAAAGAGTTGTATTCCGATCCGGATGCCCATTTCGACAAAGAATACACGTTCGATGCAGCCAACATCGAGCCGATGATTACCTATGGCACCAATCCCGGAATGGGGATCGGCATTACCGGCCGTGTGCCTTCAGAAGAGGGGCTCAGCGGCAGTGACCGGATCAGTTTCCGGAAAGCCCTCGAATATATGGACTTCAAGAGCGGCGAGTCGATGATCGGCAAGAAGATCGATTATGTTTTTTTGGGCAGTTGTACCAATGGACGTATCGAAGATTTCCGGCAGTTTGCCTGGGCGGTTCGGGGACGCAAGAAAGCGGATCACGTGACGGCCTGGTTGGTGCCGGGTTCTAAGGCGGTGGAAGCGCAGGCCCGGGCCGAAGGGTTGGATAAGATTTTGGCTGAAGCCGGTTTCGAATTGCGTCAACCGGGTTGTTCGGCCTGTCTGGCGATGAATGCCGATAAGATTCCGGCCGGGAAATACAGTGTATCGACCTCCAATCGTAATTTCGAAGGGCGTCAGGGTCCGGGAGCGCGTACCTTGTTGGCCGGGCCGTTGGTAGCTGCGGCAGCAGCTGTTACGGGGATGATCGCCGATCCTCGTGAAGTGTTTAACCTTTAAAATGATTCAGTATGTCGATTCCTAAATTTATAAAACTGACTACGACGGCGGTACCTCTGCCGATCGAAAATGTAGATACCGACCAGATCATTCCGGCCCGCTTCCTCAAGGCGGTCGAACGGAAAGGGTTCGGGGATAATTTGTTCCGGGACTGGCGCTATGACGAACAGAATGTGCCGGTAGCAACCTTCCCGTTGAACGACAGCCGTTTCTCGGGGGAGATTCTGGTGGCTGCCAAGAACTTCGGTTGCGGTTCGTCGCGCGAACACGCTGCCTGGGCGATTTTCGATTATGGCTTCCGGGTGGTGGTGTCGAGCTTTTTTGCCGATATTTTCAAAAACAATGCCTTGAATAACGGACTCTTGCCGATTCAGGTGAGTGAAGCCTTCTTGCAGAAAGTTTTTGCTGCGATCGAAGCCGATTCGGCAGCTCAGTTTGAAGTAGATCTGCAGAATCAGACGCTGACGATTGTTTCGACCGGCGACCAGACCTCTTTTGAAATCGACGGATATAAGAAAGAGTGCCTGCTCAATGGGTATGACGATGTGGACTACCTGATGAGCATCCGTCCGGAAATAGAAGCCTACGAATCCGCCCATCGGGCCTAAAACAGACAGTGTATGATGCGAGTCGAAATTATGGATACCACCCTGCGAGATGGGGAACAGACCTCGGGTGTCTCTTTTACAGCGCGCGAGAAGCTGAGTATCGCCCGTTTGTTGTTGGACGAGCTGAAGGTCGACCGCATCGAAGTGGCTTCGGCCCGGGTGTCGGAAGGCGAAGCCGAAGGAACTCGGGCCATTGCCCGCTGGGCCACGGGTCGAGGCTGTTTGGATCGGGTCGAGGTGTTGGGTTTTGTGGATGGCGGTGTGTCACTGGGGTGGATTAACCGGGCCGGTTGTCGGGTGATCAATCTGCTGGCTAAAGGTTCATTGAAACACTGCACCCAGCAGTTGCGTAAAACCCCCGAGGAACATATTGCTGATATCCGCGCCGAGATCGAACGGGCATCGACCATGGGAATTGCTGTCAATCTTTATCTGGAGGATTGGTCCAATGGGATGATTCATTCGCCGGGATATGTTTATCGAATGGTCGAGGCTTTGAAAGATCTTCCGATTCGGCGTTTCATGATTCCCGATACGTTGGGAATTCTGACTCCGGATTTGACGTTTCAGTATTGCCGGGAGATGGTGACGCGCTATCCCGATCTGCATTTCGATTTCCATGCCCATAACGATTATGATTTGGCGGTAGCCAATGTCGCTTCGGCGGTTAAGGCTGGTGTCCGGGGCGTGCATACGACGGTCAACGGACTGGGTGAACGCGCCGGGAATGCCCCTTTATCGAGTGTTGTAGCGGTGTTGAACGATCATCTGGGTGCGGAAACTTCGGTGGTCGAGCAGCAGATTAACCGGGTCAGCCGGGCTGTAGAGACCTATACTGGTGTGCATATTCCGCCTAATAAACCGGTCATCGGAGAGAATGTCTTTACGCAGTGTGCCGGCATCCATGCGGATGGCGATAATAAGGATAATCTCTATTATAATGATTTGCTGCCGGAACGTTTCGGTCGGGTACGGGAGTATGCCTTGGGAAAAACTTCAGGGAAAGCCAATATTCGCAAGAACCTTGAGGCATTGGGTATCGATCTGGATGAAGAGGCAATGCGGAAGGTGACCGAACGTGTCATCGAACTGGGCGATAAGAAACAGGTGGTTACCTCGGAGGATCTGCCTTACATCATTGCCGATGTGTTGCGACAGGATCATCAGGAACCTCGGGTTCATATTTTGAATTACAGTCTGTCGTTGGCCCAGGGCCTTCATCCGGTGGCTTCGTTGAAGATCCGGATCAATGGTGAGGATTACGAGGCGACCTCGTCGGGCGACGGTCAGTACGATGCGTTCATGCGGGCTTTGCGGCATATTTACCGGAATCAGTTGGGGCGGGATTTTCCCATGCTGACCAACTATTCGGTGACGATTCCGCCGGGAGGACGTACTGATGCTTTCGTTCAGACTTTCATTACGTGGGAATACCGGGGTGAAACCTTCAAAACACGTGGATTGGATGCTGACCAGAGTGAGGCGGCCATTAAAGCAACCCTCAAAATGTTGAATCGCATTGAAGGTGAGTCGTAAAACCTTCGGTGAGATTTCGTATTCTGCGGGAAAAGTCGTACTTTCGCTCGTTAACTTAAACTTCATTCTATGAAAAAGGCGTATACCTTTTTGTCTCTTTTTTTAGGGGCCATCTTGGGCGTTTCCTGCTGTCAGGAGCCGAAAAGCGAAGAGCCCTCTATGGAGCGTGTCGTGAACGAATCGCTCGATTACTGTGTGGATCAGGCCAAATTGTTGGCCAAAACCCTGGCGCCTCATCCGGATACGGTGCCTGTCGGGGCCGATTGGAACGGAAAACTGATCTCGGGCAATTCGACCTGGTGGACTAGTGGATTCTATCCGGGTCAGTTGTGGTATTTGTATGAATACTGCGGAGATGATTCCTTGAAGAGCATGGCCGAACTCTTTACGGGGCGGGTCGAAAAGGAACAGTATACCACCAATAACCACGATGTAGGTTTCATTATTTTCTGTAGTGTCGGCAATCAGTATCGCATTACCGGTAGTCAGGACGAACGCTTGAAGAATATCATTGTAACGGCTGCCGAGTCGTTGTGTACGCGTTATCGTCCGAATGCGCATGTGATCCAGTCTTGGGATGTATGGGACGCTCTGCGGGCCAAAGGATGGGAATGTCCGGTGATCATCGACAACATGATGAATCTCGAACTGCTGGAACAGGCCACCAAACTGTCCGGCAATCCGAAATATGCCGAAATCGCCCGGGCTCATGCTCAAACGACCATGGCCAACCATTTCCGGCCGGATGGAAGCTGTTATCATGTGGTGAATTATGATCCTCAGACGGGCGAAGCCCTGCATCATGATACTTGGCAAGGGTATGCGGCTGAAAGCGCGTGGGCACGAGGACAAGCCTGGGCTTTGTACGGTTATACGATGATGTTCCGCGAAACGGGCGATTCGACCTATTTAAAACAGGCTGAAAAGGTGGCGGATTACCTGTTGAACCATCCGAATCTGCCGGAAGACAAGATCCCTTACTGGGACTTCAATGCGCCGAATATTCCCGATGCCTATCGGGATGTGTCGGCCGGAACGGTGATCTGTTCGGCTTTGATCGAGTTGAGCCAATATGTGCCGGAAGATCGTTCCAAAGCCTATTTGCAGGTGGCTGAGACGCAGTTGCGTTCGTTGGCCTCACCCTATTATCACATTGCTCCGGGACACTATAGCGGTTTGCTGCTCAAACACAGTGTGGGTTCGTTGCCGCACAAATCTGAAGTCGATGTGCCGATCATCTATGCCGACTACTATTATGTCGAAGCATTGATGCGCTATAAGAAATTGATGGACGAAGGGAAAATCTAATCCTGGACGGATCTCGAAACGTATAAGGCGCCTCACTCTGTGAGGCGCCTTTCTTTTTGGTATTTATGAAGTTGGTGTCGATGAAGGAAAAACAGCCAGGTGTAGTACCCGGCTGTTGGATATGGAGGAGTGTAGGAATTTAGTAACCCAATACCCGCATCATCGAGCGGTAGCTCTGTTCTTTGGCGAAGAGACGGGTGTAGTATTCGTTGTCGTCTTTGTCCCGGTCGATGATGATGTGTTTAGGGGCGGGGATCAGGCAGTGTTGGATCCCTCCGAATCCACCCAGCGATTCCTGGTAGGCTCCGGTGTGGAAGAAGCCGATGTATTGGGTTTCTTCGGTGAGTTTCGGCAGGAAGATGGCGTTGGTGTGTGATTCACCGCTGTAATAGTCTTCGCTGTCGCAGGTCAGACCGCCCAGGAAGACCCGATGGTATTCGTGATCCCAGTGGTTGATCGCCAGCAGAATGTAGCGTTGGTTGATCCCCCAGGTGTCGGGTAGGGTCGTCATGAACGAACTGTCGATCATGTACCAGCGTTCGCGGTCGTTCTGTTGCTTTTGGTTGATGATCGAGAAGAGGGTTGCGCCGCTTTCGCCGACGGTGAACGATCCGAATTCCGTGAAGATGTTCGGTTCATCGACTCCGGCCTGGTTGCAGAAGTTTTTGATTTGCGAGACGATCTCTTCGGCCATGTATTCATAGTCGTAATCGAAGGCCAGCGAGTTCTTGATCGGGAATCCTCCTCCGATGTTCAGCGAGTCGAGTTCCGGGCAGATTTTCTTCAATTCGCAATACATGGTCAGGCACTTGTTCAATTCGTTCCAATAGTAAGAGGTGTCCTTGATCCCGGTATTGATGAAGAAGTGCAGCATTTTCAGTTGGATCTTCGAATTGGGTTTGATCCGGGTGCGATAGAACTCTTCGATGTCGTTGTAACGAATCCCCAGTCGGGAGGTATAGAAGTCGAATTTGGGCTCTTCTTCGGTGGCGATTCGGATCCCGACTTTGCACGGTTTGGTGATGGCGCTGTCCAGCAGTTTCAATTCGGGCTTGTTGTCCAGAATGGGAATTGTATTTTCAAACCCGTTGTTGATTAAGCCGGCGATGTTTTCGATGTACTGTGGGCGTTTGAACCCGTTGCAGATGATGTAGGCATTCTTGTCGATCGCGCCGTTTTCATACAGGGCGTTGATGATATGGATGTCGTAAGCGGAAGAGGTTTCGAGGTTGATGTCGTTTTTGAGTGCTTCTTCCAGAACGAACGAAAAATGCGAACTTTTGGTACAATAGCAATAGTTGTAACTGCCTTTGTAATCCACTTTGGCCATGGCTACGTTGAAAAGACGTTTGGCCCGTTGGATTTGCGACGAGATTTTGGGTAGGTAGGTTATTTTGAGCGGAGTTCCGTACTGCTTGATGATGTCCATCAACGGAATATCGTGGAAATTCAGCTCGTTGTCCGTGACGGAAAATTCGTCTTGGGGAAATTCGAAGGTCTGTTCGATCAGGTCGATGTACTTGTTCTTCATGGTCGGTTCGAGTAAAATGAGAAAATCCGTCTTCGCTACATGGGGTGAAAAAAATCAATGTAGCTCGGTTACATTGTTTTTTAATAGCGGTTGCAAATTACTCAAATTTTTGGCAGAGAAACAATAAAAGAACTGCTGATTTCCGTTCTTTTCCGAATTTTTAGGGAAAAGATTTTCTGAAAATGTTTTGAAAGAGGGGATTTTTTCACGCTTTTTGTAACTCTACGCAAAAAACGTTATTTTTGAAACAGCATTCAATTTATTCGAAGGTCTATGATAAACAAGATTATTGCGAATTATCTCGCTGGCGGTAAACGTCTTGTTATTCCGCAGTTCGGCGCTTTCATCCACAAGGAAGGGGATGGAACCGTGGTCTTCGTGCCTTTTCTGAAAAAAGACGATGGCGTATTGGTCGATCTGCTGTGCAAGGAGTATGGTCTCGATGAGGCCGACGCCCGCGGAATCATTACCGAATATATCGCTCAAATCGGCACAGGCGTTGCCGAACGGGGTAGCTTCTTTATTGAAGGTGTAGGTAATTTGAAAGCCGATGCCAATGGAATCTACTTCTTGGAATATAATCCGGAGGCCGGGGCTGGGCAGGGAGTCGCTTCTTCTCTGCGTCAAGTGTCGGGTGCCGGAGCTCATGCTGCTTCCTCTGTTGTGCAGGAGGTTCGTCCGGCGGCAACTTCAGACCGGGGAACTGCTGCGGAAATCTCTTCGAATGGAATGACGGCTGCAGCCGAAAAAGTTACTGAAATCTCGGTACCGAAGCCTCAGGCTCCAGCATCGGGTCGGGATGTCGTTCGGGATGCTTACTATGGCGCTTCAGCCGGCATTTCATCAACGGCGGGAACTCGTGTTGCCGCACTTCAAAATGGGGCCACTGTGCAGGCACCTCCACGTCCTGCGGCTCCGCAAAGTCCGGCTTCTTCTTCGCACACGGTGGCAACTCCGGGTGCTGCTGCGGGAATGTCTCGTCCGGCTGCACCTTCGAGTCCGGTTGGAAATGTCGGCGCCAATCGTCCGGCACCGTCGGGTTCGATGGGCACTCAAGGAATGACTCGTCCTGGTATGGCGCCAGGGAATACGGTTCCGTCGGGAGCTGCTCGTCCAGGTTCGGCACCTAATGGGACTGTTCCTTCGGGAGCCGGTCGTCCGGTTCAGTCGGCAGCCGCCTCTGGACGTCCTGTTTATCCGCAGCGTCCGGGTTCTGCTCCTGCTGGAGGTGGCATACCACGTCCGGGAGGACAAGCCTCAGCATTCCGGGGACCATCCGGAGCTGCTTCGATGCCTCAACGTCCGGGGCAGGCCCCTTATGGCCAACCCAGACCGGAAACATTGGGCGGCGCTTCTGCGGCTCCTGGAGCAGACGCTTTTCAGGGAGGGGACGACCGCCGGAATTACGCCGGGAATCGATCTCCTGTCGGTGGACGTCCGGGACGACCGATGCCGCCCCGTCCGGCTCGGCCGCAGGCAGGGAAGTCGGATAAGTTTATGATAATCGCTATTTTAGCCGCTATTGTGGCATTGGCATCGATCGTATATGGAGTGATGTCCTCGTCCGATGGCCCGATGATCGATCCGATGGAATTGCCGGTTCATCATAACCCGGCTCAGGATTCGTTGTCAACCGGAAACGATTCGACGGCCAACGTGGCGGCTCCCGCAGCTCAAACCCCTGCGACGAAATGATGTATGTTAAGTGATGAAGGGAGATAGAGTAGATGGCATCTGTGGATTTATCATCCGTTAAACAACGTTTTGGAATCATCGGGAACGACCCGACCCTCAATCGGGCATTGGAAGTGGCCCTGCGTGTGGCCCCGACTGATTTGTCGGTGTTGATCACCGGCGAGAGTGGGGTAGGGAAAGAATTTTTTCCGCAGGTGATCCATGCGTATAGTGCTCGTAAGCACGGGACTTATATTGCGGTCAATTGTGGGGCGATTCCTGAAGGAACGATTGATTCTGAACTGTTCGGGCATGAAAAAGGCTCGTTCACGGGGGCTACTGAAGCCCGTAAGGGATATTTTGAAGAGGCTAACGGAGGTACGATTTTTTTGGATGAGGTGGCCGAACTGCCCCAGACGACGCAGGTTCGTTTGTTGCGGGTTTTGCAGACCGGTGAGTTTATTCGGGTCGGGTCGTCCAAAAGCCAGAAAACCGATGTCCGTGTGGTGGCGGCTACCAATGTCAATTTGCGCGAAGCCATTGCCACGGGACGTTTCCGGGAGGATCTGTATTATCGGTTGAATACGGTGCCGATCGAAGTGCCGCCTCTGCGCGAACGTAAAGGCGATATTTTCTTGTTGTTCCGTAAATTTGCTTCGGATATTGCCGTGCAGTATCGTATGCCGGCGATCACGTTGGATGAGGGCGCGCGTCGGGCTCTGGAGGCTTATCCCTGGCCCGGGAATATCCGCCAGCTGAAAAACGTGGCGGAACAGATCTCGGCCATAGAAGAGACGCGCACGATTACGGCGGAGATTTTACAGAGATATATACCGGATTATGCACCGGTTTCTGTCCCGATGGTGGTCGGAGGCCGGAATCTTGATGATATGAGTGACGAGAGAGAGTTATTGTATAAAGTGCTGTTCGATCTGCGCAATGACGTCAGTGAATTGAAGCGGATGGTGGCCGAATTGAGAGCCGAACGGGTGTCGGCAGAACCGGTAAAAGATGTGACGGCCTTGTTGCCCCGCAATTTGCCGGCCGTGCAGACCCCGAATGCAATGCCGGGATCGGTTCCGACGGTGGTTTCGACTCCGTATGAAGGGGAATTTGCCGATACCGAGGAGGTCGAAGAAGAGCCGATGACCAAAGAGAAGATGTTGCGGGAGAATATTATTCGGGCATTGCGGCGTCATAACGGCAAACGACGCGAGGCGGCCAAAGACCTGTTTATCTCGGAACGCACGCTTTACCGTAAAATCAAAGAGTTGGGTATCGATGAATATTAAAATGAAAATAGCGCTGGTCGGTATCGTATTAGCGATGGGACTGACAGGCTGCAAGGTTACTTATTCGCTTTCGGGGGCCTCGATTGCTCCGGAGGTGCAGACGGTGACGATCAATTATTTTCAGAATAATTCCGCATTGGTGTTGCCGAGCCTGAGCACGACCCTGACGGAGTCATTGCAGGATCGGTTTGTTAGTCAGACCCGTTTGACGGTGGTGCGCGAAAACGGCGATATGCACTTCGAGGGGGAGATTACCAACTGTACCTCGACCCCGGCCTCGATCTCGGGCGAAGAATATGCCATTCAGAACCGTTTGTCGGTGACGGTCCGGGTTCGTTTCACGAATGCCATCCAGCCCGAATATAATTTCGATAAGAGTTTTACGGCTTATCAGGACTATCCCAGCGAACAGCTGCTGCAGTCGGTTGAAGGGTCGTTGATCCCTGAAATTGTAGACCAACTGGTGGAAGATATTTTTAATGCGGCGGTATCGAACTGGTAATGAACGAACTGTTGGCTTACATGTCCGATCCGGACGCTATGGATGAGGTGGCTCAGGCGCGTTTGAGGCGTATGCTGAAACGTTATCCGTGGTTTGCCACCGCCCGGTTGTTGCTCGATCGCGCTTCGGGGAAAAAGGATCCGCTGGTGCGTTTGCATTATGTGGGTCATCCGTTACCGGATATTTTACTGGAAAAACCGACCGAAGCCCATTTTTTAGGCGGAAAGACCTTGTCTGTGATTTCTCGTTTCTTGACCCGTAAAGAGGAGCATCCGGTCTTGTCGGAGAGCGAGGTTTCAGCCGATTGGGCGGCCGATTCGGTGCAGGAAGATCCGGATTTGGTTTCGGAAGAACTGGCTCAGATTTACCTCGATCAGGGATTTACTGAGAAGGCGCGGGAGATATATGTGAAATTAAGTTTGTTATATCCGGAAAAAAGTGTTTATTTTGCCGAAATTATAGACCGTATCGGTTGTGAGCCGGCGGAAACAAGTGTAAATATTTAAACCCTATACCGATGTATATCTTCTTTATTGTATTGATTCTGATTGCAAGCATTCTGTTGATTTTGGCTGTTTTAGCTCAGAACCCCAAAAGCGGAATGGCCGCTAACTTCGGCGCCTCGAACCAAGTGATGGGCGTACGTCAGACGGCCGATTTCCTGGAAAAATTTACGTGGACGTTGTCGATCGCCATCGTAGTATTGAGCTTGGCTGCCACCATGACCATGCCGTCGCATAACATTTCGGTGAGCAAAAGCGCCGTAGAAGAAGCTTTGGAACAGTCGCTGGAAGGGAACCAGAACTTGTTGCCGTCGGCTCAGCCCGTAGCTCCGGCTGCTGAACCGGCAGAAGCTCCCGCTACCGAACCGGCTGAAACTCCGGCAGAGTAATAAACGGAATGAGGCAAGATAAATAGTCCTCAGCGACAGACGTACAATAGACCTCGGATCGTAAGATCCGGGGTCTGTTTTTTATGCTTTGGACTATTGTAGAGCGTCGTGAAGAGCGTAAGGTTTGACGGAATCCGTTTTTGGGGCAGAAACGTGAGATACCGCGAGGCGGAGGCAGCGTGTTTCGGAAAGTTTTTTATCTTTGTTTAGAGGATGTTCTGAACGAAATAAAGGATTGAAAAAGACTTTTTGCGGCAAGTTGATGCGTTTTCGTTTTCTGTGTCTGTGGATCGCAGGAGGGTGTCTGTTCCCCGGGATGGGGTATGGGCAGGGTGCGTTGTCTTTGTCCGAAGCGACCGATCCGTTTTCGGAAGAGGAGGTGATCTCTCCGGTGTTGTGGGACCCTCCGCCTTCGCGTTATCGACTGGAGCCTTTGCAGGCTTATGCCGATCCGTTCTCCTCTTTGAGTGAATTCAACTTCTCGTTTTTACGCTATCGTCCGCGGGGCTACGATTTTCGTCAGCAGGGAATTTCTCTGAATGGCATTGACCTGAGCGATGAGTTCTCCGGTGGAAAGCCTTGGGGACTGTTGCGGCTGATTTATGATACCCCTTATGAAGCGGTTCGGTCGGAAGGACTCTCCGGATCCGGAGAGATGCCCGGTGTCTGGAACGGCTCTCGGGATTATCTCTTGGAGGCCGGTTCGTTGCCTTTAGGGGGACGTGTGGGTTGGATCTTCTCGGATCATCGCTTCCGGAACGGTGCACGAGTGAACGCCAATAGCGGCTGGAGTCGACGCGGATGGGCCGGCTCCCTGACAGCCTCGCGTCGCTGGGGACGAGATGCCTATGTCAAAGGCGTGTTCGCGGATGATGTGGCCGGGTCGTTGTCGGTAGATAAACGCTGGGGTAACCGACATACGTTCTCGTTTCATGCGCTTTTCTCCTCGACTCAGCAAGGGGTGAGGGGCGCAACGACGGCCGAGGCCTTCGAGTTAACGGGAGACCCATTCTATAACCCCTACTGGGGAGAACAGTCCGGGGCGGTGCGGAATGCACGGGTTCGGAACAATCGCTATATGATGGGGTTGGCAACCTGGAAGTTTGTGCCTTCGGATCGCTGGAAGATACGGGTGTCGGCTTCGTTGTTGCATGGACTGAGCGGTTACTCGGGTCTCGACCGTTACGGGGCATCCAATCCTTATCCCGATTATTATCGTTATATGCCCTCTTATCTGGATGATCCGAGGGTGGCCGCCTCGGTGCAGGAGGCTTGGCAAACCGGGGACCGGCAGATCACCCAGATCGATTGGTCGCGGCTGTATGCGATTAATCGGACGGCTTCGGATGGGGCGGCGGTGTATGCCGTGGGCAGCGATATGACGGATCAGTTGGGCTTTCAGTTGGCGGCCGATTTTGAGGCCCGATCCCGTTTTGGGGTTCGATGGAGCGGAGGTGTTCGGGTACGGGTCGAACGAGAGGGCAATTATCGTCGGTTGGATGATTTGTTGGGGGCGGATTATTTGCTGGATATCGACCAGTTCCTGATCGATGACGAGTATTTTGGCGATAAATTGCAGAACGATCTGAATCATCCCAACCGTTCCGTAAAACCGGGAGAGGCATACGGCTATAACTATGATCTTTACCACCGGTATTACGGAGGGTGGCTCCGCGTGGAAACCGACGGTCCGTCGGGCGGCTTTGGCGATAGCCGATTGAAGGGAGCCTTTACCCTGCAGACCGCTTGGCGAAGCTATGATCGACTGGGTTTTTACGAAAAAGAGCTCTTTCCGGGCGGGGCATCTTTCGGACCTTCGCCTCAGGCCACTTTTACGGATTATAGGGTGCAGGGCTCGTTGAGTTATGCATTTTCAGCGGCTCATCATTTGGGACTGGAGGTGGCTTATGGGGATCAGGCCCCGGTGGCCCGGGATCTGTTTTTGTCGGTCGATTATCAGAATCGGCTCATTGACGACCTGCGTCCCGAGAACTGGTTGGGAGGCGAGTTACGATACCGTTGGAGCGGACGTTGGTGGGATGTGTCGGTAACGGGTTATGCGACCTGGCGTCAGGGCGGGGTAGAGGTGCGCAGCTATTATGACGATATGGAGGGGGCTTATGCCAATTCGGTGATGCGGGAGATCGACCGTTTGCATATCGGTGCTGAGTTGGGCCTGCTGTTCAATCTGACTCCGCGTTGGTCGGTGCGAATGGTTGGGGCCTGGAGCCGTAATCAGTACACCCAGGATGCCTGGCTGGATATTTATGACGACAAGAGCGGCGAGCCGATTGCAGCCTCGGAACGGGCGTATATACAGGGGTATTATTTAGGTGGGTCGCCCCAGCAGGTAGCTTCCGGTGAGTTGCGTTATAATGGAAGAATGTGGATGGCGTCCGTGTCCGTCAATTGGGCCGGAGATCATTATGTGACGCTCAATCCCATGCGGCGTACCCGTCGGGTGTGTGATTGGGTGTCGGCTCCTGAAATTCGGGAGGCCTTTCTGCATCAGGAGCGGTTGGGTGATGCAACAACCCTGAATCTGTTTGTCAGCAAATCGTTCCGGTTGGGACAGAAGGGCTATTTGAGCCTGAGTGCGGCAGTGCAGAACCTGGCCAACCGTCGGACGATTATATACAGCGGATATGAACCCTGGCGAATCGCCCGTAGCGGAAGCGGGATCGACCGGACTTTCGTGCCTTTTGATTCGCGCTATCTGCACGCTTATGGACGAACATTTTATTTGACGGTGAATTATCGGTTTTGACTTATGAAAAGGAGCCTGTTGGGATTGTGTCTTCTTCTGGTTTTTGGGTCGTGTTCCTACAATCGTTTTGAGGAACCGGAACCGGCTGAGGTTTCGCTGCCCGTGCCGAATATGCCGCTGGGATCGTTGCGGTCGCTGTATCCGGGCTATCCGGTGGAGGTGTCGGGCGTGAATGCGATTGTAGCGGGCTATGTCAATACGTCGGACGAGGCGTCGAATTTTTATCGCAGTTTTATGATCGAAGACGAGAGCGGGGCGGTGGAAATCCGGGCAGGGTTGTATGATCTGTACCATTGGTATGCTCCGGGACAGTATGTGGTGGTGAAGGCTGAGGGGCTGACTCTGGGGATGGAGAATGGGGTGTTGCAGCTGGGACTGGCCAGCGATCGTTACCCGACCGCATATATGGATCATCGGACGGTGGTGGAACGCTATGTCTTTCGGGGAGAGACTTCGACACGGGTCCATCCTCGGCTGGTCGATCCCGAAAACTTGCAGGAGCCGTGGTGTGGCATGTTGGTGAGGATCGACGATTTGCAGCTGACCGAGGCAGTCGATACGACCTGGGCTTTGTCGGCTGAACAAACGGCGACGGGTGTGCCGAGAAGTGTGAGTCTGAAGTTTAAGAACTCCTCACAGGATTCTATCTATGTTTTCACCAGCGGGTATGCCGATTTTGCCAGGGAACGTGTGCCTCGAGGCCGGTTGTCCCTGACCGGGATTTTGATGCGCGGAGAGGTCAACGGGCGGGAAGTGTATCAGTTGAAAATGCGGGATTTGGAAGATGTACAAAGGGTTGATTAGTCTGTTGTTGCTGTTGAGTGGGTGTATCGCCCGATCGGAAATGTATCCGGAGAATGACGACTCGGGTGCGGGTGTGACGCAGGTATCGGTTCGTTACCTGAAAACGATCTATACGGGTTATGCCACACCGGTGACGCAAAATTGGGAGATTCGGGGATGGATCACGGCGAACGATCGTTACGGGACTTTCCCTTATACGCTCTGGCTGGAGGACGACACCGGCGGTATAGCAGTGAAGGTCGGAGGCGGCGACCTCTTTGTGGACTATCCCGTGGGAGAGGAACTGACGGTACGATGCCGTGGTTTGGTGCTGGGCGGTTACGGCGGTGAGGTGAGTCTGGGGGCGGAATCGTCGGAAAGCGGTTATCAGAACGCCTTTATTCCGCGGGAAGAGGCGAAAGTTTATTTGCAGACCCACGAGAACATCCGGGAACTCTATCCGGCGGAGTGGCAAATCGAAGAATTGACCCCGGTCAAGGTGGGGGCTTACGTGTCGTTCGAACGGCTGCAATTCGTCGAAGAAGAGCTCGGTTTGGCCTGGTGTGAGTCCGGGGTCGATACGGATCGTCATTTGGTAAATGCCCATGGCGATACGTTAATCGTCCGTACCGCTCGACAAGCCGACTTTGCCGATCGGATTCTGCCGCAGGGCAGCGGCCATATCGAAGGCATTTTGGGCTATTTCAACGGCCATTATCAGCTACGGGTCATTACTGCGGACCGGGTAGTGATGGAGGCTCCGCGCTTTCAGGTACTGACGCTCCCTTAACGGTTGTCTTGGTGCAGGGCTTCCCAGAGCATGTCTTTCAGCTGGGTGAGATGATAGCCCGTTACCGAAGAGATGAAAATCGTCGGCAGATCGGCCGGCAATTCGGCCCGGAGGGCCTCCATGAGTTCGTCATCCAGCAGGTCGCTTTTGGTGATGGCCAACAGCCGTTGTTTGTCCATCAGTTCCGGGTTGTACTGTTCCAGCTCGTTGAGCAGAATCCGGTATTCGTTGCGGATATCGGCGGTGTCGGCCGGAATCATGAACAGCAGAATCGAGTTGCGTTCGATATGACGCAGAAACCGGGTGCCGAGACCTTTCCCTTCATGGGCCCCTTCGATAATTCCCGGAATGTCGGCCATGACAAACGATTTGAAATCGCGGTATTGTACGATTCCCAGGTTGGGCTCCAGGGTGGTGAAGGCGTAGTTGGCGATCTTGGGTTTGGCGGCGGAAACGGCTGCCAATAAGGTCGATTTACCGGCGTTGGGGAAACCTACCAATCCGACGTCGGCCAATAGTTTCAGTTCCAGAATATACCACCCTTCGCGACAATCTTCACCCGGTTGGGCATAGCGGGGTGCCTGGTTTGTGGCACTTTTGAAATGCCAGTTGCCCAAACCGCCTCGACCGCCGGGCAACAGAACGGCCTGTTGGCCGTCTTCGGTCACTTCGCATACGACCTCTCCGCTTTCGGCATCCCGGGCTACGGTGCCCAGCGGAACGTCCAGAATGACATCGGCTCCACTTTTCCCCGTGCAACGGGCGCCGCTACCCGGTTCGCCGTTTTCGGCGAAGATATGGCGTTGGTATTTGAGGTGGATCAGCGTCCAATATTGGCTGTTGCCGCGCAGAATGATGCTGCCGCCGTTCCCGCCGTCACCCCCGTCCGGACCTCCGAATTCGATGAATTTTTCTTTGCGGAAGTGACGCGAACCGGCGCCTCCGCTCCCCGAACGGGCGAAAATCTTGACGTAATCGACAAAGTTGGATGATGCCATAGTCGTATTGTTGCGTTTAGTGGGTTCGTTTATGCGGGGCGGGATTTCTCCTCGCCTAATGGAATTCGGTAGAGTACATGCAGGGAAAGCGGATCGTCCGTCGGCAGGAGAGGATGGTGAAATTCGGTCACTTTCTGCATGCCGATTTTTTGCATGACTCGTTGCGAACGTTGGTTCAACACCGCGGTAAAAGAGTAAATTTCCGGCCACGGCAGGTGTTGTTTCCCGTACGCCAGACAGGCGGATGCCGCTTCGGGGGCATACCCTTGTCCCCAGGCTTCGTGGCACAACCTCCACCCGATTTCGAGGGCCGGCGTGAAGAAGGACTCGAATCCTACGGCATGGAATCCGGTAAAGCCGATAAATCGGCCGTCCGCTTTCTTCTCGATAGCCCATAGGCCAAAGCCCTCCCGATCGATTTCTTCCCGGATTCGCCGGTAAAACGCGCGGGTTTGCTCCTCGTCGAGCGGATGCGGGAAATATTCCATGACCCGTTTGTCGGCATTCATGCGGGCGAAGTCGTTCAGGTCGTTGTCGCTCCAATCGCGCAGGATCAGTCGGGGTGTTTCAAGAAAAATGTGCACGAGGGTTACTGTTTTGTCCGCGATGATTCGGGGACAAAGGTAGCCAAAATTCTCGATCCCCGCTATCGAAA
>JAHZDG010000001.1:37126-65968 GCA_019422485.1 Alistipes sp. | reverse complement strand
CTATCGAAAGGCGCGAAGGAGCGTGAAAAGAAGCGATAGATAAGGTTTTAGGGCGTTCGGTGAGTGGCGGTCGGTGGTTCCGAAACGATTGAGGAACCTTGAAAAGAATCGAGCGGGAAAAGCCGCCAGGGAGTTCCGTTCCCCTGAGGAAATGGTTATCTTTGTTGCCGGAATCTGCTGAGTCATGAAAAAGCATCACACTCCGAGACGGATTAATAAGGAGAACCACTTGAAATTGATTATCGTACTGATGTGCGTGGTCATTGTGTTAGTGGTGATCTCCCGGATGGGGGTGTTTTCGTCACGTGCAGAGAGACAGCGGGAGGTGCCCCAACGTTCCAAAGTAGAAGAATCCAACCATACCCGCCCCCTATCTTCCCCTTCGTCGCGGAAAGGGACTTCGTCTTCGGCGAAAGCCTCCTCGTCCTCGGCGAAAGTTGCTTCGTCGATGTCGCCCGATGCGAAAAGGCAAAATGCGGCGAAGGGTTCTTCGACGGGCCGATCCATTCCGCATCTGGAGTATCCGGCCTGTTCACGGCCTGAGTTTTTGGTGGTCCATCCCACCGGGCGGTATGCTCTGTGGTATGATACCACTTATCGGCAAGCGGCTTGGGTGGCTTATTTGCTGACGCGTGCGGATGTGCGGACGGCCGGGGTGGAACGCAGTAATCGGTTTCGTCGTGACCCCGAGATCCTGAAACGGGGATGGCCGTCGGCTTCGGATGAACATTACAAAGGGGGACCGTTCGATCGGGGACATTTGTTGCCTTCGGCCGATCGTCGCGGAACGACCTCGGAAAACAAGGAAACTTTTTACTTCTCTAATATATCTCCGCAATATCCGGCAGTCAATCGGGGGGTCTGGAAAAACCTCGAAGAACAGGTGAGAGAGTGGGCCGATCGTTATGATTCGCTGTATGTCGTTACGGGTCCCGAATTGGTCCCGGGACTCGATCGGAGACCGGGTGGGGTCGGGGTTCCTCGACGCTATTTCAAAGCTTTGCTGGTGTATCGGCAGGGACGGTGCGAAACGGTGGCCTTTCTGGTTCCGAATACCCCGAAAGTAGATCGCGATTTTCGCTCTTATCTCATGACGGTGGATCAGCTGGAGTCGGTTCTGAGTGCCGATTTCTTCTATCAATTGCCTGATGATCTGGAACGTCGGGCTGAAAATCGGGTCGATACGGCTTTCTGGCGCTGAGCCTTTGGGCGATTCACTCCCGGGGGGAGGCGCTTCGCCGGTTAAACTTTCCTTTTGACCGTTTCGGGAAAATCGGAGCGGGAATTTCACCCTATTTTTGTTTCTGCAATTGCGAACTATTTTATTAAAAAATGGACACAATGAAAAGAACAAGTAATTGGGTGATGGCTCTTCTGGTGATGTTGATGTGTGCGACCAGTGTGATGGCCCAGAAAAATCGCCCGGAAAAAATGACCGATGCACAACGTGCAGAACGCATGGCGCAACGCATGGCCAAAGAACTCTCTTTGGATGAGAAGCAGACCGAACTGATCGAGCAGATTTATCTGAAGGATTTCGAAGCGACGAAAAAGGCCGAACAGGAGCGTCAGCAGCGTATGCAACAAATGGAAGATCAAATCAATCAGGTGCTGACCGCCGAGCAGCGTGAGAAGTGGGAAAAGAAACAGGCGGAGATGAAAGAGAAAAGAGAGGCGCGTCGAGCTCCGGGAGGAATGGGCCCCATGGGTCCGGGTCCGGGTTTTGAAGGCGGCTTTGGAGAGTAAGTGCAGCTATTGGAGATTTGATTTCTGGCAGAACGGAGGGATTGTTGGATCTCTCCGTTCTTTTTCGTTTGGCCAGAGGCTGATCCAATCTGAATAAAGCGTATCTTTGTGCCTAAAATAGAATCATTATGCACAAGTCTGGTTTTGTCAATATTATCGGAAATCCCAATGTGGGGAAATCGACCTTGATGAATGCGTTGGTCGGTGAACGTTTGTCGATTATCACCTCCAAGGCCCAGACAACCCGTCATCGTATCTTGGGTATTGTCAATGGGGAGGATTTTCAGATCGTCTATTCGGATACGCCCGGGATCCTCAAACCCAGTTATAAGTTGCAGAGTTCGATGATGAAGTTTGTGCAGGGCGCTCTGACGGATGCCGATGTGCTGTTGTACGTGACCGATGTGACCGAAAAACCGGAACAGCGCAATGATATGGTGGATAAAATCGCCTTGAGCGGTATTCCTACTATTTTGGTCATCAATAAGATCGACTTGAGTAATGGCGAGGAGTTGGATGCTTTGGCGGAGGCTTGGCGTCAGGTGATGCCTCAGGCGGAGATCGTTCCGGTATCGGCTTTGAATCGTTTTAATTTGGGGGGATTGTTCGATCGCATTGTGGCTCTGCTGCCGGAAGGCGAGCCTTTTTATCCCAAAGATGCGCTGACCGATAAACCGATGCGGTTTTTTGCCTCTGAAATCATTCGGGAAAAGATTCTGCTCAACTACGACAAGGAGATTCCGTATAGCGTAGAGGTGGAGATCGAAAAATATAAAGAAGAACCGACCATTGATCGAATATCGGCGATTATATATGTGGCCCGGGAGAGTCAGAAGGGAATTCTGATCGGGCATCGCGGAGCCAGACTGAAAAAGGTGGGTTCTGAAGCCCGGAAAGATCTGGAAGCCTTTTTGGATAAGAAAGTGTTTCTGGAGCTGTTTGTCAAAGTGAACGATAATTGGCGGAACGATGAACGACAGTTGCGCCGATTCGGTTACGAAGAGTAGGTCGTTGCCATAAAAAATCCCCGGACTAAAAACTTAGTCCGGGGATTTTTTATGAGGTTCGTGTTATTCTTGGGTGCGGTTGATGGTGGTGGTGTATCGGCAGATTTCACCTTCATAGCCGATGCCTTCCAGCGTCACATCGTAGGTGGTGTTTCGATCCGCCGTGTAGAATCCGAAAGTGACTTTTCCTTGAGCATCAGTTTGTAGGCAGGGATTCCAATATACGGTGGTTCTCAGGTCGGGTTTTTCCGATTTGAAGTTTTCGGGGACCTCGTATTTGGGTTGATAGAATGCTTCCGGTTTTTTGTACCCCAATGGCGTGATGAAAACGCGGGAAGTATAAGGAGGCGCTTCAAAGGCGTTGACCAGTGATATGCCTTCTTTCATTTTGAGCAATAATAAACCTCGTCCTTTGTTTCGGGAACTCATCCTAGAAGATTCAGGAGATGAAGCAAAATCCTGTTTTTCGAATCCTTGGGGAATCATGACGAATTTTGCTTGCTGGGCGGATAAAATTCCGATAGATTCATAAATGTTGACAGTAGAATGCATGACTTGGTCTACGGGTACAAACCGGCGCCCATTCAGCATGGCGATCGGGAAATAGGTGTTATAGTTTGAAATGTTATATCCACCTGAAGAATTTACAGAAACGGATAATCCCATCCCCATGAAAGGAAGCGCTTGATAAAGAGGTTGATTTTTAAAGTGCTCTTTGGTTTGGGAATTCATGATGTGTGAGGCTTGAACTCCATCGAAATTGGAAAGTTCTTCTTTGCTTTTGGCTGTGATGCTGATGGCTTTCATATCGATCACACGAATGCCGCCGTCTTCGTAATATTTCTGTTTGGCCAGATTCAGATATTCGTCGGGGACGGGTGAGAGCATTTGACTGACGTGCGGTTGGGGAAAGAACGTCTTGACGGCCGGGAAGGGTTCTTCATCGATTTCAAGTGTAATTCCCCGCGCCCAATTCTTGGCGTTCGTTGCTTGCAGGAAAAGCGTGGTGCTGTCCTGAAATGCCAAACCGGAAAGGGAAAAGTGTTCCTGAGGGTCGAGTTCGATGACATCGGCGAAGTTCTGTTCCGGGATGACTAAGGTGAGAAGGGGCTTTTTGAGCGCTCTCCCGAATAAACCCGTAATGCTCCCCGAGATACTTTGGCTCCATTCGAGGGGGTATTGCATCGGGAAATACTTCTCCTGCAGCCGGTCGATCACCGAGTAACGGGTCCATCCTTGGGTCATCATCAGCAGATCCAGGTGGTATTGACGCGTTTTGTCGTTATCCAGGAAGTAGTATCCTGGATCTTCGATATATCCTTTGAGGTCGGAGGTGAGCAGAAGATCGGACAGAATGTTGCCGGCCAGCGAATCCTGATGGATGATGTTGCGGTCGGTGACTGAAACCGCGAAACTGCCCTCCAACGGTAAGCTGTCAATGTCGGCAATCGAGAACTCGGCTTCTACCCATTGACGTCTGGAATAATTCTCTTTGTCGGTTGTGAGAAGGTATTGCTGGGTAGTTTGTTGCGGAATGAAAACTAGTCTCTCGCAGAGGGTTTGCTGACGGACGGTGTCGACCAGCGCCAAACGGGCTATGCCGGGTTGGAAAAGCGACAAGGGAATGATTTTGGTGGAGCGATGTTCCAGGTTGCCATCTCGGGTAATGATGCGGTCGCGGTTGAGCACGACGAGTTGCCAGCCGGACAGATTGAGGTCTTCCGTGATACGGATCCCGCAGAGTAACGATGAGCCGTTGAAAACGGTTTCCAGAGCCGCTCCGGAACGCTCTACCGGCGGCAGTTCAACCCGTATCGAATCTCCCAACGTATTGGTGATTTCGGCAAAGTAGCGTTCTCCGGATTGGGGTGTCAGATAGAAGCAGCCCATTCCCTTGTGGGAAGTGGTAAATGTGGTGATTTCTTGTTGTTGTTCATTGACAATTCTTCCCTGGACATGGATGCCCAGTCCATGACTGCCGATCGCCTTGAAGGCAACGGCCTGACGTCCGAGGGGCAATAAATGGCCGCTTTCCGGGAAAAACTGCACGTCGAATTCCCGCGAAAAAGCCGGCAGGAAGATCGTTTTCTGGAATTGCAGGTTGTTGTCGTTGATCGTCAGTTGGAGGGTGTTGCTGACCGTATCGTGATCGGGGGGGAGGAAACGTATGCGAAGCCGGCCCTCATCATCGGTCCGGGCATTGTTTTTTCGGGTTTGGCCATCGGTGCAGAGCGCATAGCTGAGCCGCTGTTGGGTGATCGGGTCCTGATTCATATTGGTGATCAGGATGGAGGCGGTGATGTATCCGTCGTCATCGAGGCTGTAATGAATGGATGTCAGTACATTGTCGTCGATCGTATTGCCGATCGGAATGTGTTTTCTGAAGAAGAAATCTTCTCCGGTGTTTCTCATCCATTGGGTGTAGGCCCGCAACAAATAGTCTCCCGGCGGCAGATGCGGGGCTAAGGCCATACAATTATGGAACCCGGTTCCGCCATTGATGATTTTGGAGCGATAGACAACCGTATCCCGTTGATCGATCAGTTCTACATAGATATATCGACTGGCGTTCAAGGGTTGCATGGTGGCTGCGTCGACCAGAAACCCCCGGAACCAGAGTGTGTCTCCGGCGCTGTAATAGGGTTTGTCGGTTTGCAGATAGAGCTTTTCGCGAATGTTCTGGCTGTAGAAAGCGTTCAGCGTGGCTTGAATGCCCGATGAGGGTTCAACGGACTCCTGGACCGTGGAAGGGGTAGGGGATTTTTGGGAAAGGGGTGAAGCCATGAGGCTGGAGGCCGATAGCAAAGCGGCCCAAAAGAACAGGTGGACAGTTAGACGTGTTTTCATGGCAGAATGTTTTGGGCGTTCGTTTACAATGAGTTTGGCCATGGAGAGGGTCGTCCATGCATTCGTAATGAATATAGTGAAAAAGAAGGGTAATTCAAAGAAAATGAGATAAAAATCTAATAAAAACGGGTAGCCTGTTTTCTGTTGGGATTTTGCGGTAATTTTCGTCGGGTGAAACACCCGCGGAAGACAAGGAAAAGTTTGGGAATGGGGAAGGACGAAAATGAAACGGATTTTAGCTTTTGGGGGATGTTGATGAAAAAATAATGAAAATTTTTCTTTTCCAGGAATAATACGTATCTTTGCAGGCCCATTATAGTGGGATAAGGATCACAATTTATCAAGTATTAACCTTTTAAACTTACAACAGTGGAGTCATTAAGCTACAAGACAATTTCCGCTAACGCAGCCACGGTTACCAAAGAATGGGTGGTGATCGACGCTACCGATGCGGCATTGGGACGTCTTGCCTCTCAGACTGCAAAAATCCTGCGAGGTAAGCACAAGCCGGGCTACACCCCTCATGTTGATTGCGGTGACAACGTCATCATTATCAATGCTGACAAGGTGAAGCTGACTGGCAACAAGCTGACGGACAAAGTTTACACCCGTCACACGGGCTATCCCGGTGGCCAGCGTTTCGCTACCCCGGCCGATTATCTTCGCAAGAAGCCCGAATTTATCATCGAAAAAGCGGTCAAAGGTATGTTGCCGCGTACGCGTCTGGGCGCAGCCGTTCTCAAGAACCTGAAGGTATATGCCGGTGCTGAACATCCGCATGCTGCCCAATCGCCCAAAACAATCAAATTAAACGAGATTAAGTAATGAGTATGGAAGTGGTAAACACCATTGGACGTAGAAAAGCAGCTGTAGCTCGCGTTTACGTGAAAGCCGGTAAAGGGAACATTACAATCAACCAACGCCCCCTGGCTACTTACTTCCCGTTGGAAATCTTCCAGTATGTGGTAAAACAACCTCTGTTGGTTACCTCGACTGAAGAAGCCTACGACATCACCATCAATCTGGATGGCGGTGGGATCAAAGGTCAGGCCGAAGCCGCTCGTTTGGGTATCGCCCGTGCTCTTTGCGAAATCGACGCCGAAATGCGTCCGATTCTCAAAAAGAACGGTTTCCTGACGCGCGATCCGCGTGAAGTTGAACGTAAGAAACCCGGTCAGCCCGGTGCACGTCGCAAGTTCCAGTTCAGTAAACGTTAGTATTTTTTGCGTCCTTGCACGAAGCGGGAACAAATCGCTGGAGACCACTTATGGTGCTACTTCGGGATTGCCCCTTCGCGGAAAACTTCGGGGATTGTCTCAGACACTACCGCCGAGGTTGATGTAAAGAGAATAAAACAGATTAACAAAACAGTCACACAATGCCTAGAACTGATTTTAATCAATTGTTGGAGGCCGGGGTTCACTTCGGTCACCTGAAAAGAAAGTGGAACCCTAAAATGGCTCCTTATATCTTCATGGAGAAAAACGGGATCCACATCATCGACTTGCACAAAACCGTACGCAAGATCGATGAGGCTGCCGCTGCCCTCAAACAGATCGCTAAAAGCGGTCGTCGTATCCTGTTCGTAGCTACGAAAAAACAGGCTAAGGACGTGGTTGCCGAAACCGTTGCCGCTGTGGGTATGCCTTACGTGACCGAACGTTGGCCGGGCGGTATGCTTACCAACTTCCCCACCATACGGAAAGCCGTCAAGAAAATGTCGATGATCGACAAAATGACTACCGACGGAACTGCCGACAACTTCTCGAAAAGAGAAAAATTGCAGCTGAGTCGTCAGCGCGCCAAACTGGAAAAGAACTTGGGTTCGATCGCCGATCTGACCCGTCTGCCTGCTGCTTTGTTCGTAGTAGACGTTCAGAAAGAAGCCAATGCGGTGAAAGAGGCCAAACGCCTGAACATTCCCGTCTTTGCCATGGTTGATACTTGCTGTGATCCGACAGATATCGATTATGTGATTCCGGCAAATGACGATGCAACCAAATCAGTAGCCGTTGTATTGGAAGCCGTGACCGCCGCTATTTCGGAAGGTCTGGCCGAACGTAAACTCGAAAAGGAAAAAGAAGCTGCTGAAGCTCCCGCCAAGGAAGAAAAAGCCGCTAAACCTCGTGTGAAAAAGGCTGTGAAAGCCGACTCAGCCAAGGCTGAAGAAGCTGCTGCCGAAGCTCCCGTAGCTGAAGCTGCTCCGGCCGCTGAACCGGCTGCCGAAACCGAACCGGCCGCTGCCGAATAATCAGAATTCAAGAAAAAGGAGAACCTAATTATGGATATCAAAGCAGCTGATGTAGCCAAACTCCGTGCCATGACCGGAGCTGGTATGATGGACTGTAAAAAAGCGCTGGTAGAAGCCAATGGCGACTTCGCTCGTGCTCAGGATATTATTCGCGAAAAAGGGAAACTGGTGGCCGCTAAACGTGCCGACCGTACCGCTACCGAAGGTGTGGTAGTTTCCAAAATTGTAGGTCAGAAAGGTTATATGATCTGCCTGGCTTGCGAAACCGACTTCGTGGCTAAAAACGCCGAATTCGTAAACTCGGCCAATGAAATCCTGGACATCGCTGTAGAAGCTGATGCCGCTGACATCGACGCTCTGAAAGCCTACGTTTCGGGCGGTAAAACCGTTGCCGAAATCGTAACCGAAAAATCGGGCCAGACCGGTGAAAAGGTTGAATTGGCTTATTACGGCAAGATCGAAGCTCCGAAATGCGTTACCTACATCCACATGAACAACAAATTGGGTACGCTGATCGGTTTCAACAAGGATATCGACGCTGAAGTTGCCAAAGACGTAGCCATGCAGGCTGCCGCTATGGCTCCTATCTCGATCGACAAAGACGATTGCGATCCCAAAGTGGTAGAACACGAACGGATGATCGGTCGCGAACAGGCTCGTCAGGAAGGTAAACCCGAAGCCATGTTGGATAAGATCGCTGACGGTAAAGTCAACAAGTTCTTGAACGAAAACACCTTGTTGAACCAAGCCCTGGTGAAGAACAACAAGATGACGGTTCGTGCTTACATCCAGAGCGCCGACAAGGAAGCCACGGTTGTAGCTTACAAACGTTTCTCGTTGAACGACTAATTCAAACGGCTTCGGCCGTACAGATAAAACGGATTCTTCTGAAAAGAAGAGTCCGTTTTTTTATGGCAGGAAATTGCCGTGGTAGATACGGGGAAGCCTGTGAGAGTTGAAAATGGAAGAGAGAAGGAGGAACGGATGCAGGACCGATCTTTTCGGGGAAGCAAGAACCGCTATAACCGGCTCAATGATGATTTTTTGAGCCGGGAAGCCGTTTCTTAGCTCTTGGGGCGGATAACTTAGGGGTTATTTCTTTGTGAAAACTTCCTGCACCTGGCCTTTTTGAACGTACCATAAGTAACCCCGGACGCTCCGATAGCCCATTTGCTGGAGCAGGGACATATAGTCACGAACCTGAAACGCATGGCTTTTCTTTTCCTGCAGACCGAATTTGTAGTCGATGACCAGGGCTTCGGTACCTTTGGTGAGCACCCGGTCGGGACGCATTACCGAAGAGGAACCCGGAACGATGATGTCATGTTCATTGCGCACCACTTCCCACCGGGCGTCGAACCATGAACGGATCAGCGGATTTTCCAGCACCTGATCGATATAGCTTTGTAACGGGGCAGCTTCTTCGGCCGAAAGCAAACCGTTGGCTCGCCAACGTTCGAGCAGAGGGGAGATTTGGGTGTAGTCATTGATCTGTTCGAATAATTTGTGCATGAGGGTACCGTAATGGCGCGGATTGAGTGTCGGCGTCTCTTCGTCCGGGAAGTAGCGTTCGGAATCGAAGCGGAGTTTGAGCTTGGAATCGTCTTTTCGAACTGGAAACGACGGCCGAACCGGAGGCGTGAAGGCCGGAATGGGTTTCCGACAGGGTGTGCCGAACGTATAAACCCGTTGTGTGTCTGTCTGATGGCATTCGCCCGAAAGCTCGCCCAAGCGCACAATCGAATCGTCGGAGACGGGTAACGATTCCCGGATCAGTCCGTTGATGGTAGCCCCGGACGGTTCTCCGTGCAGGAAGATGTGTAGTTCTTCTCGGGCTCGGGTGGCGGCCACATAAAAAGTATTTAGGTTGTCGATGTGCGAAAGCACGGCCTCCTGGAAGTAGGCTTCAGAAAAATAGGATTCGCCGATGTCGTTTTTCCAGCGCAAGGGAATGTCTCCCAGCTGGGAAAAGGGCGGTTGGGAGCCTTCGGCCCAGATCAAGGCCCGATTCGTGGGGGGCATCAGTTCCCAATCGCAGTGCGGGATGATGACGGCTTTGTATTCGAGGCCTTTGGATTTGTGGATCGTGATGATGGTCAGGGCATGGCTTTTGTCGGGCAGGCTGATCGATTGCTCGCATCCGGTTTCTTGCCACCATTTCAGAAACAGGGGAATATCGGCGATTTTCGAGGTGCTGACGGCGTGAATCTGGTCTTGAAGGGCTTGCAGATAGGCAATCTCTTCGGTGCGTTCATTCAGGGCATAATGCAGCAAAGTTTCGTCGAAGGCTTCCTCCAGCGGGAGCAGGCGCAGCGAGCGCACGAAGCGTTCTTCCTCTTCGGAGAGCGGTTGCTCTAGGGGAAAGCCCCGGAATTGATTGTAAAGGGCCCGGTGGATGCTCTCTTGGGGATCGATTGACAAGGCGAACAGGGCCGTGATAAAACGGCTAACCGGGGCATGACCGATGGTCAGAGCCTCTTGGGTCACCAGGTCGTAACAGTAGGGTGATTCGGGGTGAGCGGCTTTGTAGTCCAGCAAGGTGTTGGCTAAAGCGACCCCTTCGGATTTGCGACGCACCAGGATGGCGATCTCTTCCGGAGCAAAACCTCGCTCCTGAAGCTCCTCGATCAGCGTAATAATGGGCGATTTTTCCTCGTCAACAGGCGGTTGTTTGGGCAAAAGCGTGATGCGGACATAACCGATATCCTGCGAGCGTTTGGGGTGTTGAGCCTGTCCTTCATAGGCCCTTTGGAGCATGTCGGTCAGGTTGAGAAGGGTTTCCTGGGTGATCAGACCCGCTTCCCGGGCTTGTTGCAGGGTTTCGTTCAGACGGCGGTTGTCCGTATGAACGCAGCTGTCGATCAGTGCATTGTTGAATCGGACGATGGTCCCTTCGCTTCGATAGTTGTCCTCTAGACGCTCTTCGAGAACCCGGGGAAACCGATGGACGACCTGTTCGCCTAAAATACGCCAGTCGCCGCCCCGCCAACGATAGATGGACTGTTTGACATCTCCCACCAGCAGCACCGGACTTTGGTCGCTTTGTGCCAAGGCATTGTCGAGCAGCGGAACGAAATTGTTCCACTGTTGGGTCGAGGTGTCCTGAAATTCGTCGATCATAAATTCGGCAAAAGCATTGCCCACTTTTTCGTAGATGAACGGCGCATCGTTACCGGCGATCAACTTGCCCAGCAGGGTGTTGGTTTCGGAGATCGGCAGAATGTTTTCTTCGGCGCACAGGGTTTCGATCTTGTCGGACAGGTCATTCAGCAGAGCGTAGCTGCGGTAATTCTCCTGAACGAGCGTAGCCGTTTTTAAGAAACGGATATTTTGGTCGTACGTGTCGCAAAGTTGTTGCAGCAGGGGCTGTAATTGTGGAACGAGCGAACGGATGGTGGAGGCCTGCGGCGATCGTTTGCTGTACCATTTGTCGGGGTTTGACAGCGCATCCAGGACCCGTTGTTTATAAGGTTCCAGTTTGTCGTCTGCTACTTTTTGGAAATAGCCCATGGGGCCGGAGTTCCCGTAAGCAAAGTCGGATACCGATAATCCGGCCGCTTGAGCAGTCTGCAGTGCGGTACGGGCGATTTTTTTCAGTTGGGCGACAATCGCCTGACGACGGCCGAAAGCCTCGGACGCAATACGAGCCAGTTCTTCGCGGCTATGGGTCGTGATGTGGCGGTTTTTGTAGCGTTCGCTGAACAGTTCCTGTCCCAGGTTAACGATTTCGTGACGGATATCCCAGGTTTTTCCCTCTTCGATCTTTTCTTCGACGAATTGCATCACCCAGTCACGCAGTTGCTGGTTGATCGAGATTTCGTCGATCAGACGATCGGCCGCCCCTTCGAGCAGCGAATCGGTCTGTAACTCGAGGTTGAAGTTCAAATCCAACCCTAACTCTTTGAGAAAGGAACGAATGATCCGCTGGAAGAATTTATCGATGGTCAGGACCGTGAAATGGCTGTAATCGTGCAGAATCTTGGACCGGGCCGTAATGGCGCGTTGACGAATGGTTTCGGGGGCGAGACCCAGATCGGCTTCCAGTTTCGGAAGGTATTCGCTGGAGTTGTGGCTGGCCAGAGCGTTGAGTTCTCCGACGATGCGTCGCTTCATCTCTTCGGTCGCCTTGTTGGTGAAGGTGACGGCCAGAATGTGACGGTAGAGTGCCGGATTGTCGATGACCCGGCGAATGTATTCATATGCCAGCCGATAAGTCTTTCCCGAACCGGCCGAAGCTTTGACGATCGTGATGTGGCCCATAAGTCTGAAATGATGGTAAAGTTACGACAAAAGATTGCGAATCCCGCCCGAATGGTTATATTTGTGAAAATGAAAATTCCGATTCGTGCCTCGGAATGGAAGGTGCGAGCGGGGTTTTGAAAAGGAAAGCCGTATGAGAAAGTTTGTGATTTTGATGGGGTTGGTAGTGATGCATCTGGGTGCATTTGCTCAGCAAACGATACATAGCCGTAAAGTGGATGCTTTTCGGACAATTGACCTGGCCGGAAATCTGACCGTAGAGCTGATTCGTTCGGATACGGCAGGCGTGGATATCAAATTGAATAATACGACCATTGAGAAGTTGCAGTGGGGAGTAAAGGACGGTATTCTGTCCATTCATCTCAAACCGGGCAGCGGCAGTAACGCAAACGGAGAGGTGAAATTGTACTACCATGATTTTGGCGATCTGAAAATTTCTCAGGCCAGTGTGACCTCTCGGGATACGTTGAGTCGGTTGATGTTGGACGTGCAGCTGCTGGCCGGAGCCACCTTCAGCGGAACGATGGATGTCAAGGATTTGAATCTGAAAGTAACCGGAAATTCAGCGGCACACCTTTCTGGTGTGGTCAAGTATCTGACCTTGGGCGCTTCCGGCAAATCGAAGGTGGATGCACGCCAGTTGGAAGCCATCGATGCTTCGGTGACGGCGGCCAGCACGGCTGAGGTGTATGTGTGGTCGCAGGAACGTTTGGAAGTATCGGCTGAGTCCGGCGGGGCGATTTATTATAAAGGCACTCCCGAGATTTTCCGTTCGTCGACGAAAATGATGGGGACGGTCAATAATATCGGTAAATAGACCCGAGAACCTGATTCCTCGGACCGTCACGTTAATCGTTTAGGGTCGGAGTATGCATAGTTTTATCTCCGAGATAGCTTCTTATTTATACGATCGTTATGGCGACGATATCTCGTCGCTTAAATTGGTATTCCCTTCTAAACGAGCCCGTTTGTTCTTTTCAGACGCGCTGGCTCAAATAGCACGGCGTCCGTTGTGGCAGCCCTCGTTTGTGACGGTGGACGAGCTGATGGAGCAGGTGGCCGGAGTCGGTCGGAGCGACCATATCAAGTTGCTGACCGAACTCTACAAAGTCTATTCCCGGCATCACGACGAGACGTTCGATGCGTTCTATTTCTGGGGAGATATGCTGTTGGCCGATTTCGATCAGATCGACAAGTATCTCATCGATGCCGATATGCTGTTTGCCAATATCGACGATCTGCATCGCATGGAAGACCGTTTCTCCTATCTGACGGAGGAACAGATCGCCTTGATTGAACGTTTTTGGACGCACTTCCGCCAACAAACCGCTTTTTCTCAGGAGCAGCAGCAATTTATCCGTATCTGGGAGTCGCTTGGGGCGATTTATCATGAATTTCGGGACGAGCTGTCCGCTCAGGGCTTGGCTTATGAGGGGATGGTGCATCGTCTGGCGGCCGAACGCTTGCGCGCTTCGGAGGCGGTCAATCTCGATACCGAAGTCCGTTATATCGTTATCGGCTTTAATGCCCTTTCGGCTTGCGAGAAACGCTTGTTCACGTGGCTGAAAAATACCGGTCAGACGGAGTTTTTCTGGGATTACGATCGCTATTATGTGGAAAATCCCGATCACGAAGCCGGTCTGTTTCTCCGTACCAATATCCGGGAGTATCCGGCTCCGGAAGGAGTGATCGGGTCGGATCATTTCCGCGCACAGAAAGAGGTGGTTGCCGTGTCGTCTCCTTCAGACAGTTTGCAATGTAAATATGTGCATACTTTTTTGCAGGATCTTCTCGATCGGGGAGAGAACCTCGATAAGGAAACCGCCATAGTCCTGACCGATGAGAGTTTGTTGTTGCCGGTTCTGTATTCTCTTCCGGAGGGTATTAAGGCCGTGAATGTGACCATGGGGTATCCTCTGCGGCAGACCACGGCCTATTCGTTTGTGGAACGCTTGATCGAATTGCAGGCCCGCAAACGTCAAAAAGGGGAGCAAACCCGCTTCTATCACAGCGATGTGATCGGGTTGTTGGGGCATCCCTATCTGCTGGAATCCCATGCCGAAGAGGCCGAGAAAATCATCGAGACGGTTCGCAAAGGGCAGATGGTCTATGTCTCGATGGATCGTTTCCAGCCGGAGGGATTGATTCGGCAAATTTTTACGCCGGTGGAGGGTTGGCGTTCGCTGGCGGTTTATTTGCGGGAAATTCTTTCGCAGGTCGGAGCTTTGCCGCTGGAGACGGAGGACCGGGCTCGTCGGCGTGAGTTTTTCAGCGTGATGATTGACCGTTTGATTCAGTTGGAAACCTCTTTGACCGATAGCGGGGTGGAGATGACCGAGGCGGTTTTCTCGTCGCTTTTGCGCAAAATCTTCCAACAGGAACGCATTCCTTATCAGGGAGAACCGTTGGCCGGGATTCAGATCATGGGTATTCTGGAGACCCGAAACCTCGATTTCAAAAACGTCTTGCTGTTGTCGGTCAACGACGATACCTTCCCGGGAAATCGGGCGATCACCTCTTCGTTTGTTCCTCATAATCTGCGGTTGGCGTACGGATTGCCGACACCGTTGCATCACGAAGGGGTCTATGCCTATTACTTTTATCGCTTGTTGCAGCGGGCTCAGGTCGTGCATATGGTGTATTGCTCGCGGAGTGATGAACGGCGCACCGGAGAGCCCAGTCGTTATATCTATCAGTTGCGGTATGAGTCCCCGCATGAAGTGCAGTTGCAAAACATCCCGTTGAGCGTCAATTTGGCGCCCACCCAGCCGATGTCTGTACCCAAAACGGGCCAGGTGTGGGCCGTTTTGTCCGCTTTTCTGGGGGGCGAAAAAGCCTTGTCTCCCACTTCGTTGCATAAATATGTGGAATGTCCGCTGAAATTTTATTTCCACAGCGTAGCCGGCTTGAAGGTGGAGGAAGAGATCACCGAAGAGATTGACATGCCGATGTTCGGAACCTTCTTGCATAAGGCCATGGAGCTCCTTTATAAGCCTTTGTGCGGGGTGAAACATCCGGAAGAGGCTATTGCGGCACTTCGGGGCTCTAAACGGGTCGATGAGGTGGTCGAACAGGCGTTGCAAGAGACCTGCTTCCACGAGGAGACGGTGACGGAGGCCGATTATACGGGACAGGTGCTGTTGGCGCGGGATATTGTGCGACGTTATATCAATCGTTTTATCCTGCCTTATGATGCGTCTCGTTCCGGGTATACGATTGAGCTGCTGGAAAAGGACGTAGATGCTTTGTTTTCGTTTGAAACCGCCAAGGGTGAATGTTCCGTTCGGTTTTGGGGAATGTCCGACCGCATTGACCGCCTTCAGGAGGGATTGGTGCAGGTGGTGGATTACAAGACCGGCAAACCTTCCAAACCCTTTGCCGACATCGAGGCTTTGTTCTCTCCGATGCAGGCCGACCGGCGTCCGGCGGCGTTTCAAACCCTGCTGTATGCCATGATGATCAGTCGAAGGACAGGAGATGATATTCAACCGGCCTTGTATTATGTGCGGGAAATGCATCGGCCGGATTATAACCCGTTGTTGATGACCAAAAACGAACCGGTATGGCGTTATTCGATTTATCGGGAGGAGTTTGAAAAACGCCTGACTGCTCTTCTGCAGGAACTGTTCGATCCGGAACGTCCCTTCGTGCAGTGCGAAGATGAAACGACCTGTCGTTATTGTGATTTCCGGGAGATCTGCCGTCGATAGGGGCTGTGTTCGATTTACTAAAAAAGGCTTCTGAGTGATTTCAGAAGCCTTTTTTAGTGCGTTGTGAGCCGGGATTAATTGAGGTTCATCATTTCCCGGTATTTGGGCAGCGGCCACAATTCGTCGTCTACGATCAGTTCGAGTTTGTCGATTTCGTACCGGATTTTTTCCAGGAACGGAGCTACCTGTTCGTAATAACCGATCGCCCGTTCGATGGGGTCGCTCACGTGATTGTAGGTCTTGCGGGCGTTGATCATCTGACGGGTGTTTTCCCGAATTGATTTTACGTATTTGGCGATTTTGGTGATCGCACGAATTTCTTCCGAGGCCAGTTCCTGGTATTCGTCGGGCAGAATGTCCTTGAGACCCTGAACATTCTGGATCAGTACCCGTTGGTAGCGAACGGCGGTCGGAACGATGTGGTTGGACGCCATATCGGCCAATACCCGCGATTCGATCTGGATTTTCTTCGTCATGATCTCCATGTTGATTTCATAACGGGCTTCCAGTTCCGAGGGGCTGTAAACGCCATGACGCTGGAACAGATCTACATATTCTTTGCGGTTGAACAATTTGAAGGCATCGGGCACATGATTGATGTTTTCCAGCCCCCGTTTTTGAGCCTCTTCCAACCATTCGGCGCTGTATCCGTTACCTTCGAAACGGACTTTTTTCGAGGCGATGATGAATTTGCGGATGACCTGCAGGATAGCTTCGTCCTTTTTGACGCCTTTGTCGATCAGGGTATCGGCTTCTTTCTTGAACTGGATCAGCTCTTCGGCGATCGCCGTGTTGATGACCGTCAGAGGAGCGGCACAGTTGCTCGACGATCCGGTAGCCCGGAATTCAAACCGGTTGCCGGTAAAGGCGAACGGTGAAGTACGGTTGCGGTCGGTGTTGTCCAGCAGAATATCGGGAATCTTGCCGATGTCGAGTTTGATTTCGGTTTTTTCGTCCGGGGTCATTTTCTTGTCGCTCAGACGGGTTTCCAGCGAATCGAGCATGTCCGAGAGGGTAGAGCCGGCAAAAACCGACATTACGGCAGGAGGTGCTTCGTGAGCTCCCAAACGGTGAGAGTTGGACTGAGAGGCGATCGAAGCCATGAACAATGCACCGTAGTCGTGAGCCGCTTTGATGGCGCTGACGAAGAACGTCAGGAACTGCATGTTGTTTTTCGGCGTTTTGCCCGGTGCCAGCAGATTGACTCCGGTGTTGGTGACCATCGACCAGTTGCAGTGTTTCCCCGATCCGTTGACCCCGGCAAAAGGCTTTTCGTGGAACAGTACACGCAATTTATGACGAAGAGCTACACGGCGCATGATGGTCATCAACAGGGTGTTGTGATCGACAGCGATGTTGGCTTCCTCGAACATCGGGGCGCATTCGTATTGGTTGGGGGCCACTTCGTTGTGACGGGTTTTGAGCGGAATCCCCAGTCGGTAGGCCTGTTCTTCGAAATCCTTCATGAATTCCAGTACACGGCAGGGAATCGATCCGAAATAGTGGTCATCGAGCTGCTGGTCTTTGGCGGCAATGTGACCCATCAGGGTGCGACCGGTCTGTACCAAGTCGGGGCGGGCCAGGAAAAGGGCTTCGTCTACCAGAAAATATTCCTGTTCCCAACCCAGGGTGACATTGACTTTGTTGACGTCTTTGTCAAAATATTGGCAGACCTCTTCAGCGGCTTTGCTGACGGCCTGAAGTGATTTCAGTAATGGGGTTTTGAAGTCGAGTGCTTCACCGGTGTAGGCGATAAAGATACTCGGAATGCAGAGGGTCTTGTCCAGAATGAAGGCCGGCGAGGAGGGATCCCATGCCGAATAACCGCGGGCTTCGAACGTATTGCGTAGACCGCCGTTGGGAAAACTCGAAGCATCGGGTTCCTGTTGTACCAGCAATTCGCCTTTGAAGGTTTCGAATGAGCCGCCGCCCCACATCGGTTCGAAAAAGGCATCGTGTTTTTCGGCCGTCGAGTCGTTGAGCGGTTGGAACCAGTGCGAATAGTGAGTGGCACCGCGTTCTACAGCCCAGGTTTTCATCCCTTCGGCGATCTGGTTGGCAAAGCGGCGGTCGATGCGACGCCCTTCGTCGATGGCGTTGCAAAGACTTTCGTAGGCATCTTTGGCGATGTATTGCCGCATGGTGTCGCGGTCGAAAACATCGGCTCCGAAGTAACTTGATATTTTTTCGTCGGAGAGTTTGGTGGGGACCAATTCTCGACGAGAAATTTCTTCTAAAGCTTTAAAACGTAACGTGGTCATGGGAAAAAGTATGGTTTATAGGGCAAAAGTAAATAAAAATTCCTAGATATGGTGGTCGGGAAGGGGGTGCGCTGGAAAATTTGCAGATTTTCTGTCGGCTTAGTCGAAAGATTGCATGCCTGACTGCGCAATTTTCATCATTTTCTGGTATTGGTTGTAATCCAGTTCCAGGAAAAAGTAGTGGATGGGGTCTACACGCATGCCGTTATGGCGCACTTCGTAGTGGAGATGGGGTGCCAAGGAGAGCCCTGTGTTGCCCGATTGGGCAATGATGTCGCCGCGACGGACGATTTGTCCTTTGCGGACATAGATTTTCCCCAGGTGGCTGTAAGCGGTGGAATAACCGTTCCCATGGTTGATAACGATGGTGTTACCGGAAGAGGTACGTCGGGTGATGACATCCGAGACGCGGCCGTCTGCCGTGGCGAATACCCGCGATCCTTCACCCACCGTGAAGTCGACGCCCTGGTGGGCGGTCAGACTTTTATAAAAGGGGTGGATGCGCATCCCATAAGAGGCAGTCAGCAGGGTGAGATCCGGATTGACCACCGGTTGGATGGCCGGCAGATAGTTCAATTTATCCTGTAATGAGTCCATCCGGCTCCCGAGCTTGTTCAGCATCTCCAGCTCTCGAGTGACGGATTGGGTCAGGTTGTTCAGTTTGGCGAAGAATTCGTCACCCAATTCTTTGTTCGACTGCGATAGCAATGCTTCGTGCGCTTCCCATTTTTTCTTCTCGAAATCCGCATCGAAATTGTACGGTTCCGATTCGAAAAGGGTTCGGAAGACATTCTGATCGCGTTCGATCACATAGTTGAGCACCTTCTCCAGGGTGTCGTAACGTTCGTTGAGTTTTTGGTATTCTTCTTTTAACAATCGGGAGTGTTGTTTCATGCGATACTCCACCGGTGTGTCGAAAAAGAAAGAAAATGCGATATAGTAAAGAATAGCTATCCCGGTCCACGCTAATATGTGTACCAAGGCCCGCACGAGTTTTTCCTGGAACTTGGCCCGGGATTTTTCTCCGCGAGGGAGCGTGTTTTTATAATAGGAGTGGGGATCTTCGCTCATGGCTATTCAGTTTCATAAGTAGTGGTGCGAGCCGATTCGATGATCCGTGCGAATTCTTCTTCGCTCATGTCACGGCTGAAGTAATTGAGCGGATCTACCACGTGTCCGCGATAGATCACTTCGTAATGCAAGTGGGGACCGGTCGATCGTCCGGTATTCCCCAGTTCGCCGATCTTTTCCCCTCGTTTGACCCGTTGTCCCGGAACGACGTCGATCTTGTTCAGGTGGGCGTAACGGGTTTTGTAGCCGAAGCCGTGGTTTAACAGGATCTGTTTGCCATAGCCGCTCGTTCCTTCGTTGTCGAAAGCCACCTGGCCATCGCCGGTGGCGTAGACGGGATCCCCGATCCGGCCGCCCAGGTCGATGCCTTTATGCCCGATCATCCGGCCTGAAATGGGGTGTACCCGTGTCCCGAAGGCCCCGATATGCCCCCGAAGGTCTTTTTTGTTGATGGGCCAGATGGCCGGGATGGATTCGGCCATGCGTTCTTTGTCGCGGGCCAGCACCTCCAGCTCGTCCATGGACTTGGATTCGAGGTAGAGTTGGCGGGACATGGCGTCCATGTCTTGCCAGGTGTGGGTCATCAGCGCCGAATAGAGGTCGTTTTGCAGATGGCGGTATTTGCTGGCGGGATAGGGCGTATAGATCCCCGGCAGATTCAGGGTGTCGGCTCCGAACAGCGAACGATAGACCTGATAGTCGCGGTGATGGATTTCGTTGAGACGATTGGTGGCGGCCCGAATCTTGTTGTGCAGAATGTTGTATTGCAGAATCATGTCGGCTTCTTCCTGGCTGATGCGGTACATCTTGGGGGTATAGAAGAAGAACGAAAAGAGCAGATTGACGATCGACGCGAGGATAAACGCGATGAGGATTTTCCGCAAAAACCGGTAGAATTTGATCCGGAAC
This sequence comes from Alistipes sp., assembly GCA_019422485.1. Taxonomy (GTDB): domain Bacteria; phylum Bacteroidota; class Bacteroidia; order Bacteroidales; family Rikenellaceae; genus Alistipes_A. The sequence continues at coordinate 45,906 of JAHZDG010000001.1, read as the reverse complement.
GGAATGGCCATCACCTCGTAAGTGAGGGTTTGCGGGTTGAATTTATAGCGTTTTTGGGCCATCGGGTCATTTTATGCGCACAGCGCACAACAAAATTAGACTATTTTGATTAATTTTACAACCTCTTTTGTAAACGTAACCAACGGAAACAATCGTATGCAAACCATGAATTCCAATCAGGTTCGCCAGACTTTTCTGGACTTTTTCCGGGCCAAACAGCACGAAATTGTGCCGTCGGCGCCCATGGTGGTCAAGAATGACCCGACGTTGATGTTCACCAATGCTGGGATGAACCAGTTCAAAGATATTTTCTTGGGCAATGCGCCTGCCAAGTATCATCGGGCGGCCGATACGCAGAAATGTCTGCGGGTCTCCGGAAAACACAACGACCTGGAAGAGGTGGGACACGACACCTACCATCATACCATGTTCGAAATGTTGGGAAACTGGTCGTTCGGCGACTATTTCAAGAAGGAGGCGATTTCCTGGGCTTGGGAGTTGCTGACCGAGGTGTATAAATTGCCGAAGGATCGGATGTATGCGACCTATTTCGAAGGCAGCGCCGAAGACGGTATCGCCAAAGACGAAGAGGCTTACGAAATCTGGAAGCAATTCTTGCCGGAAGATCACATCATCCCCGGCAATAAGAAAGATAATTTCTGGGAAATGGGCGATACGGGACCTTGCGGACCGTGTAGCGAAATCCATTTCGACCTGCGGGACGATGCCGAACGCGCCAAGATCGACGGACGTCAGATGGTCAATGCCGGCCATCACCTGGTGATCGAAATCTGGAACCTGGTTTTCATGCAGTTCAACCGAAAGGCTAACGGACAGTTGGAACCGCTGCCGGCCCATCATGTGGATACCGGGATGGGTTTCGAACGTTTGTGTATGGTGCTGCAGAACAAACAGAGTAACTACGATACGGACGTTTTCCAACCGACGATCCAACGGCTGGGCCAAATGGCCGGTAAGGTCTATGGACAGGATCCCAAGGCCGATATCGCCATGCGGGTGATTGCCGACCACTTGCGGGCCATTGCCTTCTCGATTGCGGACGGGCAGCTGCCTTCCAACGTAAAGGCCGGATATGTCATTCGTCGTATTTTGCGTCGTGCCGTTCGTTATGGATATACCTATCTGGGCTTCAACGAACCGTTTATCTGCCGTCTGGTGGCCGGTTTGGTGGAACAGATGGGCGGACAGTTCCCTGAATTGGCTTCGCAGCGTGTGTTGATCGAAAAGGTCATTGAGGAAGAAGAGGCTTCGTTCTTGCGGACCTTGGCGACGGGGATCAATCTGCTGGAAAATGTCATTGCCAAAGCAAAACAAGAGGGTAAAGATACGATTAGCGGCCATGAAGCGTTCTTATTGTACGACACCTATGGCTTCCCGATCGACCTGACGGAGCTGATCGCTTCGGAACAGGGGATGAAAGTGGATAATGACGCCTTTGCTGCCGAACTGCAACAGCAGAAAGAACGTTCTCGCCATGCTGCGGCGATCGATACCGATGACTGGGTGGAAGTTTATCCCGTCGAACAGAGCCGTTTCGTGGGTTACGATACCTTGGAATCCGAAGTGCGGATTTCACGCTATCGCCGGATGAAGACCAAAAACAAGACCTTCTATCAGTTGGTGCTTGACCAGACGCCTTTCTATGGAAACTCCGGTGGACAGGTCGGCGATACGGGGGTGCTCGAAAACGGCGATGAAGTGATCGAAGTGACCGACACCCAAAAGGAAAACAACTTGACGGTACATTTGGTGGATCGGTTGCCGTCGGATCTGAGTGCGACGTTTGTGGCGAAGGTCAATGTACGGGCCCGTCAGAACAGCGCCAATAACCATACGGCCACCCACTTGATGCACAAGGCGCTGCGAAAAGTGTTGGGGACGCACGTGGAACAGAAAGGATCGTTGGTTTGCCCGCAATACCTGCGTTTCGACTTCTCGCACTTCCAGAAGATGACGCTCGAACAGTTGCGTGAAGTGGAAGCCTTGGTCAATGCCGATATCCGGGCCGACTTCCCGCTGGACGAACATCGGGACTATCCGATCGAAGAAGCCCGTAAATTGGGTGCCATGATGCTCTTCGGCGAAAAATATGGCGATCATGTGCGGGTGATTCGTTATGGGGATTCGATCGAGTTGTGCGGGGGAACGCATGTTCCGTCGACGGGGCGTATCGGGTACTTCAAGATCGTTTCGGAAAGCGCGATCTCGGCGGGGGTGCGTCGTATTGAAGCGGTGACCGGTGAAGGGGCCGAACAATTCGTGCGTTCACTCGAAGATTTGTTGATGGATGTGAAGAACCAGCTGAACAATCCTTCGGTGATGCAGGCCCTGAAACGTCTGCTGGACGAAAATGCCGAAATGAGCAAACAGGTGGAAGAGATGAACCGGGAACGGGCCCTGATGCTCAAGGAAAAGTTCCTGGATGCTCGGGTCGAAGAAGATGGTATGTTGTTGATTGTGCGTCAGGCCGATCTGCAACCCGAAATGATCAAGAATATTGCCTTCCTGTTGCGTCCCGACTATCCGGATTTGGTGCTGGTGATCGGGTCGGCGCTGGGCGCTAAAGCCACGCTGACGGTGATGCTCGGTGAAAATATCGTCAACCAGGGGGTCAATGCCTCTCAGGTGGTTCGTGAAGCGGCCCGGGAAATCAATGGCGGTGGGGGCGGACAGCCTTTCTTCGCTACGGCGGGCGGAAAGAAACCTGAAGGTGTCGAAAATGCGATGCTTAAGGCGGTGGAATTGATCCGCCAGGCGCGTCAAGGTAAATAAGAACATTAATAGGAAGAAAGATATGACGAACAAGGTTTTATTGATGATTTTGGACGGTTGGGGAAATGGCCGTCACGATCATAGCGATGTAATTTATTCCGCCAAGCCCGAATATGTGATGGGGCTGGAACAGAAATATCCGACGGCCGAATTGCGGACCGACGGCGAAAACGTAGGGTTGCCCGAAGGCCAAATGGGGAACTCGGAAGTGGGTCACCTCAATATCGGGGCTGGCCGCGTGGTTTATCAGGACCTGGTGAAGATCAACATTGCCTGCCGGGACAACAGCATTCTGAAAAATCCGGAAATCGTTCAGGCTTTTACCTATGCCAAGGAAAACGGGAAACAGGTTCATTTTATGGGTTTGGTTTCCAATGGCGGGGTGCACAGCTCGGAAAAACACCTTTATAAATTATGCGATATCGCCAAGGAGTACGGTATCGAAAAGACTTTCGTACACTGCTTCATGGATGGTCGTGACACCGACCCTCACAGCGGGAAAGGATTTATTGAAGAACTGCAGGCTCATCTGTCGCAGTCGACGGGCAAGATCGCTTCGGTGATCGGACGTTATTACGCCATGGACCGCGACAAACGTTGGGAACGCGTCAAGGAAGCCTATGACCTGTTGGTGAATGGGGTAGGCGAAAAGGCAACCGATGCCGCTGCAGCCGTGCAGAAATCGTATGACGAAGGGGTGACCGATGAATTCATCAAACCGATCGTTTGCGTGGATGCCGACGGTCAACCGCTGGGAACGATTCAGCCGGGCGATATGGTGATTTTCTTCAACTTCCGGAACGACCGCGCCAAAGAATTGACCATTGTGTTGACGCAGCAGGATATGCCGGAATTCGGAATGAAGACCATGCCGCTGTATTATTGCACGATGACGCCGTACGATGCCACGTTCAAAGGGGTGCATATCCTCTTTAATAAGGAAAATGTGGTGAATACGATCGGTGAATACGTGTCTAAACAGGGTCTGAGCCAGTTGCGTATTGCTGAAACCGAAAAATACGCTCATGTGACCTTCTTCCTGAACGGGGGACGTGAAGAAAAATTCGAAGGGGAAGAACGTATTCTGGTTCCTTCGCCCAAGGTGGCTACGTATGACCTGCAGCCCGAAATGAGTGCTTATACCGTAGCTGATAAATTGGTGGAAGCGCTCAATACGCAGAAATTCGATTTCATCTGCCTGAATTTCGCGAATGGCGACATGGTCGGCCATACCGGGGTTTACGACGCTATTTTCAAAGCCGTTAAAGCGGTGGATGCCTGCGTGAACAAGGTGGTGGAAGCGGCCAAGGCTAACGGATACGAAGTGGTGATCATCGCAGACCACGGGAATGCCGGTCAGGCTGACGATGCCGACGGCTCACCCAATACGGCTCACTCGCTCAATCCGGTGCCCATTATTGTCGTGTCGGATCGTGCCAAAGCCGTACATAACGGGGTATTGGCCGACGTGGCTCCTACGGTGCTGAAGCTGATGGGGCTGAACCAGCCGGAAGAAATGACCGGGAAACCTCTGGTAGACTTGTAGGATATACAACTGATATTGAAAAGAAAGCCGGGATAGCGTCTGTCGCTATCCCGGCTTTCTTATGGGATTTGATTCGATGGATTGCGATTGTTTGTGCCTGGAAGGCGTCGGCAGGTATCTTTAGATGCCGGATGTTAGATGTCGATTGGGTTGCGCTTCCTGAAAACGGCTCTTGCGGGCGCTTATCGGCAAGGCTTATATATATTATAAGGGGTTAAGGCATTTCGTCGAGCAGATCCCGAATGACGACCGACGCACAATAACAACCGAACAGGGCCGGCATATACGAGATCGTGCCGACATTCGATTTTTTATGGGTTTCCTCGCACAGAATCATACTTCCTTCCCGAACGGGTTCGGGGGAGAAAACGACCCGAAATCCGCGGCGAATGCCCAGCTTGTGCAGGCGTTTGCGCAGCATGTGGGCCAGCGGGCAATGGTGGGATTTGGAAATGTCTTTGATTTCCAATAGGGTAGGGTCGGTTTTGGAACCGGCGCCCATGGAACTGACCAGAGGAATGTTTCGGTCTAAGGCTCCTTTGATGAGGTCGACTTTAGGGGTCAGGGTGTCGATGGCGTCCACCACATAGTCGAACCCTTCGTCCAGCAAAGCTCCGATGGCTTCGTTTTGCAGGTATTCGTGGCGGGGTGAGAGCTGGAGGTCCGGGTTGATGTCGAGCAGACGGGCGGCCAGTATGTCCGCTTTAGATTGGCCGATGGTGCTATGCAGGGCAATCAGCTGACGGTTGATGTTCGACGGGGCGATTTCGTCGGCATCCACGATTGTCAGGCTGCCGATGCCGCTGCGGGCCAACATTTCGGCGGCATAAGCTCCGACTCCCCCCAACCCGACAACCAAAACCCGGGATGAGGTGAGACGAGTGAGCTTTTCTGTGCCCAATAACAGTTCGGTACGTTCCATCCATGCTTTCATAGACCGAGAGTAGAATTAAAAAGATGTTGGTAATTCGTGAAAATATGTTCTCTGAGGGCAACCGGTGTCAGTTGTAATGTTTCGGCTGCCTGTTCGTACAGCGTCGTTAAGGCCGGTTCCGGTATGGTGTCGGTTTCCAGAAACAACCGGTCGGGAGGGGTGTGTTGCAGGGCCAGCAAAGTCTTGGGGGAACGGAAGGCTCTGGATCCGAAAGAGAGATAGAATCCCGCCGCCAATGCCCGTTCGGCCAGCTGGGGAGACCCGATAAAACCGTGTAGAATGATCGGTATTTTAGGAAACTCCTTCAACAGCGCGAGCAACTCTTCCCACGCTTTCACACAGTGAATGATCACCGGCAGCCGATGTTCTGCAGCCTCTTGAAGCTGGCATTGCAACCCTTCGCACTGCCGTTGGCGTTCCTGAACGGTCCGTGCGGTGTGGAAATCCAGACCGATTTCGCCGATGGCCAAAGTCTTTGAGGTAATCGAGGTGCGCAACAGCTCGAGCAGACCGGAATCGATCGGTTGCATCTGGATTTGCCAGGGGTGAATGCCGGTCGAGTAGGGCCGAGAGGGGAGAGAAAGCAAGATGTCAGTTCCCGTAAGTATGACAGAAGAGAACGGTTTGGTGTCAGTCTGTTTAGGCTCTTCGCTCGTGGAGGTATCGCTTCCTGTCTTGGAGTCTACCCGTTGTGCATTTCCCGAGGGATCGTAACTGTAGATCGATAATTGACCGGTGATTTCAGGTAAATGGGTGTGTATGTCGACCAGCGGTGCGTTCATTCTTGAAAATCAGTGGGACAAAGGTAGGGAATTCGACGTAAAGTTTTGGGAAAATCTGTATCTTTGTGTTTGCTTCTCAAAACTTAACCCTATTTTCCAGATGAAAAGAATACTGATTTCGGTGGCGACCTTGTGCTGTGTGGGCACAGGAATGGCCCAGCCGGCCGATACGTCGGCTCAAAAAACAACAGAGGTCGAAAAATTCGTATTTACCGAACAAACGAAGATTCCCTACACGTCGATCAAAAATCAGTCCCGTTCGGGGACCTGTTGGAGTTTTGCCGGGACGGCTTTGTTGGAAAGCGAAGCCTTGCGCAAAGGGTGCGATACGGTCGATCTCTCTGAAATGTGGATCGTTCGTCATGCCTATTATGAAAAGGCGGTTCGTTATGCCCGGATGCACGGAAACACCAACCTCGGACCGGGTGGTATTCTGGAAGATGTGACCTATATCGCCGGTCAGTATGGGGTGGTGCCCGAATCGGTCTATCCGGGACTGAACTACGGAACCGAACAGCATGTTCACGGGGAACTGGATGCGGTCGTCAAGGCCTATATGAATGCGGTGATCGCCAACCCGAACCGGACTTTGACAACGGCCTGGAAAGCGGGATTGAATGGGATTCTGGATGCCTATCTGGGGGCATGTCCCGAAATCTTTACGGCTCCTGACCCCCATACCGGGAAACCGACCTCATTTACGCCGGCTTCCTATCGGGATGCCTTGGGGCTTCAGATGAGCGATTATGTGCAGTTCACTTCGTTTACGCACCATCCGTTCTATCGGCCGTTCGCCCTCGAAATTCCCGATAACTGGAACTGGTCGTTGTTCTATAACGTTCCCTTGGAAGATCTGGAGGCCCTGATCGATGCTTCGTTGGCGGCTGGATATGCCGTGGGCTGGGCTTCGGATGTCAGCGAAAAAGGATTTGTGGCCCGCTTGGGCTTTGCGATCCTGCCGGCCAGCAAGGCTGACGAAATGAGCGGATCGGATCGGGTGCGCTGGATCGGCCTGACTCCGCAGGAACGGGAAAAGATGCTGGCTTCGCCGCAAGGCCCGATGCCGGAAATCACCGTAACCCAGGAGGTCCGTCAACAGGCTTTCGATAACTATCAGACGACGGATGATCACGGAATGTTGATCGTCGGTACGGCAGTCGACCAGTACGGCAATAAATTCTATAAAGTGAAAAATTCCTGGGGCGAAGATCGCAGTTTGTATCAGGGCTGTTTCTTTGCCTCCCGGGCGTTCGTGTTGGCGAAGACGACAGGTATTCTTGTTAATAAAATAACAGTACCTCAGGCAATTAGCCAAAAGTTGGATATGTGATTGCCACTAAGGGAGTTCCATCATCTGATCGTCCGGACCGAAAAATGTGAATCAGGAATCATTTCTTAACGAAAAAAGGCGTTCGATTGTTATGGAGTCCCGAAAATAAAGTGTACTTTTGCAAGCGTAAAAAATTTTATTGAAATTTTTTAATAATCTTACTTATATCAACATGTCGAAAGTCATCAAATTGAAAAAAGGTCTCGACATCAAGCTGGTGGGCGAAGCTCGCAAGGAGCTGACCCAGCTGCCTTTGCTTCCGACTTATGCGGTATGCCCCGACGATTTTATGGGACTTACCCCTAAGTTGTTGGTTAAGGTGGGTGATGCGGTCAAGGCCGGGACACCGTTGTTTTTCGATAAGTACCGTCCCGAGGTGTTGGTTGCCTCGCCGGTGAGCGGAACGGTTACGGCCGTCAACCGCGGCGAAAAACGCAAAATCCTGAGCGTGGTCGTAACCACCGCCGGTGAACAGACCTATGAGGAGTTCCAGGTACCTGCCCTGGGATCGGCCTCCAAGGAAGATGTGACCCGTACGATTCTGAAAGCGGGTCTGTGGCCCATGATGATTCAGCGTCCTTACGGGATCATCGCCAACCCCGAAAATACGCCGAAGGCGATTTTTGTTTCGGGATTCGATTCGGCTCCGCTGGCGCCGGATATGAACTATGTGCTGGCCGACGAACTGGATAACCTGAATGCCGGTTTCGAAGCTTTGGGTAAATTGACCACCGGGAAAGTACATCTGAGCCTGAAAGCCGGGACCAACGGCGTGTTGAACCAGGTGAAAGGGGTCGAAATGCACACCTTCGAAGGTCCGCATCCGGCCGGTAACGTCGGGGTGCAGATCCACCATATCGACCCGATCAACAAGGGCGATATCGTTTGGACGCTCGATGTGCAGAACGTAGCGATCTTGGGTCGTCTGTTCCGTACGGGCAAGGTGGATATGACCAAAGTGGTGGTGCTGGACGGTTCCGAAGTGGCCGATGCCCGCTATTTCCGGACGATCTCCGGAGCTCCGATCAACGGAATTCTCAAAAAGAGCAACATCGCCAATCAGCAGGCTGAAGCGGATATCCGAATCATCAGCGGGAATGTGCTCACCGGTAAGAAAGTCTCGATGGACGATTACCTGGGCTATTACCACAATCAGGTGACGGTGATCCCCGAAGGCAACAAATATGAAATGCTGGGTTGGATGATGCCTCGTCTGAATAAGTTCTCCGTGTCGCACAGCTACTTCTCGTGGTTGATGCCCAACAAGAAATACGATCTGGACACCAATCTCAACGGGGGTGTGAGAGCTTTTGTCGTAACGGGTTTGTACGACAGATACCTGCCGATGGACATCTATCCGATGTATCTGCTCAAGGCTATTCTGGCCGGCGACAT
>JAHZDG010000001.1:4417-37116 GCA_019422485.1 Alistipes sp. | reverse complement strand
TCTGGGTCTGTACGAAGTGATCGAAGAAGATTTTGCGTTGTGCGAATTTGTCGATCCCTCCAAGACCGCTATGCAGCAAATCATCCGTGACGGGATCAACCTGATGATTAAGGAGCTTTAATTAACAATCACACGCAATGAAAGTATTAAGAAATTGGATTGACAAGATAAAGCCGAATTTCGAAAAGGGAGGGAAGTTCGAAAAGCTCCATTCGACGTTCGATGCTTTCGAGACCTTTCTGTTCGTGCCCAATACGGTGACCCGCAACGGGAGTCATATCCGCGACGCCGTCGACCTCAAACGTGTCATGGCGGTTGTGGTATTGGCGCTGCTGCCGGCCCTGCTGTTCGGGATGTATAACACTGGGTTGCAGCACTTCCGCGCCGTGGGCATGCCCGATGCCTCGTTCTGGACCTGCTTCTGGTTCGGTTTCCTGAAGGTGCTTCCTATTATTATCGTATCGTATGTGGTGGGGCTCGGTATCGAGTTCATCTCGGCTCAGATCCGTCACCACGAAGTCAATGAAGGGTTCCTGGTCAGCGGGATGTTGATTCCGTTGGTGATGCCGGTGGATGTACCTCTGTGGATGGTCGCTCTCGGAACGGCTTTCGCTGTGATCATCGGTAAGGAAGTCTTCGGGGGTACGGGGATGAACGTTTTCAACCCGGCTTTGATGGCTCGTGCGTTTGTCTTCTTCGCCTATACTCCTTATATGTCTGGTGACAAGGTGTGGACGGCCGGTCTGTTGCAGGGCCAGGGCGTAGATGGTTATTCGGGGGCTACTCCGTTGACCGATGCCGCCGGTGCCGTGCTCAACGGGGCTAGCGAAATTGCTTGGACTCACCCCGGTCCGCTCAACTGGTTCCTGGGTACGATTCCCGGTTCGATCGGTGAAACTTCTACGTTGGCCATTCTGATCGGTGCCGTGATCCTGTTGTGGACCGGTATCGCTTCGTGGCGCATCATGCTCAGCGTATTCGCTGGGGGTTATCTGATGGGCCTGCTGTTCAACCTGATCGGTCTGAACGCCTATATGGATATTCCGGCTTACTACCATCTGATTATCGGTGGGTTTGCCTTTGGTGCCGTGTTTATGGCTACCGACCCGGTAACCGCTGCACAGACCAATACCGGGAAATTCATCTATGGGTTCCTGATCGGGGCGATGGCTGTCCTGATTCGAGTGGTCAACCCGGGTTACCCCGAAGGGATGATGCTCTCGATCCTGTTGATGAACGCCGTAGCTCCGCTGATCGACTACTATGTGGTTCAGGCGAATATCCGTCGTCGTAACAAGCGCTTGAGCGCTGCAAAATAAGGAGGTGAGTCATGAGCAACAAGAAATTTAAATGTACCGTGTGCGGTTACGTACATGAAGGGGATTCGGCTCCGGCGACTTGTCCGGTATGCGGCGCCCCCGCCTCCCAGTTCGAACAAGAAAAGGCTCAGGGAGCAAAGATGAACAAAAACAACAACCTTTATATTATTGCCTACGCCTCGATCATGGTGATCCTGGTTGCGGCTGTCCTGACTTTTGCCTCCTTGTCGTTGGCCGGTCGTCAGAACGAAAATGTGCGCATCGAAAAGATGAGCGATATTTTGCGTTCGATCGGTGAAGGGGCTGAAGCTGATCAGGCTCCCGACAAGGCAAAATACATTACGGAAGAGTATAATAAGTACATCACCGAAAGCTATGCCATTAATGTAGCCGGTGACCGGATCGACAGCGTGGACGCTTTCAAACTGTTGACCAACCTCAAGGCTGAATACGACAAGGCTCCGGCCGATCGACTTCTGCCGGTGTTTGTCAGCAAAAATGCGGAAGGCGTAGTGAGCTACATCATTCCGGTCTGGGGGAAAGGTCTTTGGGGACCGATCTGGGGCTATGTAGCGCTGGCTTCGGACTGGGATACCGTCAACGGGGTGGTATTCGACCACAAGAGTGAAACCCCGGGTCTGGGTGCTGAAATCGCTACGGCTCATTTCCAGGCTCAGTTCAAAGGCAAAAAGATCCTGAAAGACGGGTCTGTCATTGCGATTGCTCTGCAGAAAGGCGGTGCCGCTGACGACGATCCCTATGCAGTGGATGCTCTTTCGGGGGGTACGCTGACCAGCCATGGTTTGCAGAACATGCTGAAAGATTGCTTGGGCGACTATGATGCTTACATCAAAAAACAGCTCACTGCATCGACTCCCGAAGCTGTGCAGCCGGCCGAAACCGTAGCGGCTGCCGATTCAACCGATTCATTAACCAATAACCAATAGGGCGATGAGTGAAATGAAAGAAAAAGAGCCGTTGTTTTCGGCCAAGAATTTGAAACTCCTGACCAATCCGTTCAGTCAGGAAAACCCGATTGCGGTTCAGATTCTGGGGATTTGTTCCGCTCTGGCCGTGACCGCCAAACTCAAACCTGCCTTTGTCATGGCCCTGTCGGTGATGGTGGTGACGGGTTTTTCGAGTATGATTATCTCGTTGATTCGTAAAGGGATTCCTTCGCGTATCCGTATCATCGTTCAATTGGTGGTCGTGGCTGCGTTGGTGATCCTGGTAGACCAGATCCTCAAAGCCTATGTGTATGACGTGAGCAAACAGCTCTCGGTGTTCGTGGGCTTGATTATTACCAACTGTATCATCATGGGCCGTATCGAAGCCTTTGCCTTGGGGAACAAACCCTGGCCGTCGTTCCTGGATGGGATCGGCAATGGGATCGGTTACGGGATCGTGCTGATTATCTTGGGTTTCTTCCGTGAACTGCTGGGTGCCGGTACCCTGTGGGGCTACCGCGTAATTCCCGAAAGCTGGTATGTTGCCAACGGCGGGTTCTATGAAAATAACGCGTTGATGCTGCTGCCGCCGATGGCACTGATCGGCGTGGGCCTGATCATTTGGGTACACCGCAGCTACAACAAGAACCTGATCGAAAAGAAATAGTAACGGTTATCTGAAAACAAGCTATGGAAAACATTTTAAGCATATTCGTCAAGTCGATCTTTATCGAGAACATGGTCTTTGCGTTCTTCTTCGGGATGTGTTCGTTCATCGCCGTGAGCAAGAGCGTGAAAACGGCCATGGGTCTGGGGGTTGCCGTGATTTTCGTAATGACGATGACCGTTCCGATCAACTACCTGCTCAATGAATATATCCTGAAGGCCGGCGCTCTGTCGTGGGTTAACCCCGATTACGGAGTGACGGGCAGTACGCCTATCGATTTGAGCTTCTTGAGCTTCATCGTCTTCATTGCGGTGATCGCATCGTTCGTTCAGCTGGTGGAAATGGTGGTGGAAAAATTCGCTCCGGCACTCTACAATCAACTGGGGATCTTCCTGCCGTTGATCGCCGTGAACTGCGCCATCATGGGGGGCTCGCTCTTCATGCAGGAACGTGATTACGCCTCTCTGGGCGAAGCTACGACGTTTGCCTTGGGTTCGGGGATTGGTTGGTGGTTGGCCATCATCCTGATGGCGGCTATCCGCGAACGTTTGTCCTATTCGAACATCCCTGCTCCTTTGCGTGGGGCCGGCATTACGTTTATCCTGACCGGTCTGATGGGGATCGCCTTCATGACCTTCCTGGGTATTCAACTCTAACGGGATTACGCTAAAAATTAAAAGAAACGAAATATGGGATTAACAATCATCATTGCCATTATTGCCTTTTTGGTGGTAACGTTGCTCCTGGTGGCACTGTTGCTCTACGCTAAGGCCAAACTGACCCCTTCGGGTGAGGTGCAAGTGGATATTAACGATGGAGAGAAGGTGCTGACCGTTGAGCCGGGTAACTCGTTGCTGGCTACCCTGGGAAATAACGGGATTTTCCTGCCTTCGGCCTGCGGGGGCGGTGGTTCCTGCGGGATGTGCCGGTGCCAGGTGCTGGAAGGTGGCGGCGATATCCTGCCCACGGAAGTCAATTTCTTCACCCGTCGTGAACAGGCCGAAAAATGGCGTTTGGGTTGCCAGGTGAAGGTGAAAGAAAACCTGAAAATCAAAGTACCCGAAGCGGTGCTGGGGGTTAAGAAATGGGAATGCACGGTGGTTTCGAACCGCAATATCTCGACTTTCCTCAAGGAATTTGTCGTGAAGCTTCCCGAAGGTGAAAACCTCAAGTTCCGCAGCGGGGGATATATTCAGATCGATATTCCGAAATACGATGCGATCAAGTTCTCGGATATGGATATCGACGAATGCTATCGTGCCGATTGGGATAAGATGAAGATGTGGGATCTGGTGACTACCAACCCTGAACCGACCTTCCGTGCCTACTCAATGGCTAACCACCCGGCCGAAGGTAACATCATCATGTTGAACATCCGTATTGCTACGCCTCCGTTCGATCGGGCTACGGGTAGCTTTATGAAAGTCAATCCGGGGATCTGCTCTTCGTACATCTTCTCGCGCAAACCGGGTGACAAGGTGACGATTTCGGGTCCTTACGGGGAATTCTTCCTGCCGGATAACCTGCCCGACGATCAGGAACTGATCTTCATCGGTGGGGGTGCCGGGATGGCCCCGATGCGGAGTCACATCATGCACCTGTTCAAAACCGAAAAGACGAAACGTCCGGTTTCGTTCTGGTACGGTGCCCGTGCCTTGAAGGAAGCTCCTTACCTCGATGATTTCCATCAGATCGAAAAAGACTTCCCCAACTTCAAGTTCCACCTGGCGCTCGACCGTCAGGATCCGGAAGCCGATGCAGCCGGCGTGGACTACAAAGTAGGTTTCGTACACAATGTGCTCTATGAAAACTACCTGAAGAACCACGAAGAACCCGAAAGCTGCATCTATCTGATGTGTGGTCCTCCGATGATGATCTCTTCGGTGGTGAAAATGCTCGATAGCCTGGGCGTTCCCGAAGAAAACATTATGTACGACAACTTCGGCTCGTAACGAGTCCGTTATAGATCGAAACAGGGATGGGGTTGATACTCATCCCTGTTTTTTTGTATCTTTATACTTTCAGGATATGAATTCTTGTCGGAAATGAAGATTTTGACTGCTGCACAGATTCGCGAAGCCGATCGCTATACGATGCAACATGAACCCATCGAAAGCATTGACCTGATGGAACGGGCTTCGGAAACAATGGCACAATGGATCGCCAATCATGTCGAACAGAGTACCCCTTTGTGTTTTCTGATCGGGAAAGGCAATAACGGAGGTGATGGGCTGGCGGTAGCTCGTATATTGAGCCGGGCCGGTTATGACTGTTGTGTGTATATGCTTTTTGCTTCGGAAGCGCTTTCACCGGATTGCCGGACGAATTTGGAGCGATTGCCGAAAAAGGTGACTGTCCGTCCCTTTTCCGGGGAGGCTTTTTGTCCGGAAGGGGTGATTGTCGATGCGTTGTTGGGAAGCGGAGTGCACGGACGGGTCGAAGGTGTGCTGGCCGAGGCCATAAACTGGATTAATCGGCAGGGCGTAAGGGTGATTTCAATCGACCTGCCGTCGGGCTTGCAGACCGAATACGGAAATGACCCTTCGGGTGTGGTGCAGGCTTCCACAACCTTGACGTTGGAGTTTCCCAAACTGTCGCTCTTGTTGCCCGAGGCGGGCGATTGCGCCGGAGAGGTCGTAGTGTTGCCGATCGGCCTGGATGAGGAGTTTATTCAGCAAGCCGAGTCTCCCTATTTTTATGTCGATGAAGCCTGGATCGCTCAACGCTTGAAACCCCGCCGACCGTTTGCCCATAAAGGCGATTACGGACATGCACTGCTGATCTGCGGATCCGAAGGTATGATCGGGGCGGCCATTCTGTCGGCCGGGGCGGCTTTACGGTCGGGTTGTGGACTGGTGACCGTGCATATGCCGCGTCAGGAGGTGGGGGCTTTGTACGCCAACTGTCCTTCGGCCATGCTGAGTGGAGATCCTCAGCCCTGCTTTTCTGTATTGCCGGCCCATATGGAGCGATTTACGGCCATTGGAGTCGGTTGCGGATTAGGAAGACAACCACAAACGCTGAATGCCTTGGAGAGCCTGTTAAGGCTCGAAAAACCGATGGTACTGGATGCCGACGCCTTGAATTTGCTGGCGGAAAATCCGCAGTTGCAGACTTTGGTGGCTCCCCAGAGTGTATTGACACCGCATTTGGGCGAATTGCGCCGTCTGGTAGGCCCGTGGCGGGACGATGAGGAACGGAATCATTTGGCTTCGGCGCTGGCGCAACGATTGGCCTCGTATGTGGTGGTCAAAGGGGCTCATACGATGGTTTGTACGCCGGACGGTCGTTTCTATTTCAATTCCACCGGGAATCCCGGGATGGCCAAAGGCGGAAGCGGAGATGTTTTGACCGGTCTGATCACCGGTCTGATCGCCCGGGGATATTCATCCGGTATGGCGGCCGTGTTGGGGGTGTATCTGCATGGCGTGGCCGGAGACAAAGCCGCGGAATATTATGGGCAGGAGAGCATGAACAGCGGGGATTTGGCCGAGTTTATTCAGGCGTAGGCGGTCGGAGGGTAGTGTTTTTGGGAAAAAATCGTATCTTTGTCGTATTCAACCTTAAAAACGAATAGTTATGGCAAGCATTAGAAGAATTAAAAAAGACATAGATTATCTGGCCAGCGAAGTGATTTCGGATGGCTACATGGCATTGTATTTCAATGGGGCCGACAAACGGGCCGACATCATTGCCGTGATCGAAGAAGCCGTGGAATTGCGTAACTCGTTGTACGAACGGGCCAACAATCCGGTGGAAAAGCATAACAAAAGCCTGGTGAAGAAACACTATGCACAGATTCGCCGCGACATGATGAGCGGTGTGGATGCCTTGTTTGAAAAATTGAGCGCTGTTTGCAAATAAAACGCAACCACAGATAGAAAAGAGAGCCCGCATCATAAGATGCGGGCTCTCTTGTTTTAGAAGGAGAGAATGGGAGAGGACCGATCAAGGGTTCCCCTCCCATTCAATCATTTATTCAATGATATCGCATTGAGCTTCGAGGCGTTTACCCCATGAAATCTTGGTGTCGAGTTCGACGACCGAGGTGTCGGTTTCGGGGTCATAGTAGACATTGTCGGCTTCCCATTTGCCCTTGAAGGTAATGATGATACTGTCCTTTTCGGTGGTGGGATCGACATAGGAGATGAACACACGGTTACCCTCGCGACGGAAGACCAGAATGGCTTCTTCGGTGATATTCAGCACTTCGATCTTGTCGTCCACTTTCAGGGTTCCCCGGGTCGTGAAGAAGATCGACCGTACCGTTCCGTCGGCAAAACGAACGGCATGCACATCGTCCGAATTCTTCAGGATGGTGAAATCTTGTTTGGCACAGAAGTCGTTCATTTTGGCTTCGTCGCAACGGGGAATCAAAACATATTCATAAGAAGCGGCTTTGGGGTCGCGACCGTGGTTGAGAGCCAGGTTGAAGACTTCGCCGGTCACGGGGGTTGCCGGAGAGTCTTCGTGAACATTGTGCCAGCTTCCGGTTTGTTCACCGACACGCAGGGTGGCGTTTTGGCCCGGAGCGAAATAGTAACCGATGCCGGCATGCAATACTGCTTCTACCGCTCCGTTCGCTTCCGTACGGGTTTCAAAACCGGGTTTGCCGTACATTTTGACTTGTGTATCGCCCTTTTTGAAGGTTTGATTGATGCCGGTGGCTACCGGATTGCCGTTGTGGCTTTCGATGTCCGACCCCAGGCAGAGAATGTACTGATCGGTGAAGTACCAGGATTTGTTGGCAACCAGTCCGTCGGCTTCCACCCGCATGGCCGATACACCGTAGTTTTCATCGGTTAGACCGCCAACCATTTGGGTTTTCCCCTTGATACGGCGATTGTAGGTCGGATAGTCGTTCTGGCTGGCGAAATTGCAGGTTACGCCCGGAATGCGAGTCCAATCCCAAATTGGGAAGATGTTGTTGTATTCGCCGCCGTCCTGATAGAGGTAGATTGCTCCGTTGGCCATCACCTGATTCAACAGGTTTTCCATGTTGACGGTTTCGGTACCCACGGTGCGGTCGGACTGCATTTTCAATGAGGCCATCCAGTCGCTTTTACGCATGACGGTCATATCCGACATGAAGAAGTGGTTGATACCCACCAAGGTATTGGGTTCGCCCAGGATTTGTTCACGGAACATCTGATCGTACAGGGATTTGTTGGCCGGATCGAGTTCTTCCATCCCCATGAGCAGTTGCCCGTAGGTATTGGCCTTTCCGACCATGGCGTTGTTGTAGAAGAGCTGACGACCCAGGGAGTTAACATCCATTTCGTCTTTCCAGATCACCCACGACATCCCTTTGAGCAGGTAGTTGCGCAGCACTTCCATCTCTTGGTCATTGAAAGCGTAGCGAGTGCCCAGGAACAGCCGTCCCCGGCTGATCAGCGACGAGGGGAAGGAGAGACCGTAGTTCCCGAACTGTTGTTGGCGGCCATGCTGGTGGAAGCTCCAGTCGAATTGAACGCCTTCGCCATTTTCCACTTTGATCACGCTTTTCATCCCTTGGATGGCCTCTTCGAACAGCGGCAGATCGTTGGTTAACATGGCCCGAATCATGACATTGGAGCAGAGCCATACCTTGTTTTGCCCGGTGATTTTAATCTTCGCATTGTCCATGTAACGGACGGCGGCAGCCACCTGTTCGGGCGACATTTTATCCTGCAAAGTCAGGTAAACCGGACCGATAAGCATCGGGCCTCCGATTTCATTGTGCCACCAGTTGGTGCTGCGCGGATTGCTGGTACTCCAGAAGTCCAACGCTTTCAGAATCTGGGTTAAAACCTCTTCGTTCTGGTAATAAGTGGAGTAGGGAAGGCTGTAAGCCTTGGTCATCTGGCTGACCCGGCTCAGATGGTTGGATGGTGTCCAGTTGTTGCGTAACTTGCAGCGGTAGTCGATGTCTTTCCACGAACCGTCCGTCTGGATCGTTGCCAAGCATTCTTTGACATTTTCGTCCAGTTTGGCGGTCTGTTCCTGCAGGTATTGCAGGCTGTCTACCGGTTCGCCTTTTTGGAGGCGGGTCAGTTTGTAAGCCTGGTATGCAGGACTCTGCAAGTCGTTGAGATACTGGTCAATCGTTCGCTCTCGAATGATTTGCATGTCGCTTTTTCCACAGCCGGACAGCAGGAGCGTGCCGAGCAGCAGGGATAGCAAAAACTTTTTCATAAGCTTATGTTCGGTTTAAGAGTGTTTTTCCAAAACAGTATGGGGAACGTCTCCGTGACACATCACTTGGATCGGACAGTTGTAGTTGTGTAACTGCTCGGGAGTGATGATGTTGGAGTCGTGGCGATGGACGTGTTGGTTGACACAGACAATCGATTTGACATAGGAAGTGATGGTGCCCAAATCGTGCGAAACCATCACGATCGCCATATGCTGGTTGAGTTGCTGCAGAATCTCATACAACTCTTTTTCAAATTGATTGTCTACGAAATTGGCCGGTTCGTCGAGGATTAACAAGGCCGGATCCGAAATCAGGGCCCGGCAGAGTAGGGCACGTTGTAGTTGTCCGCCAGAGAGTTCCCCGACCGGACGTTCGGCGATTTGGGGGATACCGCACAAATTCAACAGGGCATCGACTTTCTCCCGATCGGATTTTCGATAGCGGCCGAACAGTTTTTTTTGAGACTGCAGGCCCGAGAGGATCACTTCCTGCACCGAGATCGGGAAAGCTTTATCAATGTCGCTGATCTGAGGCATATATCCGATGGCCGGTGATCCGAATCGTTCTATTTCAGGCGCGAAACGAATAGAGCCGGAGTAGGGGACCAACCCCAGAATAGCCTTGACCAGAGAGGTTTTTCCTCCACCGTTGGGGCCGATCACCCCCAGAAAATCTTGTGCATGGATATCCAAGTCGACACCACTGAGTGCTACCGTTTCACCGTATCGGACGCTGAGATTTCGGATTTCTGCAATTTTCATGGGGTGACAATCAATTTGCTGATTTCTAAAATATTGTGTTCAATATCGTATCCTAACGGATCGATGGGGACGGCTTCGATACCCAGTTCACGCGCAAGGGCATCGACCGTACTTTGACTGAATTGTTGTTGATAGAGAATATGGGGAATTTCCCAGCGACGAGCACTGTCGATCAAACGTCGGATGTGATCGGCAGAGGGTTCTTTTCCCTCTGATTCTAAGGCAATTTGGGTCAACCCATAATCGCGGGCCAAGTAGGAGAGGGCCGGGTGATAGATCATGAAATGGTGTTGGCGCCCTGAAAAAAGATCCCCCAGGGTACGATCCAGTGAATCAAGCCGTTGAATCAAGTTTTTGTAATTTGCCGCGTACCGGGTTGAATCGGGATAGAGTTGGGAAATGGATTGGTACAGAGTACCAGCCATGATTTTCAGGCATTTGGGTGATGTCCAAATATGGGGGTCTACACCGTGATGATGGGAGGCATGGCCGGAATCGTGGTCATGGTCATCACCTTCAATCAGCGCAATGTCTTTATCCAGATGAACAATGTGGACGGAAGGCATGTTTTCTTGGATAGCTTGCGCCAGATTAACCTCAAAATCAAGGAGTCCGATGTCGACATAGAGTTTGGATTCGGCGACTTTCCGCATTTGAGCCGCGGTAGGTTCAAATGTTTCCGGACTGGCGCCTTGAGGAACTAATACGTTGATATCGAAATCATTATCTGTGATTTGTTGCGTCAGATACTTCAGCGGTTCGATGCTGACGGAAAGGCTCTGTTGTTGGGTATTATTTTGCGGAGTACAAGCGAGGCACAATATAGCTAAACTGATGATTCCCAGCAGATATTTCATAAGATGCGAATTAGGGTTTAAAAGTACGAAAACAGGTGCATTTCTGCAAATATAGGTGTCTGGGTTGTCTAAGCAAAAAGGCTCAAAGCCGTCTATTCATATTCTTACAAGGGATCGCCGGATGTTACGACGGGACGTTTCATGGCTTGTTTTTGTCATAGTGTGTGGACAGTACAAAAGGGGAATGGTGTTGATTTTTAGGAATGTGTCGTGCACAGAAAGTCATAGCATTTACTCTAAAAAATATAATATTTTACATAATATAAATTATGATTCATTTCAAAAATTTGGAAATGGATCCATACAATCTTCCCAAAAGCTGGAAAGAAAAATTACTATCCAACAGAATATTATTATAAAAAAGTCTCAGAAAAATTCGATGAATCTTTCTGAGACGGAGAGACTTTAGAGGTCAGATCAACCTCAAATTATTTTGGAAGGGCTATTTAGGCCTGTAGGAGATAAACGTTTTGTCTTTTAGAAAAATAACGATTTGGTCAATCATTTCTTCAGAGACTTGGGGGAAAGAATTGCCCGGTAGATTTTGAAGAATGGGTTTGTTTTTGGGTGGTTCAGGGACGTTTTTTGGGGCTTCAGAAGAAACCTCCTGAGAATTCGATATTTTGGGCGAACCGAAGGATGCTTCGGTTTGACGTGATTCTCCAGCAGATAAGGTTTCGTGCGGAAGCGTATTGGAAGACGGAGCCGTGAATGGCAAAGTCAACGGAGCTTGAGTCGCATTCGTGGTCGACGGATTATTTTGTGGAGCGGACAGGATGGTTTCCGTGGCACGATACATCACTCCTTTCCCAAGCAGCAACCAATCGGGATTGACTTTGGGAAATCGAAGCAACATCTTTTCCAGAAAATCAAAACTCGGTTTATTGCGACCACTCAAGATGTGGGAAATGCTGGAAGGTTGCACTCCCATGATTTCAGCAAAGCGAGAAGGGGTTAATCCTTCGGTTCGAATGAATTTTTCGAGTCTTTCCCTCATTTCTCTGATTTTTTACAAAAATAAATCAATTTCATCAAAACGCCAAAATTGATTTTACAAAATCAAATAAAATTAAGGAGAGTTTACATGGTTACTTTTGTAAAAACACAGAGAACTAAGACTCTTCTTTTCCATTTGTAATAGGTTACCTAAATTAAAAATTGATATAATTGATTAAAATGCCAGGTAATCATCATTTTATACGTGTAATTTAGATTGTTTTTGCGTTTTGAGTGATTTGTATCAGAGAGTATTCGGTTTAATCTAAACTGTTAGTGTAATTAATTAATATTACTATTTGGTTTTAATTCAGATATATATAGTGAAAACAATAATTAAACATAGGTTTTTGTCCTCTTTTCGACTTGATTGAAATGATTGATTACATGTGTAAATACAAATGTAAAAAAACTATGTTTTTGCGTAGTTTTCACAAAAATAAAATCAAATGAGATTTTATCGATAATTTGTGTTTACAAATGTGATTTACAAAAGAGCGAATTGCCCATTTTTATAGAGTTTTTCCCCTACTCTGCCCTGCTTATTTATGAAAACGTATAGAAATTGAAAATCGATTCTTGATTATGTTAAATAAAAAAGGCGCTCCGGATGGAACGCCTTGTGTTATAGAATTTAATGAGGTTTACATTTGGATCAATTCAGCGATTTTTTGGAATTCTTCTGGCGTCAATTGGAGTTTTTCTCGGTGAAAATCGACGTCTTTTTCGCTATTTATGGGAATCAAATGGATGTGTGCATGGGGTACTTCCATGCCTAAAACCACTACGGCTACCCTCTTGCAAGCTATTTTTTCCCCTATTTTACGGGCTATTTTTTTTGCAAAGATCATCATGTACGCCAAGGTCTGGTCGTCCAGGTCGAACAGGTAATCTACCTCTTGTTTGGGTACGACTAAGGTGTGTCCTTTGGTCAGAGGATTAATGTCCAGGAAGGCATAATAACGGTCATCTTCCGCTACCTTGTAGCTTGGAATTTCACCTTTTATAATACGGCTGAATATGGTTGCCATGTTTGATTGTTTTTAGGATAAGGAAAGAGGGTTTTTGAACCTCTTTCCTTGGTGTGTTGTATTGTTTGTGGGTTTGCTGTCGATCACTTAAAATGAGCCGTAAAAACGGGGCTTATACCAGTTTTAATTCGGCTTTGATGGCGTCGATGCGTTCATCCAGTTTCTGGAGAGCCTGATCGAAATGAGCGGCGTCATCCAATTCGCCTCGAACCCCGAAGTAAAATTTGATTTTGGGTTCGGTTCCTGACGGACGTACCGAAACAATCGTTTGGTCTTCGGTCAGGAATTGCAAAACGTTGGATTTTTCGATTTCGATCGGGGTCGTAAGGCCTGTTTTGAGGTCGGTACAGGTCGACGTCTGGTAGTCGCGAATGGTCACTACCGGGGAGCCTCCGATCGTACGAGGCGGTTGTGCCCGGAAATCGCTCATCATTTGCCGGATTTCTTCCGCTCCTTCCTTGCCTTTGCGCACGACAGAGACCATTTGTTCGCGGAACAGTCCGTATTCGACATAGATGCGTTTCAGCAGGTCATACAGCGTCATGCCTTGCGATTTGGCCCAAGCGGCAGCTTCTGCGGCCAGCGAGCAGGCACTCACGGCATCTTTGTCACGGACAAAATCGCCGGCCAGAAAACCATAGCTTTCTTCCCCTCCGCAGATGTATTGGGTCTTGCCCTCGTTGTTGCGGATGATCGAGGCGATGTATTTGAATCCCGTCAGGCAATTATAATACGGGATGCCGAAAGATTCGGCGATGCGCCCGATCAATTCGGTGGTGACAATGGTTTTGATGACGTATTGGCGGCCATTGAGGCGTCCCAGTTCGCTCCACCGGTTTACTATATAATAAAGCAGCAGTGAGCAGGTCTGATTGCCGTTCAGCAATACGTATTCCCCGTTGTTGTCCCGAACGGCCACGCCGATTCGGTCGGCATCGGGGTCGGTGGCCAATACCAGTTCCGCTTTTTCCTGGCGAGCCAGGTCGATGGCCATAGTCATGGCTGCCCGTTCTTCGGGATTCGGAGAGACCACGGTCGGAAAATCGCCGTCCGGAATATTCTGTTCACGAACCGTGACGACATTGCGGAAGCCGTATTTGCGCAAAGAAGCCGGAACGAGAACGACCCCGGTCCCGTGGATCGGCGTATAGACAATTTTCATATCGCTGTTTTGGGCGATCGCTTCGGGTGATAACGATAGGCTGTGTACCGCTTCCAGATAGATTTGGTCGAATGCTTCATCCAAAATGGTGATTTTTCCTTTGTCTCCGGAGGTGAGCACCTGATCGGGCGAAGTGATTTTCTGTACTTCGGCAATGATGTTGGTGTCGTGCGGAGCGGTGACCTGAGCGCCATCGGACCAATAGGCCTTGTAACCGTTGTATTCTTTGGGGTTGTGAGAGGCGGTGACCATGACCCCGCTTTTGCATTCGAGATTGCGGATGGCGAAGCTCAGTTCGGGGGTCGGACGCAGCGAATCGAACAGATATACGTCGAATCCATTGGCGGCGAAAATGTCGGCTACGCGTTCCGAAAACAGCCGGCTGTTATGGCGGCTGTCGTGGGCTACGACCACTTTGATTTTCTCGTTCGGAAAGGTTTTCTTGAGGTAGTTGGCCAGGCCTTGGGTAGCCATGCCGACCGTATAGATATTCATGCGGTTGGTCCCTACTCCCATGATGCCGCGCAGGCCGCCCGTCCCGAATTCCAAGTCTTTGTAAAAGCTTTCGGTCAGCTCTTTCGGATCGTTGTCTATCAGGTTCTTAACTTGTTTTTTTGTCTCTTCGTCATAAGGTCCGCTGAGCCATTGTTCGGCTTTCTGGCGTACCAGGATTTCCAAATTGTCAGCCATAACTTTATAGGTTTTGCTTATGGTTAAATGCTTTTCTGTTCAGAAGTTTCTATAAACAAAGGTAGGCAAAAAAAATGAATACTTCTATATCAGTCCGTTAAAATTTGAGGGGGCGAGAAGCCTATTTTTTCTATAGCATTATTTCTTGAACAAACAAGTCGATTGCGTGTTTTTTTTGTCAAATTTATCTACAATTTTTGTGGTGCAAAACAACCCACTTACATGTCACTCAATCATCCCACATACGGCGACGTATGGCAACATTGCTTGTCCCAAATCAAAGAGCGTACTTCGGACGAAGAATTCTCCAAATGGTTCAAGCCGATCGTGCCGCTGGGTTTCGACGGAACCACGCTGAAACTGAAAGTTCCCAACGAGAGTTACGTGTATCATATTGAGAAACACTTTATTCCGCTGCTTACTCCGATTATTCGCCAACAATTCGGTTTGAAAACCAAGTTGCGTTATGCCGTACCACGGCCCGAACGTCCTACGACGGCGGTAACCGAAGCGGATATGACGGCTATCAATACCTTCGCGACTCAAACCAATACGGCAAATATAAAAAATCCGTTCGTGATTCCGGGCATCCGGAAGCTGGTGATCGATCCTCAGCTCAATCCCCATTATACGTTCGACACCTTTGTCGAAGGAGATTGCAACCGCTTGTGTCGTTCAGCCGGTTTTTCGGTGGCCGTCGAACCGGGTGCTACCCCTTTCAACCCTCTTTATATATACGGGGATTCGGGGCTGGGTAAAACGCATATCGCTCAGGCGATCGGGATGGAAGTCAAACAACGCCGCCCGTCCATGCAGGTACTCTATGTGTCGATGAATAAATTTCAGGCACAGTTTACCAATGCCGTTCGTTCGGGCGAGATCAATGACTTTATCCATTTTTATCAGATGCTCGACGTGCTGATCATTGACGATATTCAGGAACTGTCGGGCAAGGAAAAGACTCAAAACGCCTTCTTTAATATCTTTAATCATCTGCACCTGTCAGGAAAACAGCTGATTATGACATCGGATAAGCCGCCGGTCGAATTGAAGGATATCGAACAGCGTTTGATTACCCGTTTCAAATGGGGGTTGTCGGCGCAGTTAATGCCGCCCGATTACGACACCAAGGTGAAGATCATTCGGAACAAAGCCACTCGTTTGGGGGCTGATGTGTCGGATGAGGTGGTGGATTACCTGGCGCAGAACATCAATGCCAATATCCGGGAGATCGAAGGTGCACTCTCTTCGTTGGTGGCCAATGCATCGTTCCTGGGCAAGAAGATCACCAACACTCTGGCTAAAGATATTCTGAAGGTTTACGTCCAGTTCAATCAGAAAGAAATCACGTTGGAACACATTCAGAAAGTGGTGTGCGAACACTTCAACCTGGATGCTGAGACCTTTAAATCGCCTCGTCGTACCCGTGAGATTGCTCAGGCCCGTCAGATTGCCATGTATCTGAGCAAGCAGCACACCAAAGCTCCGCTGACGATTATCGGGGCTGCGATCGGGGGTAAAAATCACGCGACGGTTCTGCATGCCTGCAAGGCGATCTCGAATCTGATGGAAACCGACAAGGTGTTCCGTCACCAGATCGAGGAAATCGAGAAGAAAGTATTGGCCCGTTAGTCATGGGGCTGACATAGAAAGTTGGGAGAAGTTTTTCCGGGCAAAGTGCCGGGGAAAACTTTTCTTCTTTCAGGGTTTATTCGTATATTTACCTGCAAAACGTATTTGTTATGACAAAATTGAAGGTGGGTGATCCGGCTCCCCGTTTCGAGGGGGTCGATCAGCAAGACCAGAAAATATCGCTGGATGATTTCAGCGGCAAGAAGTTGATTCTTTATTTCTACCCCAAGGACAATACGCCGGGATGTACGGCCGAGGCTTGCAGCCTGCGAGATGGCCGGGACGAATTGCGGGCGATGGGTTTTGAGGTGGTCGGCGTCAGTCCTGACAGTACGAAAGCGCATCGGGGATTTATCGAAAAGCATGCGTTGAATTTCCCGCTGATCGCCGATACGGATAAAGTTATCGCTCAGGCTTATGGCGTGTGGGGCGAGAAAAAGTTTATGGGACGTACCTATATGGGCATTTTGCGTACGACGTTCGTGATCGATGAACAGGGCGTCATCGAAAAGATTTTCGACAAGGTGCAGACCAAAGACCATTTCAATCAGATCGTGGCAGCCTATCAGAAGGATTAGCGCTCGGACGGAAGAATCTTTCGTGGATCGGAACGATCGTTGGAAGGTCTCGTATTTTTGAAAACAGAGGAAACACAATAAGAATTTATGGCAGAAAAAGCACAGATCAATCCGGAGAAGCTCAAGGTGTTGGGCGCCGTGATGGATAAAATTGAGAAGGATTTCGGCAAAGGAGCCATCATGAAGATGAGCAGCAAGGCCGTGGAGGCGGTTCCAGTGATTCCGACGGGATCGATCACGCTGGACATGGCGTTGGGTATCGGGGGGTATCCTAAAGGCCGTATTATCGAGATTTACGGTCCGGAATCTTCGGGGAAAACCACCTTGGCGATCCATGCCATTGCGGAAGCTCAAAAAGCGGGCGGAATTGCCGCCTTTATCGATGCGGAACACGCTTTCGACAGCACATATGCCCAGAAGTTGGGAGTCGATGTAGACGAATTGCTGATTTCACAACCCGATAACGGGGAGCAGGCCTTGGAAATTGCGGATCACTTGATCCGTTCGAGTGCGATCGATATTGTGGTGATTGACTCGGTGGCCGCCCTAACACCCAAAGCCGAAATCGAAGGTGAAATGGGGGAATCGAAAATGGGGTTGCAGGCCCGTTTGATGTCTCAGGCTCTGCGTAAGCTGACGGCCAGCATCAGCAAAACGGGTACGGTATGTATCTTCATCAACCAGTTGCGTGATAAGATCGGGGTGGTATACGGCAATCCGGAAACCACGACCGGGGGGAACGCGCTGAAATTTTATGCCAGTGTGCGGATTGACATTCGCAAGGCTTCGGTGATCAAGGACGGTGAGGAACAACTCGGCGCCCGGGCCAAAGTGAAGATTGTCAAGAACAAGCTGGCGCCTCCGTTCCGTCGGGCCGAGTTTGACCTGATGTATGGGGAAGGGATCTCTAAATTGGGTGAAATCATCGACTTGGGTGTCGACAACGGTATTATCAAGAAGAGCGGTTCGTGGTTCTCGTACGGGGATCGCAAACTGGGCCAGGGACGTGATGCCGTGAAGGAGTTGCTCAAATCGGATGAGGCTCTGATGGCTGAGATTGAAACGAAAGTACGCGAAGCGTTGGCTTCGGCTAAATAATATAGAGTCGTAAGATGGAATACAGTCCGCAGGATGAACGCATGATCGACGACGCCTTTGGTGTCTTGATGGAGCATTGCCGAAAGATTTGCAAAAACGAGGACGATGAAAACCTGATCAAACGAGCTTTCTTTTTGGCTCGTGAGGCGCATCAGGGAGTTCGACGTCGTTCGGGGGAACCCTATATTTTGCATCCGTTGGCGGTGGCCCTGATCGTGGTGGATGAAATCGGACTGGGAGTCAAGTCGGTAATGGCGGCTTTGCTGCATGATGTGGTGGAGGATACCGACTATACGGTCGAAGATATAGAAAATTTCTTTGGCCCCAAGATCGCCAATATGGTGGACGGCTTGACCAAGATGTCTGGGGTGTTCAAAACCGCAGCATCGGAACAAGCTGAAAACTTCCGGAAGATGTTGTTGACGCTTTCGGATGATGTGCGGGTCATTCTGATCAAGATCGCTGACCGATTGCACAACATGCGTACCTTGGGCAGTATGCCGGTCAACAAGCAGATGAAGATCACCAGTGAGACGATCTATCTGTTCGCTCCCCTAGCCTATCGGTTGGGTTTGTATTTGATTAAGAGTGAATTGGAAGATCTGACGCTGAAGTATCGCTTCCCGGAAGAGTATCGTCAGATCGAAGAGAAAATTCAGGCGACGGAAGCCGATCGTACTCGATTTATCGAACGTTTCAATGCCCCGATTATCGAAAAACTGCGGGCAAATCATATCGATTTTGAGATTGCGGGTCGGGTCAAGTCGGTCTATTCGATTTGGTCCAAGATGCAACGCAAGAATATTCCTTTCGAGGAGATCTATGATCTATTTGCGATTCGCATTATTTTCCAACCTTCGCCTCAGATTCCGGAAAAGTCGCAGTGTTGGCACATTTATTCGTTGGTTACCGACATTTATAAACCGAAACCTGACCGGATTCGGGATTGGGTGAACATTCCGAAAGCCAATGGTTATGAGGCACTTCATTCGACAGTGATGGGCCCCGATGGGGTTTGGGTCGAAGTGCAGATCCGTTCCCGTCGGATGGAAGAGATCGCTGAACGGGGATTTGCGGCTCATTGGAAATACAAGGCCGGCGAGAGTGAAACTCATGATGATGGCGAGTTTGAACGTTGGATGCGTCAGGTGCGTGATGCACTGAATAGTCCGACGGAGAATGCGGTCGAATTTTTGGATAATTTCAAGCTGAATCTCTATACGTCTGAGATTGTAGTGTTTACGCCTAAAGGTGAATCTCGCACGCTTCCTAACGGAGCGACGGCTTTGGACTTTGCTTACGATATTCACTCCAAGATCGGAAACAGTGCGATCGGGGCGAAAATCAACCACAAGATCGAGTCTATCTTTACGCCGATTGCCAGCGGTGACCAGATCGAGATCATTACTTCTCAGAATGTCAAGCCGAAAGCCGACTGGCTGGAACATGTAGTGACGGCCAAAGCCAAACAGTCGATCAAGAGTTATCTGAAGAAGGATCGGCTCAATAGCATCCAAACGGGTATGACTCTTTTCGAAGACAAGATGAAAGAGTTTGGGATCATGCCCAGTGCCCGGGTATTTCGTAAGTTGTTGCCGGCCTATTCTTGTACGAATAAGGACCAGTTTTACAGTCAGTTGGGTGCCGGAATCATCAATCTGGATGGCGTAGAAAAGATCTTACGGGAAAATTCGGCCAGCAAGATACTGAAATTCTGGACGCTGCAGCTTCCAAATCCGTTCAAGTTCTTGACCGGAGATGAGAAAAAACGGGCTCGTCAGAAACAGATCAATCAGGATGTCGATGCTCAGGAGCCAGAATTTGTCATTGCCTCTTGTTGTAATCCCATTCCGGGTGATGAAGTGGTGGGTTATATGAACCCTGAAACCGGCAAGATCGATGTGCATAAACGGAGTTGCAACGAATTGATCAAGTTGGCGACTCAGTATGGCAAGAATCTCACTCCGGTGACGTGGGCCAGCCATAAGGCGATGTCTTATCTGTCGGTGCTCGAAATCCGGGGAATCGATCGTATTGGCATTCTGATGGAACTCTCTCAGGTCATTACCGGGGAATTGGGAACCAATATCCGAGAACTGCATATTCAGAGTCATGACGGGATTTTCGAAGGAACCATCAGTCTGTATGTCAAGGATACCCGAGACTTGAAGATGATTATGGAGAAGGTCAATAAGATTAAGGGGATCGAAAAGGTCAACCGGGTCGAAAACAATAAAGAGTAACCGCATCGATAATGGAAGGGTTATTGCCGGTTATCATAGCCTTGATTCTTTCGGCGATTTTCAGCCGGCGGAAACAGAAGGGACATCCCGAGGACTCTCCTTTTCCGCAAGAGGAGTCACCGTGGGAAGATTTGTTGCGGGAGTTGCAGTCTCGTGAGGAATCTTCGACGCCCGCTTCCGCTTCTGCAACCCCTTCCGAACAATCGGCCGAAAAGGTCGTGCCGGAGGTCCATGCGGATCAGACGCTTGAGGAAATTCCGGATGCAGAACCGGTTTCGCTGGAAGTCTCATCGGTCGAAGAACCCTTATCTTCCACTCTGGAACCGATTGCCGGAACTGCCGTTTGGGAGAAAGAGGAAAACGTATTGAGAGAGGCTTCCGTTATTTCGGAACCCGTTGCTTCGGATTTCGATTCAAGGGTGGTACCTTCGGAGAATGCATTCCAGACCTTGACCCTGCAAGAGGTACAAGCCGTTTCGAATCCGCAGCCGACCTCGGAACAAGCGGACAAGGAGGATGATTCTCCTTTTGTTACCGGTTTTGATCCACGTATGGCGGTATTATACAGCGAGATTCTCCGTCCGAAATATCAGGATTAGGAAGTTGTTGAACCGATGAGCGTCTGAAAACCAGATAATTCGCTCGTTGGTTCTTTTCTTTTTGAAAATCAATCTAAGATGGAACCGTATACTTTCAGACCGGCTCAGGCGAGCGATCTTCCACGTGTGTGGGAGCTGGTTCAACAGGCTAAAGTGTTGATGGATCGGGAAGGAAGACGACAGTGGGATGAATCTTATCCTCTTCCGGCGCATTTGGAGGAGGATTTGCGGCACCGCTATGCTTATGTGTTGTCGGACAGAGCGTCAGTCATTGCTTATGCAGCGGTTGTGTTCGATGGCGAACCGGCTTATCGTCGGATTCATGGTCGATGGTTGAGTGACGGCCCGTTTGTCGTGGTGCATCGGTTGGCGGTGGCGGAGGATTGCCAGGGGCATGGCGTGGCGACCCGATTGATGCGAGAGGTCGAAAAACTGAGTGTCGGTCAAGGGGTTTTTAGTTTTCGAGTCGATACCCATTTGGAAAACACCCGTATGCGCAGGGTCTTGGAGAAGTGTGGGTTTATCTATTGCGGAGAGGTTTTTTACCCGCGGGGTTCGCGGATGGCGTATGAAAAACGACTGAATAGTTGTCCTTAGAGAATGGCTCTGGGTGAGGAGATTTTGGTAAAAGGTAATCGCTCCCAAGCCGGTCGTTTTCGGTGGAAATGTTCGGAGGAGGGGCCGGCTACAAACTTCCGGTGTCCGACTATTTGACGCGAATCAGATTCAGACCGTCCCGGATGGGGAGTATGACATTTTCTACCCGGGGATCTGCTTTGACCATTTCATTGAATTCCTTGATGGCTTTCGAAAACCGATCGTTGGCCGGGGTTTCTTGCACGACCTTCCCGTACCAGAGAATGTTGTCGGCCAACAGATAGCTGCCGCTGTGCGTAAGCGAATCCATGGCCATGCGATAATAGTCCGGATATTCCCGTTTGTCACCGTCGATAAAGATCAGGTCGAAGGTCAGTCCTAATTTCGGAGCCCCATCCAAAGCAGACCCGATGTGCTGAATGATGCGTCCCGGCATTTCTTGTTCGGCCCGGCGGAAATATCCTGCGGCCAGCTCTTCCAACTCATCGTCTATTTCAAAGGTGTGCACTTCCCCACCCGCTTCCAGTCCGCGAGCCATACAAATCGCGGAATACCCGGTAAATGTGCCGATTTCGAGTACGCGGCGGGCGCCGATCATGCGGACGATCATCTCCAGCAAGCGTCCCTGCAAATGCCCCGAAATCATCCGAGGCTGGATCATACGCAGGTGAGTTTCCCGATCGAGTTTTTGTAACAGAGCATCTTCGGGATCGATATGGTTCAGGATATATTGGTCGAGGGCATCCATTTTAGCGGTAAATAAGGGTCGAGATTTGTTGTCCGTAGATTTCTTGAGCGACTTCGATGAGTTCGTCCCGGGTAATGCTCATGATTTTATCCCGAAACGAATCCAAGCTGTCGACATTGTTGTAATGCAGGTAACTACGGGCAGCACCTAACATATAATTCTCGTTGCTTTCTATGGCGATGGTCATTTGGCCGAGGAACTGTTTCTTGGCCAGCGCCAACAGTCGGTCGCTGATACGGCCTTTGAGAATCTTCTCAATCTCTTGATTGATAATGTCGATGCATTGTTCGACATGTTCCTTGTCGGTCCCGAAATAGATGGAGGCGTACCCCGTATTGCTGAGTGAGTTATAGTTGGCTTCGATCGTATAGGAAAGTCCGTTGCGTTCGCGGACCGCCAGGTTCAGCAGAGAATTGGCCGAGGGACCTCCCAGCAGATTGGTCAGCAGACCGAGCGTGATGCGTTTGTCGTCTTGCAGACTGTATGCCCGATTCCCCAAAATGCAGTGTGCCTGATGGTTATTTCGACTCATGAATTTCGTGAACGGGAGGTAACGGGGCGGAAGGTCTCGGATAAAGCCTCGGGGATTGGCCGGAATATCGGCGAAATAGCGATCGCAAATCTCCTGAAAACGTTTGGGCGAATGGTTCCCGATCACCGAAAACACCATTTGATCGGTATTGTAGGTCCGTCCGATGAAGGAGAGCAGGTCGTCGCGGGTATATTTCATCAGCGACTTCTTGCTGCCCAAAATGTTGTGTCCCAAAGAGCATCCGGCGAAGATCAGATCTTCGTAGTCGTCGTAAATCCGTTCGGAGGGGGCGTCTTTATAAGAGTTGATTTCGTCGATGATGATCTCCTTCTCCTTGGCGATCTCTTTGGCCGGGAAGACCGAATGAAAAACAATATCGGACAGCAGTTCGGCCGCTTTACCCAGATCGCCTTTGAGAGTCGTAGCATGGATGACCGTTTCCTCTTTGGTGGTGTAGGCGTTCAATTCGCCGCCCAGGTTTTCGAGCCGGGAGTTGATGTGAAAGGCCTTGCGTCGTTTCGTTCCTTTGAAAAAGGCGTGTTCGAGCAGGTGGGCCAATCCGTGTTGACTCTCCAGTTCATCCCGACTGCCGGTATTGACCGTCAGTGCACAATGCGTGACGGCTGAACGAACCTGTTTGTGCAGGCAGCGGATACCGTTGGGTAGGATATATCGTGTAAATTCTTCCATATTCAGCGTTTCAGGTAGTGCTTTGGCGCACGGCGGAGATTAATGTTTTTTGGACTGTTTTGGGGTGGATGTGGACGCTAATTGGGCCGCATGTGCTTCATGGAGAGCCAGAAAGCGTCCCGTATAACTCTGCTCGCACTTCATCAGCTGAGCCGGCGTTCCTTGAAAAACGATCTCTCCTCCCCTGTCGCCGGCTTCGGGTCCCAGGTCGATCACCCAGTCGGCGCATTTGATGACATCCATGTTGTGTTCGACAATCAAGATGGTATGTCCTTTGGCCAACAGCGCTTCAAAAGAGCGTAACAGTTTGCGAATGTCGTGGAAGTGGAGCCCGGTAGTCGGTTCGTCGAAAATGAACAGAATGGGATCCGTCGCATTTTCCTTGATCAGGAACGAAGCTAGTTTGACGCGCTGACTTTCACCGCCCGACAGGGTCGACGAGGATTGTCCCAGTCGAATATAACCCAGGCCTACATCTTGCAGGGTTTTGAGTTTTTCGATGATTTTCTTGTTGATCGGATCCTCTTTCTGGTGGGACTTGAACAGAGTGACGGCGTCGTCGACGGTCATTTCCAGAATATCGTAGATCGAATATCCATGGTATTTGACCTCCAGCACTTCGTCTTTGAAGCGTTTCCCTCCACAGGCTTCGCACACCAGTTCGACGTCGGCCATAAACTGCATGCCGACTTTGATAACCCCTTCACCCTGACACTCTTCGCAACGTCCGCCGGCAATGTTGAACGAAAAGGTCGAGGGTCCCATGCCGTTGTGTTTGGCATAAGGTTGGTCGGAGAAGAGTTTGCGGATATCGTCGTAGGCTTTGATGTAGGTGACGGGGTTCGATCGGGTCGATTTTCCGATGGGGTTCTGGTCGATGATCTCGATACCGCCCAATCGGTGCAGGTCGCCTTCCAGACCGGAAAAACTGCCCGGTTTGAGCCCCGTTTCGTACAGCTCGCGGCGAACGGCCGGGTAGAGAATATCGCGCACCAGGGACGATTTGCCGCTGCCGCTTACCCCTGTCACACAGGTCATTACTCCCAGCGGGAATTTGACGTCGATGCCTTTGAGGTTATTTTCTCGGGCCCCTTTGATTTCGATATAGCTGTTCCACGGACGGTAATGTTTCGGCGCTTCGATTTTTTCCTGTCCCGTGAGGTATTGGGCCGTCAGGCTACGGCGGGCGTGGATCAGTTGGTCGATCGGGCCGGCGAAAACCACCTCTCCCCCTTCATATCCGGCTCGGGGACCGATGTCGATGATCGTATCGGCGGCTCGCATGATCTCCTCCTCGTGTTCGACGACAATGACCGTATTGCCTAAATCCCGTAGTTTTTTGAGCACCCCGATCAGTCGGTTCGTATCGCGGGGGTGCAGTCCGATGCTGGGTTCGTCCAAAATGTAGAGTGATCCTACCAGACTGCTGCCCAGTGAGGTAGCCAGATTGATGCGTTGACTCTCTCCCCCGGACAAAGAGGATGAAAGCCGATCGAGCGTCAGGTAGCCCAACCCTACTTCGTCGAGATAGTCCAGACGGGAGGTGATTTCGGTCAATACACGGGAGGCGGTTTGTCGGTCGCGTTCGTCCAGATTCAGTTCCTGAAAGAATCGCTGCAGTTCACTGACCGGCATGGCAACCAGTTCGGCGATATTGCGCCCTCCGATTTTGACGTAGAGGGCCTCTTTTCTCAGACGTCCGCCGCCGCAATCGGGGCAGATGGTTTTGCCGGTGTAGCGCGAAAGCATGACCCGGAACTGGATTTTGTATCGTTCCGATTCCAGGTAGCGGAAAAAGTCGTTCAGTCCGTGGAAGTATGAGTTGCCGGTCCACAGCAGACTTTTTTCGGCTTTGGTCAGTTCATAGTAGGGCCGGTGAATGGGAAAGCCGAACTTCGAAGCGTTCATTACCAGCCGGTTTTTCCAGGCACGCATGGTTTCGCCCCGCCAGCAGGCAATGGCATCTTCGTAGATGCTTTTGGTTTTGTCGGGCACGACCAGATCCTCGTCAATCCCGGTCACTTTACCGTACCCTTCGCAACGGGGGCAGGCTCCAATCGGGTTATTGAAGCTGAACATATGTTCGCTGGGGTGCTCAAACGTGAGACCGTCCCGTTCAAAACGAGAGGAAAATTCGACGATTTGATCTTCGCCGTCCGGATGTTGGATCACTACTTCGCAAATGCCTTCCGACAGGTTGAATGCCGTACTGACCGAATCGCCTAACCGGCTGATCTGCTCCTCGTCCTGGCTGGCCCGTGCACGATCGACCACGACTTTCATCGTCTGCGGATCGAGCGTTTCGGCCGCTTGGACTGCGTCTTCGATAAACTGGAGTTGCCCCTCGGCATACACGCGTTGAAAACCGTCTTTGGCCAGCAGGGTCAGTTTTTCGATCAACCCCTGCCCGGCTTCGAGGTGCAACGGGGCGGTAACCAGTACCCGCGTACCGGCTTCCAGCGAGGTGATGTAATCCACGACATCACTGACCGAGTGAGCTTTAACTTCCTCTCCCGAAATCGGCGAATAGGTATGTCCGATGCGGGCAAACAACAGTTTGAGGTAGTCATAGATTTCGGTCGAGGTTCCAACCGTGGAACGCGGATTACGGGTATTGACCTTTTGTTCGATAGCGATGGCCGGAGCGATACCGGTAATGAAGTCCACGTCGGGCTTGTTGATTTTTCCCAGGAACTGGCGGGCATAAGCCGAAAGACTTTCCACATAACGACGCTGACCTTCAGCGAAAATGGTGTCGAAAGCTAGGGTCGATTTGCCCGAACCCGACAGTCCCGTAATGACCACCAGTTGGTTGTGGGGAATTCGCACCTCGATATTTTTGAGGTTGTGAACTCGGGCTCCTTTGACGTGTATTTCTTTGACTTCTTCGGTTGGTTTCATAGGGGGTATTATGGCGTACCGTTAGGAAACGGAAAAATCCGGCCCGGAATTGTGTGATTCCTGCGCCGGATAGAGGATTGACGACATCGGGGTCTATTTGACCAGTTTCATATTGTCCTGATGGGTCGTCTTTTCACAATATTTGCAGACCAGCGAAATTTCGCCGTTTTCCTGTTGAACGGTGAACGAAGTTTTGACCGGTTCCACATTGGTGATACATTTAGGGTTGGCGCATTTGACAAACCCTTCGATGGTATGGGGTACTTCGACCTGGCGTTTTTCCACCACTTTGAAATCCTTGATGATGTTCACCGAGGCCATCGGGGCGAACAGGGCGATGCGGTTGATTTCGTCCTGCTGGCAGAAACGGTCGTTGATTTTGATGATGGCTTTGGTTCCCATCCGTTTGCTTTCGAGGTTGTTGCCGAAAGTCATGCGATGGGTGTCTTTTTCCAGCCCCAGCAAATAGATGATCTTGAAAAGCGAGTCCGAAGGCAGGTGGTCGATCACCGTACCGTTTTCGATGGCTCTGACCTCAAATTTCTGTTCCATATTCATTTTCCTTATTTTACGACGCCCAACAAATAACTGATAATAGCCATGCGGGTATACATCCCGTTTTCGGTCTGCTGGAAATAGTAGGCCTTGGGATTGGAATCCACATCCGGATCGATTTCCCCGACACGGGGCAGCGGATGCAGAATGCGCATGTTCGGTTTGGTGCCCTGAAGCATGTCGTTCTTGAGCACGTATACATTTTTCACGCGTTCGTATTCCATTGGATCAGAAAAGCGTTCGCGCTGTACACGGGTCATGTAGACGATGTCGGCATCATTGATAGCCGGCAGAATTTCGCGGGTTTCGGTATAGGGAATGCCTTTGGAATCGAGGAAGCGTTTGTATTCTTCGGGCATTTTCAGTTCGTCGGGAGCGACGAACGTGAAGGTCGGGTTGAAGTGCGAAAGTGCCTGCAAGAGCGAGTGCACCGTACGGCCGTACTTCAGGTCGCCGATCATGGTGATATTGATGTTATCGAGCCGGCCCTGGGTCTTTTTGATGGAATAGAGATCCAACAGGGTTTGGCTGGGGTGTTGGTTGGCTCCGTCCCCGGCGTTGACCACCGGAACACGGGAAATCTCTCCGGCATAACGGGCAGCGCCTTCGATATAGTGGCGCATGACGATCATGTCGCAGTAGTTCGAGATGGTGGTAATGGTGTCGTGAAAGGTTTCTCCTTTCGAGAGGCTGGTGTTGCTGACTTCCGAGAAACCTATGACGCGACCGCCCAAATGGTTAATGGCGCTTTCGAAACTGAGCCGCGTACGGGTCGACGGTTCGAAAAAGAGCGAAGCGATCACTTTCCCGGCCAGTACCTGCTGGTGCGGATCGGCTTCGAAGCGTGCGGCCAGCTCCGTGATTTTGATGATTTCCTCACGCGTAAAATCGTTGATGGACACCAAGTTTTTCTTCCCCATAATCGTTTGATATAAGGTTATTTGTTTAATGTAACTGTCGTCTATTCTGTTTCCATATCCATGCCCTCGACCTGAGCGAGTCGTCCGGTCAGGGTTTCGTATTGCGATCGGCGGATCGAGAGTCTCATTTGACAAAGGTTGTCGAACTGCTGATCGAGGATTTGGGGTTGCATCTCCTTGACTATTCGCATGACGTCGTTCATGACCAGATAGCCGAATCGGATCGTGACGGCGTCGTCGACGGTTCGTTGGATAATCTGGGCGGCATCCAACACCAAGGCGGCCGATTGCTTATAAGCCGAGATCAGTCCCGAGACCCCTAACTTCGTACCTCCGAAATAGCGTACTACTACCACCAAGGTGTCGGTCACTTCGCGGGACAGGAGCTGTCCCAGAATCGGTCGGCCGGCTGTTGATGAAGGTTCTCCGTCGTCGTTGGCCCGGAACGTTTCGCCTTGAGGACCCAGACGCCAGGCATAACAGTGATGGGTGGCGTCATAATAGCGCTTGCGCAGGGCCTCGAGTCGTTCGCGGATCTGTTCCTCGTCGTTCACTGGATAGGCGTAGGCGAGAAATTTGCTTCCCTTTTCCTTGTAAAGAGCCTCTGCCTCACCGGACAGCGTATAATAGGTGTCGGCGGGTGCTTCCATAGCTTTGTTCGTTATTCGACTCCTTTGAACAGTCGTTTCCAGCGGATATTGGCCGGGAAACTCTTGTCTTTATCGAGGGACAGCCAGATGAACGAAGCTTTACCCACGATGTGGTCTTCGGGAACGAAGCCCCAGAATCGCGAGTCGGCCGAGTTGTGCCGGTTGTCTCCCATCATAAAATAGTAGTCCATGCCGAAGGTGTAGCTGTCGGCCGGTTTTCCGTCGATCAGGATCTGTGCACCGTCCACTTGAAGGGTATGACCTTCATACGTTTCGATGATGCGGCGATACAGCGGCAGGTTTTGCAGGGTCAACTGAACGGTGGCCCCTTTTGCCGGGATCCACAGCGGACCGAAATTGTCTTCGTTCCAGGCATAGGCCGGCAGATCGCTGTGCGGGAAGATGGAGGGGTTCCATCCCTGCGCTTCGTATTTGATCACTTCGGTGACATTGCGCATGCCCCGAATCCGCTCTGCATTCTGAGCCGTCAACGGTAAGGTGTACGTTTGATCGGCATTGTTGTAACTGATGTCGTCTTTGGCGATGCCCATCTCCTCGAAGGCTTCGGCCGAGATCGGCGTACCGTTGGTATGTACGAAATAAACAAACTGCATGCCGGGAATTTCCTGTTGCGGACCTCCGTTGAGGTAGACCTGTCCGTGACGGATGCTGAGCGTATCGCCGGGCATGCCGATGGCGCGTTTGATGTAGTTTTCGCGTTTATCGACCGGACGTTCGATGATTGTCCCGTTTTCCCACAAGTGGCGTCTCCCCTCTTCCGGGCCGTACATGTTTTGGTATTGGCGCAACATTTCGTAGTAGCTGACCGCCTGGTTTTCCAGAATGACCGTATCCCCTTCCGGGAAGTTGAAAACCACGGCATCGTAACGTTTCACCGAGCCGATTCCTTTGAGGCGATGATAGGGCCAGGAGATCCATTCTACGAACGATTTTTTCGTTTGAGAGAACGGCATGGTGTTGTGTACCAGCGGGAAGGACAAGGGTGTATTGGGAATTTTTGGCCCGTAGGCCACTTTGCTGACACACAGATAGTCGCCCACCAGCAGCGATTTTTCCATCGACGAGGTCGGAATGACGTACATTTCAAAGAAGAAAATGCGGATCAGACTGGCCACGATCGTGGCAAACAGAATGGCTTCGACCCATTCTGCGGTTCGGCGATAGGTTTTGTTTTCCTGTTTCCGTTGTTTGTGTTTGGCCCAGCAGAAACGGTAGAAATATTTCGAGATGTAGAGGTCGAACAGGACGATTTCGCCCAGCAACATCCACAGGTTGCCGGTCCAGACAACGAACCACAGAATATAGAGGATGGAGACCAGCGAGAATTTCACCCACTTGTTGCTCCAGAGTTTTTTGAGGGTTTCCATAGGGTGATCAGACGTTGGTTTGCATCAGGTCTTTCATCGAGAAAATACCTTTTTTACCTTGGATGAATTCGGCAGCCAATACCGCTCCGGCGGCGAATCCTTGCCGGCTTTTGGCCGTGTGGGTCAATGTGATCTGGTCCACTTCCGATTCATAGGTGACGGTGTGAGTTCCCGGTACGACACTGCGTCGGATGGCCGCAATACCCAGTTCTTCGGGAACGGTGGTCGATCCGCAGATCCAACGCGTTTTGCGGTCGAGGTTTTCGAGAATGCCTTCGGCAGCCGTAATGGCGGTACCGCTGGGGGCATCTTTTTTCTGGGTGTGATGGGTTTCCTCGATCGTAACGTCGTACTCGGCGAAGCGATTCATCAGTTCGGCCAATCGGCGATTGACTTCGAAGAAGATATTTACTCCGATGCTGTAGTTCGAGGCATAGAAAAAGGTGCCGTTTTTGCGACGGCACAATTCTTCGACTTCGGCGAAGCGATCCAACCAGGCTGTGGTTCCACAAACCACGGGGGTGCCGGCTTCCAGACAGATCGAAATATTGTGGAAAGCGGTCTGCGGGGTGGAAAATTCGATGGCGACATCGATGCCGCGCAGATTGTCGGCATTGAGATCTTGGGTATTGTCTTTGTCGATAATCAGGGCGATATCGTGGCCACGCGAGAGTAAGATTTGTTCGATGGCCTTACCCATTTTTCCGTAGCCTACCAGTGCGATTTTCATAATGAACGGTTAAGGTTACTGAATGCCGCTTGAAAGCGGATGGAAAAGACACATTGTCAGACAGATAGTCGAACCTGTCGAAACATCGTGACTTATCCCAACAAAAGTACGCTAATTTCCCGAGAAAATAAAACTTTCTTCCGGGGAACTTTCTTGGGTGCATCGGGGGATTTCGGTGAAAAACGTTATCTTTGTTAGAAAATAGACAGAGTTGCGATATTTTCTCGAACTTTCATACGATGGTACGGCCTATAACGGCTGGCAGATCCAACCGCATTCCCCTTCGGTGCAGGAAGCTTTGCAGCGCGGACTTTCGACGATTCTGCGGACACCTACCGAAGTAGTGGGGGCCGGACGTACGGATACCGGGGTGCATGCATCGTTTTATGTAGCCCATTTCGATGTGGGGCAGCCGATCGGTTCGGCGGCCGATTTTTGTTATCATCTGAATGCCGTCTTGCCGCCGGAC
Source organism: Alistipes sp. (assembly GCA_019422485.1). GTDB lineage: Bacteria > Bacteroidota > Bacteroidia > Bacteroidales > Rikenellaceae > Alistipes_A. Next base: position 6,181 of record JAHZDG010000001.1, on the reverse strand, counting down.
ATTGCGGTCAGTGCCCTGAGACGGGTGCGGGATGACGCACATGCTCGTTTCGATGCCCGGTTGCGGGAATATCGTTATTATGTATCGCCTCGGAAAAATCCGTTTACCCGGGATCGGGCCTGTACCCTCACCTGTCCGCTTGATGGGGCGGCCATGAATGAAGCGGCGGCCGAGTTGCTTCGTTATGAGGATTTTACCAGCTTTGCCAAATTGCACTCCAATAACCGGACGAACGTGTGCCATGTGGTGCGGGCGCAGTGGGAACAGCAGGATGGCTTATGGGTTTTCACGATTGCGGCCGATCGTTTTTTACGCAACATGGTGCGGGCGATTGTGGGTACGTTGCTGGATGTGGGCCGGGGCAAGCTTTCCCGGGAAGGATTCTGCCGGATCATCGAAGGTGGAAATCGCGGATTGGCCGGTACGTCGGCTCCCCCTCAGGGTCTGTTTTTGAGCCGGGTGGACTATCCGGAGGAAATATACTGGACAGAGTAAACGTTGAAAGAGTCAGTCAGTCTTTTTCAATCAAACGAATAAAAGCCATAAATTATACGACATGAAGACACAATTGCAGGAAAAATTCAAGGCGCATTTTGGCGAGGGAGCTTCGCTGTACGCCTCTCCGGGCCGGGTCAATCTGATCGGCGAACACACCGATTATAACATGGGTTTTGTGATGCCCGGTGCCATTGACAAGGCGATCTATGTGGCTGTCAAACCCAATGGCGGGAAGGTGTGCCGTCTCTACTCCATCGATTACGACGAAGCGATCGAATTGGATATGGCCGGTGAAAAACCCGCTCAACAGTGGGCTTGCTATATTTATGGAGTGGTCAAAGAGATGGAAAAACGCGGGGCTCAGGTGCCGGCTTTCGATATGGCTTTCGGGGGCGATGTGCCGCTGGGCGCGGGTCTTTCCTCTTCGGCGGCTTTGGAAAGTGCCGTGGGGTTTGCCCTGAACGATCTGTTCGGACTGGGCTTCGATCGGGCGCAGTTGGCCAAGATCGGTCAGATGACCGAACATAATTATGTCGGGGTGCGCTGCGGAATTATGGACCAGTTCGCCTCGTTGTTCGGCGAAAAGGGCAAGATTATCCGTCTGGACTGCCGTTCGTTGGAGTATAAGCTCGAACCGTTCGATCCGGAAGCGGCCGGATGCAAGGTGGTGCTGTTCGATACCGGCGTGAAACATTCGCTGGCTTCGTCGGAATACAATGTGCGTCGTGAGCAGTGCGAAAAAGGCGTTTCGGTGGTGGCCTCTCACGTGCCGGGTGTGGAATCATTGCGGGATGTGACCCTGGATATGCTCGACCGTTACAAAGACGAAATGGAAGAAGTGGTTTATCGTCGTTGCCGGTTTGTGATCGAGGAAAACCAACGTCTGTTGGATGCCTGCCAGGCTTTGGAACAGGGCGATTATGTGACTTTCGGGCAGAAGGTCAACGGTTCGCACAAGGGGTTGAGTCAGGATTATGAAGTGAGCTGCCCGGAATTGGACTTCCTGGCCGATATCGCTCATGCCAATCCCGGAGTGCTGGGTGCCCGCATGATGGGTGGCGGCTTTGGCGGTTGCACGATCAACCTGGTTAAAACAGAGGCTTATGACGCCTATCTGCAGGAAATCAAAACGAAATATCAGGAGAAATTCGGTCGTGAACCTCGGATCATCGAAGTGGTGATTTCGCAGGGGGCACACAAGATCGAATAGTCCGAGCGATTAGCCTTTAGTTCAACGAGGAAGCCTTTGTTTTATAAGGGTTTCCT
>JAHZDG010000001.1:3394-4407 GCA_019422485.1 Alistipes sp. | reverse complement strand
TGCACAGATATTATGTGCGGGGGATCTAACAGATGCCTTCGAGAGAAGTTTTTGCTTGTTGAAGGTAAGTGCTGTTGTGAGAGGCGTATAGGTGCCATGAAAGAAAACCGGCGTGGAAATTTTCCACGCCGGTTTTTAGGGGATTGTAGGGCCGGATTATTTCGGCAGGTTTTTGGTTTTTACTACTTTCAGACGATCGCCCGTGCTGCCGGCTACGGCTTTTTCCCATTCTTCATTGTAGCCCGGATAGTTGGGTGAAGCCGGAATGTTCTTTCCGTTGCCGTTGTCCAGGAATTTCCCGTCTTTTTCTTTCTTGACATTCCCGTCCAGGTATTTTACCAACAGATATTCATCCAGTTCTTTCCAGCGATCGAACATGTTTTGGGCCGTGCTCACCGAGTAGTTGCTCAGGAAATCTACGGCCAGTTGGGGATTCTGTTTGTAAAGCAGCTGAGCAGCCGCGTCTACCGCCGGAATTTCAGCGAAATTGCGGTCTTCGGTTTCGTTGATGACTTTGATAATGTCCTGACTGATCAGGTCATAACGCATGTAGGCGAAGTTGGTGACCCGGTTGAAGAGCCAGAATGCCGAGGTGGGCGAATATTCGGTCATGTGGCCGTTGCCTTCGCGGAAGCATTCCGGAATGCGGTTGGTGCAGCTGTAAATGGGGGTCAGGCAGGAGGTGCCCGAATCGTCTACCCCGAACCAGATGATCCCGCCGATCACATCGGGCAGCCAGCTGCGACCCTGTGCCAGGAACCAGAAACCGGTCTGTTGCGTAGCCGTTGCACGTTCGTTGAGGTACTCTACCCCGTCGACGGTGAAGTTCATCGGACGCCAACGGTACGGCAGGTTGTGACCGCCGGCACCGATGTCTTTGCGCATATCCATCGGGGTATCTTCGTAGTGGTCACGCATGAGCCACATGACTTCTTTCGGGGTCAGTTTGTGAGACGGTTTGACGAACAACGGCAGGCGGTTCGAGGCGTCGATCCCCATGGCATAGTCGAGGT
>JAHZDG010000001.1:0-3384 GCA_019422485.1 Alistipes sp. | reverse complement strand
CGTCCACAACCCGGTTGAAGGCGCTCCATACGCGGGCTTCGCAGGCACGCAGACCGCTGAATTCCAACGGAGCATAGGCATCGGCGAAACTGAAGTCTTTGTCTTCTCCTTTGAAATAACCGGACTCCCGGGCGAACGAGATCACGTCGGGAGCATACAGGCAATTTTCCGGATCGTTCAGCGGGAAGGTGGTGATGCGGGCCTGGTTGGCGTGCATGCCGATGTACCCGTCGGGAACGCGTACGGCTACCCATACGGCTCCTTTATTGACGTTTTTACCGTTGACGATCTTGCAGCCTTTGCCGATCAACTCCATGTGCCATACTTCGTTCGGGTCGGCGATCGAGAACGATTCGCCGCTGGAGTAATAACCGTATTCATTGACCAGATCGGTCATTACCTGGATGGCTTCCCGAGCGGTTTTGGCGCGTTGCAGGGTGGTATAGATCAGAGAACCGTAGTCCATAATGCCGGTTGAGTCGCCCAGACCGCGTCCGCCGAACGTACTTTCGGCAATGATCAGCTGGTGTTCGTTCATGTTGCCGACCGTCGAATAGGTTTTGGCGACCTGCGGAATTTCGCCCAGGTATTTGCCCGTATCCCATTCGTAGATTTTCATCATGGTGCCGGCCGGATATTCCGCCGCCGGATGATAATACAGACAACCATAGAGTTGGTGACTGTCGGCCGTGTAGGTGATCATGGTCGATCCGTCGGTCGAAGCCCCCTTGGAAATGAGGATGTTGGTGCATGCATCCGTTTGGAGGGTCGGCCACAGAGCGGTCGCCAGAAATAATGCGATCAATTTTCTTTTCATATTGCGTCTTTTTAGCTAATTTTGATGGTTCAAAAGTCAAAGGTCAACAAAAATAGAAAATTCCGGTCAAACGACCGCACGTTATGTCCATAAAAGAACAGATTCAGTCGTTGAAGAAGACCCTGCCTGAAGGGGTGACGCTGGTAGCGGTATCCAAAACCTATCCGCCCGAAACCATTCAGGAGGCGTATGATGCCGGTCAGCGGATTTTTGGTGAAAACCGGGTCCAGGAACTCGTGGCCAAATATGAGGTGCTGCCGAAAGACATTCAGTGGCATCTGATCGGACACTTGCAGACGAACAAGGTAAAGTACATTGCACCGTTTGTCACCTTGATTCACTCGGTGGATTCGGCCCGATTGTTGGAGACGATTCATCAGCAGGCCCTCAAACACGGTCGGGTCATCGATGTGCTGATGGAGGTGCATGTGGCCCGCGAGGAGAGCAAACACGGTTGGGCGGAGAACGAGCTGTTGGACTATATGGCTTCAGGGGCTTGGAAAAGCCTCGGTGGAGTCCGTCTGCGGGGCGTGATGGGCATAGCGACTTTTACCGATGATCAGCAGGTGGTTCGCTCGGAGTTCGAACGGTTGCACGCCATTTTTCAGCGGATCAAGCAAGACGAACATTTTGGCCCGGAATTCGATACTCTCTCCATGGGCATGAGCGAAGATTATCCGTTGGCCATCGACTGTGGCAGCACCATGGTGCGTCTCGGAACGTTGATCTTTGGAGCCAGACAATACAATAAACCCATATTATAATAAGATTATGAGTAATTTACAGACCAATTACCTGGGGCTTTCCCTGCGCAATCCGTTGATCGTGAGCAGTAGCGGTCTGACCTCGACGCGGGAAAAAATCACTCGCCTGGAAGCATCGGGAGCCGGTGCCGTGGTGTTGAAATCGGTGTTTGAGGAACAGATTCTCAACGAAACCACCCATTTGGAAAACTATACGGCCTATACGGAAGCAGCCGATTATCTCCAGTTCTATCTCAAGGAAGACTATCTGGGACAGTACCTGAATATGATTCGTGACCTGAAGAGCACGTTGTCGATTCCGGTGATCGCCAGCATTTGCTGTGTGGCTCAGGGCGGATGGGTGGATTTCGCCCGCCGCATCGAAGAAGCCGGGGCGGATGCTTTGGAACTCAATATCTTTTTGTTGCCGACCCGTCGGGATGAAACGGCGGCTGAGATCGAACAGCGTTATCTGTCGATTGTGGAAGCGGTAACGTCGGCTGTGAAACTGCCGGTAGCGGTGAAGGTGACTTCGCGTTTTACCAACCTGTTGAACGTAGTAGAAGGCATTGCTCATCGCAACGCCCGGGGTGTGGTGATGTTCAATCGTTTTTATGAACCCGATATCAATATCCGTTCGCTGGAAGTGACTGAAGCCGATATTTTCAGCTCATCGGCCGAATTGCGCAACAGCATTCGCTGGATTGCGATGGCTTCGGCCGCCTTCCCGCAGTTGGATATAGCTGCTTCGACCGGGGTGCATACGGGTGAAGATGCCGCCAAAGTGCTGTTGGCCGGGGCGAAAGTCTTTGAAGTTTGCTCGACGGTTTACCGTGGCGGTTTGGAAACCATCGGCAAGATTACCTCTTTCCTGGAATCGTGGATGCAGGAACAAGGGTTCGAATCGATGCAGGAAGTGGTTGGCAAACTGAATTACGGCCGTGTCAATAACCCGATGGCTTACGAACGGGCTCAGTTCATGAAGTATTTCGCTTCGCACGAATAGTCTGTTGGGAAATCAACTAAAAAAGAACGCCTTGCCCTTGAAGGGTAAGGCGTTTTTTGTGGGGCAATGTGCTCGGAGCCTAAAAGCACGTGGGGACTCCGGAGACAAAGAATATAAAAGGGGTATTACTATGCAGAAATAGAATAGAGGTTTTCCCCTACTCTGCTTAGAGTTTGTAAAATGAATTGGATCAAGGGGTTTAATGGGCAAAAAGCCATTTGTCCATGAATCGCCAGTAAGGAGTGGTGAATCGGACGATCGGGCCAACCAGCAATGCCGAGATAAGGGTTCCTTCCCGCACTCCGCTGAAGTTGTGCATGAAGAGCAGCGACACCAGACAAGCCAGGGAAACCAACGTAATGTCGAACCACATTTTGACGACGCCGAATTCTCGTTGCAGGCGGTTGGCGATGACGCGTACCACATATTCCCCGGGATTCATGGCGACATTGGCTTTGACGGCCCAACCGATGCCGGTTCCCAACAGGGCACATCCGATCAGCAGGCAGGATAACTGACTGCTGTAATGGTCGGGATTGAGACCGGCGAAAAAGTTCATGCACAGGTCGATGGAAAAACTGAAAAAGAGAACGAGCGGAATTTGTACGAGAATTTCACCTCGTTTGAGGTTAAAGTTCTGCCACCCCATCACAGCCACCTCGATCATGATAAAAATCATGTTCTGTAGAAAGGTGTATTCTCCCAGTGTGTAAGGGGTGAAAATGCTGACGACATAAGGCAGACTGGAGATCGGAGAGGTTCCCAACAGGGCTTTGGTAATCAGTACCACGCCCAATGCGTTGATAAATTGAGAAATC